>NZ_JBIDCI010000016.1:117749-169020 GCF_043204535.1 Streptomyces sp. NPDC047853 | reverse complement strand
ACGATCTGACAGCCCGACGCCGTCAGCTCCGCGATCTGCTGCAACGTCGCACCGATGTCCGACGTACGGGTCGTGGTCATGGACTGGACCGACACCGGGGCCCCGCCCCCGACCGCCACCGGCCCGACCTGGATCCGCCGCGACACGCGTCGCTCGGCGAGCGGCCGGACCGGCACCTCGGGGACGCCCAGGGAGATGGCGGTCACGCCGTCACTCCCGGTTCGAGGAGACGGTCTCGCGCATCGCGCGCAGGGACTCCTTGAGCGAACCCATCGTGGCCAGGACGGCGGTGGGCTCGTAGCCGCAGTGCGCCATGCAGTTGGCGCAGCGCGGGTCCTTGCCGCGGCCGTACTTGTCCCAGTCGGTCTCCTCGACCAGCTCCCGGTAGGTCGGGACGTAGCCGTCGCTCATCAGGTAGCAGGGGCGCTGCCAGCCGAACAGCGAGTAGTTCGGGATCGCCCACGCGGTGCACGGGAAGTCCACCTTGCCCTCGAGGAAGTCGAGGAACAGCGGGGAGTGGTTCAGTCGCCAGCGGGCGCGGTTGCCGCCGGCGAAGGCCTTCTTGAACAGCTCGCGGGTCTGCTCCACCCCCAGGAAGTGCTCCTGGTCGGGTGCCTTCTCGTAGGCGTAGGCGGGCGAGATCATCATCTCGTCGACCTTGAGGTCGTCGTTGAGGTAGTTGAGGACCTCGACGATGGTCTGCGGGGTGTCGGTGTTGAAGAAGGTGGAGTTGGTGGTCACCCGGAAGCCGCGCCGCTTGGCCTCCTTGATGGCCTCCACCGCCTCGTCGAACACGCCCTCCTTGGCCACGGACTCGTCGTGCCGCTCGCGCAGCCCGTCGATGTGCACGGCGAAGGCGAAGTAGGGCGAGGGGGTGAACCTGTCCATCTTCTTACGCATGAGCAGGGCGTTGGTGCAGAGGAAGACGTACTTCCGCTTGGCCACCAACTGCCGGACGATCTCGTCGATCTGAGGGTGCATCAGGGGCTCGCCACCGGCGATGGAGACCATCGGCGCACCCGATTCGAGCACCGCTCCGACGGCCTGCGCGACCGGCATGCGCTGCTTGAGCACCCCCGCCGGGTGCTGGATCTTGCCGCATCCCTCGCACTTCAGGTTGCAGGCGAAGAGCGGCTCCAGCTCCACGATGAGCGGGAACTTGTCCCGCCGGCGGATCTTCTGTTCGGCCAGGTATGTAGCGACCTTGACGGACTGACGCAGCGGCATGGCCATCTGGGCTCACCTCCGGGGGAGCAGCAAAGAACGGTGCCATTCGAAGAATGCGGGAAGAACGGATCGGAGAACACGGAAAGCTGATATTCCACCGCGCACCGTGCCGATCCGGACCAGCTCGTGTTCTGGAGCGTCCACGACCACCCGGACGGCCGCAACCGGACGCGGGCCCGCCCGGACGGCGCTCAGGAGCGTGGCCGCGGATTCCATGTCGACGGCGATCGCGCCGGTCGCGAGCAGGTCGGCGCGCTCGGGACCGCGGACGACGTGGTCCGAGCCGGTGAGCGGACCGGTGTGGACGGTGCGCCGGGGCAAGGCCCGCCTGAGCTCCTTGACCAGCCGGTCGGTGCCGACGCACGCCACGGTGGAGCGCGGGTCCCGGGTCTCCTCGGCGACGACCAGGTCGCCGGGGTGCATGCCGGGAGCGAGTCCCGCGCAGAAGCCCGTGGCCAGCACGGCGGCACCGCCGAGCGCCCTGTCCTCGGCCAGGACCCGGGTGACCGAGCGCTCGGCCGCCCTCGGTCCCATGCCGGTGCGCAGGACGGTGACCGGCCCGTCGGCGCCGCCCCGGTCGCCGGTGCGCAGGGCGAGGTGCTCGATGCCGAGCGCGCAGGCGATCAGCAGCGGGGACGGGCCGGTCTGCGCGTTCATCAGCTGCCCTTCACCCCGGCCGCGGACGTCCCGGCGGCGGGCCGCTCGGCGGGTGCGGCGACGTTCACCGCACCACCGTGCTGGTCGGCGAAGGGGTCCCCGTGCACGTACCGGCCGAGGGCGGTGAGCGGGAAGACCTGCCGGTAGAGGTGGTAGTTGATGGAGAAGTCCCAGGGGAAGCCGGTGCCGGTGAAGTACGGCTCGTCCCAGGAACCGTCCTCGCGCTGGGTGGCGGCCAGCCAGGCGATACCGCGTTCCACGGCGTTCGACTCCCGTTCCCCCGCGGCCAGCAGCGCCATCAGCGCCCAGGCGGTCTGGGAGGCCGTGGAGGCACCCCGGCCGCTCCACTCGCGGACGTACCGGTAGGAGCGCAGGTCCTCGCCCCAGCCGCCGTCCTCGTTCTGGACGGACTCCAGCCAGGTCACCGCGCGGCGGATCGCGGGGTGCGAGACCGGGAATCCGGCGGCGGTCAGGGCGGGGACGACGGAGCCGGTGCCGTAGACGTAGTTGACGCCCCAGCGGCCGAACCACGAGCCGTCCGCCTCCTGTTCGGCCAGCAGCCACCGGATGCCCCGCCGGGTGCGCGGGTCGTGGGTGAGGCCCTCGACCGCGAGCATCTCGACCACGTGTGCGGTGACGTCCGCGGACGGCGGGTCGATGACCTCGCCGAAGTCGCAGAAGGGCAACCGGTTGGGGAAGGCGCTGGTGTTGTCGACGTCGAACGCGCCCCAGGCGCCGTTCTTCGACTGCATGCCGAGGTTCCAGCGGACCCCGCGGCCGATGGCCTTCTCGACCCGCTCCGGGTCGTGGTGCCTGACCCGGCGCAGGGCGAGGACGACCTCGGCGGTGTCGTCGATGTCGGGGTAGTTGTCGTTGTGGAACTCGAACGCCCAGCCACCGGGCGGCAGTCCGGGACGCTTCACCGACCAGTCGCCCGGGCGCACGATCTGCTCGCCGAGCATCCAGTCGGCGGCCTTGACCAGTTGCGGGTGGTCGGCCGGCACCCCGGCGTCGGCCAGCGCGATGACGGCCAGGCAGGTGTCCCACACCGGGGACTGGCAGGCCTCGATCATCCGGGCGCCGTCCTCGCGCCACACGGCGAAGCGGTCCAGCGACTCCAGCCCCGCGCGCATCACGGGGTGTTCGAGGTCGTAGCCGAGCAGGTACAGGGCGATGACCGAGTACACCGCCGGCGGCTGGATGCCGCCCCAGCAGCCGTCGTTCTCCTGCCGCTCGATGATCCAGCGGGCGGCGGTGTTCATCGCGGCTCGGCGCAGTCGGCGCGGGGCGAACCTGCGGTAGGCGTGCAGGGCCCTGTCGATGCGTTGGAAGGCGCCGTCCCAGCTCGCCGCCGGTGCCAGGGGACGCGGCGGGTTGGGCAGGTGCGGGTCGGTGTGCAGCTCGTCCAGCGCGAAGGGGGCGGGGCGTACCGGCCGCTTGGCGGAGACGATGGTGAGCGGCACGATCGTCTGCCGGGCCCAGCAGCCGAAGTCGTAGATGTTGAGCGGCACCCAGGTGGGGAGGTAGATGATCTCGGGCGGCAGCTCGGGCAGGTCGTCCCACTTCCACCACCCGAAGAGCGCCAGCCAGATCCGGGTGAAGACGCGGGAGGCGGCGATGCCGCCCCGGGAGCGGACCCACTCGGCGGCCCGCGCCATGTGCGGCGCGTCGGGGGCGTCACCCGCCAGGCGCAGGGCGACATAGGCCTCGACGGTGGCGGAGAGGTCGCCGGGGCCGCCGTGGAAGGTGGCCCAGGTGCCGTCCTCGCGCTGCTCGCCGCGGACGAACAGGGCGGCGGCGCGGGCGGTCTCCTCGTCCAGGATGCCCAGGAACTGGCGCAGGAGGAGATCCTCGGCGTCCATCGTGACGTTCGTCTCGAGGTCGCCCTTCCACCAGCCCTCCGCGTCCTGGAGGGAGAGCAGGAAGTCCGTGGCGCGCCGGGTGGCGTGTGCGGCGGCCGCCGCCGTCCCGGGCGCCTCGGCGGGGATCGTGATGTCGTCGGTTTCGCTGGCCGCGGCTGCGAGGGGCTTCAGGGTGGCCCCGGTGCTTCCGTCGGTCGTCGCTGTCATGGCTTCCCCTTCGTGCAGTGTGCAAGCGGTGCTTCTGCTGTGGGTCCGCCGTCGGCCGGTGCTGGTCGTTCCCGCGACACCGGCCGGCGACTACGCGAGGGCTATTCGACCGATAGTGATCATCTCTTTCGTACGACGACGAAGTCCGCGAGTGCCGTGAAACGGTCCCGCACCCGCTCGGGCATGTCCACGGCGTCGAGGGCCTCGATGGCGATGGTGTGCTGGCGGCGCGCCTCGTCGGCGGTCCACTCCCGGCCGCCCGCTTCCTCGATGAGGGCGGCGCGGGCCGCGAACTCCTCCTCGGAGAAGTTCGCGAAGTCGCTGGTCTTGGCGTCGGCGGCGAGGATATCGCCGAGCCGCTCGGACGCGGGGCCGCCGGCCGCGAGCGCGGCCACGACCGGGAGGGACTTCTTGCGCTGGCGCAGGTCGCTCCAGGTCTGCTTGCCGGTGGCCTCCGGGTCGCCCCAGATGCCGAGCAGGTCGTCGACGGCCTGGAAGGCGAGGCCCAGGTGGTAGCCGTACTTCTCCAGCGTGTCGGCGGTGAACTCGTCGGCGCCGCCGAGCACCGCGCCGATGGAGCTGGCGGAGGCGAGCAGGGCGCCGGTCTTGTTGCCCTCCATCTCCAGGCACTCCTCGACGCTGACCCGGTCGCGGTGCTCGTAGGAGATGTCCTGGGCCTGACCGTCGATCAGGGCGCGGGAGGCCTTGGTGAGGCGGCGGGTGGCGCGGCCGGCCTCGACGGTGCCCAGCTCCAGCAGCACCTCGTTGGCGAGCGCGAACAGGGCGTCGCCGACCAGGATGGCCTGGGCGGGGCCGTGCACCTTCCAGACGGTGTCGCGGTGGCGGCGCTGCTCGTCGCCGTCCATCAGGTCGTCGTGCAGGAGGGAGAAGTTGTGCACCAGTTCCACGGCCACCGCGCCGGGGACGCCGACCTCGGGTGCGGCACCGGTCACCTCGGCCGAGAGCACCGCGAGCGCGGGGCGGACGGCCTTGCCGCCGTCGCCGTCCGCGGGCCTGCCCTGGGCGTCGATCCAGCCGAAGTGGTAGGCGGCGACGGTGTCCATGGGAGGTGCCAGACGGTCTACGGCCGCCCGCAGGACCGGCGTGGTCAGGGTCCGGCCACGCTCCAGGAGCGCGGTCACGTCCACCGCCTCGGCAGCCTTCGGGGCCGGGGGCACAGTGGGCACAGTCTTTCCTCCAGTTGCGGTACCGGGAGTGCGGGAGTCGGTCCCACGCGGATCGGTTCTCATGCCGCCTCCTCGAAGAAATCGGGAAGCAGGCCGCGGGACCGGCCCAGGGCGCCGAGCGCGGCGCCCGCCGCCCCGACACCGCTGCGAACCGCACTCTCCATGGTCGCGGGCCACCCGGTGGCGGTCCACGCTCCGGCCAGGTACAGGCCGGGTGCCTTGGTGCGGGCGCCGGGCCGGAGCCGGCCGACGCCGGGGGCGGGAGCGAAGGTCGCGGTGCGCTCCCTGGTCACGAAGAAGTCCCTCACCTCGGCGCCCCGGGCGCGGGGCAGCAGCCGCTCCAGCTCGGGCAGGTACCGCTCACGCAACGTGGCCACGGGCGCGTCGATCTCGTGCTGCGCGGTCGACTGCGACAGGGCCAGGTACTGACCCTCCTTCAGCCCGGAGGCCTCGGTACGGTCGAACACCCACTGCACGGGGGTGCCGAGAGCGGTGAGGAACGGCGCGGCGAGCACCTTGCGGTCGTAGACGACGTGGACGTTGAGGATCGGCGCCGTGCCGATCTCCAGCAGGTTCCCGGGGGCGTCGAGGGCGCCCGCGGGCAGCAGGTCGTGCGCCTCGCGCTGCGGTACGGCGAGGACGACCGCGTCCGCCTCCAGGGTCTCGCCCGGCACCTCGACGCTCCAGCCGCCGCCCTCCTCGGCACGGACGGCGGTGACCCGGGTGCGGACCTCGGTCCGGACGCCCGCGGCGTCCAGCGCCGCGCGGGCCAGCCCGTCGTGCAGGTCGCCCAGCGGGACCCGGGCCCACCCGATGTCGGCCGCGCCCGGGTCGGAGAGCAGACCGGTCTTGAACACCATCGCGGCGAGACCCAGCGAGGCGTCGCCGGCGACCGCGTTGAGGGTGGCGACGCCGACGAGGTCCCACAGCGCCTCGACGGCGCGCGCCGACTGGCCGTGCGCGGCCAGCCAGCTGCCGAAGTCCTGGTCGTCCAGCGCCGGATCGGCGAGGTCCAGCCCCTTGAGCGCGAGCGCGGCCCGTCCGACCCCGGCCCGCTCGGCGAGCGAGAGGTGCGGGTACGTGGCGAGGCTCCGCCCCAGGTGCAGGGGTACGGGCAGCGCGTCGCGCCGCAGTCTGCCGAGCCGCCGCCCCGCGGGCCGGGCGAGGTCGACGACCGGCACGTCGAGACGTTCTTGCACCGGAGCGAGCGCCGTTCCTCCGATGCGGTCGAGGAACCAGCGGTAGGCGGTGCAGCAGCGCAGGTAGACGTGCTGGCCGTTGTCGACGGTGAGGTCGCCGCGCTGGAAGGAGAAGGCGAGCCCGCCCAGTCGGGGCCGGCCTTCGAGCAGGGTGACGCGCACCCCGGCATCGGCGAGCGTGAGGGCGGCGGTGACCCCGGCGAGTCCGCCTCCGACCACGACGGCGTGTCCGCCGGGGCGCAGGGCGGAGACGTCCGCGAGCTGTCCGCCGTCCCGCGTGCCGTTGCCGTGCGTCATGGTGCGCCCTTCCCTGTCCGGTCGCCGCGGTGTTTGAACGGCGTACGGCCGACCGTCTCAGTCAGGGACGCCGACCGCCACCGGAGGGTTGCCCGCCGCTCCCCGCCGGACGCGTCGCTCCGGTCCGGAGTGTCGAGTGTGCCGGGTGCGTCCATCAGGCGCGCCTCCGGACGGCCCGTCGGGTGACGTGCCGGGCGTCCAGCCCGGACAGACCGCGCACGGCGACGTACGCCTTCTCGCGTCCGGGGAGCGAGACCCGGCCACGCAGGACGGCCTCCGGGTCCCGCTCGATGCGGTCCAGGAGGCGGCGGTAGATGCCGGCCATGGCGGCCACGCAGGCACCGCTGCGGCGGTCGAGCATGGGCAGCAGCCGGTAGCCCTCGGCGAACAGGGCACGGGCCCGCCGCACCTCGAAGTGGACCAGGCCCGCGAAGTCGGAGCCCGCGGGCGGCGTCGGTCCGCTGAACCCGGCGGAGCAGCCGAACTTGGCGAGGTCGTCGGCGGGCAGGTAGGTCCGCCCGCCCTCGGCGTCCTCGCGGACGTCCCGCAGGATGTTGGTGAGCTGGAGCGCGAGGCCGAGCGTGTCGGCGTACTCGGGCGCGCGTTCGGCGCCGCGCGCCCCCCGTTCGGTACCGAAGACGCCGAGCGAGAGGCGGCCGATGGCGCCTGCCACGCAGCGGCAGTAGACCTTCAGGTCGTCCCAGGTCTCGTAGGTCTCGCCCCGCAGGTCCATCTGGACCCCGTCGATCAGCTCGTCGAGTCCGCCGAGGGGGATCGGGAAGACCCGCGCGGCGTGGGCGAGGGCGACGGCGACCGGGTCGGTGTCGTCCTCGTCGACCGCACCCTGCTGGATCCGGGCGAGCACCGCCCGCGTCTCCTCCAGACGGGCGACCTTGACGTCGCCCGCCAGGTCGCCGTCGCCGATGTCGTCGACGCGGCGGGAGAACGCGTACAGCGCCGACATGGCGCGGCGCTCGGGCGTCGGCAGGAGCCGGATGCCGTAGGCGAAGTTGCGGGCCTGCTGTCCGGTGACGGCCTCGCAGTAGCTGTAGGCGGCGAGTACCGGTGCCGACGTGTGCGCTGACGACTCCACGGTCCCGATCACCCCTCTCCTCGCAGGGTCACGCCCACCTCGCGCAGCAACTGGAGCTTGCCGGGCTTGGGCGGGCCGGGAAGTACGTCGTGATCGGCGGCCTCGATCGCCCGGACGGCCGCCCTGCCCCCCGCCAGGAACCCCGCGAGCAGCAGGCGGAGCCTGCCGCGGACGCTGCCCACCAGGGGGGCGCCCTCGCTCAGCAGGTCGCGGGCGCGGCCGGTCTCGTAGGCGATCAGGGCGCGCACCGAGGCGCCGGCGGTGGGCGCGGCGAGGTCCGTCTCCTGGACGTGGAAGCGTTTCATGTCCTCGGCGGGCAGGTAGACACGGTCACGGGCCAGGTCCTCGGCGACGTCCTGGAGGTGCTCGACGATCTGCAGGGCGGTGCAGACCGCGTCGGACCGGCGGATCCGCTCCGGCGTCGAGGTGCCGGTGACGGCGAGAACGAGGTGACCGACCGGGTTGGCGGACAGCTCGCAGTAGGCGAGCAGGTCGTCGTAGGTCTCGTACCTCCTCACCACCTGGTCCTGGCGGTTGGCGGCGATCAGGCCGAGGAAGGGCGCGGGGGTCAGCGAGCGGCGGCGCACGGTGGGCTGCAGGCGGCGCAGCAGCGGGTGGCGGGGGGTGCCGTCGAAGACCCTGCGCAGGTCGGCCTCGAAGGCGTCCAGCATCAGCAGCCGGTCGTCGGCGCGGTCGCCGGGGACGCCGAGGAGGCGGGCGTCGGCGCCGCCGGGGGCCAGGTCGCCGTCGCCGATGTCGTCGACCAGACGGGCGAAGCCGTAGACGGCCATGAGGTCGGTGCGCCAGTCCCGGGGGAGGAAGAAGGGGGCCACGGGGAAGTTCTCGTTCGCCGCCTTGGCGAGGGTGGCGTGCTCCGGGTCGACGGCGCGGGCCGTGTGGGCGGCCGTCATCGCGGGCAGCCCCGGGCGGGGACGGCGCACGCGTCGCGGAGGTGGGGAGTTTCCGTCGCCATTGCCGTCACATCTCCCGTTCTACACTGCCGACCCAATACACACTATTTCGGACACGCCGCCCGACCGCCCGCGCGGCGGGCCCGCTCAAGGGTGTCGGGCATTATCGCCCCATGTGCCGCGTTTTTCGGGACCGGTCCAGCTTACGTTGTACGACTCAGCGCGGTCCGCAGGGGTCCTCCGAGCACCACGGGAACACTTCGGCCGTCCTCAACATTCCGGAGCGCAGCGGGAGTTGACGCTTTCTTTGCAGACGCGGGCCCCGCCGGAACAGTTCCGGCGGGGCCCCCGGCGTGTCGTCCTACTTGCCCGTGAACTTCTCGTACTCCTTGAGCACCTCGTCGGTCGGGCCGTCCATCCGCAGCTCGCCGCGTTCCAGCCACAGGACGCGGTTGCAGGTGTCCCGGATGGACTTGTTGTTGTGGCTGACCAGGAAGACGGTGCCGGCTTCCTTCTTCAGCTCCCGGATGCGCTCCTCGGAGCGCGCCTGGAACTTGCGGTCGCCGGTGGCGAGGGCCTCGTCGATCATCAGGACGTCGTGGTCCTTGGCGGCGGCGATGGAGAACCGCAGCCGGGCCGCCATGCCCGAGGAGTAGGTGCGCATCGGCAGGGTGATGAAGTCGCCCTTCTCGTTGATCCCGGAGAAGTCGACGATGTCCTGGTAGCGCTCCTTGATCTGCTCGCGGGACATGCCCATGGCCAGACCGCCGAGGATGACGTTGCGCTCGCCGGTGAGGTCGTTCATCAGGGCCGCGTTCACACCGAGGAGCGAGGGCTGGCCGTCCGTGTAGACCTTGCCGCGCTCCGCGGGGAGCAGGCCTGCGATGGCCCGCAGCAGGGTCGACTTGCCCGACCCGTTGGAACCGATCAGGCCGATGGCCTCGCCCCGGTAGGCGGTGAAGGACACGCCCCGCACGGCGTGCACCTTGCGCACGCCCCGGTCCTCGCCCCGCTTGATGATGCGGCTGAGAGCCGCGGTCGCGCTGCCCTTGCCGGTCCTGGCGCCGTTGACCCGGTAGACGATGTGCAGTTCGTCCGCGATGACCGTCGGCACCCGCTCGCCCTGCTGCTGCTCAGCCACGGCCGTACCTCTCCTCCGCCTTCCAGAAGTACACGAAACCGCCCACGGCCAGGACCCCGGCCCAGCCGAGCGCGACCGCCCAGACGTGCGGCGGCAGGTTCTCCGAGCCGTACCCGTCGATCAGCGCGAAGCGGATCAGGTCCATGTAGACGGCGGCCGGGTTCCACTGGAGGACGTCCGCCAGCCAGGCCGGCTTGTCCTCCAGCATGATCGGGATGGAGAACATGACGCCCGACGCGTACATCCACGTCCGCATGATGAACGGCATCAGCTGGGCCAGGTCCGGCGTCTTGGCGCCCATCCGGGCCACGATCAGCGCCAGGCCCATGTTGAAGAGGAACTGCAGGAGCAGCGCCGGGACGACCAGCAGCCAGGACAGGGTGGGGTAGCTGCCGAAGCCGATCACCACCGCGAACAGGACGATCATCGACGCCAGGAGCTGCTGGAGCTGCTGGAGGGCGAAGGAGATCGGGAGCGAGGCGCGCGGGAAGTGCAGCGCCCGCACCAGGCCGAGGTTGCCGGAGATCGCGCGCACGCCCGCCATCGCCGAGGACTGGGTGAAGGTGAAGACGAACACACCCGTCACCAGGAACGGGATGTACACGTCCTTCGGCATGCCCTTGCCGGCGTTCAGGATCAGACCGAAGATCGTGAAGTAGACGAACGCGTTCAGCAGGGGCGTGGCCACCTGCCACAGCTGGCCGAGCTTGGCCTGGCTGTACTGCGCGGTCAGCTTCGCCTGGGAGAAGGCGAGGATGAAGTGCCGCCGGCTCCAGAGCTGACGGACGTACTCGGCGAGGGACGGCCGGGCCCCGCTCACCGACAGTCCGTACTTGGCGGCGAGCCGGGCCGGTGTGAGGCCCTCGTCGGGCGACACGGGCTTGGTCATGGCGACCGTGCCGTCGTGCGTTGTCTCACTCACTGGGGGAAACTTTCGTCTTCGGAGTGCTCGGCCGCGCGGGCCTGGCATGGACCTGTTGGCCCCGGGCGAGCCGGGACGCTTCCGGACACGAGCTTGTCAGATCACGGGAGGCCGGCCCAGCCGGGTCAGCCGCCACACCGTACGCCACCTCATGGGCCGGCGGGGGCCGCAGGGGGTGGCCCAGCCCTCGCGGAAGCCGCCGAACCAGGCCTTCAGGGCCGGTCGCGAGGGGCGGCGCAGCAGGGTGAGCAGCATCCACACGCCGAGGTAGACCGGGACCAGGAGCGCGGGAAGGTTTCGGCGGGCGAGCCAGACGCGGTTGCGGGCGACCATGCGGTGGTAGACCGCGTGCCGCGACGGCGCGGTCGTGGGGTGGTTCAGCACCATGTCCGACCGGTAGTCGATCATCCAGCCGGCGTCGAGGGCCCGCCACGCCAGGTCGGTCTCCTCGTGGGCGTAGAAGAACGCGTCCGGCAGACCGCCGACCTGGGTGAGGACGCGGGTGCGTACGGCGTTGGCGCCGCCGAGGAAGGTGGTGACCCGGGAGGAGCGCATCGGGTCGGAGGCGCGCAGCCGCGGGACGTGCCGGCGCTGCGTCTCGCCGGTGTCCGGGTCGGCGATGCGGAAGCTGATGATGCCGAGCCGGTCGTCGGCCGCGAAGGCCTCGCGGCACAGCTCGGCGGTGTCGGTGCGGGCGAGCAGGCCGTCGTCGTCCAGGAAGAGCAGGATGTCGACGTCGCTGCCGCCCGGCCCGAAGGCCTCGATGCCGACGTTGCGGCCGCCGGGGATGCCCAGGTTCTCGGGCAGCTCGACGGTGCGCACGCCCTCGGGCACCTCCGGGACGGGCGAGCCGTTGCCGACGACGACCACCTCGACCGGGTCGCCGTCCTGCCCGGCGACCGAGTCGAGCAGGGCGCGCAGCTCCGCGGGGCGGTTGCCCATCGTGATGACGACGGCGCCGACCTTCATGGCCCCGCTCACTTCAGCCTGCTGGAGGCGAGGATGGACACCAGGTGCAGGAGGGTCTGCAGCAGCGCGATGCCGGCGAGCACGGCGGTGCCGAGGCGGGTGAAGAAGAGGTCGCCGCGGCTCTCGTCGACGATGGCGAGGACGAGGATCAGCAGCGACGCCTCGATGCCGAGGATCAGCCGGTGGAACTTGAGCGCCCCGGCGGCCCGGCGGGCCAGCGCCATGCCGGAGGAGCGCGGCTCGGACGCGGACTCCTGGACCGGCTCCTTCCCGGTCTGGTGCCGGGCGACGCCGACGAGGTCGGTCTCGGCCTTGATCAGGATGGCGCCGAGAGCGGCCAGGGTGCCCAGGAAGGCCCACAGCCAGTCGATGCGTCCGGTGCCCCAGATGTCGGCGGCGCGCAGGCCGAGGCCGACCAGGACCGCGGCGTCCGTCAGGTAGGCACCGACCCGGTCCAGGTAGACCCCGCCGAGCGAGTACTGCTTCTTCCAGCGGGCGACCTCGCCGTCGACGCAGTCCAGCAGCAGGTACAGCTGGACCGCCACGACGCCGAGTACGGCGCCCGTGATCCCCGGCACCAGCAGCGCCGGGGCCGCGAGCACGCCGCAGACGGTCATCAGGTACGTGAGCTGGTTGGGCGTGACCCTGGTGTTCACCAGGTAGCGGTCGATCCGCAGCGAGACCTCGCGCATGTAGAGGCGTCCCGCCCAGTGCTCACCGCTGCGCCGGTCCTTGACCCCGGCGGGGTGGACGACCGGACGTAGTTCAGCTACCGATGGCCTTGACATAGTCGGCGTACAGGTCCTTGATCTGGTCGGTGTTCAGGTCGAGGTGCTCGAGGATCGTGTAGCGGCCGGGCCGGGTCTGCGGGGCGTACTCCACGGCCCGGAAGAACTCCTCCGGGGTGAACCCGATCTCCTCCGGCAGCACCGGAAGCCCGTGCCGGCGCAGCACCTCGGCCATCTGGGCGGACTCCTCGTGGGCCCCGCGCAGGTACATCGCGAAGGCCGCGCCCAGGCCGCACTGCTCGCCGTGGGCGGCCGCGCGCTGGGGGAAGAGCAGGTCGAAGGCGTGGTTGATCTCGTGGCAGGCGCCCGAGGCGGGCCGCGAGTCACCGGAGACCGACATGGCGATGCCGGTCAGGACCAGGCCCTCGGCGAGCACCTGGAGGAAGTCGTTGTCGCCGACGCCGCCCGGGTGGCGCAGGACGGCCTCGCCGGCCTGGCGGGCCATCGCGGCGGCCAGGCCGTCGATCCGCTCGCCCTTGACCCGGTTGGCCAGCTCCCAGTCCGCGATCGCGGAGATGTTGGAGACGGCGTCGCCGATACCGGCGCGCACGAACCGCACCGGGGCCTCGCGGATGACGTCCAGGTCGATCACGACGGCGATCGGGTTCGGGACGCCGTAGGAGCCGCGGCCCGCGTCGTTGTCCAGGGTGGCGACCGGCGAGCACAGGCCGTCGTGCGCGAGGTTGGTCGGCACGGCGACCAGCGGGAGGCCGATGCGGGCGGCCGCGAACTTGGCGCAGTCGATGATCTTGCCGCCGCCGAGGCCGACGACCGCGTCGTAGTGACCGGCCTTCATGGCGCCGGCCAGCTTGATCGCGTCGTCCAGGGTGCCGCCGCCGACCTCGAACCAGTCGGCGCCGGGAAGCGACGGGGCGACGCGCTCGCGCAGCCGGGCGCCCGAGCCGCCGCTGACGGCGACGGCGAGCTTGCCCGAGTGGGAGATGCGCTCGTCGGCGAGCACGCACCCCAGGTCGTCGAGGGCACCCGCGCGGATGTCCACGACGACCGGCGACGGGATGAGCCTCGTCAGTACTGGCACGCGATCTCCCTGCCCTTGGCGAGGTCGTCGTGGTTGTCGATCTCGACCCACTTGACCTCGCCGATCGGCGCCACGTCGACCTTGAAGCCGCGGTTGACCAGCTCCTGGTAGCCGTCCTCGTAGTACAGCTGCGGGTCGCGCTCGAAGGTCGTCTTCAGGGCGTCGGCCAGCTCCGCGGCGGCCTCGCCCTCGATGAGGGTGACGCCGATGTACTCGCCGGTCGCCTCGGAGGGGTCCATCAGCTTGGTGATGCGCTGGACGCCCTTGTCGGGGTCGACGACGACCTTCATCTCCTCCTCGGCGAGGCTCTTCACCGTGTCGAGGGCGAGGATGATCTTCTTGCCGTCGCCGCGGGCGGCGAGCAGCGTCTTCTCGACGGAGACCGGGTGCACGGTGTCGCCGTTGGCGAGGATCACGCCGTCCTTGAGGGCGTCACGGCCGCACCACAGGGAGTAGGCGTTGTTCCACTCCTCGGCCTTGTCGTTGTCGATCAGGGTGAGCTTGACGCCGTACTTCTGCTCCAGCGCCTCCTTGCGGTCGTACACGGCCTCCTTGCGGTAGCCGACGATGATTCCGACCTCGGTCAGGCCGACCTCGGCGAAGTTCGCGAGGGTCAGGTCCAGCACCGTGATGCTCTCCTCCGCCCCCTCGGGGCCGACCGGCACCAGTGCCTTGGGCAGGGTGTCGGTGTAGGGGCGCAGACGCCGGCCGGCGCCGGCCGCCAGCACGAGGCCGATCATGCGGGTTCTCCTTCGTCGTGTACGGCGGGTGCGCCGCCCCGGTGGGCGGCGACCCAGAAGCGGATGCTCTCGACGAGCACCACGAGTGCCACGGCCACGGCGAGGACCGTGAGCGCGACCTTGAACTGTGTGGCGGTGAGGAGCACGGCCAGCACGGTGATCACCAGCGTGCGGCCCTCGTGCCCCCCGATCGTCCGCACCAGCCACTGCGGCGGCGCGCCCGCGCCACCGCGGATGCGGTAGACCGTGTCGTAGTGATGGTAGGCGACTGCCGCAACCAGGCCGAAAGCCGCCGGAAGGGCCCCGTTCACGTCCGCTTTCGCCGCCAGTACCAGCACGGTGCCGTACTCGGCGGCGCGCAGGAACGGGGGGACCAGCCAGTCGAGGGCGCCCGTGAGGGGGCGGGCGACGGCGAGACCGGAGGTCAGGACGTAGGCGACGGCCGCGACGGCCGGCCAGGGGCCGCCGAAACCGGTGACCGCCGCCGTGACGACGACGGCGAGGCCGCCGAGGACGGCGACGGCGGGGGCGGTGAAGCCCGGCAGCCGGCGGGCGGGCCTGCGCAGCCCCGCGGCGACGGCCTCGGCGAGCGGGCCGGAGTCGGCGAGGTCGGCCAGCGCCTTCGCGGCCCGGTCGGTGCGCGTCGCCTTCCGGGTCAGCGAGCGCAAAACCCGGCCGGCGGTGGTGTACGTGGCGGCGAAGGCGCAGCCGACCAGCAGCGCGTAGAAGGTGATGCGCGGGGTGGTGACCGCGGTCAGCACGGCGATCATGGCCCAGCGTTCACCGATGGGCAGGACGATCATGCGGCGCACCCAGACCGTCCAGCCGACGCTGTCCAGCTTGTCGGAGAGGGCGGCGGTGGGGCTGGTGTTGGCCGCGGCGTCGTGATTGGCCTCGTTGAAGGAGAAGTCGACGACGTGCCGGCAGGTCTGGAGGACCATCGCGCCGAGGGCCAGGGCCCACACGTCGTCGCCGCCGCGGGCTGCGCCCAGGGCGAGGCCCGCGTAGTAGGCGTACTCCTTGGCCCGGTCGAAGGTGGCGTCCAGCCAGGCGCCGAGCGTGGAGTACTGCAGGGAGTAGCGGGCGAGCTGTCCGTCGGTGCAGTCGAGGACGAAGGAGGCGATGAGCAGGACGCCGGCGGCGACGAACCCGCCGCGGGTGCCGGTGGCCGCGCAGCCCGCCGCTATCAGCGCGGTGATCAGCGAGGCGGTGGTGACCTGGTTGGGGGTCAGTCCGCGGCGCGCGCACCAGCGGGCGAGGTAGCGGGAGTAGGGGCTGATGAAGAAGGTGGTGACGAAGCCGTCGCGGGCCTTCACGGCCGACTTCAGACGTACGGCCTCGTCGTCGACGGCGGCCACGGACTGCCGTGCCTCGTTGCGGGCCTGCGGGTCCGCGGGGACGGCCGCGACGAGGCTGCCCAGCTCGGGCCGGTGCACGTCGGCGCCGTCGGCGTCGAGGGCGGCGGTGATCCGGTCGGGGAGGCTCTCCGGGATCCCTTCGCCCGCCCTCACGTGCGTGGGAGCGGGGCCGCCGACGGCGAGGTTCTCGCGGGCCATCGCGCGGGTGAGGACCTGGCGGGCCTCCGGCCGCGCGGTCACGGCGCCCGGGACCGCGGCGAGCGGGAAGCGGGGGTCGGTGAGGCCCAGGCGCAGGGAGTGCAGGTGGCCGACGAAGCGGGCGTCGACCAGGGCGACCCGCTCTCCGGCGGACACCTGGGCGAGCAGCAGCTCGGCGTCGGCCGCACCGGAGGCGGCACGCACCTCGAAGCCCAGGGACCGCAGCTCGCTCTCGATCGACGAACCGGGGACCGGCTGACCGGTGAGGATGGCGGTCGGCAACCGAACTCACTCCCTGGTGCCGACGCCCGGGGCGCCGGTCCTGTGCATGGTGGGACGCCCGCGCCTGCGGCACCCGGGCGGCATGTCGGCAGAGGTTATCGGATGCCCCGAACGCCGTGTTCACCGCCCGTTTCACGGTCGGTCGGCACCCCGTGCACCCGTCTTTGCCGCGATCATCATCGTGGATGCGGGCCCCGCCCCACAAACCGCGCTCCCAGACCGGGCATCGCGGACATCGCGAAGCGTCCGAGGGCGGGTACGGAGGGTCATCGCGCCGGATGGGCGGCGGTGCTCGACCGCGGCTCGGACGACCCTCACCCGCGCCTCGAAGGCTCTGACCTGCACAACGTTTCCGCAGGTCAGAGCAGATGACAACGGTGTTCAGTGCCGCGTTGCCCGATACCCCCCGCCCGTAGTTCACTGTGAGCCGGACACCGGTGGCGAGGACACGGGAGGCGGCTTCTCATGGGGGCTGGGCACGATCACGGGCATGCGCACGGGGCGCGCGCCGGGGGCACGGCGACCGCCGCGTACCGGGGCAGGCTCCGGGTAGCGCTGGGGATCACGCTCTTCGTCATGGTGGTCCAGATCGTCGGCGGCATGCTCGCGGACTCCCTCGCCCTGGTCGCCGACGCCGCGCACATGGCGACCGACGCCCTGGGGCTCGGCATGGCGCTGCTCGCCGTCCACTTCGCGAGCCGCCCGCCGAGCGACCGGCGCACGTTCGGCTTCGCCCGGGCGGAGATCCTCGCGGCCCTGGCCAACTGCGTGCTGCTGCTCGGCGTCGGCGGCTACGTGCTGTTCGAGGCGATCGAGCGCTTCATCACACCCGCCGACACCGAGGGCGGGCTGACCGTCGTGTTCGGCGTGATCGGCCTGGTCGCCAACACGGTCTCGCTGACCCTGCTGATGCGGGGTCAGAAGGAGAGCCTGAACGTGCGGGGCGCCTTCCTGGAGGTGGCGGCCGACGCGCTGGGCTCGGTGACCGTGATCGTCTCGGCGCTGGTGATCCTGGCCACCGGCTGGCAGGCGGCGGACCCGATCGCCTCGCTGGTCATCGGCGTGATGATCGTGCCGCGGACCTGGCGCCTGCTCCGCGAGACCCTGGACGTGCTGCTGGAGGCCGCACCCAAGGGCGTGGACATCGCCGAGGTGCGCGCCCACATACTGGCGCTGGACGGGGTGGAGGACGTCCACGACCTGCACGCCTGGACGATCACCTCGGGCCTGCCGGTGCTCTCGGCGCACGTGGTGGTGAACGGCGAGGCACTGAGCGCGATCGGCCACGAGAAGATGCTCCACGAGCTGCAGGGCTGCCTCGGCGACCACTTCGACGTGGAGCACTGCACCTTCCAGCTGGAGCCCGGCGGCCACGCGGAGCACGAGGCACGGTTGTGTCACTGAGCCGCGTCCCCCGGCAAGCTGCCGGAGGGGGCGCGCGCGTGAGGGAACGCGCCGGGCGGCGCGGCCGTCCGCCGGTCGATCGCTTCCTGTCTCCCGGGCACTCGGACCGATGACGCCCCCGCGCGGTTCCCGGCCCCGGCGGTCGGGAACGATCAACCTTCGGGCCCGCCTCGGCGTCCGACCGGTCACGACCGCGGCCCGCGCCGCAGCGGGACATGCGGAGTGCCGGGAAGTGCCGAGAGTGCCGGATTCGTACGGCACACTTGGGGCGCGAGGACCGATGTGAAGGATGGGTATGCCGATCACTCCTGCCACCGCGACGCACAACGCGTCGAACGGCACCGCGGACGCGATTTTGCTGGAACTGGTCGACGAGGACGGCGTGACGATCGGCACCGCGGAGAAGCTCTCCGCGCACCAGCCGCCCGGACGGCTGCACCGCGCGTTCTCCGTGTTCCTGTTCGACGAGCGGGGGCGGCTGCTGCTCCAGCAGCGGGCGCTCGGCAAGTACCACTCCCCCGGTGTGTGGTCCAACACCTGCTGCGGTCATCCCTATCCCGGTGAGGCGCCCTTCGCGGCGGCGGCCCGGCGGACGTACGAGGAGCTGGGGGTCTCCCCGTCGCTGCTGGCCGAGGCCGGCACGGTGCGCTACAACCACCCGGACCCGGCCTCGGGGCTGGTGGAGCAGGAGTACAACCACCTCTTCGTGGGTCTGGTGCAGGCGCCGCCGCGACCCGACCCGGAGGAGGTGGCCGAGACGGCCCTGGTGTCTCCGGCCGAGCTGATCGAGCGGCACGGGAAGGACACCTTCTCCGCGTGGTTCATGACGGTGCTGGACGCGGCCCGGCCCGCCGTCCGCGAGCTGACGGGACCGTCGGCCGGCTGGTGAGCCCGGTCCGGGGCCTGTCTAGCGCAGAGCGGGTTCGAGCGGCAGGGCGACCCAGATCACCTTGCCGCCGCCCGCGGTGTGGGCCACGTCGCACGCCCCGCCCGCCTCGCGGGTGATCTCCCGGACCAGGAGCAGCCCGCGCCCGCCCGTCCGGCCGTGATCGGTCTCCAGGGCGGTCGGGCGGTAGGGATGGTCGTCCTCCACGGACACCCGGACCCACTCGGGCCCCACCGCGACCTCCACGGCGAGCACCGGTGAGAGCACCGCCGCGTGCCGGACGGCGTTGGTGACCAGCTCGGACACGATCAGGAGCAGGCCCTGCGTCACGTCGTCCGAGACCGGGACGCCCTGGCGCACCAGCAGGTCCCGCACGGCGTGCCGCGCCTGCGGGACCGACTCGTCCACGGCGGGGGCGGTGAACCGCCAGACGCCTTCGTACGGCAGCGGCCCGGCGGGCCCGGTCTCGTCCATCGTCCGGTCGCCACCCCTGGGCTCGATTGTCACCACACCCCTGAGTGTTGGGAACGCGTCCCTTCCTTCCGGGAAAGTGAACACAAGTCAGCGGGTATCGAGCGCTTCTGACCATCGGCGTATGACACGGTCAGGTGTGGGACCGTTCCTGTCCCACCCGCATCGTCCGTGCGGTCCCCCGGTCGGCGGATAGCATCCGGGCCATGGAGCCGCAGCTGCTGCACCGGGTCACCGACTCGGTCGCCACCGTAGTCGTCCACCATCCCGCCAAGCGCAACGCCATGACCGCCGCGATGTGGCGGGCGCTGCCTCCGCTGCTCGACGCCCTGGCGGACGATCCGGCGGTGCGGGCGCTCGTACTCACCGGCGAGGGCGCAACGTTCTGCGCCGGGGCCGACATCTCGACGCTGCGGGAGTCCGCGGAGGAGGCGCAGGGACTGGCCGTCCGCGCCGAGGAGGCCCTCGCGTCCTTCCCCAAGCCGACGCTGGCCGCCGTCCGCGGTCACTGCGTGGGCGGTGGGGCGCAGTTGGCGGCCGCCTGCGATCTGCGGTTCGCCGAGGAGACCGCGCTGTTCGGGGTGACCCCGGCCAAACTGGGGGTGGTGTACCCGGCGTCGTCGACCCGGCGGCTGGTGTCGCTGACCGGACCGGCCACCACGAAGTACCTGCTGTTCTCGGGGGAGTTGATCGACGCGCAGCGGGCGCTGCGCACGGGGCTGGTCGACGAGGTGCTGCCGGAGGGCGGACTCGGCGAGCGGGTCGACCGGTTCGCCCGGCTGCTGGTGTCGCGCTCGCAGCTGACCCAGGCCGCGGCCAAGGAGTTCGCGAACGGGCGCACGGACCGGGACGCGTACTGGACCGCGCAGGCCCGCGGCAGCGGCGACACCGCCGAGGGGGTCGCCGCCTTCCTGGAGCGCAGGCAGCCGCGTTTCGACTGGAGCGCGCCGACGGGCGTGACTACGTCAGGATGAACCTGCTCCTGCCGCGGAACTCCTCCACGAGGTGGGCGGGCGCCTTCTGCGGCGACCCGGCGTCGTAGGGCGGCTGCGGGTCGTACTCGGTCAGCAGCTGGACCGCCCGGGCGTGGTCGTCGCCGGCGATCCGGCCGAGCAGGGTCAGGCCCATGTCGATGCCGGAGGAGACGCCCGCCGCGGTGACGTACTTGCCGTCGGTGACCACCCTCTCGCCGGTCGGTTCGGCGCCGAACCGTTCGAGGAAGGGCAGGGCCAGCCAGTGCGAGGTGGCGCGGCGGCCCGCCAGCAGGCCGGCGGCGGCGAGCAGCAGCGAGCCGGTGCAGACCGAGGTGGTCCAGGTGCTGGTGGCGTCGGCGGTGCGCAGCCAGTCCAGCAGGGTCTCGTTCTCCATCTGCGCCGTCTGGCCGGGGCCGCCCGGCACGACGACGATGTCCGGGGCGGGCACCTCGGCCAGCGTCCGGTCGGCGGTGAGCGCGAGGTTCCCGGTGTCGGTGCGCACCGGGCCCGCCTGTTCGGCGACGAAGACCGTCTCCGCGTCCGGGAGGCGGCCGAGGGTCTCGTAGGGGCCGACGGCGTCCAGGGCCGTGAAGCGGTCGAAGAGGAGGATGGCTGTCTGCACGGGGTTCCTTCCGGTGCGCGGCCCCGGGCGGGCCGGGTGTCTTGTGGTGCGGGGCGGGGGCTCGCTTCGGGCTTCGGGCTTCCGGTCCTGGTCACCGGTGTCGCGTACGGGGCCGGGTCACCCGCCGGCTGAACGGTCCCGCGTCGCGGGGGTGCCGGTGAGCCCGGTGCCGGGGGTGGTGCGGGGCGGGTCGGTCGGGGCGGGCCGGAAGCGGCGGCGGTACTCGGCCGGGGCCGTGCCGAGGGCCCTGACGAAGGCGCGGCGCATGGCCTCCGGGGTGCCGTAGCCGCTGGCCCGGGAGACCTGGTCGACGCCCGCGCCGGTGTCCTCCAGGAGCCGGCGGGCGTGCTCGATCCTGACCCGGTCGACGTACCGGCCGGGTGTCGTGCCGGTCTCCGCCCTGAAGGCCCGGGCGAAGTGGCGGGGCGAGAGGCCCGCGCGGGCGGCGAGGGAGTCGACGCCCAGATCGGCGCCGGGGTGCTCGGTGATCCACCGCTGCACCTCCCGCAGGGGCTCGCGTCGTGCGGTCTGGGCGGCGAGCTGGGCGCTGAACTGGGCCTGGTTCCCGGGCCGGCGCAGGAACACGACCAGGTGGCGGGCGATGGTCAGGGCCGTCTCCCGGTCCAGGTCCTCCTCGACCAGGGCCAGGGCGAGATCGATGCCGGAGGTGACCCCGGCGGACGTGGCGACGTGGCCGTCGCGGACGTAGATCGGATCGGGGTCGACGTCCACGGCCGGGTGGTCGCGGGCGAGCCGGTCGCAGTAGGCCCAGTGGGTGGTGGCGCGGCGGCCGTCGAGCAGGCCCGCCCGGGCGAGCAGGATCGCCCCGGTGCAGACGGAGACCAGGCGCCGGGCGCGCGGCCCGTGTCCCCGCAGCCACGCGATCAGGCGCGGATCGGGATCCCGGGTCCCCTGGCCGCCGGGGACGATCAGGGTGTCCGGACCGGATGCCACGGCGAGCGCCTGGTCGGGTACGACGGTCAGACCGCTGGACGTGCGCACCGGGGCTCCGTCCAGCGAGGCGGTGCGGATGCGGTAGGTCCCCGGGGTGTGCTTCTCGGCGCCCGCGAAGACCTCCACGGGGCCGGTGACATCGAGGCTCTGGACGTCGTCGAACAGGACGAGGAGGACGGTTCGCTGCGCCATGCCCTCGATGGTGCGTCCGCACGGCGATGGCCGCAATGACGAGTTTCCCACCTTTCCTGCCATGCCGGTGCGGTGCCCGGAAGGGACGGCGCCCAGGGCCTGGAGGACGTACTGAGCGGTTGGTAACGTGCGTGGCATGACAACCGCCGTCCTCGACGCACGCGCCGGCCGCCGCTGCCACAACGCGCTCAACACGCTGCACTCGACGCACTACTTCTCGCCTGACCTGGGCCGGGAGCTGGGCGCCCTCGGAGTCACCGACCCCCGGGCCGTCAACTTCGCGGCACGCGCCGCCGCGCTGGGTCCGGTCGGCGCCGGAGTCGTGACGGCGACCTTCTACAACTACCGGCACGACCTCGTCGCCCGGCACGTGCCCGCCGTGTGGGAGACCGTCACACCGGGGCAGGCCCTGGCGGCACGGGAGCGGGCCGTCGACGCGACCCTGCGCCGGCTGCTGGGCGAGGAGATCCTGACCTCCCCGCAGATGTCGGAGGCGGCCGGTCTGGCGCTGCGCGCCGCCGAGGGCTGCGCCCGCGGCGCCCGCCCCCTCTACGCGGCCCACGCCGACCTCCCGGTGCCGAAGGCACCACACCTGGCGTACTGGCACGCGGCGACCCTGCTGCGCGAACACCGGGGCGACGGCCATGTCGCCGCGCTGGCGGCCGCGGGCCTGGACGGTCTGGAGGCGCTGGTGACGCACACCGCGACCGGCAAGGGCATGACACCGAAGTGGATCTTCAACACCCGGGGCTGGAGCCGGGAGGAGTGGGACGCGGCGACGGACCGGCTGCGCGGGCGCGGGCTGCTCGACGGGGCCGGTGAGCCGACCGGAGCGGGTGCGGCGCTGCGCGACGAGATCGAGCGGGAGACGGACCGGTTGGACGCGGCCCCCTACGCGCACCTCGGCGTGGACGGCGTGGCCCGGCTCACGGAGCTGGCAACGGCCTTCGCCCGTACGGCGGTCGGCGCCGGCGCCTTCCCGGCGGACCTGCTCGGCAGGGCGTGACACCGGTCCGGGCGGGCCGCGGGGCATGTTCGGCCGCTGACGAGGTACCCGTACTGTCCCGGCCGGAGGGGCCGGGAGAGGAAAGGGGCTTTTCGTGTTCCGTGCCATCGCAGACGTCCTGCGCCAGATCGGCGGCGCCGTCGCCACCGTCGTGACTCTTCCGTTCCGCGCCGTGGCCCGGCTGTTCGGCGGGGCCTCGTCCTCCACCCGCAGCCGCAGGGTGTGATCCCGGGCCCGGAAGCGACCGTCCCGACCCGGCCCAGGTGGCGCCCTGATCCCCGATCGGTGGCGCCACCTGCCACAATTGCCGCGCAACCTCTGTGAGAAGGCGGTACGGGATCGTGACGACACCCGGGTCCAGCGCGTCCATCGACGTGCGGTCCATCGAGAGCAGGATCGCCGAGGAGCTCGGCGTACGGGAGCGGCAGGTGCGGGCCGCGGTGGAGCTGCTCGACGGCGGCTCGACGGTGCCCTTCATCGCCCGCTACCGCAAGGAAGCGACCGAGATGCTCGACGACGCGCAGCTGCGCACGCTCGAGGAGCGGCTGCGCTACCTGCGGGAGCTGGAGGAGCGGCGCGCGGCGATCCTCGACTCGGTGCGCGAGCAGGGCAAGCTCACCGAGGAGCTCGAAGCGCGCATCCGCACGGCGGAGACCAAGGCGCGCCTGGAGGACATCTACCTTCCGTTCAAGCCCAAGCGGCGCACGAAGGCGCAGATCGCGCGCGAGGCCGGGCTGGAGCCGCTCGCCGAGGGCCTGCTCGGCGACCCGTCGGTCGACCCGCTCGCCGCGGCGGCCGCGTTCGTCGACGCCGACAAGGGCGTGGCCGATCCGCAGGCCGCCCTGGACGGCGCGCGGTCGATCCTCACGGAGCGCTTCTCCGAGGACGCCGACCTGATCGGCGAGGTGCGCGAGCGGATGTGGGTGCGCGGGCGGCTCGCCGCCAAGGTGAAGGAGGGCAAGGAGGAGGCGGGCGCCAAGTTCGCCGACTACTTCGACTTTGCCGAGCCCTTCACCGAGCTGCCCTCGCACCGGGTCCTCGCGATGCTGCGCGGTGAGAAGGAGGGCGTGCTCGACCTGGTCCTGGAGCCCGAGGAGCCCACCGACGGCCCGTCGTCCTACGAGGGGATCGTCGCGAGCCGCTTCGGCATCGCGGACCGCGGCCGGCCCGGGGACAAGTGGCTCGCGGACACCGTCCGCTGGGCCTGGCGCACCCGCATCCTCGTCCACCTGGGCATCGACCTCCGGCTGCGGCTGCGCACCGCCGCCGAGGACGAGGCCGTGAACGTCTTCGCCGCGAACCTGCGGGACCTGCTGCTGGCCGCGCCGGCCGGTACCCGCGCCACGCTCGGCCTGGACCCGGGCTTCCGTACCGGCGTGAAGGTCGCCGTGGTCGACGCGACCGGCAAGGTCGTGGCCACGGACGTGATCCACCCGCACGTCCCGGCCAACCGCTGGGACGAGGGGATCGCCAAGCTGGCCCGGCTCGCCGCTCAGCACGCCGTGGAGCTGGTGGCCATCGGCAACGGCACGGCGTCCCGCGAGACCGACAAGCTCGCCGGGGAACTCATCGCCAAGCACCCGGAGCTGAAGCTTACCAAGGTGATGGTCTCGGAGGCGGGCGCCTCCGTGTACTCGGCCTCGGCCTTCGCCTCCCAGGAACTGCCGGACATGGACGTCTCGCTGCGCGGCGCGGTGTCGATCGCCCGCCGCCTGCAGGACCCGCTGGCCGAGCTGGTGAAGATCGACCCGAAGTCCATCGGCGTCGGCCAGTACCAGCACGACCTGTCCGAGGTGAAGCTGTCCCGCTCGCTGGACGCGGTCGTCGAGGACTGTGTGAACGGCGTGGGCGTGGACGTCAACACCGCCTCGGCCCCCTTGCTCTCCCGGGTCTCCGGCATCACCTCGGGCCTCGCCGAGAACATCGTCGCGCACCGGGACACCCACGGACCGTTCACCTCGCGGACCGAGCTGAAGAAGGTGTCGCGGCTCGGGCCCAAGGCGTACGAGCAGTGCGCGGGCTTCCTGCGGATCCGGGGCGGCAGCGACCCGCTGGACGCGTCCAGCGTGCACCCCGAGGCGTATCCGGTGGTGCGCCGGATGGTGAAGACCACCGGGCAGGAGGTGGCCGGCCTGATCGGCAACACGTCCGTGCTGCGTTCGCTGAAGCCGGACCAGTTCGTGGACGAGGCGTTCGGTCTGCCGACGGTCACCGACATCCTCAGGGAGCTGGAGAAGCCCGGGCGCGACCCGCGGCCCGCCTTCAGGACGGCCACCTTCAAGGAAGGCGTGGAGAAGCTCTCCGACCTGTCCTCCGGGATGGTCCTGGAGGGTGTCGTGACGAACGTCGCGGCGTTCGGGGCGTTCGTGGACGTCGGCGTGCACCAGGACGGGCTGGTCCACGTGTCCGCCATGTCGAAGACGTTCGTGAAGGACCCGCGGGACGTGGTGAAGCCCGGTGACATCGTCCGGGTCAAGGTGATGGACGTCGACATCCCGCGCAAGCGGATCTCGCTGACGCTGCGGCTGGACGACGAAGCGGCTCCCCAGGGCGAGGAGAAGCGCGAACGCGGCGCACGGCCGCCCAAGCAGCGGGGACAGCAGAAGCGCCAGCCCTCGGGCGGGAAGGGGCGGCCCGCGTCGGCGCCGGCTCCCGCCGACGGGGCGATGGCCGACGCGCTGCGGCGGGCCGGCCTGGCGTAGGCCCCCGGCAGGGTGGCGGGGTGCGACGCGGTTACGCGGACGCCTCCGTCACCCTGCCGTCGGACACCTCCAGACGGCGGGTCACGCGCACCGCGTCCAGCATGCGCCGGTCGTGGGTGATCAGCAGGAGCGTGCCCTCGTAGGCGTCCAGGGCCGATTCCAGCTGCTCGATGGCCGGCAGGTCCAGGTGGTTGGTCGGCTCGTCCAGCACGAGCAGGTTGACTCCGGTGCCCTGGAGCAGGGCCAGCGCGGCCCGCGTGCGTTCGCCGGGTGAGAGGGTCGACGCCGGGCGCACCACGTGGTCCGCCTTGAGCCCGAACTTGGCCAGGAGGGTGCGGATCTCGGCCGGCTCGGTGTCCGGGGTCGCCGCGCGGAAGGCGTCGAGCAGCGACTCGGGGCCGTGGAACAGCGCGCGGGCCTGGTCGACCTCGCCGAGCAGGACGCCGGAGCCGAGGGCCGCGTGGCCGGCGTCGAGCGGGACGCGGCCGAGGAGGGCGGCGAGGAGCGTGGACTTGCCCGCGCCGTTCGCCCCGGTGACCGCCACCCGGTCCGCCCAGTCGATCTGCAGGGAGACCGGGCCGAGGACGAAGTCGCCCCGCCGGACCTCGGCGTCGCGCAGGGTGGCGACCACCGCGCCCGAGCGGGGCGCCGAGGCGATCTCCATCCGCAGGTCCCACTCCTTGCGCGGTTCCTCGACGACCTCCAGGCGCTCGATCATGCGCTGGGTCTGGCGGGCCTTGGCGGCCTGCTTCTCGCTGGACTCGCTGCGGAACTTGCGGCCGATCTTGTCGTTGTCACCGGCCTTGCGCCGGGCGTTCTTGACGCCCTTGTCCATCCAGGAGCGCTGCGTCTGCGCCCGGTCCTGGAGGGCCGCCCGCCGGTCGGCGTACTCCTCGTAGTCGTCGCGGGCGTGCCGGCGGGCCACCTCGCGTTCCTCCAGGTAGCCCTCGTAGCCGCCGCCGTAGAGATTGATCTGCCTCTGGGCGAGGTCGAGTTCGAGGACCTTGGTGACGGTGCGGGTGAGGAACTCGCGGTCGTGACTGACGACGACGGTGCCGGCGCGCAGGCCGGTCACGAAGCGTTCGAGGCGTTCCAGGCCGTCCAGGTCGAGGTCGTTGGTCGGCTCGTCGAGCAGGAAGACGTCGTAGCGGGAGAGCAGCAGGGAGGCGAGGCCGGCCCGGGCCGCCTGGCCGCCGGAGAGCGCAGTCATCGGCTGGTCCAGGTCCACCGTCAGGCCCAGCGCGGCGGCGGTCTCCTCGGCGCGGTCGTCGAGGTCGGCGCCGCCCAGTCCGAGCCAGCGCTCCAGGGCGCCCGCGTAGGCGTCGTCGGCCCCCGGGGCGCCGTCGACCAGGGCCTGGGTGGCCTCGTCCATGACGCGCTGGGCCTCGGTGACGCCGGTGCGGCGGGCGAGGAGGGCCCGGACCGTCTCGCCGGGCCGGCGCTCGGGCTCCTGCGGGAGGTGGCCGACGGTGGCGGTCGGCGGGGAGAGACGCAGCTCGCCCTGTTCCGGCGCGCTCAGTCCGGCCAGCAGCCGCAGGAGGGTGGACTTGCCCGCCCCGTTGGCTCCGACGAGACCGATCACGTCGCCGGGGGCGACGACGAGGTCGAGCCCGGTGAACAGGGAGCGGTCGCCGTGGCCGGCGGCGAGGTTCTTGGCGACGAGGGTGGCAGTCATCAGACCGTGGATTTTACCGGCGCTCCGGGGCCCGCTCACCCGGGCGTCGGGTGCCTCACCTCCGTGACCAGGACACTCCCCGGCGCCCGCGCCACCAGGTAGGCCTCCCCCTTCACCGCCCCGGCGTCCAGGGGGACGCGGTGGCCGCCCGGTTCGAGCACCCCGTCGAAGACCTCGTGGGTGCGGGTGCGGCGGAGACGGTCGAGGCGGTACGCGGTGAGCCGCACCCGGCAGGGCGAGGTGACCTCGACGTCCGCCGTGGCGCCGGTCGCCGTCAGACGGCCCAGCCGGTGCCGGCCGGACGGGCCGCCGCCCAGGGCGTGTTCGACCTGGGCGACGAGCAGCGGAACGATCGGGGCCAGGGCGTCGACCTCGGCCACGTCCACCCCGGCGTCGGCGAAGGCCCGGCGTACGGCCGTGCGCTTCTCGTCCGAGGCGGCGTCACCGAAGACGACGGCGCCGTAGGCCCGCAGTTCCTCGGCGGGCACCGCGCCGGCGTCCTCGGTGATGTCGGCGCCGACGCCGATGGTGCGCAGCGCGGCGGCGAGCCGGGCGGGCAGGGCGGCGCGGGCGCCGATCAGCAGGACCCGGCGGGCGGGGCGCGCGGTGCCGTCGAGCAGGGCGGCGAGGGCCGCGCGGTACTCGGCGCCGGGGAAGCGGTACGGGCCGATGCCGTGGTAGCCGTCGCGTTCCAGGTCGGCGTGTTCGCCGGTCTGCCAGGCGAAGTCGCGCCAGACGAAGTCGTCGCCGTCGCGCAGGATCACGGCGGTCACCGCGCCGCAGGCCAGGTCCTCGCACTCGGGGCAGCCGTAGATGACGTACCGGCCGCCGGGCAGGGGCGCGCCGGTCTCCAGCAGCAGGCCGCGGACCTGTGCGGTGAAGATCGCGGGAGGCACGTCGGAGGCGAGCGGGGAGACGGCGTCCAGGTCGCAGAGGCGGAACAGCAGGGGGCGTCCGTCGACGACGAAGTCCAGGAAATCACGGTGGACCTGGTAGTCGCCGTCGGCGAGCACTCCCCCGGCCCGCATCGCCGGTGTCAGCCCGAAGGTCGCGTACTCGACAGCCATGCGGTGAGTCTTCCCAGGGCGGAGCCGCTCTGCGCACGGCATGACATGTTCCGCTAACGTCCCCGTGTGGATACCGGACGGGATGCCGAGATCGTCGTCGTCGGCGGCGGGGTGGTCGGGCTGACGACGGCCGTCGTCCTGGCCGAGCGGGGCAGGCGGGTGCGGTTGTGGACGCGGGAGCCCGCCGAGCGGACCACCTCCGCGGTCGCCGGCGCGCTGTGGTGGCCGTACCGCATCGAGCCGGTCGCCCTGGCGCGCATATGGGCGCTGCGGTCGCTGGACGTGTACGAGGAGCTGGCGGCGCGGCCCGGGGAGACCGGCGTACGGCTGGTCGAGGGGGTGCTCG
Source organism: Streptomyces sp. NPDC047853 (assembly GCF_043204535.1). Lineage (NCBI taxonomy): Bacteria > Bacillati > Actinomycetota > Actinomycetes > Kitasatosporales > Streptomycetaceae > Streptomyces > Streptomyces sp. NPDC047853. Next base: position 140,644 of record NZ_JBIDCI010000016.1, on the reverse strand, counting down.
GCGAGACCGGACCGGACGAGGTGGACACCTGGGCGGCCGCGCAGCTGCCGGGGCTGCGCGCGGCGACCGCGCGGGAGTACGCCGGGTCGGGGCTGTGGGCACGCCTGCCGCTCATCGACATGTCGACTCATCTGCCCTGGCTGCGGGAGCGGTTGGTGGCCGCCGGCGGTGTGGTGGAGACCCGCGCGGTGACCGATCTGGCGGAGACCGAGGCGCCCGTGGTCGTCAACTGCACGGGGCTGGGGGCCCGGGAGCTGGTCCCGGACCCGTCCGTGCGGCCGGTGCGCGGGCAGCTGGTCGTCGTGGCGAACCCCGGCATCCGGACCTGGACGGTCTCCACCGATCCCGTGTCCGGGGAGATGGCGTACTTCTTCCCGCAGCCCGGCCGGCTGGTCCTGGGCGGCACGGCCGAGGAGGACGCCTGGTCGGCGGAGCCGGACCCCGCGGTCGCGGAGGCGATCGTGCGGCGGTGCGCGGCGCTGCGGCCGGAGATCGCCGGGGCGCGGGTGCTCGGCCACCTGGTGGGGCTGCGCCCGGCGCGGGACGCGGTGCGGCTGGAGCGCGAGCCGCTCCCCGACGGGAGGCTGCTGGTGCACAACTACGGGCACGGCGGCGGGGGCGTCACCGTGGCCTGGGGCTGCGCGCGGGAGGCCGCCGATCTGGCCACCGGCTGACGCGAGGGGCCGGCACGCGTGCGCGTGCCGGCCCCTCGCCGCTCCCCCGCTGCCGGCTCCCGTCGCCGGGCCGGACACCGGGGTCTGCTCAGTGGTGCTTGCCGATGGGGTCGCCCTCCACGTCGGTGCCGGGCCCGGGACCGATGCGGAGCTCGAAGTCGCCCTCGTACTGCTTGTGGCCCTCGATGACGGCCAGTTCCACGGCCTCGGAGGCCATCTCGCCGCGCACGATGAGGGGGTCGCGGCGCAGGTCGCGCATGAGGGCGACGCACATGAAGATCATCACGATGACGAAGGGCGCCGCCGCGAGGATCGTGAGGTTCTGCAACCCGGTCAGCGCGTCCCCCTCACCGCTGCCGACCAGGAGCATGATGGCGGCGACCGCTCCGGTCACCACGCCCCAGAACACCACCACCCAGCGGCTGGGTTCGAGCGCGCCCTTCTGCGAGAGGGTGCCCATCACGATGGAGGCCGCGTCGGCGCCCGAGACGAAGAAGATGCCGACGAGGATCATCACCAGCAGGCTGGTGACGGTGGCGATGGGGTACTCCTGGAGCACGGCGAAGAGCCGGCCCTCGGGGGTCGTCTCGTCGCCGAGCCGGTTCTGCTCCTGGAGCCGCATCGCCGAGCCGCCGAAGATCGCGAACCAGATCAGGCTGACGGTGCTGGGGACGAGGATGACGCCGCCGATGAACTGACGGATGGTCCGGCCCCTGCTGATGCGGGCGATGAACATGCCGACGAAGGGCGTCCAGGAGATCCACCACGCCCAGTAGAAGACGGTCCAGCTGCTCAGCCAGTCCGCGACGCCCTCGCCGCCGCTGATCTCGGTGCGCCCGGCCATCGCGGGCAGGTCGCCGAGGTAGGTGAAGAGCGAGGTCGGCAGCAGGTCGAGGATGAGGATGGTCGGGCCCGCGACGAAGACGAACACCACGAGGAGCAGGGCCAGCACCATGTTGGTGTTGGACAGCCACTGGATGCCCTTCTCCACACCGGAGATCGCGGAGGCCACGAACGCCACGGTCAGCACCGCGATGATGCCGACCAGCAGTCCGGTACTGACCTTGTCCATCCAGTCGAGCTTCTCGACGCCGGAGCCGATCTGCAGGGCGCCGAGGCCCAGCGAGGCCGCCGAGCCGAAGACCGTGGCGATGATGGCCAGGATGTCGATGACCCGGCCGCTGACGCCGTTGGCGTGCCGCTCACCGATGAGGGGGGTGAAGACGGCGCTGATGGTCTGGCGGCGCCGCCTGCGGAACGTGCTGTAGGCGATGCCGAGGCCGACGACCGCGTAGATGGCCCACGGATGGAGGGTCCAGTGGAACAGGGTGGTTGCCATGGCCGTGGCCATGCGGTCGCCCGTGTCGGCGGGGCTGGTCCCGGGCGGGGCGGTCTCGAAATGCGCCAGCGGCTCGCTCACGCCCCAGAACATCAGACCGATGCCCATGCCCGCGCTGAACATCATCGCGACCCAGGACACCGTGCGGAATTCGGGCTCCTCGCCCTCGGCCCCGAGGTGGATGCGGCCGTAGCGGCTGGCCGCGAGCCAGAGGGCGAAGACGACGAAACCCGAGGCGGCCAGGACGAACGCCCAGCCGCCGTTGTGCATCAGGCCGCTCAGCATCGTGCCGGAGGCGTCCTCCAGCGAATCGGTGCCGGCGGCGCCCCAGATGACGAAGGCGAGGGTCAGGGCCGCTGTGACGCCGAAGACGATCCAGTCGGTACGGGGCTTGTGCTCCTGCCCCGGGAGGCCCGCTTCCGCACCCGGAAGCGTGCCTCTCTCGTGGTGTTCCTTGTCGCTCGGTCGGTCCTGCGTCACAGGTGGCACCTTTCACGTCGGTGAGGCTGAAAATAGTCCTCTGCTACGCCCTTACCACGTGCGACACGGAACTCACCTCTTCAGCAGGTGGTGTCGGGTTCACCCACCGTCAGGCGGTACGTCGCCCGCTCGTCCAGGAGCAGCGGCACCAGGGCCCGCAAGGGCTGGCGCAGAGGCACGTAGGCGCCCTCCTCCCCCGTCCGGTGCGCCCGTACACCGTGCAGGGCCAGTTCGTCCCGCACCTCCCTGTACTGGGCGGCGCCGAGCCGGTAGCCGCAGGGCGGGTCCTGGAGCACCTCCCCGGGTTCGGCCGGGTCGTTGTCCGCACCGCCGAGGTACACGGGGCCGGTGTCGGTCAGGCCGGACCACCGGGCGGTCGCGGTGGCCGCCTCGACGGGTCCGCGCCGCCGGTCGGCGAAGCGGAACAGGCCGTCCAGGGCGGCTAGCTGGGAGTCGACCCGGCGCCGGTTGTTCAGGGCCGGGTCCGCGCGTTCGGCGTCGGTGAGCGGGTCGACGCGGCTCTCGATGAGCAGGCCGACCGCGTGCTTGACGCCGGACATGTTCCGCAGGATGCGTTCCTGGCCGTCGCCGGCGGTCTGCCGGATCGGGTCGCCGGTGACGGGGTCGGTCCAGATGCCGTAGGTGCCGGTCGTGTGTCCGTCCGCCTCGGCGGCGGGGCGGACGTACTCCCCGGACAGGCCGCGGGCCTCGTCGTGGACCCGGGCGTGGGTGTTGAGGTTGCGGGGCCAGAGGTCGAACAGGTCCCGGTCGTAGTAGGGGGGTGTGGCGCCGTACTCGTGCAGGTCGTAGAGGACGTCGGGGCGCCGGTCGCGGACGACGGCGGCCAGGGCGCGGGCCTCGGCCGTCCTCAGCGCGAGGTGGTCCCGGTTGACGTCGACGCCGTCGCCGTTGCCGCGGGTGTCGGCGGCCCGGCCGTCGGGGTTGGCGGTGGGGACGACCAGCACGGTGGTGCGGTCCAGGAAGTGCCGGGTCCGCCGGTCCGTCGCGTACGCCAGGTCCCGGACGGTGGACAGGCAGGCCTCGCGGCCGGAGGGCTCGTCACCGTGCTGGCTGCACACGAGGAGCACCTTGTTCGGGGCGGTGGGCCGGCCGATGGTCACCAGTTGGAGCGGGCGGTCCTGCTTCGTGGTGCCGACGCGCTCGACGGTGACGCGGTCGCTCGCCCGGTCGGCGGCCGCGAGCAGCGTCTGCTCCTCGGGCTGCGTGGTCCAGCGGGCGCCGTGCGTCTGCTCGAAGCCGGTGCGGGGCGGTCGGGGCGCGGTGGCGTCGGCGTGGACCGGCGCGGCCAGGAGGGACGCGGCGAGGGCCGCGCCGGTCACGGTGAGGGTGCGCAGGCGTTTCATCGGGCTCCCTTCGGGACGCGGTGCGTCGTGCGCGGCGCGCTCACGCCGTCGAGGGGCGTGGGTGCGGGAGCGGTGGCCGGCGTACCGGCGGTGGCCCTGGCGAACGCGGCGGTGCCGCCGACGAACGGTACGCGCGCGGACGTGCGGGAGAGGTCCAGCGTGAGGGTCGGCGTGTCGGCATGGGGGTCCCCCCAGCTCGGAGAGCTTGGGGGAGGGTCGATGAGGTCCTTGTCGGTGCCCGCGACGATCAGCGCGAGGCGGTGACCGGCCGGGACGACGTGGTCGGTCGCCGCCAGGTCCAGGGTGAGGGTGTAGGCCCTGCCCGGGGTCAGCGGGCGGCCCTGCCACCGGGACGCGTGGTTGCCGAGGTCGGCCCAACCGCGGCTGACGACGGTGTACTCCACGTCGGTGGTCTTCGCCGCCGTCTCCAGGTAGCAGGAGCTGTCGCCCGGCGTGCTGGGGCCCCAGCAGGTGCGGTCGGTGAGGGTGGTGACGCCCTCGCCCCGGTCGCCGTAGTCGCGGATGGTGTCGGGGCCGAGGTCGACGAGGACGGCGGAGAGGTGGGCCGTCGGGGTGCTGGAGCGGGCCGTGACGGTGACCTCGGAGGAGCCGGACAGGCGCAGGTCGCGGGTGAGCGGGGCGGTGACGAAGCCGGCCTTGCCCGGGGTGGGCTCGTCGATGTGCGCGGCCCAGTCGGTCTCGCTCAGGGCGGGGTCGTCGGTGAAGGTCTCGGTGCCGCGGTCTCTGCGCAGGCCGAGGGTGCCGACGCCGGGCCGCGCGCCGTCGGCGGGGCGCAGGGTGGTGGGGGCGGTGGAGCGCGGGGGCCAGGTGCCCGAGGTCTCCCACTGGCCGGGCCGGCGTTCGATGTCGGCCATGGGCTCGTCGTCGATGCCGTTGTCGTAGCCGAGGAGTTCGTGGTCGAACCAGCGGTGCAGGGTGTCCACCCACGCGGCGCGGCGGAAGTCGAAGGGGTCGACGTGGCCGGTCTGGGAGAGCCAGATCTTGCGGTCGACGCCGTTCTTCGCGAGGGCGTCCCACCACGGGCCGACGTGCTGCATGCGGACGTTGAGGTCCTGCATGCCGTGGACGAGGAAGACGCTGGCCTTCACCTTGCCGGCGGCCTTCACGTAGTCGCGTTCGGTCCAGAGCTTCGTCCAGTCGCCGGTGCGCGGGGCGCCGGCGACGAGTTTCTGCTGGACGGCGTCGCACCGCTCGCGGGCGTCGGGGCTGTTGACGTAGTCCGACAGCCAGTCGGGGCCGGAGCCGTAGAGCGGAGCGCCCTGGCTGAAGTAGTAGTCGTACCAGGAGGAGATGGCGGCGATCGGGACGATGGTCTCCAGGCCCTCGACACCGGTGGCGGCGACACCGGCCGCGATCGTGCCGTCCCAGCTCTTGCCGATCATGCCGGTCCTGCCGTTGGTCCACGTCGCCTTGGCGCGCTCGCCGCCGGTGCGGCTGGTGTACGCCTTCGCGCGGCCGTTCAGCCAGTCGACGACCGCCTTCGCGGACCGGACGTCGGAGGGGCCGCCGACGTCGACGCAGCCGTCGGAGCGGTTGGTGCCGGCCAGGTCGACGCCGACGAAGGCGTAGCCGCGCGGCACGAAGTAGTTGTCGTAGTAGAGGGGCATGCCGACGACGTCGCCGTCGGCGTCGTAGGTCTTCTTCTGGCTCTCGTTGCCGCGCCCGCAGCAGGAGTAGTACGGGCTGGCGTCCATGATGACGGGGACCTTCCGTCCCTGCCGGGCGGGTTCGCGGGGGCGGACGATATCGACGGCGACGCGGTCGTCCTCGCCGTCGCCGTCCCCGTCGTGGCCGGTGTCCACCCAGACGGCCTCGCGGACGGCGTCGGCGTAGGAGTGGACGGGTTCGCTCTGTCGCGGTGCGGGGTGGGCGGTCGCGGCGGGCGTGAGGAAGGTTGCCATGAGAGCGGCCGTGGCCGCCGTCGCGAGCGGTCTCCAGATCGTGAAGCGCATGCGTATCGGCATGCGCGGGACGCTACAGCGGTCAACTCCCGTGCAGAAGAGGGCGTTCGGTGGCTCCTGGGGCCGGGGCGCCGCCGCGTGCGGGGCGCCCCGGAGGCCCTCGGTCCGTTACTTCCTCAGGCCGGACAGCTCCTGTTCGGCGTTGGCCGCCACCCGGCGTCGTACGCCGAACCAGCCCGCCACCAGCATCACCGCGATCACCGGGACCAGGTACAGGGTCTTGCGGCCGACCTCGGGGTCGTTCCACATCAGGACGAGGACGGAGAGCAGGAAGACGATCGTGACGATCTCCGTGACCGGACTGCCCGGCAGCCGGAAGTGCGGCCGGGCGACCAGGCCCTCGCGCGCCCGGCGCACGAAGACGAGGTGGCAGATCATGATGATCACCCAGGTGCTGATGATGCCCAGGGAGGCGACGTTCAGCACGATCTCGAAGGCCTTGCTCGGCACCAGGAAGTTCAGGCCGACGCCGAGGACGCAGACCGCGCAGGTCAGCAGGATGCCGCCGTAGGGGACCTGGGTGCGGCTCATCACGCCGGTGAACCTGGGCGCGGAGCCCGCCATCGCCATGGAGCGCAGGATGCGGCCGGTGGAGTACAGGCCGGAGTTCAGGGAGGACATGGCGGCCGTGAGGACCACGAGGTTCATCACGTCGCCGGCCGCCGGGACGCCGATCTTCGACAGGACGGTGACGAACGGGCTCTGGTCGCCCGAGTAGAGCGAACTCGGCAGCAGCAGGGCCAGCAGGACGACCGAGCCGACGTAGAAGAGGGCCACGCGCCACATGATCGAGTTCACCGCGCGCGGGACGACCTTCTCCGGCTCGGCGGTCTCGCCGGCGGCGACGCCGACCAGCTCCAGGGCCGCGTACGCGAAGATCACGCCCTGCATCACCAGGACGACGGGCATCACGCCGTGCGGGAGGATGCCGCCGTGGTCGGTGATCATGCTGACGCCCGGGGTGTGGCCGCCCACCTCGTGCTGGGTGGCCAGCAGGAAGATGCCGATCAGCATGAAGCCGACGAGGGTGGCGACCTTGACGATCGCGAACCAGAACTCCATCTCGCCGAAGATCTTCACCGAGATGAGGTTCACGGCCAGCACGACCGCGAGGGCGATCAGCGCGAGCACCCACTGCGGGATGCTCGTGAACATGCTCCAGTAGTGCGTGTACAGGGCGATCGCCGTGATGTCGGCGATGCCGGTCGTCGACCAGTTGAGGAAGTACATCCAGCCGGCGACGTAGGCGCCCTTCTCGCCGAGGAACTCGCGCGCGTACGACACGAAGGACCCGGAGGAGGGCCGGTAGAGGACCAGCTCGCCGAGCGCCCTGACGACGAAGAAGGCGAAGACGCCGCAGACGAGGTAGGCGATCGCGAGGGCCGGGCCCGCGTCGCGCAGGCGCCCGCCGGCGCCGAGGAAGAGCCCGGTGCCGATCGCGCCACCGATGGCGATCATGTTGACGTGGCGGGCCTTGAGGCCCTTGCTGTAACCGGCGTCGCCCGCGTCCGCGGGGATGGTCCCGGTCGCCTGGGGGTGGGCGGCGACCTGTGCCGTGTCGACGGCGTCCTTGCTCACGGGTGGTTCCACTCTCTGGTGCGCCCGGGCGGGATACGCCCAGGTCGTCCGTACAGTGACGAGGCCCGCACCACCCTTCGCGGCACAGACCAAGGCAGCACCTTCCCACGACGCTGCGTCGTCATGCGGTGGCTCATGTCACACAGCGTGACTTCTCACAAGATCGGTCGGCGGTCTCCACTCGGTGCACAAGAGGTGTCACAGCGTTGGTGAGACAGCGATACTGCTGCACATGACGACGACCGACACCGGGGAGCCCGCCCTCACGATCGACGAGCTGGCGGCGCGGGCCGGCGTCACGGTGCGCAAGGTCCGCTTCTACGGCACCCGGGGGCTGCTGCCGCCCCCCGCGATCGGCCCGCGACGGGTGGGACGCTACGGCGGGGAGCACCTGGCCCGGCTGGCGCTGATCGAGGAGTTGCAGCACCAGGGCATGACGCTGGCCGCGATCGAGCGGTACCTGGGGCAGCTGCCGCCGGACCTGAGCCCGCACGACCTCGCGCTGCACCGGGCCGTGGTGGCCTCCTGGGCGCCGGAGGCGGTGGAGACGGTCACGCGGGAGGAGCTGGGCCGGCGGGCGGGCCGGCCGGTGACCGACGAGGAGGTGAGCCGGCTCGTGGCGATGGACGTCGCCGTGCCCGACGGCGACGGCTACCGCGTCGACGCCGGGCTGCTGCGGCTCGGCGTCGAGCTGCTCGACGTGCCCCTCTCCCCCGAGACGGTCCTCGCCGCCCGCACCGCCCTGCTCGCACACTCCCGCGCCGCCGCGCGGGACCTGTCGCGGCTGCTGCGCGACGCGGTCGCCGAACGCGACGCGCGGGACGTGCGGTCGCTCTCCGCCCACATGCACCCGCTGGTGGTGCAGGCGCTGCTGACCACGTTCCAGCGGTCGCTCCGCGAGGAGCTGCGGGAGTGGCTCGACAAGGACGGCGACGGGGACGCCGGTGCGGAAGCCGGTACGGCCACCGGCGCGAAAGCCGGCGGCGACGCCTCCGGAGGTGTCGGCACCCCCGGCGGCACCGGCGCCGGCACGGACACCGGCCCGGGCGCCGCCGGGTGATCCGGCGGCTCAGCGGCCGTCGGTGAAGACCTCCCCCTTGTCCGCCTTCTCCACCAGCAGCGCGGGCGGCGTGAAGCGCTCGCCGTAGCGGTCGGCCAGCTCGCGCGCGCGGGCGACGAAGGCGGGCAGCCCGGCGCCGCCGTCGTAGCCGTTGATGTACTGGAGGACGCCGCCGGTCCAGCCGGGGAAGCCGATGCCGAGGATCGAGCCGATGTTGGCGTCGGCGACGGAGGTCAGCACGCCCTCCTCCAGGAGCCGCACCGTGTCGAGCGCCTCCGAGAAGAGCATGCGCTCCTGCATGTCCTCGAAGGGGATCGCGTAACCCGGCTTGGTGAAGTGCTCGCGCAGGCCCGGCCACAGGCCCGCCCGCCTGCCGTCCTCGCCGTACTCGTAGAACCCGGCGCCGCCGCTGCGGCCGGGGCGCTCGAACTCGTCCACCATGCGGTCGATGACGGCCTCGGCGGGGTGCGCGGTCCAGGTGCCGCCCGCCTCCTCCACGGCCCGCTTCGTCTCCTGGCGGATCTTGCGCGGGAGGGTGAGCGTCAGCTCGTCCATCAGGGAGAGCACCTTGGCCGGGTAGCCCGCCTGGGCCGCCGCCTGCTCGACGGAGGCGGGCTCGACGCCCTCGCCGACCATCGCCACCCCCTCGTTGATGAAGTGGCCGATGACCCGGGAGGTGAAGAAGCCGCGCGAGTCGTTGACGACGATCGGGGTCTTGCCGATCTGCCGGACCAGGTCGAAGGCGCGGGCCAGCGCCTCGTCGCCCGTGCGCTCGCCCTTGATGATCTCGACGAGCGGCATCTTGTCGACCGGCGAGAAGAAGTGCAGTCCGATGAAGTCGGCCTGCCGCTCGACCCCCTCGGCCAGCGCGGTGATGGGGAGCGTGGAGGTGTTGGAGCAGAGCAGCGCGTCGGCGTCGACGACGTCCTGGATCTCCTGGAACACCTTGTGCTTGAGCGAGGTGTCCTCGAAGACCGCCTCGATGACCGCGTCGCAGCCCGCGAGGTCGGCGGCCTCGGCGGTCGGCGTGATGCGGGCGAGCAGGGCGTCGGCCTTCTCCCGCGTGGTCCGGCCCTTGGCGACGGCCTTGGCGCACAGCTTCTCGGAGTAGCCCTTGCCCTTGAGGGCCGACTCCAGGGAGACGTCCTTGAGGACGACGTCGATGCCCGCGCGGGCGCACGAGTAGGCGATGCCGGCTCCCATCATGCCGGCGCCCAGGACGGCCACCCTGGTGACCTTGCGGGGCTCCACGCCCCGGGGGCGGTTGGCGCCGGAGTTGACGGCCTGGAGGTCGAAGAAGAACGCCTGGATCATGTTCTTCGCGGTCTGGCCGGCGGCCAGCTCGACGAAGTAGCGGGCCTCGATGACCTGCGCGGTCTCGAAGTCGACCTGGGAGCCCTCGACCGCGGCGGCCATGATGTTGCGCGGCGCCGGGTAGGGGGCGCCGGCGGTCTGCTTGCGCAGGTTGGCGGGGAAGGCGGGGAGGTTGGCCGCGAACTTCGGGTGGGACGGGGTGCCGCCGGGGATGCGGTAGCCCGGCCTGTCCCACGGCTGGGCGGACTCCGGGTGGGCGTCGATGAAGGCGCGGGCCTTGGCGATCAGGTCCTCGCGGCTGTCGGCGACCTCGTCGACCAGGCCGTTCTCCAGGGCGCGGCGCGGGTTGTACTGGGTGCCCTGGAGGAGGACCTTCAGCAGCGCGTCGGTGATGCCGAGCATGCGGACGGTGCGGACGACACCGCCGCCCCCGGGGAGCAGGCCGAGGGTGACCTCGGGGCAGCCGATCTTGGAGCCGGGCGCGTCCAGGGCGACGCGGTGGTGGCAGGCGAGGGCGATCTCGTAGCCGCCGCCGAGGGCCGCGCCGTTCATCGCGGCGACGACGGGCTTGCCGAGGGTCTCGATGCGGCGCAGGTTCCGCTTGATCGCCATGCCGCCATCGAAGAGGTCCTGGGCGGTCTCCGGGGTGACGCGGATCAGGTCGCGCAGGTCGCCGCCGGCGAAGAAGGTCTTCTTGGCGGAGGTGACGATGACGCCGCGGATCGCGTCCTTCTCGGCCTCCAGACGGTCGGTGACCACCGCGAGGGACTCGCGGAACGCCTGGTTCATGGTGTTCGCGGACTGGGCGGGGTCGTCGAGGACGAGGGTGACGACTCCGGTGTCGTCCTGTTCCCAGCGGATGGTGGTGCTCTCGGTCGTCATGACAGGGGTCTCCAGTGAGGTCTTTGTGGCCGCGGTTCCGCAGGGAGTCAGATGCGCTCGACGATGGTGGCGATGCCCATGCCGCCGCCGACGCAGAGGGTGGCGAGGCCGTAGCGCTTGTCCTGGCGCTCCAGTTCGTCGACGAGGGTGCCGAGGATCATCGCGCCGGTGGCGCCGAGGGGGTGGCCGAGCGCGATGGCCCCGCCGTTGACGTTGACCTTGTCCAGGGACAGGCCCATGTCCTTCACGAAGCGCAGGACGACGGCCGCGAAGGCCTCGTTGATCTCGACGAGGTCGATGTCGTCGATGGTCAGCCCGGCCTTGGCGAGCGCCTTGCGGGTGGCGGGGGCGGGACCGGTGAGCATGATGGTGGGCTCGGAGCCGGAGACGGCGGCGGAGACGATCCGGGCCCGCGGGGTGAGGCCGTAGCGCTCGCCGACCTCCTTGGAGCCGATGGCGACCAGGGAGGCGCCGTCCACGATGCCGGAGGAGTTGCCCGCGTGGTGGACGTGGTCGATCTTCTCGACCCAGTGGTACTTCTGGAGCGCCACGGCGTCGAAGCCGCCGAGTTCGCCGATGTCGGCGAAGGACGGCTTGAGGCCCGCGAGGGAGTCGGCGGTGGTGCCGGGGCGCAGGTGCTCGTCGTGGTCGAGGACGGTGAGGCCGGCGCGGTCCCGGACGGGGACCACGGAGCGCTCGAAGCGGTTCTCCTTCCACGCCGTGGCCGCGCGCTCCTGGGAGAGGGCCGCGTACTCGTCGACGTCGCGGCGGGAGAAGCCCTCGATGGTGGCGATGAGGTCGGCGCCGATGCCCTGCGGCACGAAGTTGGTGGCGAGGTTGGTCATCGGGTCGTTGAACCAGGCGCCGCCGTCCGAGGCCATCGGCACCCGGGACATCGATTCGACGCCGCCGGCGAGGACCAGGTCCTCCCAGCCGGAGCGGACCTTGGCGGCGGCCAGGTTGACGGCCTCCAGGCCCGAGGCGCAGAAGCGGTTCTCCTGGACGCCGGCCACGGTGTCGGGCAGTCCGGCGGCGATGGCGGCGATGCGGGCGATGTCGGAGCCCTGGTCGCCGACGGGGCCGACGACGCCGAGCACGATGTCGTCCACGGCGGCCGGGTCCAGGTCGGGGAAGCGGGCGCGGATCTCGTGGATGAGGCCGACGACCAGGTCGACGGGCTTCGTGCCGTGCAGGGCGCCGTTCGCCTTGCCGCGTCCGCGCGGGGTGCGGATCGCGTCGTACACGTACGCTTCGGTGGTCACTGGCAGGCCTTTCACAGAGGGTCGGGTGCGAGGTTCAAGGCGGTGTCCGGGCGCCGGGGCAGGTCCCAGTCGCGGGCCACGGCCTCGGCGTCGGCGCCCGGCAGGGCGGGGCCGGTGCGGACGGCGGTGGGGGTCGCGGAGAAGCGGGGCGCGGGGGCGGGCTGGGTGATGCCGCCGTGGTCGGTGAAGGTGCCGCGGGCGGCCAGGTGCGGGTGGTGCGGGGCCTCGCGGAGCGACAGGACGGGCGCCACGCAGGCGTCGGAGCCGTCGAAGACGGCCGTCCACTCGTCCCGGGTACGGGTCGCGAACCGGGCGGCGATGGCGTCGCGCAGCTCCGCCCAGCGGGCCGGGTCGTCGCGGGCGGGTGCCCGGTCGGGAATGCCGAGCAGCTCCATGAACTGCGCGTAGAACCGGGGTTCCAGGGCGCCGACCGCCATGTGGCGGCCGTCGGCGGTCGCGTAGGTGCCGTAGAAGGGGCAGCCGCCGTCGAGGAGGTTGGCGCCCCTGCGGTCCTGCCAGGCGCCGGCGGCGAGCATGCCGTGGATCATCGAGGAGAGGTGGGCCGTGCCGTCGACGATGGCGGCGTCGACGACCTGTCCGGCGCCGCTCGCACGGGCGTGGTGCAGGGCGGCGAGGATTCCGACGACCAGGTAGAGGGAGCCGCCCGCGTAGTCGCCCACCAGGTTGGCCGGGACGGCCGGGGGCTCGTCCGGGGCGCCGATCATGCCGAGGGCCCCGGTGAGCGCGATGTACCCGATGTCGTGTCCGGCGCGGTCGGCGAGCGGGCCGTGCTGGCCCCAGCCGGTCATGCGGCCGTAGACCAGGCGCGGGTTGCGGGTGTGGCAGTCGTCCGGTCCGACACCGAGCCGTTCGGCGACGCCGGGGCGGTAGCCCTCGATCAGCACGTCGGCGCGTTCGGCGAGGTCCAGGACCCTGGCCGGGCCGTCCGGCGCCTTGAGGTCGACGATCACCGAACGTTTGTTGCGGTTGGTGACGTCGCGGGCGGGGTCGATCCCGAGGCCGGCGCCGCCCGGGCGGTCGACGCGGACCACGTCGGCCCCGAGGTCGGCCAGGAGCATGGCGGCGAAGGGGCCGGGACCGATACCGGCCAGTTCGAGCACGCGCACCCCGCCGAGCGGGCCCGCGCCGGGCTCCGGCCCCGGCTCTCGCCCCGGCGTCCTCGCTCCCGACATGGAGCCCCCAGTCATGTGACACAGTTGCTGTAACACCAGTGATGCTAGGAACGTGTTCCACCGGACACAAGACCCGGACGAGCAAGCGCTTAGCCAATTATGGCCGGGTCCCTCTCCGGGTCGGCAGTCCTCACGCTAGCCTCGGCCACCGGCGACGGCGCGTGCTGCGGGTCCAGGGGTCGCCGAAGGGTGACGAAGGGATGTCATGAGCAGGCTGAACAAGGCCGACCGGCCGTACGACGTCGTGCTCTTCGGGGCGACGGGTTTCGTCGGTGGACTCACCGCGGAGTACCTCGCCGCGCACGCGCCCGACGGGCTGCGCTGGGCGATCGCCGGGCGCAGCGAGGAGAGGCTGCGGCGGCTGCGGGAGCGGCTGCCGGGCGCGCCGGAGGTCGGCGTCCTGCACGCCGACGTGAGCGAGCCCGCCTCGCTGCGCGCACTGGCCGAGCGGGCGCGCGTGGTGGCCACGACGGTGGGTCCGTACGTCCGGTACGGCGACGAGCTGGTCGCCGCCTGCGCGGAGAGCGGCACGGACTATCTCGACCTCACCGGTGAGCCCGAGTTCGTGGACCTGACGTACGTGCGCCACGACGCACGCGCGCGGGAGACCGGCGCGCGGCTGGTGCACGCCTGCGGCTTCGACTCGGTACCGCACGACCTCGGCGTGCGCTTCACCGTGCGGCAGCTCCCGGAGGGCGTGCCGCTGACCGTGGACGGCTTCGTCAGCGTCGACGCCGCCTTCTCGGGCGGTACGTTCGCCTCCGCGCTGGGGCAGTTGGCGCGCGGCCGGCAGCTGCGGGCCGCCGCGCGGGAACGCCGGCGGCACGAGCCGCGGCTGGTGGGCCGCCGCGCGGTGGCACCGACGGGCGCGCCGCGGTTCGCCGGGGAGGTCGGCGCCTGGGCGTTGCCGCTGCCGACCATCGACGCGCAGATCGTACGGCGGTCCGCGAAGGCCCTGGACCGCTACGGCCCCGACTTCCGCTACCGCCACTACGCGGCCATCCGGCACCTGCCCGTCGCCGTCGGCGGAGCGGCGGCGGTGGGCGCGCTGGCGGTGGCGGCCCAGGTACCGCGGGCGCGGCACTGGCTGTCCGACCGGCTCAAGCCGGGCGACGGGCCCAGCGCCGAGAAGCGGGCGCGGAGCCGGTTCTCAGTCCGTTTCGTCGGCGAGGGCGGTGGCCGGAAGGTGTTCACCGAGGTCACGGGCGGCGACCCGGGGTACGACGAGACGGCGAAGATGTTCGCCGAGGCGGCACTCTCGCTCGCCCTCGACGAGCTGCCGCAGGTGGCCGGGCAGGTCACCACGGCCGTGGCGATGGGGGACGCCCTGACCGGGCGCCTGCGGGCGGCGGGCATCGGCTTCCGGGTGGCCGCGACCCGCTGACGGGCGGTTCCGGTCCGGTGCGACGGACCGGGCCCTAACCCGACCATCCGGCGATCGTGTAGATCATCCCGCCGATCCATGCGACCCCGGCCGCCATGGCGAGCACCAGGCCGGCCACCACCGCCCGCTCGACCGGCCGGCCGGGTCGGTGGGCGGACTGCCGGGGTGCGCGGTGTGTCGTCATGGACCCAGCCTGTCGCCCGTCGGGGGGCGGGCACATCCGTACGGGTACTCAGTCGACCTGGGTGGTCCGTACGGGTGCCCGGACCCGGCGGGGGCCGGCGCGACAGCCGCGGGGCCCGCACCCCCATTTGAGACTTTCACCGTGCCGGCTCATGACAGCCGCTGTCCGGGCGCGGCCAAGTCCCTACAAGGAGTTCAATGAAATCCTTGAAGGTATGAAGTTCCTTCTAGAAGTCACCATGGACGAGGGCGCGCTCGCCGAGGACCCCACGGGCGAGTTGCAGCGCATCCTGCGGTACTGGGGCGGCAACCTGAAGCACTACGCGCTGGAGGCCGGCGACGGTTCGGCCGTCTACGACTCCGCCTACCGGGAGGTGGGCCGCTGGAGCATCGAGGGTCAGGCCGGGTAGGCGGCCGACCGCAGGGCCTCGCGGCACAGTGCGTCGGCCCGGCGGGTGGTCTCCGGCAACCGGTAGGCCGGAGCCAGCGCCAGGGTGTGTGCGCAGGCGTTGTCGAGGCTCACGCGGTGGCCGACGGAGACGAAGACCGGCTTGACGCCCTCGCGCGTACGGACGGCACGCCCGACCTCCTCGGCGCCGGCGAGCAGCGGGGCGGTACTCCCGCGCGCGGGGCCCGGATCGTCGTACGTGAAGGTGAACGGGTTCTTGGCGACGCCGATCGTGGGCAGCCCGGTGAGGACGCCGAGGTGACTGGCGAGGCCGAAGCGGCGCGGGTGGGCGAGGCCGTAGCCGTCGCAGACGATCAGGCCCGATGAGCGGGGCAGCGCGTCGAGGGCGGCCAGGACCGTCGGGATCTCGCGGAAGGCCAGCAGGCCGGGCACGTAGGGGAAGGAGATCCGCCCGACGGCCGTGGCCTCGGCGACGACGTCGAGGGTCGCGGCGTCGAGGACGACGGCGGCCGCCGCGACGACGTCCCGCTCGTCGTCGTAGGCGACGTCCACGCCGGTCACCATGCCGGTGCCGGGCGGCGGGCCCGGTTCGTGCAGCACCACGCGGGCCCGCAGTCCGTCCTGGACGGCGCGGGCCCGCTCCTCGGTCGCGGGCCAGTCGTCGGGGATCCGCGCGGTCACGGTCGTCATGATGGCCGCAGCCTACGGGAGTCCGCAGCGGGCTCGCGATCTTGTGCCCGCGCGAGCGGTCCCGCACCGCGGGGTGTCCCGGCGTCCGGACGCGAGGAGCCCCGCGACGGCGGGGTGGTCATCGCCGTCGCGGGGGACCGTGCGCGGATCGAGGGGATCCCTCGGGTGGCTCCTGCGTCAGGTCCGGTGGGAGCGTGTGGAGCGCGTCACGGGTCCGTCGCCACGGACGTCGCGCCGGAACCGGCACGGTGCCGGGACACCTCCGCCTGAGGGCCGTGCGGCTCACTTGCCCAGCGCGCGCTGCAGTTCGCCCTTGTTCATGCTCGAACGGCCGCTGACGCCGCGGCGCTTGGCCTCCTGGTAGAGCTGGTCGTAGGTGGGCCCCTGGGGGCCCTGCCGGTTGCCCGACCGCTGGCCGCCGCGCTTGCTCGGCGACTTGTCCTGGGTGGACGTACGGCTGGCGGTCTTCGACTCGCCGGACTGGGCACGCTCCTTGTTCACCGTCCGGGCCGCGATCTCCTTGGCGCGACCGGTGCTCTCGCCACGGCTCTCGGCGCTGTCCTTGATGTGCTCGTACTGCCGCTCCCGCTTGGGGCTCGACCCGCGTGGCATGTCCGCTCACTTCCTCTCGCGTTCGGCGAACGGGTACCCACGTTACGGACGAGCACCCCGTCGCGCGCGGCGTCACAGCTCCAGCCGGGCGACCCGTCCCCGCTCGCCGGCCGCCCAACAGCCCAGGTCCGGCGTGCAGTCCACGGTGTCGTACGACCCCGTGTCGAGCGTCCGCCAGGTGGTGCCGCCGTCCGTGGTGAGGTCCGTACCGGTGGGCCCGACCGCGAGGGCGGCGGTGCGACTGTGCGGGAGCCAGGCGACGCCGGAGCGGTAGGCCGGCGGGGGGCCGCCCGCGGGCCGCCAGGCGCGACCTCCGTCGGTGGTCCGGGCGGCGGCGCGCGGGGAGCTCTGGTCGGGGCGGTGGTCGCCGCCGACCGCGAGGCCGTGGAGGCGGTCGCGGAAGGCGAGGGCGAAGACGCCCCGGGCCGGGTCGCCCGCCGGGACCGGGACGTCGGCGGGCGTCCAGGTGAGCCCGCGGTCGGCGGAGTGCAGCACCCGCGCGCGTGCGGCGCCGCCGGTGGCCAGCCACACGTCCTTCGGTCCGGACGCCACCAGGCACTGGCCACTGGCCGCGAAGCCGGCCTCGCCCTGCTGCGCGGCGGGCATGCCGCGGCTCGGCAGCACCTTCCAGGAGCGGCCGCCGTCGCCGGTGGCCAGGATGCGGAACCTGCCGTCCACCGGATCGCTCATGGCGAGGCCGTGGCGGTGGTCGAAGAAGGTGAGGCAGTCGTAGAAGGCCCGTGCGTCGGTGTTGCGGAAGGACTCGGTCCAGGTCGCCCCGCCGTCGTCGGTGCGGTAGACGCGGGACGCCTCGCCCTCGCCGATGGCCAGGACCACGGCGCGGCGGGCGTCGAACGCCTCGACGTCCCGGAACTCCAGCTCGCCGGCGCCCGGTGGCGAGACGTTCCGCCAGGTGTCGCCGCCGTCGGTGGTGCGCAGGACCGTGCCCCGGCTGCCGGCCACCCAGGCGGTGTGCCTGCTGACGGCCGCGAGCCCCCGGAACCTGGCGTCGGACACGCCGGTCGCCTTCACCTCCCAGTGCGGCGGCCGGTGCTGCGCCTGTGCGGGGGCGGCCGTCAGGGCGGCCAGGGCCGCCGCGCACACCGCTGCCGCGACCACCGCCCGGCCCCCTCCCCCGCCGCCGGTTCGGACGGACCGTGCCGTGCGTCGCATGCTTCCCAAGCGCCTCATGGCGGGCGAAGCTAGCCCACCGCCCCGGTGCCGTCCAGAGGGCCCGGACGGTGGGCGGCTGTGCGCGCGAGTGGCGCAAGTGCCGGGCGTGGCACCCGAGGAGAGCCGTGTCACTCCCGTGCATGAACGCGGTGACAGAGGTCACTAGCTTCTCGTGTGCACGGATTGGTTGATTCCGTCGTCTCTTCCAGTGCCCGGCCCGTACACCCCCCGAGCCCGTCCAGCCGTCACGAGGGAGCAAGGCGTTGTCCACCGTCATCGAGCACCCCGTCGAGGCGCGTCTCGTCGCCGCCGCGCCGCGTATGCCGAGCATTCCCGCCACCCTGCACTACGACCGCGGCGACCCGTTCGCCGTCCGCATGACCTTCCCCGCCCCGGCCACCCTCGAAGGCGTGGAGGTCTGCTGGACCTTCTCCCGCGAACTGCTCATCTCCGGGATGCGGGAGCCGGACGGTCACGGCGACGTGCGGGTGCGGCCGTACGGGTACGACCGCACCGTCATGGAGTTCCACGCGCCCGAGGGCACGGCCGTGATCCACGTCCGTTCGGGCGAGCTGCGCCGGTTCCTGCAGGCCACCGGTGAGCTGGTGCCGGTGGGGCTGGAGCACCTCCAGCTGGATCTGGACCGCGACCTGGCGGAGTTGATGCGCGGCACCTGCTGACCGCACGGCCCCGAAGCCGAGCCGCGGAACCCCTGGGCTCCACAACCCGCCGGGGCCGTCGGCGCCGGGGCCGGGGTCCTGACGAGCCCGGCGGAGGGAGGAGCCGGCGCCGGGGGCCGAACCCCGCCGGCCCCCGACCGACGAGGGACGCGCCCGTTCAGCCGCCCGTCGACGCCACGGTTCGTGCCGTCTCGGCGCTCACGGCGCCCCACACCTCGCCGACGATCTTCCGCAGCCCGGGGGCCGCCGCCCCGCTGCGACCGGTCAGTTCCGCGATCCTGCGTTCGCGACGCGCGCCCCTCACGACGGGTCCGAGGGTGCGCAGTTCCGCGGCGGCCGCCAGCGCGGCCACGGCCGCGTCCCGCTCGGACACCTCCCCGGCCGGTACCGGGCCCTCGATGGCGTACCGCGTCTCCTCGCGCAGGACCTGCGCGGCGGCGGTCCGCGCGAGCACGTGCTCCACCGACGGGAAGACGCCCAGGACGCGCTTCTTGCGGGCGCGCAGATACCCGTCGGCCACCAACTGCTCCCGGACGGCGTCGAAGGTGACCCGGGCGTGCAGCCTCACCCAGGTGCGCCACCGGTGCGGCATCGACTCGCGGACGAGGTCCAGCACCCCGTCGAGGACCGCGTCCGCGGTGCGCGAGTCCAGGTCGACGGGGGTGGCGATGCCCTCGGCGTCGACGAGCAGACCGCGCTGGGCCAGCTCGGTGAGCGCGCCGGCCCGCACCAGATGGTGCACCCGGGCGGTGTCACCGGCCCCGGGCCGCGCGGGGTCCCAGGCCAGCAGGCAGAGCCGGGCCGGCAGTGAGAGCGAGCCGTTGGGCACGGGACCTCCTCGGAGTCGTGGGACGGGGCGGGACCGGCCTCGGACCGGACCGGGGACCGGTCCGTAAAGGCGTTGACAGCCCACCCTGCCCCTCCTACGTTGTACAACGCTTCTGTTGCCGCCGATCGGAGAAGGACGTTGCTCGTCTGAGGTTCGAGACATCGCGCCACACCCGCCACGGGTGTGTACGTCGCGTGCGACCTCGGCGTTCGAGCCGTCCTTGCGGAACAGGGCCTTCTCCTGCCCGGTGCTCCCGGGCCCCTCCTTTCCGCGCCCCACGGCGGTCGCCGCCTCCGGTGTCTCGATACGCGTTTGCCCCTGACCGCATCGAGCAACCACGGAGACTACGCATGTCCGCTTCCCTCACCTGTACCTCCCTCTCCTTCGCCTGGCCGGACGGCACCCCCGTGTTCGAAGGACTCGACGCCGCGTTCGGCCCTGGCAGGACCGGGCTCGTCGGAGTCAACGGGTCCGGCAAGTCGACCCTGTTGAAGCTCCTCGCCGGACGGCTCACCCCGACCGACGGCACCGTCCACGTCTCCGGCGAGGTCGGTCATCTCCCGCAGAACGTCACGCTCGACACCGCGTCGCGGGTCGACGAGGCGCTCGGCATCGCCGCGCGGCGGACCGCGCTGCACGCCATCGAGGCCGGTGACGTGGCCGAGGAGCACTTCGAGACCGTCGGCGACGACTGGGACGTCGAGGAGCGGGCCCTCGCCACGCTCGGCGAACTCGGCCTCGGCCACGTGGGGCTGGACCGCACCGTCGGCGAGGTCTCGGGCGGGGAGTCGGTGCTGCTGCGGCTGGCCGCGCTGCTGCTGCGCCGGCCCGACGTCCTGCTGCTGGACGAGCCCACCAACAACCTCGATCGGTACGCGCGCGAACGGCTGTACGCGGCCGTCGAGAGCCGGCCGGGCCCGATGGTCGTGGTCAGCCACGACCGGGAGCTGCTGGAACGCGTCGACCAGATCGCCGACCTGCGCTCGGGCGCGATCACCTGGTACGGCGGCTGCTTCTCGGCGTACGAGGAGGCGCTGGCGGTGGAGCAGGAGGCGGCCGAACGGATGGTGCGGGTCGCCGAGTCGGACCTGCGCAGGCAGAAGCGCGAGCTGACCGACGCCCACGTGACCCTGGCCCGGCGCAAGCGGTACGGCCAGAAGATGTACGACACCAAGCGCGAGCCCCGCGCGGTGATGCGGCTGCGCAAGCGCTCCGCGCAGGAGTCCGCCGGCAAGTACCGCGTCATGCACGAGGAGAAGCTCACCGAGGCCAGGGAGCGGCTCGGCGAAGCGGAACGGGCGGTGCGGGACGACGACGAGATCCGCGTCGACCTGCCGTACACGGCCGTGCCGGCGGGCCGGTCGGTGCTCACTCTGCGGGAGCTGGAACTCGCGCACGGCATCAGGGTGAAGGGCGGCCTCGACCTGCACGGCCCCGAGCGGATCGCGCTGACCGGGCGCAACGGCGCGGGCAAGACGACGCTGCTGCGCACGATCGCCGGGGAGTTGGAGCCGGTGTCGGGCGAGGCGACGGTCCACGTCCCGCTGCGGTTCCTGCCGCAGCGCCTGGACGTCCTCGACGGCGAGCTGAGCGTCGCCGAGAACGTGGCCCGGTTCGCGCCGGGCGCCACCGACAACCGGGTCCGGGCGCTGCTGGCCCGCTTCCTGTTCCGGGGCGCCCGCGCCGACCAGCGGGCGGCGACGCTGTCGGGCGGGGAACTCTTCCGGGCGACGCTGGCGGCGCTGATGCTGGCCGAGCCCGCTCCGCAGCTGCTGGTGCTGGACGAGCCGACGAACAACCTCGACCTGGCGAGCGTCCGGCAGCTCACCACCGCGCTGGAGTCGTACGAAGGGGCGCTGATCGTGGCCGGCCACGACCTGCCGTTCCTGGACTCGATCGGCGTCACCCGCACGCTGCTCATGGAAGGGGGCGAACTGAAGGACGCCGAGCCGGAAGCCGTCGGGTGATCCGGGCGGCGCCCGCGGGCCCGGCACGGCGGAGCGCCTCGGGGACGGCGGGGTTCCCTCCGCCGCGCCCCGGCTGCATGATGGCCGACCGGCGCCGCACCACGGGCGCCCCCCGACTCGCCGGGGGACTGGTGACCCACCAGCCGGGGAACCTGGACGCGACGACGCGTGTGACGTGCCTCTCGGTTCGGCTCCGGGAGCTGTGCGGCCGGGCCTCGCGCACGTCACCCGTTCGGCCCTGGGACCTGCGTGTCTCGGGGGCGCGCCGCACCCCCGTGGGCGGTGCTGATCAGCGGCCTTTACAGTGCATTTAACCTACGGTCTCGTAACCTACGGTTTCGTAGCCTACGATCCCGTAAGTCCCCGGCACCGCTCGCCGGACGCATTCCGCTTAGTCGCACGTCCCCTGGAGTTCTCTGTGACGATCGTCTCCCCGCACCTCGGCAGTTCCGCCGAATGGACCGACGCCCGGCTGCTGTACGCGCTGGAGGAAGTGGTCGAGACCGAACTGAACCGGCACCTGAAGGTCACCAAGGACTGGATGCCGCACGAGTACGTGCCCTGGAGCGACGGCCGCAACTTCCCCGGGTTCTTCGAGGACGGCGAGGCCTGGGAGAAGGGCCAGTCCAAGGTCACCGAGATCGGCCGGATCGCCCTGGTGGTCAACCTGCTGACCGAGGACAACCTCCCCAGCTACCACCACGAGATCGCGAGCCTCTTCGGCCGCGACGGCGCCTGGGGCACCTGGGTGCACCGCTGGACCGCCGAGGAGGGCCGCCACGGCATCGTGATGCGCGACTACCTGCTCGCCTCGCGCGCCGTCGACCCGGACCAGCTGGAGCAGTTCCGGATGGCCCACATGAGCGAGGGCTTCGAGTCGGACAACCGGCACTCCATGCTGCACTCGGTGGCCTACGTCGCCTTCCAGGAGCTGGCCACCCGCATCTCGCACCGCAACACGGGCCACCAGTCCGGCGACCCGGTCTGCGACCGCATGCTGGCCCGCATCGCGACCGACGAGAACCTGCACATGGTCTTCTACCGGAACCTGCTCAAGGCCGCCTTCGAGCTGGCGCCCGATCTGACGATGCAGGCGGTGCGGGACGTGGTCGTGAACTTCCGGATGCCCGGTCACGGCATGCCCGGCTTCGAGCGGGCCGCCGCGCAGATGGCGATCGGCGAGGTCTACAACCTGCGCATCCACCACGACGACGTGATCCAGCCGGTGCTGCGCTTCCTGAAGATCATGGAGATCGACGGCCTGGGCCCGGAGGGGCAGCAGGCGCAGGAGGAGCTGGGGCTGTACATGGGCGGGCTGGACGCGGAGGCCTCCAAGTTCGACGAGAAGCTCGCCGCGCGCAAGGCGCGGATGGCGGCCCGGGCGGCGGGCTGACCGACCCGGCCCGGCCCCGCCCGTCCCGCCGTGACGGCGCGGCGGGCGGGGCTCAGTACGTGGTGCGGCGCAGCGCCAGCCGTTCCTTCTCCGACAGCCCGCCCCAGACGCCGAAGCGTTCGTCGTTGTCGAGCGCGTACTCCAGGCAGGCCGAGCGGATCGGGCAGAGGGCGCAGATCCGCTTGGCGTCCCGGACGGAACTGCCGGGCTCGGGGAAGAAGAAGTCGCCCCCGGTCTGTGCGCACAACGCCTCCTGCTGCCAGGCGAGGTCGTCGGGCGTCGCGATCGTCTCGATGTGCATGCTCAGAGCGTGCCGGACGGCGAAAAACGTTCGATCAACGCGCGATCAACGCCGCGGGGACGGGCCTGCGGCCGACCCGATGGTCCCCCGCGACGGACGCGGGCGCACGGCGGCGCGCGGGAGCGGCGGCCGGCGGCCGGCGGTCG
>NZ_JBIDCI010000016.1:25742-117651 GCF_043204535.1 Streptomyces sp. NPDC047853 | reverse complement strand
GGGTGGTCGGTGGTCGGTGGTCGGTGGTCGGTGGTCGGTGGTCGGTGGTCGGTGGTCGGTGGTCGGTGGTCGGTGGTCGGTGGTCGGTGGTCGGTGGTCGGTGCGAGACTCGGCAGAGCAGGCAGCGGGCTCTTCCGAGGAGGGCGATGATGCTCACCACCCGTTACGTCACCGGCGCCCCGAACTGGATCGACGTCGCCACCTCCGACCTGGAAGGCGCCGCTTCCTTCTACGCCGGCCTCTTCGGCTGGCGGCTCCGCCCGGCGGGCCCCGGAGCCGGGGAGGACGGCCTCTTCGAGCTGGACGGCCGGATCGTGGCCGGCGGTACGCGGCCGGCGCCGGAGCAGGGCCCGCCGTCCTGGACGGTGTACTTCCAGAGCCATGACGCGGCGGCCGCCGCCGACGCCTCGGAGCGGGCCCGCGGCGGTGTGCTCGTGCGCCCGACGGACGTACGGGACCAGGGCACCGCGGCGATCCTCACCGACCGGGGCGGAGCGCGGTTCGGCCTCTGGCAGCCGGGGCGACTGGGCGGCCTCGGCGTGGCCGGCGAGAGCGGCGCGCTGTGCTGGGTCGAGCTGTACACGGCGGACGTCGCCGCCGCCGCCGCGTACTACCGCGCGGTGCTCGGGCTGGAGACCTCCGCCGTCCGCTTCCCCGGCGCGGGCACGTACACCTGCGTGAACCCGGCCGGGGAGGGCGAGGAGAGCATGTTCGGCGGCGTGGTTCCGCTCGCCGGCGACCCCGTGGAGACGGACGCCCACTGGCTGCCGTACTTCGCGGTGGACGACGCGGACGCCGCGGTGGCCCGGGCCGGACGGCTGGGCGGCACGGTGCGGATGCCGGCCACGGACATCGAGGGCGTCGGGCGCCTCGCCCGGCTCGCCGACCCGTACGGCGCGCGCTTCGCGGTGCTCAGACCGTCGCCGGGCAAGGCTTAGGCGGCTCCGCGGCGACCTGTCGCCCACCCTGCGGGCGCGGACGGGAAGCGCCGGGCCGGCCGGAACCCCGCCTCGCCGGGTGGGCCGAGTGGGACGGTGGCGGCTCGGCGAGGGGCGGGGGCGTCGGTCGCGCGGGCGAGCCGCCCGGCGCGTCCGTAGCCACGGGGGCCGGCCGGACGGGTGTCCCCGGTGCGGCGGCGGTCGCCCGGGGCGGTCCTCCGGCCCCGGTCACCGCCTCACGCACTCGCGCGGCGGATTAGCGCGGTCGGCAGCACGACCCCCGACGACGTGTCCGCCACGGTCGCCCCGCCCTCCCCGGCCACGGCGTCAGGGTCCAGGCCGCGCAGCAGCAGGCGGGCCATCAGCCGCCCCATCCCCTCGATGTCCTGCCGGACCGTCGTCAGCGGCGGGTCGGTCTGCTCGGCGACGGGCAGCATGTCGTCGAAGCCGACCACGGCCACGTCGTCCGGCACCCGCCGGCCGCTCTCCCGCAGCACCCGCAGGGCGCCCGCCGCGGTGAGGTCGTTGGCCGCGAACACGGCGTCCAGGTCGGGGCACCGGTCGAGCAGCTCCCGCATCGCGCGCTCCCCGCCACCCGCGGTGAAGTCCCCGCGCGCGACCAGCTCCGGGCCGGCGTCCGCCCGGAGGTCACGGAAGCCGGCGAGCCGGTCGGCCGCGGAGGTCTGGTCGAGCGGGCCGGTGATGTGCGCGATGCGGTCGCGGCCGAGGCCGGCCAGGTGGCGGACGGCGGCGCGGGCGCCGCCGCGGTTGTCGCTGTCCACGTACACCGCGCCGTCCCGGCCGTCGTCCCAGCCGGGCCGTCCGCCGAACACGGTCGGCAGACCGGCGCTGCGGACCAGGCCGGGCAGCGGGTCGTCGAGGTGCAGGGAGAAGACGAGGGCCCCGTCGACGTGTCCGCCGGCCAGATAGCGCCCGACCCGGGCGTGGTCCTCTCGGCCCTCGGTGAGCAGCAGCACGAGCTGGTTGTCGTGCGCCGTCAGTTCCTTGCTGATGCCGCGCAGTTGCTGGGCGAAGTAGGGGTCGTCGAAGACCCTGGCCTCCGGTTCGGCGGCCACCACGGCCACGGCGTCGTGCCGCCTGGTGACCAGGCTGCGGGCGGCCTGGTTGGGCACGTAGCCCAGTTCCTCCACCGCGCGCCGGACCCGCTCGGCCAGCGCGTCCCGCACCCCCTGCGCCCCGTTGACCACCCGGGACACGGTGGCCCGCGAGACCCCGGCGTGCTCGGCCACAGCCTCCAGGGTGGGACGCGGCGCTGTCTGGCTCACTTCGGGCTCCTCGTCGGGCGGCTGCCGCCAGGATAGCGGCAGCCCCGCGAGGGAGAGAGCGCTCTCGACGCCCCTCAGTGGTGGTGGGCGTGCGCGTCCGCGGAGGCCCCCTCGGCCCCCTCCGGGGCACTCCTCGCTCCGCTCGCGGCCCCCTCCGGCTGCCCGTGCGGGTGCTCGTGCGGGTCGTAGCCGGGGATCGTGCCGTCCGTCTTCTTCACCAGGAACAGCCCCACCATGCCCATGTCGGAGTGGCTCTGCACATGACAGTGGTACATCCACGCCCCGGCGCCGACCCCCTCCCCCGCGATGATCTGGAAGCCGAAGGAGTCCGCCGGGCCGGTGATCTTGTTGTCGATGACCTGGCTCGGGTCGTCGGGACCGGTGAGCATGCCGGTGCGGTTGTCGGCCCAGCGGTGACCGTGCATGTGGAAGGTGTGGTAGTACTCGCCGTGCGTGATCATGACGATCTCGACGCGGTCGCCCACGGTGGCCTCGAAGTGGGGGCCCGTGTGCGGCTTCTGGTTGTTGATCAGCATGTCGTTGAAGACGATGGTGTGCGTCGCGTCCGGCAGCACGTCGCCCTTGCGGCGCACGATCACCGGCCCGTACAGGCCCTTGCGGATGCCTCCGGTGCCGTGTTCGGTGCCGACGACGTGGTCGTGGTAGTGCCAGTACCCCGCGCTGCCCGCCCGCCAGGTGCCGTCCGCGCGGCGGCCCGGCTTGTGGGTGCGCCAGGTGTAGGTGCGGGTGCCGCCGGGCTCGACGTCGCTCTTGTTCGCGGCGGTGCCGTCGCTGGAGATCTCGTAGTCCAGGCCGTGGACGTGCAGACTCGCCCGTACGTCCATCGTGTTCGTGAACTCGATGTGCAGCGTGTCGCCCTCGTTCAGCTCGATCAGCGGGCCGGGGATGGACGCCTTGCCCTTCTCGAGGCCGTAGCCCATCTGACCGTCGGGCAGCTTCTCGGCGTACATCCTGATGTGCTTCACCTCGCCCCCGGCCGGCGCCGTCCCGGCGGTGACGGCCTGCGCCGCGCCGGCCGCGCCCGCGGTCTCGGGAGCGATGGACAACGATGTCGCGACGGCTGCGCCGCCCAGCAGTACCCGTCGGTTGAAGCCTCGCCTGTCCATGCCGAACTCCCCACGCTGACCCGGTGTTTGCGCAGACGCAGCCGTGATTGGCTGTGATGAACCTGTGGGACGGTACCGGCTGTGACGGCGTTTATCCACACTCAGGACAAAGTTGGTTCCATCCCGGTCATACCTATTGGCGAACCGCGCAAAGAGGTCTAGCTTCCTTGGCGCTGCTGCCGTGACCGAGGAGGTGCCCATGCCCTTGAGAGGGTTGAGCGCAAGGAGAAGAGGCTGGGCGGCGTTCGCGACCGCCGGTTTCGTCGCCGCGGGGCTGTTGTCCGGCCCCACAGCAAGCGCACGTCCGGCGCCGGATCCATCCCTGACAACGATGTCGATCAAGTCGCCGCCGGGCGGCGCGAATGTACGGGTGCTGATCTTCTACGGGTCCGCCGCGGCCGGGGACGAGTCCCCGGTCGTCAACGCCGGGATCGCCGCGATCGAGCGGATCGGGCTGACCGGCCCGGAGAAGGAGCGCTTCACGGTCGAGGCGACCGACAACGCCTCCGTCTTCACCAACGAGAAGAGGCTCGGCCGCTTCAACGCGGTCGTGTTCCTGACCGGCGGCGGTGACGTGCTCGATCCGGCTCAGGAAGCGGGGCTGGAGGCGTACATGGAGGCCGGCGGCGGGTTCGTCGGCGTCCACGACGCGGCCCGCGCGGAGCCGTACTCGGACTGGTTCACCGGTCTGGTCGGGGCCCGCCCGGCGGCGTCGAGCCCGAAGACCGTCCAGCGGGCCACCGTCGAGGTCGGTGACCGGCGCCATCCGGCCACCAAGGACCTGCCGACGCAGTGGAAGCGCCCGGACACCTGGCTGAACTGGGCGAAGAACCCGTCCGGCGACGTCCACACCGTCGCCCGGGTGCGCGAGTCGACGTACCAGCCGGGTGCCGGCGCCAACGGCTGGGACCACCCGGTCAGCTGGTGCCGGGACTACGACGGCGGCCGGTCCTTCTACACCGGTATGGGCGGCACGGTGTCGTCCTACGACGAGACCGACTTCCGCGCCCACCTGCGCGGCGCCCTGATGTGGACGACGCGGCTGGCCCAGGCCGACTGCAAGGCCACCATCACCGGCAACTACCGGGCCGAGCGGCTCACCCAGGCCAACCAGCCCGGCCAGAACGACCAGATCGGCGAACCGCACGGCCTGGTCACCGCGCCCGACGGCCGCGTCTTCTACATCGGACGCGGCGGCGCCGACTCCTCCAAGCCCGTGATCACCGACTGGAACAACCCCGACATCGGCAAGGGCACGGGCGAGGTCCACGTCTGGGACCCGAAGACCAAGAAGGTCACCCTCGCGGGCGCGCTGACCGTCTTCGGCAACAAGGGCGGCGGCGACGAACTGGTCAAGGTCGAGGAGGGCCTGCTCGGCATCGAGCTGGACCCGCGGTTCACGGAGAACGGCTGGGTGTACCTGCACTACACGCCGCACTCGCAGATCAACCGCGACACCCACATGGCGGAGCGGCGGGTCTCCCGCTTCACGCTGGACCGGGCGACGAACAAGCTGGACCTGGGCAGCGAGAAGGTGCTGCTGAAGTGGCCGGTGCAGATCCACAGCTGCTGCCACGCGGGCGGCGGGATGGCCTGGGACTCCAAGGGCAACCTGTACATCGCGACCGGTGACAACAACTCCAGCGGCTTCAGTGACGGTTACTCGGGCAACAACCCGCAGCCCAACTTCAAGGGCGTCTCCTTCGCCGACGCGCGCCGCACCGCCGGCAACACCAACAACCTCAACGGCAAGATCCTGCGCATCCACCCGGAGCCGGACGGCACCTACACGCTGCCCGAGGGCAACCTTTTCACCGGGAAGGAGACCGCCGAGGGCGGTGGCAAGACGCGTGGGGAGATCTACGTGATGGGTGTGCGCAACCCGGCGCGCATCTCCGTCGACAAGGCCACCGACACCCTGTACGCGGGCTGGGTCGGCCCGGACGCCGGCGCCCCGTCGACGACGTGGGGTCCGGCGAAGTACGACACGTTCGCCACCATCACCAAGGCGAGCAACCGCGGCTGGCCGTACTGCATGGGCAACAAGCAGCCGTACCGGGACCGGAACCTGCCGGACCCGACGAAGCCGCTGGGCTGGTACGACTGCGACGCCCCGAAGAACGAGTCGCCGAACAACGACGGCCTGGTCAACCTGCCGCCGGTGACCGGCAACAACATCTGGTACTCGCCGCAGGGCGGCGGCCCCGACTTCCCGCGCGACGAGAACGGCATCCCGTCGTACAAGCAGGACGAGGCCACCTACCGGCTGCCCTGGCTCAAGGGCGGCGGCCAGGCCGCCATGAACGGCCCGCTCTACCGCTTCGACGCGGACAGCACCAGTGAGACCAAGTGGCCCGCGTACTGGGACGGGAAGTGGTTCGTCGGGGACTTCTACGACTCCGACCAGCCGCGCAACGCGGTGCTGATGGACCCGAAGACACAGGGCGACGGCGGTCTGCCGGTGCACTCGGAGTCGCTGAAGAAGATCGTGCCGATCGGCAACGACGGCATCAAGAACCTGATGGGCTGGAAGTTCGGCCCGGACGGCGCGCTGTACGTCCTCGACTACGGCCGCGGCTTCTTCACCTCGGACTCCAAGTCGGCCCTGTGGCGGGTCACCTACAAGGGCGGCGGGCCGACGCCGGCCGCCGGACAGCTGGCGAGGGGGTCCGAGTGATACGCCAACGAAGAATGTGGGCGGCCCTGTTGGCCGGTCTGCTGATGATGCTCGGTCTGCAGGTGACGTCCGCGTCCGGGCAGCCCCGGGCGCAGGCCGGGGCCGCCGCCGCGGACCAGGTGCTCACCTGGACCGCCGGCGACGACATCACGAAGTACACGTCGGCGCCCGAGACGGCGGTGGCCGGTCCGGCCACGATCGTCTTCGAGAACAGCGAGGCGACCGGCAACACCACCGGCATGCCGCACACGCTGACGTTCATGACCAGCGACCCGGAGTACAACCAGGACGTCCAGCTGAACATCCTGGCCAACCCGGGCGACGACCAGGGCGGCAAACACACCGCCGAGGTCACCCTCACGCCCGGCCGGTACATGTACCACTGCACGATCCCCGGCCACGGGGAGATGAAGGGCGTCCTCGTGGTGACCGAGGGCGGCGGTGGCGAGGACACCACCGCGCCCGCGACCTCGGCCGAGGTGGGCGGCACGCAGAACGCCGACGGCGCCTACGTCGGTTCCGCGACCGTGACCGTCGGCGCCACCGACGAGGGCGGCTCCGGCGTCGAACGGATCGAGTACGCCCTCGGCGCGGACGGCGCCTGGCAGCCGTACACCACGCCGGTCGTCGTCGACCAGGTCGGCGAGCACACGGTGCGCTACCGGGCCTTCGACAAGGCGGGCAACGCCGCCGAGGAGAAGAGCGTCGCGTTCACCGTGGCCGCCCCGGACACCGACGACACGACCGCGCCGGAGACCTCGGCGACGGTCAGCGGTGAGAGGAACCCCGACGGCGCGTACATCGACATGGCGACGGTGACCGTCACCGCCTCCGACACGGGCTCGGGCGTCAACAGCATCGAGTACGCCGTCGGGGACGGCGCCTGGCAGGCGTACACCGCGCCCGTCATGGTGCACGCGGTCGGTGAGCACACCGTGCGCTACCGCGCCACCGACAAGGCGGGCAACGCCGCGGCCGAGAAGAGCGTCGCGTTCACCGTCGTCGCCGCGCCCCCGCAGGACACCGTCCCGCCGGTGACCGGCGCGACCGTGGACGGCACCAGGAACTCCGACGGCGCCTACGTCGGCAGCGCGAAGGTGACCGTCAACGCCACGGACGAGGGCGGTTCCGGCGTGGCCGGTGTGGAGTACTCGCTCGACGCCGGGCCCTACCTCGCCTACGGTGCCCCCGTCATCGTCGACCGCGTGGGCCGGCACACCGTCGCCTACCGGGCCAGTGACAAGGCCGGCAACACCTCCGCGCCGGTGACCGTGAGCTTCACGGTCGTCTCCGGCGGAGTACCGGCGCCGCCCTGCCCGGAGTACGACGAGCGGCAGACGGTGATCGTCGGCACGGTCGACACGGGCGTGCCGAACCGGGTCACGAACAACCGGTGCCGGATCAACGAGATGATCGAGGACGAGAAGGAGTGGTCGTCCCAGGCGCTGTTCCTCAAGCACGTGCGGGAGGTCACGGACGCGCTCCTGGACGAGGGTGTCGTCGACCGCCGGGAGTACCGGGCGATCAACCAGGCCGCCCGGCAGTCGAAGATCGGCACGCCCGGCCAGACCGAGGGCTACCGCACGATCATGGACGGCACCGAGGGGTCGCTGGCCAAGTGGGAGCAGGTCGGGGGTGGTTCGTTCGCGCCCAACGGGGACGGGTCGATCACGTCCGGCACCACCACGCCGGGCATGGGCATGCTGTGGTTCCCGGAGCGCAAGTACGGCGACTTCTCGCTGAAGCTCCAGTGGCGTGACGACGCCCCGGGCACCGGGAACGCCAACTCCGGTGTGTTCGTGCGCTTCCCGCAGGTCCACGACCACCCGGAGGAGTCCCGGCCGGAGTGGGTCGCCATCAAGTACGGGCACGAGATCCAGGAGTTCGACAGCCCGACCGGCGACATGTACAAGACCGGCTCGGTCTACGGCTTCGACCGGGTCGGGCTCGCCGGGGCGGGGGTGACGGAGAAGGGCACCTGGAACGACTACGAGATCCGCGTGGTCGACCAGCACTACTCCGTCTTCCGCAACGGCGTGCTGATCAACGAGTTCGACAACACCGGCGGCCAGGACTTCACCCCGCCGCGCTCGGACGACCCGGGCACGGACGGGCGGCGGTTCTCCTCCGGCTACATCGGACTCCAGGTCCACGGCACGACCGACGTGGTCTCCTACCGGGACGTGAGGATCAAGGAGCTGTAGCTCACGTCCCCTGCGGCCGCGGCTTTCTCGCCCGGCTCGGCTGTACCCGGCTGGGTTCCCCCGGCATCTTCGGATACTCGGGCGGGTACGGCAGATCACCGAGCCCGTGGTCGTGCTCGTCCTTCGTCGCCAGCTCCAGCAGGGCGTCGAGGGAGAACGCCTGATCGTCCATGCCCGCGTGCACGTCGCCGAGTTCGGCGAAGCGCGCGGGCATGG
The DNA here is from genome assembly GCF_043204535.1 of Streptomyces sp. NPDC047853. Classification (NCBI taxonomy): domain Bacteria; kingdom Bacillati; phylum Actinomycetota; class Actinomycetes; order Kitasatosporales; family Streptomycetaceae; genus Streptomyces; species Streptomyces sp. NPDC047853. Next base: position 109,203 of record NZ_JBIDCI010000016.1, on the reverse strand, counting down.
TCGTGATGTCGAAGTCCTGCGGATGCGCGACGCCCACCTCGTCCCAGGTCAGCGGTGCGGAGACCGGGGCGTTCGGGCGGGGGCGCACGGAGTAGGCGGAGGCGATGGTGCGGTCCCGGGCGGTCTGGTTGTAGTCGATGAAGATCCGCTCGCCGCGCTCCTCCTTCCACCACTTGATGGTCACCCGGTCCGGCATCCGCCGTTCCATCTCGCGCCCGACGGCGATCGCGGCGCGCCGCACCTGGGTGAAGGTCCAGCGCGGCTCGATCGGCACGAACACGTGCAGGCCGCGCCCGCCGGAGGTCTTGGGCCAGCCCTGGAGACCGCCGAACTCCTCCAGCACCGCCCGCAGTTCGTGGGCGGCGCGGGCGGCGTCGTCGTAGTCGGTGCCGGGCTGCGGGTCGAGGTCGATGCGCAGTTCGTCGGGGTGGTCGACGTCGTCGCGGCGCACCGGCCAGGGGTGGAAGGTGAGGGTGCCGTACTGGGCGGCCCAGAGCGCCGCGGCCTCCTCGGTGGGGCACATCTCGTCGGCGCTGCGTCCGCTGGGAAAGGTGATGTGCGCGGTCGGGATCCAGTCGGGCATCCCCTTGGGGGCGCGCTTCTGGTAGAACCACTCGCCGGTGATGCCGTCCGGGTAGCGCTGGAGGGTGGTGGGCCGGTCGCGCAGGGCGCGCAGGATCCCGGGGGCGACGGCCTGGTAGTACCGGGCCACGTCGAGCTTGGTGTAGCCGTGCTCCGGGAAGAAGACCTTGCCCGGGCTGGACAGCCGCACGGTCCGTCCGCCCGCCTCCAGTTCCACCGCTTCCGCCATGCGAGCCACGGTAGGCGCACCGCGGGGACCTCGCACATCAGGCGGCGGGCCGTGCGGGCCCGGCGCCGCGAGGCCTCCCCGGCGCCCGGCACCGCGCGGTCCTGACGGGCGGGGACCTGTGGCCGCTCCTACAGTCGGACCATGGATCTGCCCGTCATGCCGCCCGTGAAGCCGATGCTCGCCAAGTCCGTGGCGAAGATCCCGCCGGACATGCACTACGAGGCGAAGTGGGACGGCTTCCGGTCGATCGTGTTCCGCGACGGTGCCGAGGTCGAGTTCGGCAGCCGCACGGGCAAGCCGCTGACCAGGTACTTCCCGGAGCTGGTGGAGGCGGTGCGGGAGCGCCTGCCGGAGCGGTGCGTGGTGGACGGGGAGATCGTGATCGCGCGGGAGGGGCACCTGGACTTCGACGCGCTCACCGAGCGGATCCACCCGGCCGACTCCCGGGTGCGGACGCTCGCCGAGCGGACGCCGGCCTCGCTGGTGGTCTTCGACCTGCTGGCGCTGGACGACACGTCCCTGCTCGACGTGGGACTCACCGACCGGCGGGCGCTGCTGGTCCGGGCGCTGTCCGGGGTCACGCCGCCCGTGCACGTGGCGCCGGCGACGGACGACATCGAGGTGGCCCGGCAGTGGTTCGAGCAGTACGAGGGCGCGGGGCTCGACGGGGTCGTCGCCAAGCCGCGCGACCTGCGCTACCGCCAGGACGAGCGGGCCATGTACAAGATCAAGCACGAGCGCACGGCGGACGTGGTCGTCGCCGGCTACCGCCTTCACAAGAGCGGGCCCGTGGTCGGCTCGCTGCTGCTCGGCCTCTACGACGACCGGGGCGCACTCCAGCACGTGGGGGTGAGCGCGGCCTTCACCATGAAGCGGCGCGCCGAGCTGGTGGAGGAGCTGGAGCCGCTGCGCATGGACGACGTGCGGGGCCACCCGTGGGCCGCCTGGGCCGAGGAGTCGGCGCACGAGTCGGCCCGGCTGCCCGGCGCTCCCAGCCGCTGGTCGGGCAAGAAGGACCTCTCGTGGGTGCCGCTGCGGCCGGAGCGGGTCGTCGAGGTGGCGTACGACCACATGGAGAACGGGGCGCGCTTCCGCCACACGGCCCGCTTCCGGCGCTGGCGCCCGGACCGGACGCCGCGCAGCTGCACCTACGCCCAGCTGGAGGAGCCGGTCCGCTACGACCTCGCGGAGATCCTCGGCGGCCCGTGAGCGGCTCCCGGTCCGGGTCTCACGGCTGCATCAGTACCTTGACCGCGCCGTCCTGCTTCTTCTGGAACATCTCGTACGCGTGCGGCGCGTCCGTCAGCGGCACCCGGTGGGTGGCGAAGTCGTCGACGCCGAGCGGGTCCTCGTCCGTCAGGTAGGGGATGATCTCGTCGCTCCAGCGACGCACGTTGGCCTGCCCCATCCGCATCTGGATCTGCTTGTCGAACATGGTGAGCATCGGCATCGGGTCGGCCATGCCGCCGTAGACGCCGGACAGCGAGATCGTCCCGCCGCGCCGCACCAGTTCGATGGCGGTGTAGAGGGCGGCGAGCCGGTCGACGCTGAAGCGCTCCGCCAGCTTGCCGCCGATGGCCCGGGGCATCACCGCGGCGGCCTGCTGGACCAGCTTGGCGGCGGCGCCGCCGTGCGCCTCGGTACCGACCGCGTCGATCACGGCGTCCGGCCCGCGGCCACCGGTCTCGTCGCGGATCGCGGCGACGAGCTCCTTCTGGCTGTCGAAGGACCGCAGGTCGTACGTCTCCACGCCCCGCTCGCGGGCGCGCCGCAGCCGCTCCGGTACGAGGTCCACGCCGAACACCCGCTCGGCCCCCTTGGCGCGGGCGATCCGGCAGGCCATGTCGCCGATCGGGCCGAGGCCGAGCACGGCGACGCTGCCGCCCTGCGGGACGCCCGCGTACGCGACCGCCTGCCAGGCGGTGGGCAGGACGTCGGACAGGTACACGAAACGGTCGTCGGCCGGGCCCTCGGGCACCTTGATCGGGCCGTACTGGGCCTGCGGCACCCGCAGGTACTCGGCCTGGCCGCCGGGCACGGCGCCGTACAGCCGGGTGTAGCCGAACAGCTGGGCGCCCATCCCCTCGCCGGTGACCTGGGTGGTCTCGCACTGGGTCGGCAGGCCGGTGCCGCACATGTAGCAGTGCCCGCACGCGATCTGGAACGGCACCACGACCCGGTCACCGGGCCGGAGACCGGTCACCTCGGCGCCGACCTCCTCCACGATGCCCATGGGTTCGTGGCCGAGGATGTCCCCCGGTGTCATGAACGGCGTGAGCACCTCGTACAGGTGCAGGTCGGAGCCGCACAACCCGGTCGAGGTGACGCGGATGACCGCGTCCGTCGGCTCCTGGATCCTCGGGTCGGGCACTTCCTCCACCCGCACGTCCCGCTTGCCCTGCCACGTCACTGCCTTCATCGCCTCGCGCTCCCTCCGTCGCCCGTGCGGGCCGGTCCTGCGTGGCGGCCGGGTACCCGGCCGCCCTCCACCGAACCGCCCGCCCTTCTCGTCACTGCCGCCGGTTTCGTCCGAACAGCGGATCATGTGCCCCGCAGCGCGCGCCGTATCAGATTCGGTCGGGTATGGCGCTAAATGCTTCTAGAAGCACACAATCAAGGACAGGGGACGGTCGGGTGGTGGTCGGAATGCGACGAAGGAAGCACAGGCGGCGGGGCGGCGCGCTGCTCACCGCGGCGCTGGCGGTCTCCCTGGGGGCGGCCTGCACGGCCGGGCCCGGGGCGGGCGACGACCGGAGGGCGCCGGAGGTGGAACGGTCGCAGACCGCGAGGAGCCCGGGCCCGGTGCTCGCCGTGAAGGTCGACAACGTCCCCGCGTCCCGCCCCCAGTCGGGTCTGGCGGCCGCGGACGTGGTCTACGTGGAGCCGGTGGAGGCAGGACTGAGCCGTCTGATGGCGGTCTACGCGACGGAACTGCCGGAGTCGGTCGGTCCGGTGCGCAGCGCCCGCGAGTCGGACCTGGAGCTGCTGCGCCAGTTCGACCGGCCGACACTCGCCTTCTCCGGCGCGCAGGGCAAGCTGCTGCCGCTCATCGACGAGGCACCGCTGCGCGCGGAGCCGCCCGGCGAGGAGACCGACGCCTATGTGCGCGACGAGGACCGGGCCGCCCCGCACAACCTGTATCTGCGCCCCGGCCGGCTGCTGCCCGAGCCTCCCGGCGCCGACGCCCTGACCACCGGGTTCCGCTACGGCGAGGCTCCCGGCGGTGGCCGCGCCGAGTCCTCGCGCACGGTGCGCTACCCCTCGGCCTCCTTCGAATTCACCTGGTCCGAGAGCCGTGACCGCTGGCTGGTGGCCATGGACGGGGCTCCGGCCCGGACGGCCGACGGGGGGCGCCTGGCACCGGCGACGGTCGTCGTGCAGCACGTGGAGGTGCGCGAGTCCGCCTTCGGCGACTTCCGGGGCAACAACTCGCCCTACGTCGAGTCGGTGGGCTCCGGTGCGGCCGAGGTGCTGCGCGACGGGCGCGCGTACGACGCGACCTGGAAGCGCGGCGCGGCCGCGGACGGCACGTCCTTCACCGGCGCGGACGGCGCGCCGCTGGAGTTCGCCGAGGGGCAGGTGTGGGTGGTGTTCGTCGACGCGGCGAAGGAGTCCTGATCAGCTCGGGGCCACCACGGGCCCGGCCGGGTCGCGGAGGCCTTCGGCGGCGTCCGCCACCCGGCGGATGAGGTCGAAGAAGACGGCCTGCTCCTCGGCGGCGAGCGGGGCGAGGAAGACCTGGTTCATCCTGGCCGTGCGCACGGCCAGCTTGCGGTGGGCGCGCAGGCCCTCCTCGGTCGGACGCAGCAGGAAGCGGCGGCCGTCCTGCGGGTCGCGGACCTTGTCCAGCAGCCCGCGGCGGCCGAGCCGGCTGATCACCTCGGCGATGGTGGAGCGGTCCAGGCCCACCCGCTCCCCCGCCGTGCGCTGGTCCAGGCCCGGCTCGGCGACCAGGGCGTTGAGGACCGCGAACTGCGGCGAGGTGACCTCCTCCGAGACCATCGTGTTCCACAGCAGGTAGTGCGCCTGCTGCAGCCGCCGGGCGAGGTGCCCGGGGTGGGTGGTCAGGTCGACCGCGGCCATGTGCACTCCAGTGGTCATTTCTGTTGGTGCACTGACGATACCTCGGGCGGGCGACCGCTGTCCGTTGCCCCGACGGACGATCCACCTCGTCTTTTTCCGGCTCTTGACGCCCGGCTGGTCCGGTGGCAGCGTGTGGGGCACCTCGCTGAAATACTCAGTGCCCTGATTAATTGGGGATCGGTTCGCGGTCCGGGGCGCTTGGAAGAGATGGGGCTTCTCGGATGGACAAGGTGGTGGCCTCGGCCGCCGGGGCCGTAGCCGACGTGCCGGACGGCGCGTCGCTCGCGGTGGGCGGCTTCGGGCTGAGCGGTGTGCCGAACGTGCTGATCCAGGCGCTGTACGAGCGCGGGACCGGCGGGCTCTCGGTCGTCTCCAACAACTGCGGGGCGATGGAGTCCGGGCTGGCGGTGCTGCTGGCCGCGGGGCGGATCGCGCGGGTGACCGGGTCCTACATCGGCGCGAACAAGGAGTTCGCGCGGCAGTACCTGGGCGGGGAGCTGGAGGTGGAGATGATCCCGCAGGGCACGCTGGCCGAGCGGCTGCGGGCCGGCGGGGCCGGTATCCCCGCCTTCTACACCCCGGCCGGGGTCGGCACCCAGGTCGCCGAGGGCGGGCTGCCGTGGCGCTACGACGGCTCCGGCGGGGTCGCGCTGGCCTCGCCGCCCAAGGAGGTCCGCGAGTTCGACGGCTCGCCGTACGTACTGGAGCACGGCATCCGCACCGACTTCGCGCTGGTGCGGGCGGCGAAGGGCGACCGGCACGGGAACCTGGTGTTCAACAAGTCGTCGCGGAACTTCAACCCGCTGGCGGCGATGGCCGGCCGGGTGACGATCGCCGAGGTGGAGGAACTGGTCGAGCCCGGCGCGATCGACCCGGACGCGGTGCACCTGCCGGGGATCTTCGTGCAGCGGGTCGTCGCGCTGACGGCGGAGCAGGCGGCGGACAAGAGGATCGAGCGGCGGACGGTGAGTTCCTGATGGCCTGGACGCGTGAGGAGATGGCCGCGCGGGCGGCCCGGGAGCTGCGGGACGGGCAGTACGTGAACCTCGGCATCGGCCTGCCGACGCTGATCCCCAACCACCTCCCCGAGGGCGTGGAGGTCACCCTGGAGTCCGAGAACGGCATCCTGGGCACCGGCCGCTACCCCACCGAGGCCGAGGTGGACCCCGACCTGATCAACGCCGGCAAGGAGACCGTGACGGTCCTGCCGGGCGCCTCCTTCTTCGACTCGGCGCTCTCCTTCGGCATGATCAGGGGCGGGCACATCGACGTGGCCGTGCTGGGCGCGATGCAGGTCTCGGCCTGCGGTGACCTGGCGAACTGGGCGGTCCCCGGAAAGATGATCACCGGGATCGGCGGGGCGATGGACCTCGTCCACGGCGCCCGCACCGTCATCGTCGTGATGACGCACACCGCCAAGGACGGCTCGCCCAAGATCCTCGAACAGTGCGCGCTGCCGCTCACGGGCAGGGCGTGCGTGGACCGGGTCATCACCGACCTCGGCGTCCTCGACGTCACCGGCGAGGGCCTGGTGCTGGTGGAGACCGCGCCGGGCGTGAGCACCGACGAGGTCCTCGCCCGGACCGGTGCCGAAATCGTCGTCCCGGAGGGCGTGAAGTGAAGGACGTCTACATCGTCGACGCGGTGCGCACCCCGTTCGGCAGGTACAACGGCTCCCTCGCGGGCGTACGCCCCGACGACCTGGCCGCGCACGCCGTCCGCGAGCTCCTCGCCCGGACGCCCGCGCTGGACCCGTCCCGGATCGAGGACGTGTACGTCGGCAACGCCAACGGCGCCGGCGAGGAGAACCGCAACGTCGCCCGCATGGCCGCCCTGCTGGCCGGACTGCCCACCACGGTCCCCGGTGTCACCGTGAACCGCCTGTGCGCCTCCGGGCTCGAAGCGGTGATCCAGGCCGCGCGCGCCGTCGCCGTGGGGGACGCGTCGATCGTCCTGGCGGGCGGGGTGGAGTCGATGACCCGGGCGCCGTACGTGCTGCCCAAGTCGGAGCGGCCCTTCCCCGCCGGGCACGCCGAGCTGTACTCGACCACGCTGGGCTGGCGCATGGTCAACCCGCGGATGGACCCGCGGTGGACCGTCCCCCTCGGCGAGAGCGCCGAACTGATCGCCGACAAGCACGGGATCTCGCGGGAACGGCAGGACGAGTACGCCCTCGCCTCCCATCGCAAGGCCGCCCGCGCGCAGGCCGCCGGGCTGTTCGACGCCGAGCTGGCACCCGTCCCGGTGCCGCGGCGCAAGGGCGGGACGGTGGAGTTCGCCGCCGACGAGTGCGTACGCCCCGACGCCTCCCTGGAGGCGATGGCCACGCTGCGGCCGTCCTTCCGCACCGCCGACGGCACCGTCACCGCCGGCAACGCCTCGCCGCTCAACGACGGCGCCGCGGCGCTCCTGCTCGTGGACGACGACGGGCTGCGGGCCACCGGCCGCGAGCCGCTCGCCCGCATCCGTGCCACCGGCGTCTCGGCGACCGACCCGCAGTACTTCGGGCTCGCCCCCGTCGAGGCCGTCGAGCGCGCCCTCACCAGGGCCGGCCGGACCTTCGCCGACCTGGACGTCCTCGAACTCAACGAGGCGTTCGCCGCCCAGGTGCTGGGCTGTGTCGCCGAGTGGCCCGAGTTCGACCCGGCGATCCTCAACCCGCAGGGCGGAGCCATCGCGCTCGGCCACCCCCTCGGCGCCTCGGGTGCCCGCCTCGCCGGCACCGTCGCCCACCAGCTCGCCCGCAGGGGCGGCGGCACCGGCGTCGCCACCCTCTGCATCGGCGTCGGCCAGGGCCTCGCCCTCGTCCTCGACCGCTAGCCACCACGGGAACCCCCATGACTCTCACCCAGCACGACATCGACGCGGAGATCGCGGCCGAACGCGCCGCCTACGACCGGCGCGTCGCCGACGGCGCGCCCGTCGAGCACCACCCGCGCCGCGACTACGCCCCCTACCGCTCCTCGGTGCTGCGCCACCCGAAACAGCCGCCGGTCGCCATCGACGTCACCAAGGACCCCGAGCTGGTGGAGCTGTCCTCCCCCGCCTTCGGGGAGCGGGACCTCACCGGCATCGACAACGACCTGACCCGGCAGCACCACGGGGAGCCGATCGGCGAGCGCATCACCGTCTCCGGCCGCCTCCTCGACCGCGACGGCAAGCCCGTGCGCGGCCAGCTGGTGGAGATCTGGCAGGCGAACTCGGCCGGGCGCTACGCCCACCAGCGCGAGCAGCACGACGCGCCGCTGGACCCGAACTTCACCGGCGTCGGCCGCACCCTCTCCGACGACGACGGCCGCTACCGCTTCACCACCGTCCAGCCGGGCCCGTACCCGTGGCGCAACCACGTCAACGCCTGGCGCCCGGCGCACATCCACTTCTCGGTGTTCGGCTCGGCCTTCACCCAGCGGCTCGTGACGCAGATGTACTTCCCGAACGACCCGCTGTTCCCGTACGACCCGATCCTGCAGTCCGTCACGGACGAGGCGGCGCGGCAGCGGCTGATCGCGGCCTACGACCACAGCCTGTCCGTACCCGAGTTCTCGCTCGGCTACCACTGGGACATCGTGCTCGACGGCCCGAACGCCACCTGGATCGAAGAAGGACGCTGACCCGCCATGACGAAGACCGACCCCGGCCGCCCGGAGCACGTGCTGCCCACCCCGTCGCACACCGTCGGCCCGTTCTACGGGTACGCGCTGCCCTTCCCGGGCGGCGAGGACGTCGCGCCCCTCGGGCACCCGGACACGATCACCGTGCACGGGTACGTGTACGACGGTGCGGGCGCCCCGCTGCCGGACGCCCTCGTGGAGCTGTGGGGGCCCGGCCCGGACGGCGCGCTGCCGACGGCCGACGGCTCGATGCGGCGCGACCCGGCCTCCGGGGGCTTCCTCGGCCGCAACGGCGTGGAGTTCACCGGCTTCGGCCGCGTCCAGACCGACGCGAACGGCCACTGGTACGCGCGGACCCTGCGGCCCGGGGCGCGCGGGCGCAACGCGCCCTACATCAGCGTGTGCGTGTTCGCGCGCGGCCTGCTCGTGCACCTGTTCACCCGGATCTACCTGCCGGGCGAGGAGGCGCTGCTCGCCGCGGACCCGCTGCTGTCCCGGGTGGACCCGGAGCGCCGCGGAACGCTGATCGCCGCCGACGAGGGCCACGGGACGTACCGTTTCGACATCCGCCTTCAGGGCGAAGGCGAGACGGTCTTCCTGGAGTTCCAGTGACATCTGCTCCCGAAGCGCACGACGCGGGCCTGCTCGCCCCCGGGTGGGCGGGCTCGCCGGCCGCCGAGGCGACCGGCGACCGCGCCTGGCTGCGGGCCCTGCTCGACGCGGAGGCGGCCCTGACCCGGGCCCAGGCGGGCCTCGGGCTCGCCCCCGCCGAGGCGGCGAGCGCGGTGACCGCGGCGGCCGACCCGGCCGGTTTCGACGCGCGCTCGCTGGCCGAGCGCGCCCGCGGCGGCGGGAACCCGGTGATCCCGCTGGTGGCCGACCTGACGAGCGCGGTCGGCGAGGAGTACGGGCCGTACGTGCACCGGGGCGCGACCAGCCAGGACATCCTGGACTCGGCGGCGATGCTGGTCGCCGCCCGCACCCTGGACCTGCTGCTGCCCGACCTCGCCCGCACCGGACGGGCGCTGGCCCGGCTGGCCGCCGAGCACCGGGACACGGCGATGCCGGGCCGGACGCTGACCCAGCACGCCGTGCCGACGACCTTCGGGCTGAAGGCGGCGGGCTGGCGGGCGCTGGTGCTCGACGCGCGGGACCGCGTCACGTCCGTGCGCGACGCACTGCCCGCCCAGCTCGGCGGCGCGGCCGGCACCCTGGCCGCCTTCGGGGCGTACGGCGCTCCGGACCCGACCGCGCTGCCCGCGGCGTACGCCCGTGAACTCGGCCTCGAAGAGCCGTTGTTGCCCTGGCACACCCTGCGCACCCCCGTCGCCGACCTGGCCGGCTGCCTGGCCTTCACCGCCGGGGCGCTCGGGAAGATCGCGGCGGACGTGCTGACCCTGTCCCGCACCGAGCTGGGCGAGGTCGTCGAGGGCAGCGGCGGCGGCTCGTCCGCGATGCCGCACAAGGCGAATCCCGTACGGGCCACGCTGATCGCGGCGGCCGCCCGGCGCGCGCCGCAGCTCGCGGCCACGCTGTACGGCTCGCTGGCGGCCGAGGACGAGCGGCCGGCCGGCGCCTGGCATGCCGAGTGGGAGCCGCTGCGGGACCTGCTGCGGCTGACCGCGGGCGCGGCCCGCGATGCCGCCGAGCTGGCCGAGGGGCTCCGGGTGCGCCCGGAGGCGATGCGCGCGCACCTCGGTCTCACGCACGGCCTGATCGTGACCGAGCGGCTCTCCGCCGAACTGGCTCCGGTGCTCGGCCGGGCCCGCGCCAGGGAGCTGCTCACGGAACTGGCCCGACGGACGTACACCGAGGGGCGCGATCTTGCCGAACTGCTGGCGGAGGTACCGGAGTTGTCCGGCCTCGATCTCGTCTCCCTGACCGACCCCGCCCGTTACACCGGCTCCGCCGGAGCCCTGACCGACCGTGCTCTGGAGCGACCTTGACCCTGCTCAACCACCTGTCCGAAGGCCCCGCCACCGCTCCCCCGCTGCTGCTGGGACCCTCACTGGGCACCTCGTACGCGCTGTGGGACGAGGTGGCGCCCGAGCTGTCCGTCGGGCACCGGGTGATCCGCTGGGACCTGCCGGGTCACGGAGGTTCGGCCGCGGACCTGATCGGGCCGGGCGCCACGGTCGGGGACCTCGCCGGGCTGGTGCTCGCGCTCGCCGACTCGCTCGGCGTGGAGCGCTTCGCCTACGCGGGGGTGTCGCTGGGCGGTGCGGTGGGGCTGCACCTGGCCGTGCACCATCCGGACCGGGTGTCCTCGCTGGCCGTCGTCTGCTCCTCGGCGCACTTCAATGGCGCCCAGGCGTGGGAGGAACGGGCCGGGGCGGTGCGGGCCGAGGGACTGGCGCGGCTCGCGGACGGCGCCGCCGACCGCTGGTTCACCCCGGGGTTCACCGTGCCGCGGCTGGTCCGCGACCACCGGGAAGCCGACCCCGGGGCGTACGCCGCCTGCTGCGACGCCCTGGCCGCCTTCGACCTGCGGGACCGGCTCGGCGCGATCAGGGCGCCGACGCTGCTGATCGCGGGCCGGGAGGACCCGGCCACACCTCCCGCCCACCTGCGGGAGATCGCCGACGCCGTACCGGGCGCCACGCTGACCGAGCTGCCGGGGGCCTCGCACCTGGCGCCCGCCGAGCGCCCCGAGGCGGTACTGACCGCGTTGCGGGCCCACTTCGACGGCGACGCCCGGCGCGGCATGGCGGTACGGCGCGAGGTGCTGGGCGACGCGCACGTGGACCGGGCGCAGGGGCGGCAGACCGCCTTCACCGCCCGCTTCCAGGACTTCATCTCGCGCTACGCCTGGGGTGAGATCTGGACCGACGAGACCCTCTCGCGGCGCGAGCGCAGCATGATCACGCTGACGGCGCTGGTCGCGCACGGCCACTACGAGGAGCTGGCCATGCACGTACGGGCGGCGCGGCGCAACGGGCTGACGCCGGACGAGATCGGCGCGGTCCTTCTCCAGACGGCGGTGTACTGCGGGGTTCCGGCGGCGAACTCGGCGTTCGCGGCGGCCCAGCGGGTGCTGGCCGAGGAGGACGGCGTCGCCGGCTGACCTCCGGCGGGCGGGGCCGGTGCTAGCCCACGTGTCCCGCCGCCAGGGCCTCGCCGGCCCGGGCCGCCAGTCCGTCGGCGCCGCACGACTCGGCCAGGGCGAGGCCGCGGCGCAGCTCCGCCTCCGAGCGGGCGGCGATGCCGTACTCGACGCGGGCGGCGGCGTGCTCGTACTGGCAGGGCGAGGCCTCCAGGTAGGCGACGGCCTGTGCGGCGAGGCGTACCGCGCGCTGGCCGGTCTCCAGCGCGGCGGCGCAGCGCAGGGCCTCTCCTATCGCGGTGTCGGTGCCGAACCGCTCGGCCTGGCGGCGGGCGTCGGTGACGAGCCGGGCGGCGCGGCCGGGGTCCTCCGTGGCGAGGGCCCGGGCCAGTTCGGTCGCCCAGGGGTGCACGACGGGGTTGTGCCTGCCGCGGGCGGCCGCCGCCTTCTCGGCGGTCTCCAGCTCGTTGACGCCCTCTTTCGTGCGGCCGGTCGCGAGCAGCAGCCGCGCCCGCACGGGCCGCGGGTCGGGCAGCACGATCGTGGACGGGTACGGCGGGTCGAAGCCGTACCGCTCGGCGACGGAACGGGCCTCCTCGACGTGGCCGCGGGCGAGCAGGGTGTCGATCAGGTTGCAGGTCGCGGACCAGTACAGCGGGAGTCCGCGGCCGACCCGTTCGGCGATGCGCAGCGATTCCCGCAGGGACTTCTCGGCCTCCCGGAGACGGCCCCGCCTGCGGTGGCCGAGGCCGACGTAGGCATGCGCGAGAGCGAGGTGGCCGCCGCTCCAGCCCGCGGTCTCGTAGGAGCTGAGGGCTTCGGTGAACAGTGCCTCGGCGCGGTCGAGCCGGTCGGTGTACGCGTAGCAGTTGGCCAGCATCATCGGCAGTTCCAGACCCCACTCGGTGTCGGTCCAGCCGAGTCCGGCGGCGAGGCGGCCGTTGACGAGGGCCCGGTCGCACAGCTCGGCGACCTCCTCGGCGTTCTCACCGCGGGTCATGGCGTCGAAGCCGCGCAGGATGAGCAGGGCGCGCTCCGCGTTGTCGCGGCCGGTGCAGGTGGCGGCGAGTTCGGCGAGGCGCTCGGACCGTCCGGGCGAGGAGGTCTCGCCGGGGTGGATGCCCTCCCACATGTACTGGACGGCCTGGAGCCGCAGCCGCACGGACGGGTCCGGGTTGCGGGCCGCCTCCGCCTGCACGGTGCGCACGGCCTCCTCCAGTTGGTCGTTGTGGAGGAGTGCCTCGGAGAGCCGGAAGAGGGCGTTGACGCGCTGCTCGCCGTCCAGGCCCGGCAGGGCGAGGGCGGTGCGCAGGTGGCCGATGGTGGTGGCGGGCGCGGTGAGCAGGGTGGCGCAGCCCAGTTCGTAGAGGACCCGTGCGTGCATGTCGGGCAACGGCGGTTCGTCCAGGGCGCGTTCGAGGCAGCGGCGGGCCGCGTCGGGGGCGCCGACGGCGAGGTGCTCGCGGGCCGCCTCGCGCAGCTGCTCCACCACCTCCGGGTCGTCGTCGGGGTGCACCTGGAGCAGATGGCGGGAGGCCGCCGCGGCGCCGAGCCCGGAGTCGGTGACCAGCTGGGCCGCTATGCCGTGCATCGCCGTGCGCAGCGCGTCGGGGATGGAGTTGTACACGGCGGTGGCGATCAGCGGGTGGACGAACTCCAGGTCGCCCGCGTCCGGTTGCGGGGCCCCGGGGTCGGGCTCGGTCAGGATGCGTGCGTTGCACAGCAGTTCGGCGCAGCGGGCGGCGTCGTCGCGGTCCAGGGTGGCGAGCCGGGCCACCATGCCGACGGTGATGCCGCCGCCGAGGATGGCGGCGGCCCAGGCGAAGCGGGTGGAGTCGACGCCGAGTTGCTCCAGGCGGGCGACGAGGCCGCCGCCCCGCGCGGCGCGGTTCAGGGCGCGCAGCTCGTCGGCCTGGGCCTCCACCGGTTCCATCTCGCTGTCCTGGACCTTGGCGAGGAGTTCGACGGTCTCGTACGGATTGCCGCCGGTGACGGCCCACACCTCGCGGCAGAACGCGGCGTCGGCGTGGGTGCCCAGCGTGGCGCGGGTGAGACCGGCCGCCGCCGCGGGGGTGAGGGCGTTCAGCGGGGCCAGTGGCCGGCCCGCGGCGGCGACCGCGTCCAGGTGGCGGGCGCTGTCCCCGACGACCTCACCGGGGCGGCGGGCGACGACGATCAGGATCGAGGTCTCGTCGAGCCGTTCGGCGAGCGCGGCGAGCCAGCGCAGGGTCTCCTGGTCGGCCCAGTGGGCGTCGTCGATCAGCAGGACCAGGGGCCACTCCCGGCGGGCGAGGCGGCGCACGACGGCGACCAGACCGTCGCACACACCCTGCGGGTCGGCCTGCCGCTCGCCGGGGTCCGCTATGCCCAGGGCGGGGCCCGCGATGTCGTACCAGTCGCCGAGGTACTCCCGCGCCTCCTCCGGGAGCATCGACACCAGTGCGGGCTGGAGCAGTTGACGCACCACGTTGAAGGGGACGGACCTGAGGGTCTCGCCGCCGCGCGCCGACCAGACGGTGCAGCCTTGGGCCTCGGCGATGCGGCGGGTCTCGGTGAGCAGCGCGGTCTTGCCCAGTCCGGCCTCGCCCCGGGCCACCAGCAGGGTGCCGGAGGAGGAGCGGTCCGCCCGCAGGGTGTCCACCGCCCGTGCGATGGTGGCGACTTCCTCGTCGCGCTCCCAGAGGGAGGCCGAGGCGGCGGCCCTCCGCCGTACCTCCGTCATCCCGCTACCTCCCCGAGTCGCCCGAATGACGTACTGCCCCTGAGCCTATCCGTCGGATCGCGCGCGTGGTGGGCGGTCCGGACAGCAGTTGCCGTGACGGGTGACATGCGGTAAAGCGCGGACGACGCCACGGGCCCGTCATCAGCGGACGAGCGGGTCGGCGTCCGTCAACCCGCCCGCAGGCGCGGGGGTCTGCGCCGTGCCGGGGCCGTGCCGGGGCCGGGCCTCTCATCCGGCTTTCACCGACGCCTCATACGGTGGGGCCATGACGCAGGCGACTCCCCCCGGGTGGTACCCGGACCCCGGGCAGAAGAACGACGGCCCCACCACCGAGCGCTGGTGGGACGGCAAGGTGTGGACGGACCAGGTCCGCCCCGCGGGACAGGCCGCCGCGTGGGGGCCGCCGCCCGCGCAGCGGCCGGCCGAACAGCCCGGTCAGCAACTGGCTCAGCAACCGGCTCAGCAACCGGCTCACGACGGTGTGCCCGGGCCGTATCCCGTGCATCCCGGTTATCCGGGGTTTCCCGTGCAGCCGCCCTCCGCGCGGCGGCGTCGGCTGCGTGTCGGCATAGCCGTCGCGACGGCCGTGGTCGTGCTGGCCGGCATAGGCGTGGGCGTGTACGTGCTGGCCGACGACGGTTCGGGCGGCGGCAGCGCGTCCTCGCAAGCGGACCGGCGCGGACCCGGCGGGCAGGAGAACCCGTTCGGCGGCTCGGGCGGGGGCGGCGGGGGCGGCGAATCGCCCGCGCCGGACTCCCCGGGCGAGTCGGAACCGCCCACGATCGACAGCGGCTCCGTCACGGACCCGGTCAGCGGCATCAGCCTGCCCATCCCGGACGGCTGGTCCGGGCAACAGCTGCAGGTCGGTGCGACGGTGACCTCGGACGACAGCTACAAGTGCCCCGGCGACACCTCCAAGACCTGCACCAAGGGCGGCGCCTACTCGGCCCCCGCCGTGGTGCTGGGCACCAAGGGCGGCACCGCCGAGGAGGTCGCGAAGGCCGACATCGAGGCGAACGCCGAGGAGTCCTACGGCGGCGAGTCCTACGGCGGGATCACCTCGCACGACGAACTGGCCTCCAAGGCGGTCACGGTCGCCGGGCAGAAGGGCTGGCTGGTCCGCTGGAAGGCGGTCACCAGCAAGGGCGCCGACGGCTACGTCGAGTCGCTGGCCTTCCCCTCGCCCGCCGACCCCGAGCGCATCGTCGTGGTCCGCTTCGGTGTCGACACCGAGGAGGGGCAGTCGGTCATCGACGAGATCACCGGGGGGATCGAGGTGGACTCCTCCGGAGGTGGCGGCGACGGTCAGGACGTCTGACCGGCCCGGCACAGCAGTCGGCCGGGTGGGGCGCCCTTCCGCTCAGAAGGCGTCCCACCCGGCCGCGGTGCGCGCCGCCCCCGTCCCCACGGTGCGGCGCGGGCAGGCCGCCGTCCAGTCATCCCGTGGACGGCGGCCTGAGTCTCAGGGGAGGCCCAGCGCCGGCAGCACGACGGCCTCCACGAAGCGCACGAGGTACGCGGCGTCGGCCTGCTCGCCCTCGACGACCGGCCGCATCCGCAGCATGCCGAACATCTGAGCCGGCACGTACTCCAGCGCCGGGTGGCCGGCCTCGACCTCTCCCCGGTCGACCCCGCGCCGGAGGATCTCCCGGAGCGCGGCGATCTCCGGCTCGACGAGCGCCTCGCGCAGCGCGCACTGGAGTTCCGGGTCCTGCATGACCGAGTGGCCGAGCGCCTGGAGCAGCCCGGTGTCCTTGCCGGTGCCCTCCCCCGCCGCCCGGGCCGCCTGGCGCAGGTCGTCGGCGAGCGACCCGGTGTCGATGCCGGTGAAGCGCGCCCGGCGCTGCGAGCGCAGGGCCGCGGCGACGAACTGGGGCTTGGTCCTCCACTGCCGGTAGAGCGTGGACTTGCTGCACCGGGTGCTGGCGGCGATGCCCTCCATGGTGACGGCGTCGTAGCCGCAGGTCCGGATCTGTTCGAGCACGGCGTCGAAGAACTCCTGCTCACGCTCGGGCGTGATCTTGGAGCGACGCGACGCGCCGACCGTGTCCGGTCGGTCCTCGGCCTGCGGCGTCATCGGCTCTGCTCCTCACTCAAGCGGCGGTACAGCGGCGGTACAGAGGCACTCCAGGGGCCGGTGCTCCAGTGGATGCCATGCCCATCGATACGCCAGTGTACCGGTACTCAAGCGTATCGGTACACTGGCGTATCGGTACACTTCCGTATCGGAACGGGTTCGTATCGATGATCACTGTCACACACCTCCGTTCCTGTGCGTCATACACCTGTGGACCGCACGCACCACCGTCAGCGAAGGGGCCGGGGGATGAATGCCCGTACCGAGCCTGCACAAGCCGGGCCGGACGCGCCCGCGCGACCGCCGCTCGTCCGTGAGCTCCTGCTCGTGGCCGGGCTCTTCCTCGTGTACAAACTCGGCCGGCAGCTGGTGGCCGGCCACACCTCGGAGGCCTTCCGCAACGCCCACCGCGTGTGGGACTGGGAACGCGCGCTCCGGCTGCCCGACGAAGGCACGGTGCAGTCCCTGCTGCTGCACGGCGACGCCCTGATCCACACGGCGAACACCTACTACGCCGTCGTCCACTTCCCGGCCACCGCGGCCCTGCTGGTCTGGCTCTACCTGCGGCGGCCGGCCCACTACGTCTGGGCCCGGCGGGTGCTGGCCGCGGTGACCGGGGCCGCGCTGGCGCTGCACCTGCTCTTTCCGCTCGCCCCGCCGCGCATGCTGGGCGCCGGCGGCCTGATCGACACGGCCCGGGTGTTCGGTCCCTCGGTCTACGGTCCGCCGCACACCGACCAGGTGTCGAACCAGTTCGCGGCGATGCCCTCGCTGCACTTCGGTTGGGCCCTGATGCTGGCGGTCGCTCTGATCGTCGCGACCCGGTCGCGCCTGCGGTGGCTGTGGCTGCTGCATCCGCTGGTGACGCTGCTGGTGATCGTGGGCACGGCCAACCACTACTGGCTCGATGTCGTCGTGGCCGCGGCCCTGCTCGGTCTCGCGCTGGCGGTGGTCCGTCCGCGCCACGGGAGCCGGCCGCGGTACGCCGCGGTGCGCCGCGGACCGGAGTACCGGCGCCGGGCGGCACAGCGACGCCGGCCCGAGCTGGTCGGGGCGGGCCGGTGAACGCCGCGCTGGTCGCCGTCCTGCTGTCCCTGGTCTCCGCGTGCGCCTACGCCGCCGCGGCCGTCGCCCAGGAACGGCTGGCCGCCCGCAGCGCGGGCACCGGCGCGCTCCGTCTGCTGGCGTCCGGTGCCTGGTGGTGGGCGGTCGCCCTCAACGCGTCGGCGGCGCTGCTGCACGTCGTGGCCCTGCGGTACGGCCCGCTCACGGTGGTCCAACCGCTCGGTGCGCTGACCCTGGTGGCGGCGGTGCCGCTGGGAGCCCGGCTGGCGGGCCGGCGGGTGAGCGCGGTCGAGTGGCGGGGCACCGGACTGACCCTGCTCGGGCTGGGCGCGCTGCTGCTGACCGCGTCCGGACCCGCGCCCGACGACGTGCTGGGCGTGCCCGAGGCGGTGGCGGTCTCCGGCGTGACGGCCGCCCTGATCGGCATGCTCGCCTGGCCCGGCGCCCGGCCGGGGCTCCGGCAC
Source organism: Streptomyces sp. NPDC047853 (assembly GCF_043204535.1). Classification (NCBI taxonomy): domain Bacteria; kingdom Bacillati; phylum Actinomycetota; class Actinomycetes; order Kitasatosporales; family Streptomycetaceae; genus Streptomyces; species Streptomyces sp. NPDC047853. Next base: position 91,327 of record NZ_JBIDCI010000016.1, on the reverse strand, counting down.
GCGACGGCGTCCGGCATCGCCTCCGGGGTCGCCTCGGCGCTCACCCAGACCGTCACGGTCGCCGCCACGGACGGTTCGGGTCCGCTGCTCGACGCCCGGGTGATCGGGGTGGCCGTGCTGGTGGCCGCCTTCGCGGTGGGCGGACTGCTGTTGTCGCAGACGGCTTATCGGGGCGGTCTGGGCGCTCCGCTGGCGGTGGTGACGCTGGCCAATCCGGTGGCCGCCGCGGTGATCGGGGTGTCGCTGCTCGGTGAACGGCTGCGGGGCGGCGCGGGCGGTGTGCTGCTCGCGCTGACCGGTGCGGCGCTGGCCGCCTGGGGTGTCGTGCAGCTCAGCCGGGCGACGCCCGGGCGGCCCGAACCCGCCGGCGCACCGGCCACCGTGCAGCCGGCGACGCCGACGCCGACCGGTCGGCGGGGGCGGGGCTCGGCCGAGCCGCCGGGACCGGCCCAGGCGGGACCGGCCCAGGCAGGACCGGCCCAGGCGGGACCGGCACAAGCCGGGCCGAGACAGGCCACACCGGCACAGGCCGGACCGAGACAGGCCGCACCGGCACAGGCCGGGCCGCCACAGGCCGGGCCCACACAGGCCGGGCCCACACAGGCCGGGCCGCCACAGGCCGGGCCGGCGCTGGTGCCCCGCCAGCCCGGGCCGGGGCACCTCACGCGGCTGTAGCCGCCGCCCGCCGGCGACCGTCAGTCGGTGACGATCGCCGGGTCGCTCACCCCCGGCCGTCCGTTCTCGACATGGCCGGCGAAGCGCCGCAGGAAGGCGGGGTCGGCCTCGGAGGTGACCGTCACGTCGTACCAGCGGCGGCTGCGCGTGAGGTCGACGGTGTGGTGCACGGTCGCCCCGGCCCGCACGGTGACGGTCGCGGGCCGGCCGCCGTAGGCGTTCGCGACCCGCAGCCGGACCGTGCCGGTGCCGGTGTTGGTCACCGTCAGCCGGACGTCGTCACCGGTGTGCCGGGCGGTGACCTCGGGTCCGGAGATCCTGTTGCGGCCCCGGAAGACGCGCAGGAAGCCGTTGGGGCCGTGCACCGTCAGGTCGTAGGAGCCGGCGGAGTACGCGGAGTTCCAGGTGTCCGCGATGCTCTTGCCGGCCTCCGTGGTGTAGGTCCAGGGGCCGTCGGTGCGGTTGCCGGAGGTGACGAGGAAGGCGGCACCGGCTCCGGCACCGGAGGCGAACGCCAGCGTGAACTTCCCGGCCGCCGCGTCCACGGTCCCGTCCACGTGCGGGGCGTACCGCAGCGGGCGGGCGGGGCGCAGGCCGCGCTCCTGGCGGGGCATGTCCGGGTCCGCGGGCGGGGTGGGACGGTAGTCGGGGTGGCGTACGCGGTCCGGCGGCTCGTAGGCGTCGGTGTCCGGCAGGCCGGCCGGGCGGCTGTCGTGCCGCGAGAAGTCGAAGGCGGAGGTCAGGTCGCCGCAGATGGCACGGCGCCACGGCGAGATGTTCGGCTCCCGGACGCCGAAGCGGCGCTCCATGAACCGGATGACGGAGGTGTGGTCGAAGGTCTCGGAACAGACGAAGCCGCCCTTCGACCACGGGGAGACGACCAGCATGGGCACGCGCGGGCCGAGCCCGTAGAAGCCCTCGCGGTGCTTCGCGCTGCCCTTGAAGACGTCCAGGGAGACGTCGACGGTGGACAGGCCCTGCGCGGCGGACTTCGGCGGCAGCGGCGGCACCAGGTGGTCGAAGAAGCCGTCGTTCTCGTCGTAGGTGATGAAGAGCGCGGTCTTCGCCCACACCGCCGGGTTGGAGGTGAGCGCGTCCAGGACCTGGGAGATGTACCAGGCGCCGTAGTTCGAGGGCCAGTTGGAGTGCTCGGAGAACGCCTCCGGGGCGGCGATCCAGGAGACCTTCGGCAGCCGGCCGGCCTTGACGTCGGCGCGGAGCCGGTCGAAGTAGCCCTCGCCGCTCTTCGCGTCGGTGCCGGTGCGGGCCTTGTCGTACCAGGGGTCGCCGGGCTTCGCGTTGCGGTACTTGTTGAAGTACAGCAGGGAGTTGTCGCCGTAGTTCCCGCGGTAGGCGTCGTCGATCCAGCCCCAGGAGCCGGCCGCGTCCAGGCCGTCGCCGATGTCCTGGTAGATCTTCCAGGAGATCCCGGCCTCCTCCAGGCGCTCGGGGTACGTCGTCCAGTCGTAGCCGAGTTCGTCGTTGCCGAGGACCGGGCCGCCGCCCGTGCCGTCGTTGCCCGTGTGCCCCGACCACAGGTAGTAGCGGTTGGGGTCGGTGGAGCCGATGAAGGAGCAGTGGTAGGCGTCGCAGACGGTGAAGGTGTCGGCGAGGGCGTAGTGGAAGGGGATGTCCTCGCGGGTCAGGTACGCCATGGTCGTGGTGCCCTTGGCGGGCAGCCACCGGTCGTACTTGCCGTTGTGGTAGGCGTCCTGGCCGTCGGACCAGCCGTGCGGCAGTCCTTCCAGGAACTGCATGCCGAGGTCGTCGGCCTCCGGGTGGAACGGCAGCACCTCCTTGCCGTCCTTGGCCTGGTGCCAGACGGACCTGCCGTCGTCCAGCGTGACCGGGTGCGGGTCGCCGAAGCCGCGGACGCCCCTGAGCTTGCCGAAGTAGTGATCGAAGGAACGGTTCTCCTGCATCAGGACGACGATGTGCTCGACGTCCTCGATCGTCCCCGAGCGGTGGTTGGCCGGGAGCGCGGCGGCCCGCTCGATGCTGGCCGACAGTGCGCTGAACGCCGTCGTGGCGCCCGCGACCTGGAGGAATCGGCGCCGGTTGACTTCGGGCATGGGGTGTAGGGCCTCTCGCCTTGGGGGAACAACCGGCGGGACGGCGCCGGGTGATGACGTAATGCGCGCGAATGGAGTGTTCCAGGAGCAGCAAACGTCAGGGAAGGGTGCGGTGGCGCCGGTGTGAAGGTCGTCGGTACGTGAGGGGCGGCGGTCCCGAGGGCCGGGGATGGTCGCGATCACGGCAGGCATGCACGGCATCCCCGACCCGACGGCCCGTACCCCGGGGTGTGGGGTGTGCCTCGCGCTGTTGAGCGTGCCGCTGCCGCACGACCCTGCGCGACCCGTACGCCGTCCGATTCGAGCGGACGCGTACAACGGCCGCTGAGGCAGGCGCATTTCACGCCGAATTGGACGGCGACTGTTTCCGGCCTCCTCCGGTCTGTTCGAGTTTTCGTTGCGGCGGGCCGGCTCCGGGCGCCGCGTGGGGTGCCGTGCCGCCGTCACCAGGGCACCGGACCGGGCGGACCCGGCGGCGTGGGCCGCACGGCGGGCCCCGACACGCTCGGGCCGACCGCGGACCGGTGGGTTATCCGCCTTGTTCGTCGCGTACGGACGTCCCCGCGTCTGTCCTGGAGGGGCTCCGGGACGGCCAATTGACTGCGGTGGGGCTCGCACACGCGTGCGCCCTGTGTTCCGCCGGGTCGGATCAGGGCAGACGGCCCGTGGCGCGGGGGTGCCTGGCCGGCCGTCCGGACGAGGTGGCCGCTGACAAGGGTGGGGGAGATGGTTCGTACGGTTGTGGTGCACGACGAGGAACTGCTGCGGTCGGCACTGGTGCAACTGCTCAGATCCGACGACACGCTGGAGGTCACGTCCTTGTGTCCCAGCTCACGGGAGCCGGACGGTGAGGAGTTGCCGGCGGACGTGTGTGTCGTGGACGGCGAGTACCTGCACGCGCCGGGGGACGTACGCGGTCCGCGTCTGCGGGACGCGTTCGGGGACCGGTTCGTCGTGCTGACGACCGCCCGGCGGCCGGGGGTGCTGCGCCGGGCGTTCGACGGGGGCGCGCTGGGACTGGTCGACAAGAACGCCCCGGTGCACCGGCTGCTCACGGCGGTGCACACGGTCGCCAAGGGGGAACGGTTCCTGGACGAGACGCTCACCGTGGCGCTGTTGCAGGGCGCGGAGATGCCCCTGACGACCCGCGAGCTGAGCGTGCTCTCCCTGGCCTCGCAGGGGGCGCCGATCGCCGAGATAGCGGCGCGGCTGCACCTGTCCCGGGGAACGGTCCGCAACTACATGGCCACGGCGATCCGGAAGGTGGGGGCCCGCAACCGGGTGGACGCGATCCGGATCGTCCAGAGCGCGGGGTGGGCCTGACGGAGCCACCGCGGTGCCGTGGCCGCTCCCCGCGCGGCGGTCACGGCTGTCCGGGTGGTCCCGCGTGCCAGTGACCCGTGAGGTCGCGGTAGAGGGGTGAGCGGTCCAGCAGCTCCTCGTGCGTACCGCAGACGGCGTTCACACCGTCCAGGACGAGCACCCGGTCGGCCCGGACCGCCGACGACAGACGGTGCGCCACCACCAGCACGGTTCCCGGCCGCCGTGCCAGGGCCTCCTCCGCCCGCGCCTCGGACGCCGGGTCGAGGTGGCAGGTGGCCTCGTCGAGCAGGAGCAGGGGCGCGGGCGACAGGTACGCGCGGGCCAGCGCCACGAGCTGCCGTTCCCCGTCGGTCAGTTCGGCGGGGCGCACGGCCGCGTCGAGCCCGCCGAGGCGCTCGATCAGCGGTCGCAGGCCGAGCGCCCGGGCGGCGGCGTCGAGTTCGGCGCGGCACGCGTCCGGGCGCAGGTACGCGATGTTCTCCGCGACGGTGCCGGAGAAGACGTAGGCCTCCTGCGGGACGAGCACCCGCTCGGCGGCGAGTGCGTCGGTGGGCGGGCCGGTGACGGCGCGCCCGGCCACCCGTACCTCGCCGGCACTGGGCGCGAGCGTGCCCGCGATCAGACGGGTGAGCGTCGACTTGCCGATACCGCTCGGGCCCACGACGGCGAGGTGTTCGCCGGGGGCGACCCGCAGATCGAGGGAGTCGAGGACCGGCTCCGCCCGGACGCCGTAGGCCAGGGTGACGGAGCGCAGTTCCACCGCGGGGGCTTCGCTGATCGCGGGGGTCGCGAGGCCCGGGTGGGCCGTGCTGGTCGCGGCCGGGCCGCCGGGTGCCGGCCGAAGGCCGTCCCTGGCCGCCGGCAACGGCACGGGCACCGGCACGGGGCCCGGACCGAGGATCCGGTCCAGGACGACGAGCAGCCGGGCCCCCGCCGTCCCCAACGCGGTCATCAGCGTGTGCAGGGCGGGCAGCAGGGACTGCGCGAGATAGGTGAACGCGCCCAGCAGCGCGCCCGCCGACACCCCGCGCCCGCGCAGCCACGGCACCGCCGCCAGCAGCGCCAGCACGGGCAGGTGACCCGCGACACCGAGCGCCGCCGTGCGCACCGCCGCCCAGCCCGCCAGGAGCCGGGCCGCCGCGGCGGCGTCGTCGACCAGTTCCCCGCCGCGTCGTTCCGCTTCCGGTGCGGTCCCGCAGGCCGTGAGGTCCCGCAGCGCCGACCGGGACCGCGCCGCGTGGTCGCCCAGCGCCTCGTCGGCCGCCAGCGCACGCCGCTGCGCCGCCGCCATGGGCCGCAGCGTCACCAGGAACAGCGCCAGGCCGCCCGCCAGCGGCGGCAGCACGACCACGAGCAGGGCGGGGTGCAGGGACAGCAGGCCGAGCAGCGCTCCGGCCGCGGTGAAGACGAAGGAGCGCAGGGTCAGGACGAGTCCGGCGAAGCTGTCCCGGGCGATCTCGACCTGGTTCGTCAGCCGGGAGACGGCCGCGCGGTCCGTCCCGCCGGCTCCGCCCGCCGCCGCCCGGGCCAGGGAACGGTCCACCGCATGGCGCACCAGGCCGTCGCGCAACGGCTCCGTCAACCCGGCGAGCTGCGCGAACACCCCCCGCACGACCGGGGCGCCGGACAGTACGGCGAGCAGGGCCACCGCGAGCCAGAGCAGCCCGCGGCGGGTGTCCCCGGCGAGGAACCCGTCGACGGCGTGGGCCACCCCGTAGCCGACCAGGAACGCCTGCCCCGACTCGGCGAGCGACCACAGCGTGAGCCGTACCAGGACCCCCTTGCGACGGCCGAGGAAGCGGCGGGCCGGCGGCGCGACCCGGCGCAGTGTCCCGGCCCCGTCGTCCCGGGGCCCACCGCGCCCGTCGGCCTCCGGACCCTCCGCACGCTCCGGGGCCTTGGTTCGCCGGTACCGGGCCGATGTCATGGCCGTACCTCCTCGGGCCGCGGGGCGGCGGGGGTCCCGCGGGGCGGTGCGGGATCGGTGCCGCCGGTCCGGAAGACCGCGCGGTAGCCGGGCAGCTCCCACAGCTCCCGGTGTGTGCCGGCGGCCCGCACGCACCCGTCCTCCAGCCAGAGGACCAGATCCGCGCGGGCCGCGACCGACTGGCGGTGCGCGACGACCAGCCGGGTGCCGGGCCGCACCGAGCGGCGCAGGGCGCGGTCGACCTCGTGCTCCGTGGCGGTGTCCAGGCTGGACGTGGCGTCGTCCATGACCAGCAGCCGTCCGGCGTGCGCGAACGCCCGTGCCAGCCCGAGACGTTGGCGCTCCCCGCCGGAGAGCGGCGCCGCCCCCAAGGGGGTGTCGTACCCGTGCGGGAGTCGGCGGACGAAGCCGTCGGCGCCCGCGGCCCGGGCCGCCTGCCGCACCTCCTCGGACGAAGGCCGCCGCGCCCCGGCGGCGATCACCTCGGCGACCGTGCCCTCCCCCAGCGCCGGGCGCTCGAAGGCGAAGGCGACCTCGGTACGCAGCTCCTGACGGGTCAGCCGGTCGAGACGGACGCCGTCCAGCAGCACCTGCCCCGCGTCGGGGTCGACGAGCCGCCCCGCCACGGCGGCCAGCACGGACTTCCCCGATCCGCTGCGGCCGACCACGGCGACCGTGGCCCCGCCCGGCACCCGCACTCCGTCGGCACGCAGGACCTCCCTGCCGTCGCGCACCACGCGCACGCCCCGCAGTTCGAGTGCGCCCGGGCCGTCCGGGGGCAGGCGCAGCGGCCCGTGGGCCAGCGGGGCCGTCTCCTCCAGCTCCAGGGTCCGGCGCCGGGCCTCGCGACCGCGCACGACCGCGCCCAGCAGGGAAGCGGTCCCCCCGACGCCGGCGGCCAGCTGCGCGTACCGGCAGGCGGCGAGCATGTCCCCCACGCTCAGGTCGCCGGAGGCCAGGCGCAGCCCGCCGACGGCCGTCGCGGCCAGGGTCAGCAACGGGACCAGGACGCCGCTCCTGGCGAGGGCCCGTCCGTGCAGGGCCCACATGTGCCGACCCTGATCGGCGAGTTCGGCGAGCGGCGCCAGCACCCGCGCGCGTTCCCGGGCGGTGGTCCCCGCGGCGACGATCGTCGCCGTTCCGTCCAGGGTCTCCAGGAGCCGCGACGCGATCCGGGCCTGGGTGCGCTGGTAGGCGGCGACCGACGCGCCGGTGTCCCGGGCGAAGGCCCGCAGCACCACCGCCAGGGCGGGCAGTCCGGCCAGCACGCAGGCCGTCACCCACAGGTCGACGAAGGCCAGTGCCACGAGCGCGCCGAGCGGGGTGACGAGCGAGGCCGCCAGGGACGCCCTGGCCGCGGGGGCGCCTCCCGCGTCGGCGGCGTTCAGGGTCAGGCGGGTGCCGACGTCCCCGGGCGTCCAGGGGCGTGCGCGCTCGGGTGCGGCGCGCAGCAGCCCGGCGAGGGCGCCGCGGCGGACCGACGCCGTCCGAGCGGCGTTGCAGCGGCCGGTGAACAGCGAGGTCAGGCTGTCGAACAGCAGCTCGCCCAGGAGCAGCGCGGCACTCAGGGCCAGCCAGTGTCCGGCGTCGCCGTCGCGCAGCAGCAGGTCCAGTGTCCGGCCGAGGACGACGGGCTGGGCCACCGCCGCCACGGCTGCCGCGACCGAGCACGACAGCACCAGCGCTTCGAGCCCGCGCCCCCGTTCCGCGCGGCCGGCCGGGTCCTTCGCCGAGGGCGGCCGCCGCTCGCGGGGCCTCGTCTCCGCCACCGGCCCCAGCCCCTTCCGTCCGTTCCGTCGCGCCGGGACTCCGGTCGCCCCCGGGTGGGGTGTGCGGCCGGGCCGTCCGAGCGCATGCGTCGGCGCCCCGGGAGTCCCCGGGGCGCCGTTACCGGGCGACGTGGCTCACCACGCCACCGCGGCGGTCAGTTCCCGCGTCAGTTACAGGTGGTGATGCTCAGGCTGCTGTCGCCGCAGAGCAGCAGGCTCGCGCGGCTTCCGGTCTCGACGTCCCCCATGGCCTCTTCCTTGGGGGTCTCCATCGACTGCAGGTCAAACAGGTTCATGACATTGTCCCTTCGTACGGCAACGGGTGTGCTTCGGTCACGACCCCTGACGGGGCCGAGTCTGAGGGCCGCTGTTCTTCGGCAGCGGCGGCAGGAACGGCAGGGCGGCGGGCTCGTCGCCGAGTACGGAGGCGACGGCCAGCAGGCATCCGGCCGTGCCCGTGGCGAGGTCCATGGACAGGCGCATCATCTGCTCGCCGGGGAAGGCGAGCCGGTCGCGGTAGGACATGGCGTGCCAGGCCAGGGCCTCGAGCTGGCGCCCGACGGCCGCCGGGCCGGTGCCGGGCACCGCGGCGGTGGTCCGGCCGAGGTACAGCACCATGCCGGCGACGCCCCGGTAGAGCCCGGGCTGGGCGTAGAACATGGCCTGCGCCGCCGCCACGATCTCGCCCCGCGCCCGGGCGAACTCCTCGTCGTCCCGGTGGGCGAGGTAGTCGTCGAGCACCATGCCGATGCCCACGCTGCCCGCGCCCAGGTAGGGCATGGTGCGCCAGCCCTCGTCCACCTGCAGCGCGCCGCCCGCACCGCGGACGCAGCGGGCGAGGTCCTCGCGCAGCGCGTCACGGGCCAGGTCGAGGCAGGACGGGTCGCCGGTACGCTCGAAGAGCCGTACGAAGAGCAGCGCGCGTCCCGCGGCGCCGTACAGCAGTCCCGCGCGGGGCCGGCCGGAGCCCTCGCTCCCGGCGCGGCTGCCGTCGGCGGTCAGCTCGGCGCAGCGCAGGGCCGCCGCGTGCAGTGCGCTCTCGCCGGTGGTGGCGGCCAGCGAGTCGAGGGCCAGGCCCAGTCCGGCGGTGCCGCTGTGCAGGTCGGGACCCAGGTGGCCGAAGGGCTGGTCGAGGAGGATTTCGACGAGGTCGAGGGCGCGGTCGCGGTGGCCGAGACGCTCCAGGGTCCAGGCGAGGCCCGCCAGGCCGTCGTGGAAGCCGTGCGGCATGCCCGAGGGCGGTTGCTTGGTCCGCTCCAGCAGCCACTGCTCCCCGTCCTCGTCCCGTCCCGCCCCGCTCTCGGCCAGGGCGTACAGCACTCCGGCCGCTCCGTGGCCGAAGGCCAGACCGCCGCCCGCCGTGGCGAACTGCGCGATGTCGCCCGGGAAGAGCCGGTCCGTGCGGGACGGCGTCGCGGAACCGCGGACGGCCTCGGCCATCGAGTCCCGGCTGCGGGGCCAGTCGTTCGGCCGGACCGGCGCCACCGGACCGGACGGCCGCCGCTGAGGGCGGGCGCCGTCGGCACCGGCCGTGATCTCGTCGACCGCCGCGTCCAGGAAGGACCGGTCCACGGGGAACCGCTCCGCGATCACGTCCGCGAGGTGGGCCGCCTTGCGGCGGTCGAGCGCCAGCAGGCTGGTGAGCGGGAGGAACAGCGCGAGCCGCAGACACGCCAGCGCGTACCGGTCGACCGCGACGCCCCGCCGGTCGGCCGGCGCCACGAAGCCGGGGTTGGCGACGGTCTGCCGGCCGGGTTCGTCGACGTGGTGCGCGGCCTCGAAGTCCAGCAGCGAGACGCTGTCGTCCTCGCGGATCATGATGTTGAACAGGTGCAGGTCGTTGAAGACCACGCCCCGGGCGTGGACGTCGGCGACGGCGCGTTCCACCCGTGCGTGGACGTCGAGGGCCCAGGCGGTGTACTCGGCGAGTCTCCGCTCGTCCGGGTCTGCCTCGATGAGCGGGTGGCGACGGGCGAAGAAGGTGTTCAGCGGCTTGCCGTCGATGTGCTCCAGTACGAGGAAGTGGTGCTCCCCGACCCTGAGGTGGTCCAGCACCTCGGGCGTGCAGTCGAGCCCCGACAGCAGTTCCAGCGCCCGGCGTTCGCGGTGCAGCCGGGCCACCGCGTCGGCGCCGTCGGCCGCGAGACCGGCGTGCGGGCGGGCCTCCTTGAGGACGACCTGCTCGCCGGTGCGGGTGTCCCGGGCGAGGTAGACGCCGCCGCCGTTGGAGAAGTGCAGCGCCGACTCGATGGTGTAGGGCAGGCCGGTCACGGTCACCGCGGCACGGGCGTCCAGGTGCGGGCGCAGGAAGGCGGGCGGGCGCACCCAGTCGGGTATGCGGAAGGCCGGTCCGCGCAGGTCGGGCACGAGCACACCGTCGGGGCCGGTGACGGCCGGCCGCAGCTCGCCGTTCGCGTCGTAGCAGTTGCGGCGGGTGAAGCCGCCGTACCGGACGTGCACGGGGCCCTCGCCGATCCGCAGGTCGCTCAGGATGTGCGGTCCGGGTTCGCCGGCCAGCAGGCCGGACAACTCGTCCACGAGTCGCTCGAAGTCCGCCTCGTCCGCCGGGTACACGGTGATGAACTTGCCGCTGCCGGCCCGGTCGGCGTACTTGGCGTTGCGCTGGTGCAGCAGGTAGCGGCTGGGCACGAACTTGAAGGCCGTGCCGCGCTCGACGCAGTGCAGCCACACGCGGTCCAGCACGCTCTCGGCGTTGTCGAGACAGGCCGCGACGTGGATCTTCCAGCCCTGGTCGGGCAGGGTGGCGTCGACCGGACGCAGGGCGAGCCAGTCGCCGCTCTCGTTGCGCTGCCAACCCTCCGGCACGGGCCGGGAGGCCGCGGCGTACCGGGAGCGCCCGGCACCGGTCCGCGGGGACGTGCGGTGGGGAGCGTCGTAGAAGTACGGGTCCGCGTCGCAGTACACGGCGTAGCCCTTGTTCACGTCTACTCCCTCCCGTCGGTCGCTGACGGAGATGACGGTGTCACGCCGCCCACCGCCCCGCACAGTTGCCGCTGTCACCTCTCCGACGTGCGGAACGCACGGGTAACTTCGCGGGCGCGCCGCCCCGAGGGAGGGTGGCGGGCCGTCGGAGCGACTCCCCCGACGGGGAGGCGCCGGGCCGTCGGGACGCCGGTCCCGGCCCGTGCGTGCGGCGCCGCCGCTCAGGCCGGATGTGCCGCCGACCGGTCGGGGCGGGCCGCCCACAGGCCCCGCACGTGTCCCAGGTGCCGTGTCGTCGCCGCGCGCACGGCCTCCTCGTCGCGGGCGAGCAACGCGTCGAGGATCTCCAGGTGTTCCTCGGCCGAGGCCTGGAGCCGCCCCTGCTCGGCCAGGGCCGTCAGCCCGTACAGCCGGGAGCGCCGGCGCAGGTCCCGGACGACGTCCACCAGATGGGCGTTGCCCGCCAGGCCCAGCAGCCCGAGGTGGAAGCGCAGGTCGGCGTCGACGTACGCGATGAGGTCGCCGGCCACGGCGGAGGCGACGGTCTCCTCGGCGACCGGGCGCAGTGCCTCCAGGGCCGCGGGGTCGGCGGTGCCCGCGAGTGCGGCGGTGGTGGGGATCTCGATGAGTGACCGCAGGTGCGTGTACTCGTCGAGCTGCCGGTCGGAGACGGCGGTGACCCGGAACCCCTTGTTGGGCACGGTGTCGACCAGCCCCTCCTTGGCGAGGTCGAGCATCGCCTCGCGCACGGGGGTGGCGGAGACGCCGAAGCGGGCGGCGAGCCGGGGCACCGAGTGGACCTCGCCGGGGCGCAGTTCGCCCGCGACGAGGGCGGCACGCAGCGCCTCGGCGACCCGCTCGCGGTGACTGGTCTTCCTGCCTCCGAGGACGGGCAGGGCGGGACCGCCGGCGTTCACAGCACGAACCCGGCGGGGAAGGGGTCGTCGGGGTCCAGGAGGTACTGGGCGGTGCCGGTGATCCAGGCCCGGCCGGTGAAACTGGGCAGCACGGCGGGCCGGCCGCCGACCTCGGTGGCGCCGAGCAGCCGTCCGGTGAACCGGGTGCCGATGAAGGACTCGTTCACGAACTCGGTGCGCAGCGGAAGGTGTCCGCGGGCGTGGAGCTGGGCCATGCGGGCGCTGGTGCCGGTGCCGCAGGGCGAGCGGTCGAACCAGCCGGGGTGGATCACCATGGCGTGCCGGGAGTGGCGGGCGGTGGCGTCGGGCGCGGTCACCTGCACGTGGTGGCAGCCGCGGATGGACGGGTCCTCGGGGTGGACCGGTGCCTCCGCCTCGTCGACGGCCGCCATCAGGGCGAGCCCGGCGGTGAGGATGTCGTCCTTGCGGGACCGCTCGAAGGGCAGCCCGAGCCGCTCCAGGGGCAGGATCGCGTAGAAGTTGCCGCCGTAGGCGAGGTCGTACCGCACGGTCCGGCCGTCGGGCAGGGTGACCTCGCGGTCGAGGCCGACGACGAAGGACGGGACGTTGCGCAGGGTCACCGCCCGGGCCGCGCCGCCCTCCACGGCCACCTCGGCGACGACGACCCCGGCGGGGGTGTCGAGGCGGATGGTGGTGACGGGTTCGACGACCTCGACCATGCCGGTCTCGACGAGGACGGTCGCCACACCGATGGTGCCGTGGCCGCACATGGGCAGGTAACCGGAGACCTCGATGTAGACGACGCCCCAGTCGCAGTCGGGCCGGGTGGGCGGCTGGAGGACGGCGCCGCTCATGGCGGCGTGGCCGCGCGGCTCGTTCATCAGCAGCCGCTTGACGTCGTCGCGGTGTTCGCGGAAGTACAGCCGCCGCTCGTTCATGGTCGCGCCGGGGAGGGTGCCGACGCCGCCGGTGACCACCCGGGTGGGCATGCCCTCGGTGTGCGAGTCGACGGCGTGCAGGACGAGTCTGCTGCGCATACGGGGCTCCCTACGCGAGTCCGGCCGCGAGGGCCTTCTCGGTGGCGGCGCGGACGGCGGCCTCCTGGTCGGGCAGCAGCGGGACGCGCGGTGGGCGGCAGGGGCCGCCGCGCCGCCCGGCGAGGTCCATGGAGCACTTGATGGCCTGGACGAACTCGACCTTCGAGTCCCAGCGCAGCAGCGGGTGCAGCATCCGGTACAGCCGCTCGGCCGTGGCCAGGTCACCGGCGACGGCGGCGCGGTACAGCTCGACGCAGGCGGCGGGCAGCGCGTTGGGGTACCCGGCGATCCAGCCCTTGGCGCCCGCGACCGCCAGCTCCAGCAGGACGTCGTCGGCGCCTGCCAGCAGGTCGAGTTCCGGGGCCAGTTCCGCGATGCGGTAGGCGCGGCGGACGTCTCCGGAGAACTCCTTCACGGCCCGGATGTGGCCCTCGCCGTGCAGCCGGGCGAGCAGTTCCGGCACCAGGTCCACCTTGGTGTCGACGGGGTTGTTGTAGGCGACGACCGGCAGGCCCGCCCGCGCCACCTCCGCGTAGTGGGCGAGGACCGAACGCCCGTCGGCACGGTAGGCGTTGGGCGGCAGCAGCATCACCGCGGCGCAGCCCGCCTCGCGTGCCTGCTCGGCCCAGCGGCGGGCCTCGGCGGAGCCGTAGGCCGCGACGCCGGGCACGACCCGTGCCCCGCCGACCGCGGCGACGGCGGTCTCCACGACCCGGGCGCGCTCCTCGGGGGTGAGCACCTGGTACTCACCGAGGGAGCCGTTGGGGACGACGCCGTCGCAGCCGTTCGCCACCAGCCAGGCGCAGTGCTCGGCGTAGGCGTCGTGGTCGACGGAGAGGTCCTCGCGCAGCGGCAGCGCGGTGGCGACGAGGACGCCGCGCCAGGGACGGTGGTCAGTCATGAGGGTCCTCTCTCGGGTTCCTGCGTCTCTTCGGGTTCCTCGGACCGCGCCCGGGCGAGCACGCCGAGGGGCACCGGGCGGGCGAACGGCCGTCGCGCCGGGCCGGGTTCGCAGCCGGTGAGACCGGCGACCGCGGGGGCGCACATCCGGCCCTGGCACCAGCCCATCCCGGCGCGGGTCAGCAGCTTGACGGTGCGGACGTCGCCCGCGCCGAGCCCTTCGACGGCCTCCCTCACGGCGCCGGCGGTCACCTCCTCGCAGCGGCAGACCACGGTGTCGTCGGTGATCTGTCCGGTCCACCCGGCGGGCGGGGGAAAGGCGGCGGCGAGGGCGGCGGCGGCCGTCCGCAGGGTCTCGCGCGCCCTCGCGGCCCGCGCCCATCCGGCCGGGTCGGGCTCGAGGCCCCGCAGCCGGGCCGCGATCGAGCGGCCGGCGAGGTGCCCCTCGGCCAGGGCCAGGGCGGCGCCGCCGATGCCGGTGGCCTCCCCGGCCGCCCAGACGCCGGGCACGCTCGTGCGCTGCTCGGCGTCGACGGCCACCGCCGGACCGTCCAGGCGGCAGCCGAGGCCGTCGGCGAGATCGGTGTGCGGGAGCATGCCGTGGCCGACGGCCAGGGTGTCGCAGGCGAGGTGGCGTCCGGTGCCGCGCCGGACCCGACCGCCGGCGTCGAGTGCGGCGACGGTCACGCCGGTCAGGCGGTCCTCGCCGTGGGCGCGGACGACGGCGTGCCGGGTGAGCGGGCGGACGCGGTGGCGCAGCAGCCGGGCGGCGTGGCCCGCGCCCTCGGGGAGTTTGCCGGCCAGGGCGCGGACGTGGCCGGCGATCCGCTTCGGGTCGGCCGCCTCGACGAGGGCCGCCACCCGCACGCCGGCCGCCGCGAGCCCGGTCGCCACCGGAAGCAGCAGTGGTCCGGTGCCGGCCACGACGGCGGTCCTCCCGGGCACCACCAGCCCGCCCTTGAGCATGGCCTGGGCACCCCCGGCGGTGACGACGCCGGGCAGCGTCCAGCCGGGGAAGGGCAGGACGTGCTCGTAGCCGCCGGTGGCGAGCAGCACCGCGTCCGCGTGCACGTCGGACGGTTCGTCCTGCCCGGGGCCGAGCAGGGCGCGCACCGTGAAGGCGCCGGACCGCTCCTCGACGAACCACACGTGGTGTTCCGTCAGGACGCGGACGCCGCTGTCGGCGAGCCCGTCCCGCAGTCTCGCCCAGGTGCGCCACTGGTGGTGCAGGGCCTGCGGGCGCCGGGCGCCCAGCTCGGCGGCGGGCTGCCGGAAGTACTGCCCGCCGGGCCGGTCCCCGGCGTCGAGGACCGTCACCCGCAGCCCTCCCGCCGCCGCCGCGAGGGCCGCCGCGAGCCCGGCCGGGCCCGCTCCGACCACCGCCAGCTCAGTCCTCATGACCGGTCCCGGCCTGGGTGCGGATGCTGTCGCCGGGACGCACGGGGACCAGGCAGGCGCGCTGGTTGGGACGGTCGTTGACGGTGACCAGGCAGTCGAAGCACACACCGATCCCGCAGAAGACCCCGCGCGGGCCGCCCGAGCCGCGGGTGGTGCGCCAGGAGGTGATGCCGGCCGCCCAGAGCGCGGCGGCGACGGTCCGGCCGGGCAGCGCCTGGACCGGCCGGCCGTCGACGGTGACGGTGAGGGCGGGCGCGGGCCGCGCCCGGACCAGCCGGAGGGGATTCACGGGGCCTCCTCGGAGAAGCGGTCGGGGCGGAACGCGTCGAGGTCGAGGGCCGCCCGTTCACCGCTCAGCAGTTGGGCGATCAGGTGCCCGGTGCCGGTGGACAGCCCGATGCCCGCTCCCTCGTGCCCGCAGGCGTGGAGGAGGCCGGGTGCCCTCGGGTCGGGGCCGATCGCCGGGAGGTGGTCGGGCAGGTACGGCCGGAAGCCGGCGTAGGTCCGCACGGCCCGCACCTCCGCGAGGAAGGGGAACAGCCGCGTCGCCCCCGCGGCCAGCGCCCGGAGCGCCGGGACGGACACCGACCGGTCGAAGCCGACCCGTTCGCGGCTGGCGCCGATGAGGACCGGCCCCGCTGCCGTCCCCTCCACGACCGGGGAGGTCCGCAGGCCCGCCGCGTCGCTGGCGACGTCGTGGACGTAGTCGGCGGCGTACACCTTGTGCCGCACGCGGGGCGGCAGCGGTTCGGTGACGAGGACGTGGCCGCGCCTGGGCAGGACGGGCAGCCGGACACCGGCCAGGGCGGCCACCTCACCGGCCCAGGGTCCGGCCGCGTTGACGACCGCCGGTGCGTGCAGGTCGCCGCGGTCGGTACGTACTCCGCGCACGGCGCCGTCGGGCCCGCGCCGGATGCCGGTCACCGTCCGGCCGGTGCGCAGCCGGGCCCCCGAGGCCCGCAGCAGGTGGGCGGCGGCCAGGGCGGGCATCACCTGGGCGTCCTCGGGGTAGTGCACGGCGCCCGCGAGACCAGGGGCCAGGCGGGGTTCCAGCTCGTGGAGCCGGTCCGCCGCGACGGCCGCCGCCGTCACCCCGGCCGCCCGCTGCCCGGCGGCGAAGGTTTCCAGGCCGGCGAGCGCTTCGGGGGTCTCGGCGACGACCACCCCGCCCTTGGCCTCGTACTCGACGGCGGGGCCCAGCTCCCCGGGCAGTTCGCTCCACAGGCGGGCGGACAGCAGGGCGAGGTCCAGCTCGGGCCCCGGTGCCTTGTCGGAGACCAGGAGGTTGCCCTCCCCCGCTCCGGTGGTGCCGCCGGCCACCGGGCCGCGGTCCACGACGATCACGTCGAGCCCCGATCGGGCGGCGTACCACGCGCAGGCCGCGCCCACCATCCCGGCCCCGACCACCACGACATCGCAGGTCAGCGACTCGATCACGGCAGTACTATGTCACACATCACACGGACTGGGAACAGGGCCGCGACCCTCCCGCGGGGGTCGCCCGGTGTCACTCGGAGGCGGGTACCACCCTCAGCCGGGCGGTGCCGCGACGGGGCCGCGCGGGCCGGGGCGGCGTACGGCGCGGCTCGCGCAGGACCAGCGTCAGGCGGGTGTAGCCCAGCTCCTCCAGCACCCTCGGGGCCTCCATCACGACCCGGCACTCGGTGGCGCCCCAGCGCGGGTCGGGGTGGTGCAACGGCCGGACCGCGCCGTCGTGTTCGACGGCCTCGGCGCCGACGGCGCGCATCCAGTGGGGCAGGCCCTGGCGGTAGGCGGCCTCCATGATCGGGTCCTGGGCGATGTCGCGGCGGACGGCCTGCAGCCCGGGATCGTGGCCGTACCGCTCCAGGGTGGCGGCGAAGTGGGCGAGCATGGGCAGGCACCAGCTCGACTCGTGCTCCCCGAGGACCCCGGACGCGTCCGGGTGGAAGAGGACGAACCGGAGGAAGTTGTCGCCCGGCATGGCCGTCGGGTGCGGGCCGGCCCCGCGGAAGAGTGTCCGGAAGGCGCTGTTGGTCAGGACCACGTCCCAGCGGTGGTCGACGACGAGGGACGGGAAGGCGACGGCCTCCAGGAGCGCGGTGTAGTCCTGGAGATACGCCTGGGCGTCGGGGGACGCGGGACCGGGCCGCGGCGCCGGCCGCTGCCCTCCTGCCTGAAATGCCATCGGGAGGTCACCCCTCTTGCCTATGCGGCCTTCTCGCGGCGTCCCGATCCTGGTGCCCCGGTGCAAGGCGTGTCAACTATCGTGGCATTTCGTGCCTGTTGACGGCTGAAATAGGCCACAGTTGTGGCGAGACCTGGATGTGAGTTCGAGCGGCAGGCTACTCTCCGGGAGTTCACGGCAACCGCTTGTGCAAAGCCTGTGAGGCCTGTGAGAGACGTAGGAGAGCTGTCGGTGACGGGTGGCTTCGAGGGTCCGGGTGCCATGCCGACGGCGGCGCTGTCCGCCGTCGTCGCCCGCGTCGCCGACCTCGCGGACCGGCTCGGCGTACCGCACGCCGAGGTCTTCGACGTCGGCCGGCTGTCCGCCGCCTCCGGCGTCCCCGAGTCCGTGGCGGGCGCGCTGCTCGGCGGCCGCCCGGCCGGCGAACCCGACGTGCAGGCCCGGTTCGTGCAGCGCCTGGACCTGCTGCGCCGTACCCGGCTGAAGCCGAACGGCCGCAAGTACACCCAGCAGGAGATCGCCGACGGCGCCGGCATGTCCCGGCAGCAGGCGGGCGCCCTCATCAACGGCGACCGGCGGCCCACCATGGAGCACTGCGACGCCATCCAGCGCTTCTTCCGGGTGCACGCCGGGTTCCTCACCGCCGAGGACCCCGAGGCGCTCGCGAGCGCCCTGCAGCGCACCGAGCAGGAGCTGTTGCAGCAGCTCGCCGACCGGGAGCGGCAGGCGGCCGCGGTCGACGACGACCCCCTGGAGCGGCTGCTGCAGGACCACGGCGTGCGCGGCATCGCCTGGCGGGCCGCGCAACTCCCCACCGACCAGCACCGCGACAAGGTCGCCGAGTGGCTGGACATGCTCCTGGAGAGCGTCAAGCGACCGGAGTCCTGAGCGGGATTGTCAGTGGTGGGCGGCAAGCTGGACGTGTGCCACCGCCGTGCGGGGGCGCGTGACCGCTGACGTCGTTGTGGGGAGAGCCGACCGATGACCACCGCCGTACTGACCGACCACGAGCGCACGGCCGTTCAGGCCTACCTGCGGCTCCTGCACACCGTGCGGGCCGGCTTCGACACCGCGGCGGGCCCGGCGGACGCCCCGCGCCCACCCGTCGTCCCGCCCTCCGTGCTGGCCGAGGCGGAGCGGGCGCTGGAGGCCGCCGGACTGACGGGGAACGAGGAGGCGTTCTTCCGGCTCCTGCGCGACTGGTGCCCACGACCGTGACCCGCCGCCCGGGCCCGGGCGGCGGGGTTCAGGCGTGCGGGACCGTGACCGCCGTGGCGACCAGGCCGTGCCGGGCGGTCCAGCGGCCGTCGAAGTGGCCGAGGCGCCGGCCGCCCACGAGGGGCCCGGGCACCAGGAGGGCGGCGCGCAGGGTGCCCCGGCGCGGATCCACCGGGTCCACGGAGATCTCGATGTCGGCCTCCATGAAGTCCAGCCACTGCCCGGTCAGGGGGAACCACGCCTTGTAGACCGACTCCTTGGCGCTGAAGAGGAGCCGGTCCCAGTGGAGGCCGGGCCGTTCCCGGGCCAGCCGGCGCAGCCGCTCCGCCTCGACGGGCAGGGACACCCCGGGCAGGACGCCGTCCGGCAGCGGCCCGTCGGGCTCGGCGTCGATACCGACGGAGGCCAGGTCGGTGGCGCGGACCAGGGCGGCGGCGCAGTAGCCGTCGCAGTGGGTCATGCTGCCGACCAGCCCGGACGGCCACTGCGGCGCGCCGCGTTCGCCGTGGAGCACGGGCTGGGCCGGCACGCCGAGCTTCTCCATGGCCCGGCGTGCGCAGGACCGCACCGCGGTGAACTCCCGGCGGCGTTTGTCGACCGCCCGGGCCACGAGCGCCGCCTCCTCCGGGTAGAGGGGCAGGTGCCCGGCGTCGTCCCGCCCGTGGGCCTCCACGGTGACCACGGTGGCGGGCAGCAGGTCCTCGATCACCGGGCGGTCTCCTCTCGCGGCGGCGACGGCAGGATGCGGCGCAGCTGTCCGGGCTGCCCGGTCCGCCTGCGCCACTCGCGGGGGTAGCCCACCGACACCTCCTCGAAGCGGACGCCCTCGTGCCAGGTGGTCCGCGGGATGTGCAGGTGTCCGTAGACCATGGTGTCGACCCGGAACCTGCGGTGCCAGTCGGCGGTCAGGCGGGTGCCGCACCACATGACGAACTCCGGGTACCACAGGACGTCGGTGGGGTGGCGGTCCAGCGGGTAGTGGTTGACGAGGATCGTCGGCAGCCCGCCCGGGAGCGCGGCGAGCCTGCGCTCGGTCTCCGCTACCCGCGCCCGGCACCAGGCCTCGCGGCTCGGGTACGGGTCGGGGTGGAGAAGGTACTCGTCGTTGCACACGACGCCGGTGCCGTGGGCGTACGCCAGCCCCTCGTCCTTGGTCGCGCATCCGGTGGGCAGGAACGAGTAGTCGTAGAGCAGGAACAGCGGTGCCACGACCGCAGGACCGCCGGCGCCCTCCCAGACCGGGTACGGGTCCTCGGGCGTCGTCACGCCCAGCTCGCGGCACATCTCGACGAGGTGCTCGTAGCGGGCGACGCCGCGCAGGGTGACGGAGTCCTTGGGGTGCGTCCAGAGTTCGTGGTTCCCCGGGGTCCAGATCACCCGGCGGAAGCGGTCCGCGAGGGTGCCGAGGGCCCAGCGGACGTCGGCCACGGTCTCCGCCACGTCGCCGGCCACCAGGAGCCAGTCGTCGTCGGATTCCGGGCGCATCTTCTCGACCAGTGCGCGGTTCTCCTCGTAGCCGATGTGCAGGTCGCTGATGGCCCACAGCTGTCCCGGACCATCGTCCGTCGCCGTCATCCCCGCCCCTTCCGGACGCGCGTTCGAGGTCACGAGATCACGAGATCACATCCCGGACCCGCTCACAAGGGCGGCTCGCCCCGTCGGACCAGCGGGCGCGCATGCCCTCGAGGAGCGCGGACGCGTGCGTGTGACGCGCTTTGCGCTCCCGGGCACCGGACCCCCTATGATCGCCCCGACACCACCGCCACGATTCTCCCTCCGCGCAGGGCGGCTTGGTGTCCCTCCATCCCCCCTTGGCCGGGCACGGCCGGCTTCGCCCTGCCCGCGACCCGCGAAAGGCGGCCTGCATGGTTTCTCCCGTACGCGTCTGGCTCAACCGCACGTACGCGGAGAACGTCTTCTTCATGGATCAGCTGCGGAGAAATCCCGCCGACCGGGCCGTCGAGATCCACGCCACGCACGGCGACCCGGACTCCCCCGTCCTGGCCGCCGCCGACACGGCCGAGCTGGAGCCCGAGGGCCTGTCCCCGGCCGGATACGTCGAGTACGCCCTGGACCAGTGCGCGCGCCGGGGCATCCACGTGTTCGTGCCCCGGCTGCACCAGGCGGCGCTCGTGGCCCACCGTGCCGAGTTCGAGGCGGCCGGTACGGCGTTGCTGGCGCCGCCCCCGGAGGCGGTGGCCGTGTTCCAGGACAAGGTGGTCGCCTACGAGGCCGTACGGGCGGTCGGCGTGCCGGTCCCACCCTGGTGGCGGGTCCGCACGGCCGACGAACTCGTGGCCGTGGTGGAGGAGTTGGAGGGGCGAGGCCACCGGGCGTGTTTCAAACCGGCGTCCGGCGCGGGCGGCGTGGGCTTCCGGATGGTCACCCGCGCCCCGTTCTCCCTCGCCCACCTGAACGGCTTCCCGAGCCCGGAGGTGCCGCTGCCGCTGGTCGTCGAGGCGCTGCGGGCGGCCGAGGAGCCGGTGGACTGGCTGGTGATGCCGCGGCTGGAGCAGCCGGAGGTCTCCGTGGACTGCCTCACCGGGCCCGACGACCGGGTGCGGCTGGCCGTGGGCCGCACCAAGAACGGCCGCCGCCGGGGGTTCACGCTCCACGAGCGGTGGCTGGGACCGGCCCGGCTCATCGCCGAGACGTTCGGGCTGCACCACCTGTCCAACGTGCAGTTCCGGATGTTCGGCGACCGGCCCGTCCTGATGGACGTCAACACCCGCCCGGCCGGCGGGCTGCACCAGCTGGCGCTGTGCGGCGTCAACGCGCCCTGGGCGGCGGTCCGGCTGGCCCTCGGCGACGATCCGGGCGAACTGACCCCGCCGTTCCTGGGGCAGGACTACGCGGTGGTGTCCGGGCCGCGCTCGCTGCGACCGGTGCCCCTCCCCCACCAGCGCACGGAACCGCCCGGCGGACCGGCCCCGACCACCGGGGCGGTATCGGCGTCCGCGTCGCCGTCCCCGTCGCCGTCCGCGAGCGCATCGGCTCAGGCTTCGGCTCCCTCTCCTGCTCCGGCTGCGGCGCCAGCCCTTGCTCCGGCTCCCTCCCCCGCTCCGGCCTCGGCTCCCGCTTCCGCCGGTCGTCCGGCGGCCGTGGCGCCGGTCGCCGGCCCGGTGGGCGCCCCGGCACCGGACCACCCGGCCGCGGGCGCCCCCGCGTAGGCGAGCCGCACGGCGGGCGCAGCCGCCCCGTGGGACGGACGGGTCGCGCCCGTCGCGCGGGGCCGCTCCTACCCGAGGTACGCCAGCCCGGGATGGACCGCCGTGTAGCCGTCGACGAGGCGGCGGGCGACGTCGACCGAGTCGACCAGGGGATGCAGGGCGAAGGCACGTACCGCCGCCGTGCGGGAACCGGTCTCGGCCGCCGTCATGACCTCGCGTTCGACCGCCTTGACCGAGCAGACCAGCCCGGTGGCGTGAGCGGGCAGCGGGTCGACGGCCACCGGGTGCGCGCCGTTGGCGTCGACCAGGCACGGGACCTCGATCACGGCGTCGGCGTCGAGCACCGACAGGGTGCCGCGATTGCGGACGTTGAGGATGAGGGTGGTGCGCTCGTCGCGGGCCACGGCCCGCATCAGCGCCAGCGCCACCCTCTCGTAACCGCCGGACAGGTCGTCCGCCTCGCGCTCGCCCGCGCCCGCCGTCTCCCGGTTCTCGGCCATGTAGGTGGCCTCGCGTTCGGCGCGGGTGCGGTCCCAGGTGGCGAGCGCCGGGGCGTCGGCCCGGCGCATCTCGTCGTAGAAGGCGGCCTGCTGGTCGCGCAGGAAGGCGCCCCGGGTGCGGGACGCCTCCCGGTAGGCGCGGACGGTCTCCCGGTTGAAGTAGTAGTAGTGCAGGTACTCGTTGGGGATCGCGCCGAGGGAGCGCAGCCACTCGGCGCCGAAGAGCCGGCCCTCCTCGAACGATCCGAGCAGCGCCGGGTCGGCGAGCAGCCGCGGCAGTTCGTCGCGGCCGGCGACGCGCAGACCGCGCACCCAGCCGAGGTGGTTGAGGCCGACGTAGTCGACGTAGGCCCGCCGCGGGTCGGCGCCCAGCACGCGGGCGACGCGGCGGCCGAGACCGACCGGCGAGTCGCAGATGCCGATGACGCGGTCGCCGAGGTGACGGGCCATGGCCTCGGTGACCAGACCGGCCGGGTTGGTGAAGTTGATGACCCAGGCGTCCGGCGCCAGCCGGGCCACCCGGCGCGCGATGTCGACGGCGACGGGAACGGTCCGCAGCCCGTAGGCGATGCCGCCCGCGCCGACCGTCTCCTGCCCGAGCACGCCCTCGGCGAGCGCCACCCGTTCGTCCTCGGCGCGGCCTTCGAGGCCGCCGACGCGGATCGCCGAGAACACGAAGTCGGCGCCGCGCAGCGCCTCGTCCAGGTCGGTCGTGGCGGTCACCTCGGGCGCGTCGGCCACCCCGGCCGCCTGTTCGGCCAGCACCCTGGTGACCGCCGACAGGCGTGCCGCGTCGAGGTCGTGCAGCACGACGTGCGTCACGCGTCCCTCGGCACGGTCCCCGAGGAGGGCGCCGTACACGAGCGGCACCCGGAAACCGCCGCCGCCCAGAATCGTCAGCCTCACGCCCGCACCCTTCCCTCACCGGCCGCACTTCCGCCTGGCGCCGATCATGGCACGCCGGGCGGTACGGCACACCGACCGCCGGCGCCCGCACCCCGGCGGTTGACGGCGCTTCAGCGCAGCTCGGCCCGGAACCCCGCCGGCGTCTGGTCCGTGTGCTGGTGGAAGAACTTGGAGAAGTTCGCCGCGTCCGGGAAACCGACCGCCGCGCCGATCCGGCCGATGGGCATGTCGGTGTGGGCGAGGAGGCGCTTGGCCTCCAGGACGACCCGCTTGTCGATGAACCCCTTGGGCGTCTCTCCGGTGGCGGCGCGTACCGCGCGGACGAGGGTGCGGCGGGAGTAACCGAGCGCGTCGGCGTAGGCGCTGACGCTGTGGTTGGTGGCGAAGCCCCGCTCGACCGCGTCCCGGAAGAGGGTGAAGGTGGTGTCGTTCGGCACGTCCCCGAGGCCCTCGCGCGCCGCCTGGGCGGAGCTGACCGCGAGATGGGCGAGGCGCAGCAGGAACGCGGAGAGCGTGTGGCGCAGTACCGCGGTGTGCAGGCTGAGGGGCAGGGTGGTGGCGTCCTCGTACTCCCGGTGCAGCTGGTCCAGCGCGGCCGTCAGTCCGGCGAGCCGCGCCTCGTCGGGGTGGAGCAGGGGCGGCAGGTCGTAGCGGTAGAGGCCGGTGGCCTGCACCGTGGCGCGGGGCAGGAAGCCGGGCTGCATGGTCAGCACCGTTCCGCGGTACTCGCTGTCGGGCGAGAAGCGGTGGACCTGTCCGGGCCGGATCCACAGCAGGTCGCCGGCCGTCGCCTCGTACTCGGCGAAGTCGATCATGTGACGGACCGGGCCGCCGGTGAAGAGCATGACGACGTGGAAGTCGATGCGGTGCACACGGTGCAGTGGGGCGTGCGCGTGCCAGGTGCGGCCGGCGCCCATGGGACCGACCTGCACACCGACGCCGAGGAGGCTGAGATCGACCGGGAAGGGGAAGGTATCGATCCCGTCGCCTCCGCCGATGCCGCCGCCGTCGCCACCGTCGCCGTATTGGATGCTTTCGTCCGCCATGTCCTTCTCGTGCCGTCCCACCCGTGCGCCCGGTCGCGCGGGCGTGTCCCAGTTTCACCACAGGCTGGCACACGACGACCTTCACTCACAAAAGTCAGACTTTTAAGTTTGAACACGTCAGACCGGCAACTTCGCTCCGATCGAGGATTTCTTGAAGATGAGCACGCACACAGTGGACAGCGCGGACCGCTTCGAATGGACCGAACTCGACCGGCGTGCCGTCGACACCGCCCGTGTCCTCGCGGCCGACGCCGTGCAGAAGGTCGGCAACGGGCATCCGGGGACGGCGATGGCCCTGGCCCCGGCCGCGTACACGCTCTTTCAGAAGGTGATGCGACACGATCCGGCCGATCCGGAGTGGACCGGCCGTGACCGCTTCGTCCTCTCCCCCGGCCACACCTCGCTGACCCTCTACACGCAGCTCCACCTCGCCGGGTACGAGCTGGAACTCGACGATCTGAAGGCCTTCCGTACCCACGGCTCCAAGACGCCCGGCCACCCCGAGTACGGGCACACCGCGGGCGTGGAGACCACCACCGGGCCGCTGGGCCAGGGCGTCGCCAACGCGGTGGGCATGGCGATGGCCGCCCGGTACGAGCGGGGCCTGTTCGACCCGGAGACCCCCACGGGCGAGTCCCCCTTCGACCACACCGTCTGGGCGATCGTCTCCGACGGCGACCTCCAGGAGGGCGTCTCCGCGGAGGCGTCGTCGCTCGCCGGTCACCAGCGGCTCGGCAACCTCGTCCTCCTCTACGACGACAACCACATCTCCATCGAGGGCGACACCGCGACCGCCTTCTCCGAGGACGTGCTGAAGCGGTACGAGGCCTACGGCTGGCACGTGCGGCGCATCGAGCCCGCCGAGAACGGCGACGTCGACCCGCACGCCCTGTACGCGGCGCTGACCGCGGCCAGGGCGGAGACCGGCCGGCCCTCCATCATCGCCATGCGCACGATCATCGCCTGGCCCGCCCCGAACGCGCGGAACACCGAGGCCTCCCACGGCTCGGCCCTCGGCGAGGACGAGGTCGCCGCCACCAAGCGCGTCCTCGGCTTCGACCCGGACCGGAGCTTCGAGGTGGCGGACGAGGTCCTCGCCCACACCCGCCGGGCCCTGGACCGGGGCGCCGAGGCGCACGCCGCCTGGGACAAGCGGATCGACAAGTGGCGGGGCGCCCAGCCGCGGCGCGCCGAACTCTTCGACCGGGTGGTGGCCGGCCGGCTGCCCGAGGGCTGGGCGGACGCGCTGCCGGTGTTCGAGACGGGCAAGGCGCTCGCCACCCGCGCCGCCTCCGGCAAGGTCCTCCAGGCACTCGGTCCGGTGCTGCCCGAGCTGTGGGGCGGCTCGGCCGACCTGGCCGGTTCGAACAACACCACGATCGACAGCGCCGGCTCCTTCCTCCCCGAGGGCAACCCGCTGCCGACGGCCGACCCCTATGGCCGCACCGTCCACTTCGGCGTCCGCGAGTTCTCGATGGCGGCGGAGATGAACGGCATCGCGCTGCACGGCAACACCCGCGTCTACGGCGGCACCTTCCTGGTCTTCTCCGACTACATGCGCAACGCCGTGCGGATGTCCGCGCTGATGCAGCTGCCGGTGACGTACGTCTGGACGCACGACTCCATCGGCCTCGGCGAGGACGGCCCGACCCACCAGCCCGTCGAACACCTCGCCTCGCTGCGCGCCGTCCCGGGCCTGAACGTGGTCCGCCCGGCCGACGCCAACGAGACCGCGACCGCCTGGGCCGAGATCCTCCGGCGCCACTCGACCCGGCCGGCCCCGCACGGCCTCGTCCTCACCCGCCAGGGCGTGCCGACCTACGAGCCGAACCCCGACGCGGCCAGGGGCGGGTACGTCCTGGCGGACGCCTCCACCGGCGCCCCGCACGTCGTCCTGATCGCCACCGGCTCCGAGGTGCGGCTCGCCGTGGCGGCCCGGGAGGCGCTGGAGGCCGAGGGGACCGCCACCCGGGTGGTGTCGATGCCGTCCGTGGAGTGGTTCGAGGAGCAGCCGCGCGCGTACCGCGAGAGCGTGCTGCCGCCGTCCGTGCGGGCCCGGGTGGCCGTGGAGGCCGGTATCGGCCTGACCTGGCACCGGTTCGTCGGGGACGCGGGACGCATCGTCTCCCTGGAGCACTTCGGCGCCTCCGCCGACGCCGAGACCCTGTTCACCGAGTTCGGCTTCACCGCCGGGCACGTCGTCGCCGCCGCCAGGGAGTCCCTGGCCGCCGTCCGCGGCTGATCCGGCCGGATCGCACCGGACCGCGTCCGACCGCACCGGCCGGGCCGGCCGCGGGAAGAACCCACGAGGAACCGCAGAAAGAGAAGATGATCACTGTGACCGAAGCGACCGCGACCGCGGGAGCACTGCGACGCCTGTCCGAGGCGGGCGTCTCCGTATGGCTGGACGACCTGTCGCGGCGGCGGATCGAGTCCGGCAACCTCACCGAGCTGATCGCGACGAGGAACGTCGTCGGCGTCACCACCAATCCCTCGATCTTCCAGGCCGCGATCGGCTCCGGAGAGGGTTACGAGGAGCAGCTCGCCGACCTCGCGACCCGGGGCGTCACCGTCGACGAGGCGGTCCGCATGATGACGACCGCCGACGTCCGCGCCGCCGCCGACGTGCTGCGCGAGGTGTACGACGCCACCGGCGGCCGGGACGGCCGGGTCTCCATCGAGGTCGACCCGCGGCTCGCCCACGACACGCGGGCCACCATCGCCGAGGCCCGTCAGCTGGCGTGGCTGGTGGACCGCCCCAACGTGATGATCAAGATCCCGGCGACGAAGGCCGGTCTCCCGGCGATCACCGAGGTCATCGGCGCCGGCATCAGCGTCAACGTCACGCTGATCTTCTCCCTGGAGCGCTACCGCGAGGTCATGGACGCCTATCTCGCCGGCCTGGAGAAGGCCCGGGCGGCCGGGCTCGGCCTGGCGGACATCCACTCCGTCGCCTCCTTCTTCGTCTCCCGCGTCGACAGCGAGATCGACAAGCGGCTGTCCCTGCTGGGCACGGACGAGGCCCTCGCCCTGCGGGGCAAGGCGGCCCTGGCCAACGCACGGCTGGCCTACGAGGCGTACGAGGAGGTCTTCGCCGGCGACCGCTTCACCGCCCTCGCCGGCGCCGGCGCCCACCCCCAGCGCCCCCTGTGGGCGTCGACCGGGGTGAAGGACCCGGCATTCCGGGACACCCTGTACGTGGAGGAGCTGGTCGCTCCCGGCACCGTGAACACGATGCCGGAGGCCACCCTGGACGCCGCCGCGGATCACGGCGACGTCCGGGGCGACACGGTCACCGGTGGTTATGCCCAGGCCCGGGCGGACCTGGAGGCCGTGGAGCGGCTCGGTATCGCGTACGACGAGGTGGTGCAGCAGCTGGAGCAGGAAGGCGTGGCCAAGTTCGAGGCGGCCTGGCAGGACCTGCTCGACGCCGTGACGAAGTCCCTCGACAGCAAGGGAGTTGACGGGGAATGAGCGAGGACCTTCCCGCTACGACGGTCCACGAGACCAAGGCGACGAAGGAGGCCAAGGAGGCCGAGGCCGCGCAGGAGGCCGCGGGGCCGCTGCACGCCGAGGAGGCCGAACAGGCCGCGGCCGCCGGGGCACCGAAGGCGGCGAGGACGGGCAGGCCCGCCCGGGCCGCCAAGAAGGCCGGGGCGGCCCGTGCCGCCGAGGACGCGAAGCAGGAGAGCGCGGCCGGGCGGACCGTGGCGCCCGCGGCACCGCTCGACTGGAGCAACCCGCTGCGCGATCCCCAGGACCGCCGCCTCCCCCGGATCGCCGGCCCGTCCGGGCTGGTCATCTTCGGCGTCACCGGCGACCTGTCCCGCCGCAAGCTGATGCCGGCCGTGTACGACCTGGCCAACCGCGGTCTGCTGCCGCCGGGCTTCTCCCTGGTCGGCTTCGCGCGCCGGGACTGGGAGGACCAGGACTTCGCGCAGGTCGTGCACGACGCCGTCAAGGAGCACGCGCGCACGCCGTTCCGCGAGGAGGTCTGGCAGCAGCTGGCCGAGGGCATGCGCTTCATCCCGGGCGACTTCGACGACGACGACGCGTTCGAACAACTGCGCGCGGCCGTGGAGGAGCTGGACGCCTCCCGCGGGACCAGCGGCAACTACGCCTTCTACCTCTCGGTGCCGCCGAAGTTCTTCCCCAAGGTCGTCCAGCAGCTCAAGAAGCACGGGCTGACCGACGCCCCCGAGGGCTCCTGGCGCCGCGCGGTCATCGAGAAGCCGTTCGGGCACGACCTGGACAGCGCCCGCGACCTGAACGCGCTGGTGCACGAGGTGTTCGACCCGGAGCAGGTCTTCCGCATCGACCACTACCTGGGCAAGGAGACCGTCCAGAACATCCTGGCGCTGCGCTTCGCCAACCAGATGTACGAGCCGATCTGGAACCGGTCCTACGTGGACCACGTGCAGATCACCATGGCCGAGGACATCGGCATCGGCGGCCGGGCCGGCTACTACGACGGCATCGGCGCCGCCCGCGACGTCATCCAGAACCACCTGCTCCAGCTGATGGCCCTCACCGCCATGGAGGAGCCCGCCTCCTTCGACGCCCCCTCGCTGCTCACCGAGAAGCTGAAGGTGCTGAAGGCGGTACGGCTGCCGGACGACCTCGGCGAGCACACGGTGCGCGGGCAGTACGCGGGCGGCTGGCAGGGCGGCGCGCAGGTGCCCGGCTACCTGGAGGAGGAGGGCATCGACCCGGCCTCCACGACCGACACCTACGCCGCGATCAAGCTGGGCATCGACAACCGCCGCTGGGCGGGCGTCCCCTTCTACCTGCGCACCGGCAAGCGGCTGGGCCGCCGGGTCACCGAGATCGCGGTGGTCTTCCAGCGGGCCCCGCACTCCCCCTTCGACTCCACCGCCACGGAGGAGCTGGGCGAGAACGCCATCGTCATCCGCGTCCAGCCGGACGAGGGCATGACGGTGCGGTTCGGCTCGAAGGTGCCCGGCACCTCGATGGAGATCCGGGACGTGTCGATGGACTTCGCGTACGGCGAGTCCTTCACGGAGTCCAGCCCGGAGGCGTACGAACGGCTGATCCTGGACGTCCTCCTGGGCGACGCCAACCTCTTCCCCCGCCACCAGGAGGTGGAGGAGTCCTGGCGCATCCTGGACCCGATCGAGGAGTACTGGGCCACGCACGAGCGGCCCGCGCAGTACGCCTCCGGCGGCTGGGGACCGCGGGAAGCCGACGAGATGCTCGCACGAGACGGACGGAGCTGGCGCAGGCCATGAGGATCGACCTGACCGACACCACGGCAAGCAAGATCAACAAGGCGCTGGTGCAGGGCCGCCGGGCCATCGGCACGCCGGCCGTGGGCATGGTCCTGACGATGGTGATCGTCACGGACGAGGAGAACGCCTACGACGCCATCAAGGCGGCCGAGGAGGCCTCGCACGAGCACCCCTCGCGCACCCTGGTCGTCATCAAGCGGCACGCCCGCAACCTGCGCGACCGCACCCGCTCGCACCTCGACGCCGAGGTCCGGGTGGGCTCCGAGGCCGGCACCGGCGAGACGGTCGTGCTGCGCATGTACGGCGAGGTGTCCGAGCACGCCGACTCCGTCGTGCTGCCGCTGCTGCTGCCGGACGCCCCGGTCGTCGTGTGGTGGCCGGTGGAGGCGCCGGACGACCCGGCGAAGGACCCGCTGGGGGCGCTGGCCCAGCGCCGGATCACCGACCTCTACGCGGTCGAGCGGCCGATGGAGGTCCTGGAGCGGCGGGTCCGCACCTACGCGCCCGGCGACACCGACCTCGCCTGGACCCGGCTGACGCTGTGGCGCTCCATGCTGGCCGCCGCGCTCGACCAGGCCCGGGTGCCGGTGACCTCGGCCACCGTGGAGGCCGAGGCCGACAACCCGGCGGCCGAGCTGCTGGCCCGCTGGCTGGAGGCCCGGCTGGACGTGCGGGTCGACCGGGTGGTCACCGACGGTCCGGTCGTCACGGCCGTCCGCCTGGGCACCGCGAACGGCGAGATCCTCATCGACCGGCCGGAGGGCCCGCTCGCCACGATGACCCTGCCCGACCAGCCCCCGCGGTCCCTCGCGCTGAAGGTCCGCTCCACCTCCGAACTCATCGCCGAGGAGCTCAGGCGCCTCGACGCCGACGAGATGTACGCCATCGCCCTGCGCGGCGCGGCCGGCAAGGAGACCCCTGTCCATGTCTGACACCCCCAAGCTCGACCGGCGCCCCGAGTGGACCGCGCTGGCGGACCACCGCAAGGACGCGCTGCCGCGGCCGGACCTGCGCGAGCTGTTCGCCGACGACCCCGGGCGCGCCGAGCGGTACGTCGTGCGCGTCGGCGACCTGCGCATCGACTACTCCAAGAACCTGGTCACCGACGACACGCTGGCCCTGCTGCGGGAACTCGCCGAGGCCACGGGCGTGGCCGAGCTGCGGGACGCCATGTTCCGCGGTGAGCGGATCAACATCACCGAGGACCGGGCGGTGCTGCACACCGCGCTGCGGGCGCCCCGGGACGCGGTGATCGAGGTCGACGGCGAGAACGTCGTACCGAAGGTGCACGCCGTACTGGACAAGATGGCCGCCTTCGCGGACCGGGTCCGCTCCGGCGAGTGGACCGGCCACACCGGCAAGCGCATCCGCAACGTCGTCAACATCGGCATCGGCGGCTCGGACCTCGGTCCGGCGATGGCGTACGAGGCGCTGCGGGCCTTCACCGACCGCTCGCTCACCTTCCGGTTCGTGTCCAACGTGGACGGCGCCGACCTGCACGAGGCGGTCCGGGACCTGGACCCGGCCGAGACGCTGTTCATCGTGGCGTCCAAGACCTTCACCACGATCGAGACGATCACGAACGCGACCTCGGCGCGCTCCTGGCTGCTGGCGGGGCTGGACGGCGACGAGAAGGCGGTCGCCCGGCACTTCGTGGCCCTGTCGACCAACGAGGAGAAGGTCGCCGGCTTCGGCATCGACACGGCCAACATGTTCGAGTTCTGGGACTGGGTCGGCGGCCGCTACTCGTACGACTCGGCGATCGGGCTCTCCCTCATGATCGCCATCGGCCCGGACCGCTTCCGGGAGATGCTCGACGGCTTCCGCATCGTCGACGAGCACTTCCAGAACGCCGAGGCACCCGTCAACGCACCGCTGATCCTGGGCCTGCTGGGCGTCTGGTACGGCAACTTCATGGACGCCCAGTCGCACGCGGTGCTGCCGTACAGCCACTACCTGTCGAAGTTCACCGCCTACCTCCAGCAGCTGGACATGGAGTCCAACGGCAAGTCGGTGGACCGCGAGGGACGCCCCGTCGAGTGGCAGACCGGCCCGGTGGTGTGGGGCACGCCCGGCACCAACGGCCAGCACGCCTACTACCAGCTGATCCACCAGGGCACCAAGCTGATCCCGGCCGACCTGATCGGCTTCGCCCGGCCGGTGGCCGAGCTGAGCGACGAGCTGAAGGCCCAGCACGACCTGCTGATGGCCAACCTGTTCGCCCAGGGGCAGGCGCTGGCCTTCGGCAAGACCGCCGAGGAGGTCCGCGCGGAGGGCGTGCCCGAGGAGCAGGTGCCGCACCGCACCTTCCGGGGCAACCACCCCACGACCACCGTGCTGGCCGCCGAGCTGACCCCCTCCGTCCTCGGCCAGCTGATCGCGCTGTACGAGCACAAGGTGTTCGTGCAGGGCGCGGTCTGGAACATCGACTCCTTCGACCAGTGGGGCGTCGAACTGGGCAAGGTGCTGGCCAAGCGCGTCGAGCCGGCCCTCACCGAGGGCGCGGACGTGCCCGGCCTCGACCCCTCCACGGCCGCGCTGGTGGCCGCCTACCGTGAACTGAAGGAAGGGCACTGACATGCAGATCGGTCTTGTTGGTCTCGGCAAGATGGGCGGCAACATGCGCGAGCGCCTGCGCAACGCCGGCCACACCGTCGTCGGGTACGACACCAATCCGGAGAGGGCCGACGTCACCAGCCTGGTCGACCTGGTCGAGCAGTTGGAGCGGCCGCGCGCGGTCTGGGTGATGGTGCCGGCCGGCGCCGCCACCCAGGGCGTCATCGACCAGCTGGCGAACCTGCTCCGGCACGGCGACACCGTCATCGACGGCGGCAACTCCCGCTGGACGGACGACGAGAAGCACGCCGAGGAGCTGGCCAAGCGCGGCATCAACTTCGTCGACGCCGGCGTCTCGGGCGGTGTGTGGGGCCTGAAGAACGGCTACGCCCTGATGGTCGGCGGTGAGAAGGAGGTCGTCGACGACCTCAAGCCGATCTTCGACGCGCTCAAGCCCGACGGCCCCTACGGCTACGTCCACGCCGGCAAGGTCGGCGCGGGGCACTTCTCCAAGATGGTCCACAACGGCATCGAGTACGCCATGATGCAGGCCTACGCCGAGGGCTGGGAGCTGCTGGAGAAGGTCGACTCCGTGGACAACGTCCGCGAGGTCTTCCGCTCCTGGCAGGAGGGCACGGTGATCCGCTCCTGGCTGCTGGACCTGGCCGTCAACGCCCTCGACGAGGACCACCACCTGGACCAGCTGCGCGGTTACGCGGAGGACTCCGGTGAGGGCCGCTGGACCGTGGAGGCGGCCATCGACAACGCGGTGCCGCTGCCCGCGATCACGGCGTCGCTGTTCGCCCGGTTCGCCTCCCG
Organism: Streptomyces sp. NPDC047853; assembly: GCF_043204535.1. Classification (NCBI taxonomy): domain Bacteria; kingdom Bacillati; phylum Actinomycetota; class Actinomycetes; order Kitasatosporales; family Streptomycetaceae; genus Streptomyces; species Streptomyces sp. NPDC047853. The sequence goes on along the minus strand of NZ_JBIDCI010000016.1, from coordinate 58,774 downwards.
GCAGGACGACTCGCCGCAGATGAAGATGATCGCCGCGCTGCGCAACCAGTTCGGCGGGCACGCCGTGGAGGCCGCCCAGAAGTAGACCGCCTCGAAAGCGCGTTGACGTGATCGGCCGGTTCGGGTCAGAGTCCCTCCCTGATGGAGATCAACGACCTGACACCGGCCGAAGCGCGCGTCTGGCGGGCGTTCGCCACCGGCACCCACGTGGACTTCCGCACGGCGGACGACGAGGACCCGGCGGGCGGCGGCTCCTGGGGGCCGGAACGGACCGTGCGCGCGGGCGTGCTGAGGGCGCTGCTCCTGGACGGCCCCCGGCAGGAGGGCGAGGTGGCCGCCCTCAGCCTGGCCGGGGCGCGCGTCACCGGCAGCCTGGAGTTGCAGTACGCGACGGTCGAGCACCCCGTGCGGCTGCGGCACTGCCACTTCGAGGAGACGCCCCGGCTGTACGCGGCGCGGCTGCGCGAGGTGAACCTGAGCGAGTCGGCGCTGCCCGGTCTGATCGCGCACGCGGTCCGGGTGGAGGGCGTGCTGCGGCTGACCCGCGCCCGGTTCTCCGGGATGGTGCGGCTCGGCGGCGCGGAGGTCACCGGGAGCCTGTACCTGGAGAGCACGGACCTCCACGCACCGGACACCGAGGGGCCGGTGCTCCAGCTGAACCAGGCGGTGCTGGGCGCCGACCTGTGGGCGCCGGGACTGCGCGCCCGCGGCGAGGTGCGGCTGACCGGCGCTCGGGTGGCCGGGACGGTCAACCTCGCCGACGCGGTCCTCGACCGGCCCGACGGCACCGCCCTGCACGCCGAGACGCTCGCTGCCGAGGCCGACGTGCTGCTGCGGCAGGCCGAGGTCCGGGGCCGGCTGGAGTTCCGGGGCGCTCGGATACCCGGCCGGCTGGACCTGTCGATGGCGCGCCTGTCGCATCCCGGGGGCACCGCGCTGCGCGCGAGCAGTACCGTGATCGGCGAGCTGTGGCTGCGCCAGTGCCCGAAGGTGGAGGGCACCCTGAACCTGCGCCGCGCCCAGGTGGACGTGCTGTTCGTGGAACCCGAGGCGGTACCGGACTGGGTGCAGCTGAACGACCTCGCCTACACCTCGCTCATCCCGCACGAGCCCGCCGAACGGCGGCTGCCCATGCTGGAGCTGGGCGAGAGCTACCTGCCCTTCACCTACGAGCAGTTGACCGCCGCGTACCGCCGGATCGGCGACGACGACGCGGCCCGGCGGGTGCAGCTGGCCAAGCAGCGGCGGCGCCGGCGCACGCTGCCCTGGTACGGCCGCCTGTGGGGACACCTCCAGGACGTCACCGTCGGGTACGGCTTCCGGCCGCTGCGGGCGGGCGGCTGGCTGCTGTCGCTGCTCGCGATCGGCTCGGTGGCGTACGGCCTGGACCATCCGGCGCCGCTGAAGCCGGCCGAGGCACCCGAATTCGACCCGGTCTTCTACACCCTGGACCTGCTGCTGCCGGTGATCTCCTTCGGCCAGGAGAACGCGTTCGCCCCCGAGGGCGGGCACCAGACGCTGGCGTACCTCCTGATCATCACGGGCTGGATCCTGGCCACGACGGTGATCACCGGTCTGACCCGCACCGTCAGCCGCCAGTGAAGCCCCGCACCGCGTGCTGCGCGGCCAGTCGGACCGGGGCGCCCACCGCCCCGTAGCCGCGGTAGCCGCCGTCCCGCTGGACGAGTTCGAAGAAGACGCGTCCGACGGTGTGCGTGTAGCAGTGCCGGAAGGTGCCGTGCGCGTCGCGGTCGTAGAGGATGCCCAGTTCCCGGTAGGTCTCCAGCTCCCCGTCGGCGAACTCGTAGCGGGCGGCGAGGTCGTCGTGGTAGTTGGCGGGGATCGGCAGCAGCTGGCCTCCGGCGGCGCGGAAGCGGCGGGCGGCGACCACCACGTCGTCGGTGGCCAGGGCGATGTGCTGGGCGTGCGCGGTGTCGTCGGTGGGGGCCGCGCCGACGGTCAGCACGATGCGGACGGCGCCGTCCTCGGTGGTGACGGCGCGGGAGCGCAGCAGTCCGTAGGGGTCGGCGACGTCCACGCTCTCCTGCGGGCGCAGACCGAGCACGCTACGGTGGAACAGGGTCGCCTCGTCGAACTGGTGCCAGGGCTGGGCGAGGGAGAGGTGGTCGACGCGCCAGGCCGCGCCGTCCTCGGCGTCCTCGCTGTCCCAGGCGTCCTCGCCGGTGTCCTCGAAGTCGGCCCGCCAGTCGGGCTGCCGGTCGGGCTGCCGGGTGGCCTGCCGGTCGGGCGGTCCGGGGCGCTCCGTGGCGCAGAAGAACAGCTCCGTGCCGTCGGGCGCGGCGACGGCCTCCAGCGGGGCGTCCCCGGGGGCGCGGCGGCGGGGCAGGACCGGAGCCAGCAGCGCCTCGGCGCGGCGGGCGGCCCCGGCGGGGTCGGGCGACTGAAGGCCGACGGCGGCGAGCCGGGTGCCGTCACGGCGTTCGCCCGGTCCGGTATGGACCAGGACGCGGGCCTCGCCCCGCTGCCACAGGTCCACGGGTTTCCCGCGGTGCCGGGCGGTCCTGGCGAAGCCCAGCGCGCCGAGCACGGCCGTGACCGGTGCGGCGTCCGGGGTGACCAGCTCGGCGAAGGCGATCCCGGTGGGCGGGGAGGACGGGGGCGGCGTGGCGAGGCCGACGGTCTCCTGGAGCGTCAGCAGCGAGCGCCGGGCGTCCACGGCCGTGGAGCCGGCCTCGGACTGCCGGAAGACGTCGTTGAAGACCTCCAGGGAGAGCGGGCCGTCGTACCCGGCGCGCAGGACGTGCCGCACCAGCCCCGCGACGTCGAAGCCGCCCTGGCCCGGGAAGCAGCGGTAGTGGCGGCTCCACTGGAGCACGTCCATCGCGAGCAGCGGGGCGTCGGCGAGCTGGAGGAAGAAGATCTTCTCCCCCGGAATGTCCTCGATGCCCTTGGGGTCGCTGCCGCGCGAGAGGATGTGGAAACTGTCCAGGCAGGTGCCGAGCGCCGGGTGCCCGGCCGCCTCGACGACACGCCAGGCGTGGTCGTACGTGCTGATGTGCCGGCCCCAGGCGAGCGCCTCGTAGGCGACGCGGACGCCGTGCTCCTCGGCCAGGCCGGCCAGTCGGCTCAGCTGCTCGGCGGCGAGGGCGTCGTCGTCGAGCGCGTGCGGGGAGACGCTGGAGCAGACCAGGACGGTGTCCGCGCCGAGCCTGCGCATCAGCTCGAACTTGTGCCGGGCGCGGCGCAGGGCGCGGGCGAACTCCGCCTCGGGCAGCGCCTCGATGTCCCGCATGGGCTGGTAGAGGTCGATGGTGAGGCCGAGGTCGGCGCAGCGGGCGCTGACCTCCTCGGGGGTGAGCGGGCTGGCCAGCAGGTCGTTCTCGAAGATCTCCACGCCGTCGAAGCCGGCCAGGGAGGCGGCGGTGAGCTTCTCGGTGAGGGACCCGCTGAGGGAAACGGTGGCGATGGACGTCCGCACGTGGCTACCTCTTTCCACTGCTTGCCTGCTGCGGGGCCCCGAGGGTGCCCGCCAGGTCGGTGATGTCGGCGAGCATCCGCACGGCGTCGGGTTCCCGCCCGGTGAACAGCCGGAACGCGTCGGCCGCCTGGAAGACGGCCATGCCGCCGCCGTCGAGGGTGGCGCAGCCCAGCGCGCGGGCGGTGCGCAGCAGCTCGGTCTCCAGCGGGCGGTAGACGACCTCGGCGACCCACAGCGCGGGGTGCAACAGCTCGGCGGGCAGGGGCAGCCCCGGGTGGGCGGCCATGCCGGTGGGGGTGGCGTGCACGATGCCGTCGGCGGTGGTCGACAGCCCCGGCAGCGCGTCCGGCGTGGCGTGGGCGGCGCGGCCGTCCCCGAAGTGCCGGTTCAGCGAGGCGGCGAGGGCGGCGGCCCGTTCCGGCACCGCGTCGACGACGGTGACCCGTGCGGCGCCCAGGGTGAGCGTGGCGTGGGCGACGGCGGCCCCCGCGCCGCCCGCCCCGAGCTGCACGATCCGCTCCAGCGGGGCGTCGGGCAGTCCCCGGGCGAAGGACGCGGCGAAACCCGTGACGTCGGTGTTGTGGCCGGTGGCCCGGCCGGTGTCGTCGAAGACGACGGTGTTGACCGCGCCGAGTGCCTCCGCCTGGGGGGCGAGGGCGTCCAGGTGCTCGATGACCAGCTGCTTGCAGGGGTGGGTGATGTTCAGACCGTCGAAGCCCAGGTCGCGGGCCGCGCGAACCAGGTCGCCCACCGCCTCCGGCGGGACACCGAGGGCGTCGATGTCGATCAGCCGGTACAGGTAGCGCAGGCCCTGCCGGTCGGCCTCCCGCTCGTGCAGGGCCGGGCTGAGCGAGGGACCGATGCCGGAGCCGATCAGCCCGACGAGATACGAGTCCTTGGACACCGGGGACCTCCTGAGCGGCTCGGATCTCCACCCGAGCGCAATGTACGAACCAGTACGTTAGTCATAGCAGGAGGGCGGGGCGTCTGGGAAGCGGGAGGCTTCTAGAATCACCGGCACACCCCACCGCACCCGTCGCCCCGCAGCCGAAGGATCCCGATGACCAGCGTCGACGAACCGGCACGATCCGGCGCGCGCACCCGCGACGCCGCCCGCACCCAGGCCGAGATCCTCGACGTGGCCACGCGGGAGTTCGCCCGGGCCGGCTACGACGGCGCCCGCGTGGACGAGATCGCCGCCCGCACCCGCACCACGAAGCGGATGATCTACTACTACTTCGGCGGCAAGGAGCAGTTGTTCACGGCCGTGCTGGAGCGGGCGTACAGCGTGATCCGGGAGGCCGAGCAGCGGCTCGACGTCGAGCACCTGGACCCGGTGGCGGCCATCCGGCGCCTCGCGGAGGTCACCTTCGACCACCACGAGCGGCATCCCGACTTCATCCGCCTGGTCAGCATCGAGAACATCCACGACGCCGAGCACATCGCCTCCTCCGAGATGCTCGCCAGCATCGGCTCCCCGGCGCTCGACGTGATCCGCCGCATCCTGGAGGAGGGACAGCGGTCCGGCCTGTTCACGGCCGACGTGGACGCCGTCGACCTGCACGCCATGATCAGCTCCTTCTGCTTCTTCCGGGTCGCCAACCGGCACACCTTCGGTGCGCTGTTCGGCCGCGACCTGGTGGACCCGGCGCAGCGCGAGCACTACCGCGCCATGCTGGGCGACATGGTGATCGCCTACCTCACGGCGGAGCGCGCCGCGCACTGACCGCGCGGGGCGGCGGGACGACGGCACCCCTTGACACGCGGGAAACGTGCGCGCAACATCCCTTCCCAACCGCGACTAACTACCCAGTGGGTTAATTAGCCGATCGGCACTTCTCCCCTCCGCTCACTCCGCCTACCGTGGAGTCCCCCGAAGGAGCAACGCCGTGTCCGTCCCCGCCCCCGCGTCCCAGGGCGCCGCCCCGCCCGGCCAGCCGAAGAAGGCCGCGACCGCCGCCTGGATCGGCAGCGCCCTGGAGTACTACGACTTCTTCATCTACGGCAGTGCCGCCGCGCTGATCTTCCCCGAGATCTTCTTCGACGAGTCCGACCCGGCCACCGCGACCCTGCTGTCGCTGGCCACCTTCGGTGTCGCCTACGCGGCCCGCCCGGTCGGCGCGTTCTTCCTCGGTCACATCGGCGACCGCATGGGCCGCAAGAAGATCATGGTGTTCACGCTGGTCCTGATGGGCGTCTCGACGTTCCTCATCGGCTGTCTGCCCACCCGCGACCAGGTCGGCACGCTGGCTCCGGTCCTGCTGGTGGCCTGCCGCGTGCTGCAGGGCATCTCGGCGGCGGGCGAACAGGCCAGCGCCAACTCGATGACCCTGGAGCACGCGCCACCGCGCCGACGGGGCTTCTTCACCAGTTTCACCCTCAGCGGCACCCAGGGCGGGCAACTGCTCGCCACCCTGGTGTTCCTGCCCGTGGCCGCGCTCCCCGAGGAGCAGTTGCTGTCCTGGGGCTGGCGCGTGCCGTTCTGGCTGAGCGTCCTGGTCGCCGTCGTCGGCTTCGTCATCCGCCGCAAGCTCGACGAGACGCCGGCCTTCGCACAGCAGGCCGCCACGGAGGGGGTCGAGAAGATGCCGCTCGTGGTGCTGGCGCGCGACCACTGGGCGGACGTGCTGCGGGTGGTCGGGGGCGCGCTCGTCGCCTCGGTCAGCACGATCTTCACGGTCTGGGCACTGGCGTACGCCACCAGCGACTCGGTCGGCATGTCCCGTACCGCCATGCTGTGGGTGGGTGCCCTCGCCAACGTCGTCGCGCTCGCCGCGATCCCGCTGTGGGCGACGCTGTCCGACCGGATCGGCAGGCGCCCGGTGTTCCTGGTCGGCGCGGTCGGCAGCGCGGTGACGATGTTCCTGTACCTGTGGGCGATCTCGTCCGGGTCCTACCCGCTGACGTTCCTGACCGGCATCCTCGCCTTCGGCGTCGTCTACAGCGCGGCGAACGGCGTGTGGCCCGCGTTCTACGGCGAGATGTTCTCCACCCGGGTCCGGCTGTCCGGGGTGGCGATCGGTACGCAGATCGGCTTCGCGGTGGCCGGCTTCGCGGTGACCTTCGCCGCGCGGATCGCCGGGCCGGACGGTGACGACTGGCTCGCGGTGGCGCTGTTCACGGCGGCGCTGTGCGTCCCGCCGGTGATCGCCGCGCTCACGGCCCGCGAGACGCACGCGGTGCCGACGGAGGAGCTGGGCGAGCGCGCCCGGCGGGACACGGCCCGGCCGGAGACGGTGACGGCCTGACCGGATCCCCTCCCGCCCTCGGGGCGCGCAGCGGCGAAATGCGCCGTCCCGAGGTCTGAAGGCGCTCGCGCGGGGTAGGCCGCACGCACCTCGACGAACGACCAAGGAGGGCGATGGCGATGGCACCGCTGCGGCAGGAGGTCGACGCCGGCGAGGCCGGGCTGGACACCGGGGCGCTGGACCGGCTCGACGGACACTTCGCCCGGGAGGTCGACGAGGGGCGGCTGCCGGGGTTCCTGGTGGCCCTCGCCCGCGGCGGACGCGTGGCCCATCTGACCGTGCACGGCCGGCGTGACCTCGCGGCCGGACTGCCCGTGACCGCCGACACCCTGTGGCGGATCTACTCCATGACCAAGCCGGTGACGTCCGTGGCCGCGCTGATGCTGGTGGAGGAGGGCCGGCTGACGCTCGACGACCCGGTGGCCCGGTACCTGCCGTCCTTCGCCGAGCCCCGCGTGTACGTGGCAGGGGCCGCGGACGAGGTCGTCACCCGGCCGGCCGCCGGACCGGTCCTGGTCCGGCATCTGATGACCCACACCGCCGGGCTGACCTTCGGCTTCTACCACGCCCACCCGGTCGACGCGCTGTACCGCGCGGCGGGTCTGGAGTCGTCGGTGCGGCCCGGCGCGGACCTGGCCGGGACGGTCGACCTGTACGCGAGTCTGCCCCTGCAGTTCGAGCCGGGCACCCAGTGGAACTACTCGGTGGCCAGCAACGTGCTGGGGCGGCTCGTGGAGGTGGTGTCCGGGCAGCCGCTCGACGTGTTCCTCGCCGAACGGCTCCTCGGGCCGCTCGGCATGACGGACACCGGCTTCCACGTCACCGACGAACAGGCCGGCCGGCTGGCCGAGCTGTACGGGGAGACGGACGGCGGCGGCATCGCCCCGGTCCCCGGGCTGCCGGTGCGGGGCAGGCCGCGGTTCCTGTCGGGCAGCGGCGGCCTGGTCTCCTCCGCGCACGACGTGCACCGCTTCACGGAGCTGCTGCGGCGCCGGGGCGAACTCGACGGCGTGCGCCTGCTCACCCCCGCCACGGTGGACCTCATGACCCGCAACCACCTGCCCGGCGGCGCCGACCTGCGCGCCGTCGGGAGCCGCCCCGCGCACGACGAGCCGGGCAACGACGGGGTCGGCTTCGGCCTCGGCGTCTCGGTGGTGATCGACCCGAGCCGTACGCAGGCGCCCTCCGGGCTCGGCACGTACGGCTGGAGCGGGGTGGCGACCACCACCTTCTGGGTCGACCCGGGGCGTGATCTGACGGTGCAGTTCATGACCCAGGTGCGGCCCAGGTCCTCGCACACGGTCTTCCGGGACCTCAAGCGGCTCGTCCACGAGGCCGTGACGGACTGACCCGGACCGACCCTGGCGGGGCCGGCCGGTGTCCGCCCGGCCCCGTTCAGGACAGGTGCGCCACCGCGTCCAGGTGGGGCAGGACGTGGTCCATGCGCTCCCGCTTGGTGCGCAGGTAGGTGATGTTGCTCTCGCAAGGCGGTATCAGCAGCGGGACCTGCTCGGCGACCTGGATGCCGTGCCGCACCAACGCCTCGCGTTTGCGCGGGTTGTTGGACATCAGCCGCACCGAACGCACTCCGAGGTCCTCCAGGATGCGGGCGGCCACCCCGTAGTCGCGGGCGTCCACCGGCAGCCCCAGGGCGAGGTTCGCCTCCACCGTGTCCAGGCCCTCCGCCTGCAACGCCATCGCGCGCAGTTTGGCGAGCAGTCCGATGCCGCGCCCCTCGTGTCCGCGCAGATAGACGACGACCCCGCTGCCGGCGGCGGCCACCGCCGACAGCGCGGAGGCGAGTTGGTCGCCGCACTCGCAGTGCCGGGACCCGAAGGCGTCGCCCGTCAGGCACTCGGAGTGCAGCCGGGTGAGCACGCCCTCGGCCCCCGGATCGCCGTGGACCAGGGCCACTTGCTCTTCCCCGCGCTCGTGGTCGACATACCCGAACGCCCGGAATTCCCCGTACACGGTGGGCAGCGGAGTCACCACCACCCGTTCCACGTCCGTGCGCTGCGATGCTTTCTTGCCGAGTACACCAATTTTTTCTGTCATGATTCTCGCGTTCCTCAACAGATGGCTCAACAGTTTTGCCGACCGAGACGAAAGGCCGTGCGGGAATGGATGTTTCACTGGTGCCGACGGACACGACCGAGGACGTGCGCGGGCGGGGCCGCGGGGTGGCCCGGCAGATCGCGGTACTGCCGGTCGGAAGCTACGAACAGCACGGGCCGCACCTGCCGCTGGCCACCGACACGCTCGTCGCCTGCGCCATCGCCCGGGAGATCGCCGCCGCGCACCCGGTGCACCCGCTCCCACCGGTGACGATCGGCTGCTCGCACGAGCACGCGGACTGGCCGGGGACGGTCAGCGTCTCCTCGGTGACCCTGCACGCGGTGATACGCGACATAGCGGACTCGCTGCGCCGCTCGGGCGTCGACGCCCTGGTGGTGGTCAACGGGCACGGCGGGAACTACGTCCTCGGCAACGTCGTCCAGGAGTCGTCCGCACGCGGCGAGCGGATGGCGTTGTTCCCGGCCGCGGAGGACTGGGAGGCGGCGCGGGAGCGGGCGGGTGTGGCCACCTCGCTGCTCACCGACATGCACGCGGGGGAAATCGAGACCTCCATTCTTCTGCACACGCATCCCGAATTGGTCCGGCCTGGTTTCGAGGCCGCCGATTTCATCGCGGACGACCGGCGTCATCTGCTCTCCCTCGGAATGTCCGCCTATACCGATTCCGGTGTCATCGGGCGTCCTTCACTCGGTTCGGCGGAAAAGGGGAAGGAACTGCTGGCGAGCCTCGCCGATTCCTTCGGGGCGTACTTCTCGATCCTGACCGCGGCGGACGCGCCCGGACCGGTGGGTGAGCGCGGGTAGGGCCCTCCCGGGGCCGGTTGCGGCTGCGGCTGCGGCTGCGCGCCCGGTACGCGGGCGCGCTCCGGGGCGTTCACCGGAGCCTCGCCCGCGCTCCCGGGGCCGGTGCGCGGACCCGCGTACCAGCGGACGACGAGCACTGCGACGCCGGGCAGGGCGGCCACGAAGCTGAGCACCCCGTACACCACGGCCACGCCCAGCCCGGTGCCCGCACCCAGCCCGGCCGCTCCGAACGCCCAGGCGGTGACGCCCTCCCGGGGGCCCCAGCCGGCGACGTTCAGGGGCAGGCCCATGGCGAGCAGGGCCAGCACGGCCAGCGGCGTGAGTACGGCGACGGAGGCGCCGCTGCCGGCCACCCGGGCGGCGAGCACGAACAGCGTGAGGTGCCCGGCGAGGACGACGAGGGACGACACCGCGATCCCCGGCAGCGCGCGCCGGGACAGCAGCGCCGTACGCGCCTCGCCGAGCGTCGCCCGCAGGGCCCGCCCCCGGCGGTTGGGCGCCCGGTTCATGCGGAGGGCGAGGCCGACGGCGAGCGCGCCGAGCAGGGCCGGCCCGAGGAGGGGAGCGATCTGCCGGGCCTCGTCGCGTACCGGGGACGGCATGACGAGCAGCACCGCGGCCCCGACGCCGATCAACGCGATCTGTCCGGCGGCCCGTTCGAGGACGACGGCCCGTACGCCCCGCCCGAGGTCGCCGGCGCTCCGCCCGTGCCGTACCGCGCGGTGCACGTCGCCGAGGACACCGCCGGGCAGCGCGGCGTTGAGGAACAGGGCCCGGTAGTAGTCGGCGACGGCGGGGCCGAGGGGCAGCCGGATGCCCAGTCCCCGGGCCACCACGGCCCAGCGCCAGGCGCTGAGCACGGTGGTGACCAGCCCGATGCCGAGCGCCGCGGACAGCGCGGTCCCGTCCATCCGGCGCAGCCCGTCCCACAGGACGCCGGTCCCGGTCCGCCACAGCAGTACGACGAGGAGGGCGACGCCCGCGAGGGTGCCCACGTGGGTGCGCAGACGGGGGGCCAGGCGGGTAGGCAGGCGCGTGGTCAGGCGGGTGCGCGGCGCGGGACGGGGGCCGGCAACCGTCTCCCCCCGGACCGCCGATGCGCTCACGAGGCTCCGCCCGTCGGCCGGCACAGCGCCAGGAGGTCGGTGTGGTGCACGACGACGGTCAGCTCCTCTGCGGCGCAGGCGGCGAGGCGCTCGTCCAGGTAGCGGCCGGCCCGCTCCCCCAGCTCGGGGCGCTGCTCGACGGCCGCGCCCACCCAGCCCCGCAACCACTCGGCGGTGAGCGCGGACTCGCCGGGACCCAGCCGCCAGTGGCTCGGGTGCGTCCGCACCGTGGCACCGTGCGCCGCGAAGGCCTCCACCGCCACGGTGACCGCGTCCGGACCGAGCAGGCCGGTCCGCCGCTGGTGGTCGTTGAAGGCCTCGGTGATCTCGGCGTCCAGCGGGTGGGCGGGGGCCAGTTCGACCCGCCCGGCGACCGAGAGGGTCAGCAGCGCGGGGCAGCCGGCCGCGGCGCAGGCGGCGGCGAGGGCGCCGACCTCCTCGGTGGTGAGCACGTCCAGCAGCGCGGAGGCCGTCACCAGCCCGGCGCCCGCGAGTGCGTCCGGGGTGAGGCGGGCGAGGTCGCCCCGCCGGGTCTCGACCGTGACACGGCTGCCGTCGGCGGCCGAGCGCGGGGCACCGGCGGCGGCGAAGTGCAGGAGGTAGGGGTCGCGGTCGTGCAGCACCCAGTGCTGGGCACCGTCGAGCAGCGGGGCGAGCCAGCGTCCCATCGAGCCGGTGCCGCAGCCCAGGTCGTGCACGACCAGGCCGCCCGCCCGGCCCGGCAGGCCGGCGAGGCGGATGCGGAGCGGCTCCAGCAGTTCACGCGCCCGCGCGGCGGCGTCGGCGGGTTCGCGGAGCCGCAGCCACTCGGGGGCGAAGCGCGGGGGGTCGTCAGGATGTTGCGGCTCCTCGTCCGGCCCGTCCGGTCCGTCCGGCCCGTCCGTTTCCCGGAGGCGCAGGGTGGCGCGCTCGTCGTTCCGCTGAGCGGCCGGCCCCTCCTCGCCCCCGTCGGCGGACGGCCCGGCGGTGCCTTGGGCGGCCCGGGCGGCGGGCCATCCGGTAGGGCTCCCGGCCGGGTCCGGCGGGGGGACGAGGTCCTCCCGGGACTCGGTGGCGTCCCGGGGGCCGGGCTGAGGCGGGATCGCCCCCGCGGCCGATGCCGTGGTCCTCCTCATGCCGCCCTCCCGGGGGTGCTCGGCAGCCGGTGGAGGACCGCGGCCAGGCTCCTGGCCGTGGCCGCCCAGCCGTCGAGGGCCGCGCGACGGCCGCGTGCCGCGGCCTTGAGCCGGCGCCGTACGTCCGCCTCGCCGAACCAGCCGCGCAGCTCGGCGGCGAGCGCGGCGGGGTCCTCGGGCGGGACGAGGATGCCGGGCACGCCGCCGTCGGGGGCGCGCCCCACCGCCTCCGGGACGCCGCCCACGTCCGTGGCCAGTACGGGGATGCCACGCGCGAGGGCCTCCGTCACCGCCATGCCGTAGGTCTCGGCGTACGAGGTGAGGACCATGAGGTCGGCGGTGGCGTAGGTGGCGTCCAGCTCCGCGCCGGACCGCGGTCCGGCGAGCACCAGCCGCTCCTCCAGACCGTGCCGCGCGATCAGCGCCCGCAGCCGGCCCACGTACCGCGGGTCGTGTCCGAGCCCGCCGACGCACACGCAGCTCCACGGCAGGTCGGCGACCGCGGCCAGCGCCTCCACCAGCCGGTGCTGGCCCTTGCGCGGGGTGACGGCGGCGACGCACACCAGCCGGGAGACGCCGTCGGTGCCGGGCGCCAGGGGCGCGATGTCGGCGCCGGGGGCGGCGACATGGACCCGGGCCGGGTCCAGTCCGTGATGGGAGACGAGCCGGCGCACCGCCCAGTCACTGGTGGCGACGACCGCGGAGACGGCGCGCAGCACCGCCCGTTCGCGGGCGTCCAGTGCGGCGGCGACGGCGGGGGCGAGGCCCGTCTCGTCGCCGAGCGGGAGGTGGACCAGGACGGCCATGCGCAACCGTCGCGCCTCCGGGACGACGATCTCCGGGACCCCGCAGGCGACCAGCCCGTCGAGCAGCACGACGGCACCGTCCGGCAACCGGCGAAGGACGCGCGCGAGTTCCGTACGGGCGGCCTCGTCCGGCCGGGGCCAGGCCCCGTCGACCGGCAGCCCGCGCACCCGCCACCCGAAGCCGGGCAGGTCGAGCCGTATGCGCCGGTCGTAGGCGTTGCCGCCGCTCGGTGCGGCCGGGTCGTCGACTCCGCCGGGCACGACGAAGTGCACGGAGCGCAGGGACATCGGGACGATCCCGCCCTTTCCCGGCGCGGCCGGGGCCTGCGCCGGCACGTAACCGAGACGGGCACGCCCCGTCGTCGCGGCGACCACCGGTTCGGTGGACGTGTCGGTCACAGCGCACGCTCGTAACTCGCCCAGGCGACGTGCGACTCGTGCAGCGTCACGGTGAGGCCGGCCAGGCCCTGGGCGCCCTGCCCGAGCGCGCCCTTGTGCACGCGTTCGGCGAGCCGGTCGGCGATGACCTTCGCCAGGAACTCCGTCGAGGTGTTGACGCCGGCGAAGTCCGGTTCGTTGTCGAGGTTGCGGTAGTTGAGCTCGCTGACGACGGCGCCCAGCTCCTGGGTGGCCAGCCCGATGTCGACGACGATGTTGTCGTCGTCCAACTGCTCGCGCCGGAAGGTGGCGTCCACCAGGAACGTCGCACCGTGCAGGCGCTGCGCCGGCCCGAAGACCTCGCCGCGGAAGCTGTGGGCGACCATGATGTGATCGCGGACGGTGATGCTGAACAACGGACGACCCTCCAGGTGTGGCACGTCTGGTCCCCGCCGGTCGCTGCGCGGGTACCGTCCTTTACGGTCCGGTGCCCTCCCTTGTTCAGCGGCCCGTACCTCTTTCTCAAGGTCAGGCGCCGATGGCCCGGCCCGCCTCAGCCGTCGTCGCCGCCGTACCGGATGCGGTGGCACAGGGCGGGGAGGTCGCCGGCAGCCAACCGGGGCAGGACGTCGGGCAGTTCGGCGAAGGCGGACTCACCGGTGACGAGCGCGTCCAGCGCCGGGTCGGCGAGCAGGTCCAGGGCGAGGGCGAGCCGGTCGGCGTAGGAGCGGGTGGCGCCGCGCGCCGGGGAGACGGTGCCGACCTGGCTGCTGCGCAGGGTCAGGCGCCGGGAGTGGAAGGCCTCGCCGAGCGGGAGGGCGACGCGGCGGTCGCCGTACCAGCTCAGTTCGAGCACGGTGCCTTCCGGCCGCAGCAGTTCCAGTGACCGGGTCAGGCCCGCTTCCGTCGCGCTGGCGTGGACGACGAGGTCGAGGCCCCCGCGGGCGTCGGCGGGACGCGCGAAGCCGACTCCGAGCGCCTCGGCGACCTCGGCCCGGCCCGGGTCGGCATCGACCAACTGCACGCGGACGCCCGGGAAACGGGCCAGCAGCGCGGCCACCGAGCAGCCGATCATGCCGCCGCCGACGACGGCGATCCGGTCGCCGACCAGGGGCGCCGCGTCCCACAGGGCGTTGACGGCGGTCTCCACGGTGCCGGCGAGCACGGCCCGCCCGGCGGGGACGGCCGCGGGCACCGGGGTGACGGCGGCGGCCGGGACGACGTACCGGGTCTGGTGCGGGTACAGGCAGAAGACGGTGCGGCCGACGAGGTCCCGCGGCCCCTCCTCCACCTCCCCCACGTTGAGGTACCCGTACTTCACCGGTCCCGGGAAGTCGCCGTCCTGGTACGGCGCGCGCATCGCCGCGTACTGGTTCGCCGGCACCCGGCCGCCGAAGACGAGCGTCTCCGTGCCCCGGCTGACGCCGCTGAAGAGCGTGCGCACGAGCACCTCGTCCGCGCCCCGGACGGGCAGCTCCACGTCGTGGATGGCGCCCCGGCCGGGCGAGTCGAGCCAGAACGCACGTGCGGTGCTGGTCATCGGATGTCCTCCTGAACGATCGGGAAGCCGCCCACGTACCGAGGGATGCACAGGCCGCGCACAAGGTAGCGGCGTTGATCGACTCTGTCACTCGGCCGGAGGGTGTTCGGTGGCCCTGAACGACACGTACGACGCGAGGCCCGCACAGCAGGAGACGGCGGTGGGGGCGGGAGCGCAGGTCCTTCTCCTGGCGCTGCTCGGTACCGCGATCGGCATGGGCACGGCGGGCTGGCTGACCGGCCTCGCCTTCGCGTTCGCGACCTGGGCGGTGCTCTCCCGGGCCCTGCACCGCTCCCGGCTCGCCTCGTTCGGCCCGGCGAACCGGGTGACCCTCGGCCGGGCCACCCTGGTCGGCGGGGTGACGGCCCTGGTCGCCGACTCCTTCAGCGGCGCACCGCCCGTCTCGCTCCTCGTCGGCCTGACGGCCGTGGCCCTGGTCCTGGACGGTGTCGACGGCAAGGTCGCCCGCCGTACGGGCACCTGCTCACCGCTGGGCGCCCGCTTCGACATGGAGGTCGACGCGTTCCTGATCCTGGTGCTCAGTGTCCACGTCGCGCTGGATCTGGGTCCCTGGGTGCTGCTGATCGGCGGCATGCGGTACGTGTTCGTCGCCGCGGCCCGCGTGTGGCCGTGGCTGACCGCTCCGCTGCCGCCCAGCACGGCCCGCAAGACGGTGGCCGCGCTGCAGGGCGTCCTGCTGCTGCTCGCGGGCGCCGACCTGCTGCCGGGGCCGGTGAACGCCGGGGTGGTGCTACTGGCGCTGGGTCTGCTGGTGTGGTCGTTCGGGCGGGACGTGCGGTGGCTGTGGCGGACCTCGCGGGTGCGGGGTGGCGCCCGGGCCGAGGTGCTGCGGGAACTCGTCGCGCGGTGAGGTCTCCCGGCCGCCCGGCGGAGCGCGGCGGGCCGGACGGGAGGAGGACGGGTCGTCTCCCCCGTGCGGCCCGCCGCGCCGTCCCCGCTACAGGTCCAGCCGGTACTGGAGTTCCGTGTGCGTGGGCACGTAGCCGAGGTCGTCGTTGACGCGCCTCATGTACGTGTTGCTCTCGGCGGTGTCGGTCAGGAGGCCGCCGAGCCCCGGGTGGTCGGCGCGGGCCCGTCGGATCGACTCGGCCTTCATCCACCGGGCCAGCCCGTGCCCGCGGTGCTCGGGCAGCACGGCGGTGCCGTAGTGCTGTCCGTCGCCCGTGCGGTCGCCGGGGACGACGAGTTCCGTGAACCCGGCGACCGAGCCGTCGCTGGTGTCGACGGCGACAACGGTGTGCAGCAGGTCGCCCCGGTCGCCGACGGCCTTCGCCACCGCCCGGACCCGGTCCACGTCCCACACCCCGGCGACGTGGTCGGCGCCTTCCATGGGCATGTCGTCCATGGCGCGCCGGGAGGCGGCGAACGTCCCGGCCAGATCGTCGGGGACGGCTCCCTCCCAGGAGACCAGCCGGTAGCCCGGACGCGGGCGCTCGACGAGCTCGTCGAGGGCGGTGGCGTCCACACCGGCCAGCGGCAGGCGGGCGTACCGCAGGGTGAGTACGGTGCGGAAGCCGCGCGCCGACAGGAAGTGGTCGCCGGGCGTCCCGGCCTCGGCCGGCGCGACGACGCCGTGCCTGCCGTCGTCGCGGGCGGCGGCCACGGCGGTGTCGAGCAACCGCGTGCCCACTCCCGCGCGCCGCTCCACGGGGTGAACGTGCAGGGAGAGTTCGGCGAGGTGGGTCTGTCCGGCGCCGGTGGGCAGGCGCAGGAAGGCCGAACCGACGGGGTGGGCGTCGGCGTCGGACGCCAGCCAGGCGAGGCGTCGGTGGTGCGGCCCGTCGGAGGGGTCGGTCAGCGGGGTGATGCGAAGCGACAAGGTGTCTCCGTCGTGAGGAGGTGCATCGGGTCCGTACGCGGGCTCGACCGCCGGGCACTCCTGCGCATGTGCTCCACACCTCCTCGGGGACGGTGCCGTCCGGGACGCCGGTACGGCCGGGAGAAGGTAACCGGGCCGTCGCCTCCCGGGCAAGGGGATTAGGGCTTTGCCGTACCGGCGGAGGAGCCGGAGGGCCGCCGGGGCAGCAACCCCGCCGCCGCCAGCGGTACGGCGGCCAGGACCAGCCACGGCACGGCGGCCGGCAGCCCGGTGTCCAGCAGCAGACCGGTCGCGGAGCTGCCGGCCAGCACGATGAGCCCGGAGACGGAGGACAGCGCCCCCGTGTACAGCCCGAGCCGTCCGTCCTCGGCGAGGTCCGGCACCCAGGCACGGGCGACGGGCGCGACCAGCATCTGCCCGAGGGTGAGCAGGACGACGAACCCGGCCGCGGGCAGCAGTCCGCCCGTTCCCGTCCACCCGACCGGCCGCGCGGCCGCGACGACGGCGAAGCCGGTCGCGATCAGCACCAGCCCCGCCACCATCGACCGGCGCGGCGCCAGCCGCTTCCCCGCCCACCGCGTCACCGGCAACTGCGCGGTCACCACCAGCAGCGAGGACAGCGCGAACAGCCAGGCCAGCGGTGCCTGGGAACCCGCGGCGCGCTCCACCTCGGCGGGCAGGGCGAGGTAGAGCTGGTTGTAGGCGAGCAGGTAGGCGCCGTAGGCGCAGCACAGCGCGAGGAAGCGCCGGTTGCGCAGCAGCAGTCGCGTCCCGCCCCTGACCGGGACCCGGGTCCGCCCGGGGATGCGCTGCGGCAGCAGCCACGCGTGCCCGGCGAGGACGAGCACGAAGACACCGGCGCCGGCCAGGCACGCGGTGCGGAAGTCGACGGCGAGCAGCAGGGCCCCCAGCAGCGGCCCGACGAAGGCCCCGGCCTGCCCGGCGACGGTGAACAGCGCGAGCACCCGGCTCCGGTCCTCACCGCTGCGCTCCTCCCAGGCGACGGCCTGCCGGGCCACCTCGGACTCGACGGCCGGTGAGAAGAGCGCGGCGGCGAACCCGATCAGCAGGACGGCCCCGACCACGGCCCAGGTCTGCTCGGCGAACCCGAGCCAGCCGAACCCGGCGATCCGCAGCACGCACCCGGCGAGGACGACCGGCCGGATGCCGTACCGGTCGGCCAGCGCGCCGCCGACCACGAAGAGCCCCTGCTGGCTGAAGGTCCGCAGCCCCAGCACGAACCCGACCAGCCAGCCCGCCATGCCGATGCTCTGTCCCAGGTGCTCGGAGAGGAAGGGCAGGACGGCGAAGAAACCGATGTTGAAGGCCAGTTGGGTGAGGATCAGCAGCCGGAGCAGCGGCGGGAGCGGGGCCGGTCGCCGGGTGCTCCGTGCGGTCCGTGCGGTCCGGGGTGTGAACAGCGAGGTCATGGTGCGGCGACCGGTTCCTTCTTGGGCGCGGTGGCCTGTTCGGCGACGGCCGGGGCGGGGCGTACGGGTCGCCGCCCGGGCCCGCGGAGCCCGCCCGCGGCGCTGACGGCCAGGGCGCCGAGCAGGGCGAGGACGGCGGCGGGGGCGAGGACGGCCCAGGGGGCGCGTTCGGCGTAGGGCTGGTTCTCGGCGAGGAGCAGGCCCCACTCCGGGGAGGGCGGCTGGGCGCCCAGTCCGAGGAAGCCCAGCGAGGCGAGGGCGAGGGCGACACCGGGCAGCCGCAGGAGGGCGTGGCGGAGCACGGGGGGCAGCACGGCGGGCAGCAGTTCGCGGCGCAGCAGGTACCAGCGCCCGGCGCCGAGGCCCCGGGTGGCGGTGATGTGCAGGGTGGCGCGTTCCTGGCCCAGCAGTGCGGAGGTGTGCGCGGCGAGCGGCGCCCAGGCGACGGCGCCCACCGCGAGCGCGGGCGTGGCCCCTCCGCTGCCCGCGACGGCGGTGACCAGGAGGGCGACGAGGACGGGCGGCACGGCGTTGACGGTGTCGACGAGCGCCCCGGACACCCGGGGCACGAGTCCGAGGAGCACGCCCGCGACGAGGGCGGCGGCCGTGATGGCGGAGGCGAGCAGCAGGGTGTCGAGCGCGCCGTGGCCGACGCGGGCGAGCAGGTCGCGGCCGAGGGAGTCGGTGCCGAACGGATGGGCGAGGGAGGGTGCCCGCAACCGCTGCCCGGTGTCGAGGGCGAGCGGATCACGGGTCAGGCCGACCCCGATGACGGCGAGCAGCACGGCACCCTGGAGGAGGGGCGGTACGCGGCCGCCGGGCGGGGCGGGCCGGTGCAGGGAGGACAGCGCGCCGTCGCTCGGCGCGGGCCCGGTCAGCAGTCGGGCGGTGACGCGGGTGGCACCGGTGGCGAACGCCGCGAGGAGGACCAGGGCGAGGGTGCCGGCCTGGAGGACGGGCAGGTCCTGGGCGAGGGCGGCCTGGAGGGTGGTCCGGCCGAGGCCGGGGATGTCGAAGACCTGCTCGACGGCGACGGCACCGCCGGTCAGCCCTACGACGAACAGCCCGAGGTTGGGCAGCAGCGCGGGCACGCAGCGGCGCAGCGCCTGCCGGGCGATACGGCTCCCGGTCAGTCCCCGGGCGGCGGCGGCCAGCGCCCAGGGCTCACCGAAGGCGCCGGGCAGCAGGTCGTCGAGCAGCCGCCCGATCACGGCCCCGGCGGGCAGCCCGAGGGCGAGGGCGGGCAGCAGGGTCCACTGGGGCCCGTACCAGCCCAGCGCGGGCAGCCACCCCAGCTGCACCCCGACGACGGTGGCGAGCACGGAGGCGACGAGGAACTCGGGCAGCGAGGCGACGACGGCCGAGCCGGTGCCGCCACGCCGCCGCCCGCCGAGCCGGCGGCGGGCGCCCAGCCGGAGTGTGCGGGCGCAGACGAGTCCGGCGGTGAGGGCCGCGACGGCGAGGGCGACGGCCATGAGCAGCAGGGACGCGCCGAGCGCCTGGACCACGCCGGGCAGCACGTCGGCGCCCGAGATCCACGACTGCCCGGCGTCCCCCCGCACCAGCCCCCCGAGCCACCGCCCGAGGACGTGGAACGGCCCGCCGTCGAGCCCGAGCTGCGCGCGGATGTCGGCGAGCACCTCGGGCGTGGGGTCACGCTCGGCGGACCGCGCCTTGAGCACGGTGTGGGCGGGATCGGTGTGCGTGAGCCACGGCAGCAGCCCGATCCCGCACACCAGCGCCGCCGCCAGCACGACCCGCCACACCACGGTGGCCACCCGCTGCCGCACGGCTCAGCGCCGGGTGCCGGTACCGACGAGGGTGCGCTCGTACGGGTCGAGGATCACGCCCTGCACGGAGTCGGCGACGCCGGTGATGATCCGCTGGTGCACGAGCGGCACGACGGCGTCGCTGCCGAGGATGCGGGCCTCCGCGGCCATCGCGGCGTCCTGCCGCTTCGCGGTGTCCGCGATCTTCTCGGCCCCGGCGACCGCCGAGTCGACGTCCTTGTCGCAGAGCTGGGCGATGTTGAAGCCGCCGTCGCAGGTGTAGTCGCCGGAGAGGACGGCGACGGGGTCACCGGTGTCGAGGAGGGTGTTGCGGGCGAGCACGAACGCGTCGAACTTCCCGTCCAGCGCGTCCCCCTCCAGCCGCGAGTACTCGCGCACGGTGAGCTTCACCGTGAAGCCGGCCTTCTCCAGCTGCTGCTTGACCACCTGGGCGACCTCGGGCAGCTCGGGCCGGTTGTCGTAGGTGGCGAGGGTGACGGTCCTCCCGTCGGCCTTCCCGGCCGCAGCGCGGCCCACGGGCCGCGTGCGCTTCCCCTCGGCCCAGGTCACGGCGGGCCCGTAGATCCCGGCACCGGGGTCGGCGTAGCCCTCGTACACGTCCTCGGCGAAGACGGAGGTGTCGAGGGCGGCACGGGCGGCGGCCCGCAGCTTCGCGTCCGCGAAGGTTCCGGACGTCGCGTTGAGGAGCAGGCTGGTGGTCCGGGTGGTGGCGGTGTCGCGCCGCGTCTCCTTGTCGAGGGTCGCCGCCTGGGCCACCGGAACGGCCTCGGCGATGTCCAGCTCACCGGTGCGCAGGGCGTTGGCGCGGGCGGTGCCGTCGGCGATGAAGCGGGCGTCGATGCCGGAGGCCTGGGCGCGGCCACCCCAGTAGTCGTCGAAGCGGTCGAGGGTCGCGGAGCCGGCGCCGTTGACCTTGGTCAGCTCGAAGGGCCCGGTGGCGGTGCCGACGGGGTCGACGTGCCCGCTCTTCTCGTAGGCCTTCGCGGAGAGGACGGCGAGGCTGGGACTGGAGAGCCGCAACGGCAGTACGGGGTCGGGCTCGGCGGTGGTGATCCGGACCACCCGCTCGCCGCCGGCCTCGGCGCTGAGGGTGACGCCGGCGAGGGCGGCGGGCGCGGGCTCGGCGTCGGTGGCGTGGGTGAGGGAGTCGGCGACGGCGGCCGGGGTGACCTCGCTGCCGTCCTGGAAGGTGGCGTCGCGGAGCGTGAACTCCCAGGTCCTCTCGCCGTCCCTGCGCCAGGACTCGGCGAGGGCGGGGGCGGCGGAGCCGTTGGCGTCCAGCGCGGTGAGGCCCTCGGTGACGGCGAGGCGGCTGAGGAGGGTGGCGTCGGCGCCGTACGGGGAGAGGTTCTCGGCGGGCGGGAAGGCGAGGGCCACGCGCAGGCGGGAACCGTCGCCCTCGTCGCCGGAGCCGGAGTCGTCACCACCGCCCGAGGCGAAGCAGCTCGCTATGAGCGGCACGAGCAGGAACGGGGCGAGCAGCCGGGAGCGGCGGTGGGAACGCATGGTCCTCGGATCAATCGGCGTCGAGCGGGTCAGGCGGGGTGACAGCAACGAACGGAGACTACATGACAATCATTTCCATGACGGAGCGCGCCCCCTGATCGGCCTCGTCCCGATCGGTCTCGCCCTGATCGGGCTCTCCCCGATCGGCCTCGTCCCCATCGGCCTCACGCCATCGGCACGTCGAAGTGCACGACCGCCTGCCCGCCGCCCGCGTCCTCCCGCTCGTCGTGCACGACCTTGGCGAGCGACCGCCAGAAGGGCTCGGCACCGGGAACCGCCGGGTCGGTGTGCAGGTACACGGCCCGGTACCCGCCGTCCGCGGCGGCGAAGGCGAGCAGCTCGTCGACGAGCCGGCGCGCCAGCCCGCGCCGCCGGTGCTCGGGCCGCACGTACACGCGGCGCAGCTGCGCGGTCACGCCGGACGGGTAGCGCTCGGCGACGTACCGGGGGTTCGGGGGGTGCGCGGGACCCCGGGAGTCGAGAGCACCGGTCGCGACGACCTCGCCGCCCGCGTCCACGGCGACGAGAAGGGTGTGCCGCTCGGGCGCCAGATAGGCCCCGACCAGGTCGACGATGTCCCCGTGCCAACGGGGCACGTACCCGGTGCCGAAGTCGCGGTAGACGGTGTCGAGCATGACGGCCCGGGCGGCGTCCAGGTCGTCCGGGGTGGCTGTCCTGAGGGTGTAGTCACTGGTGCGCACTTGCACATCGTACGCAATAACGAATGCCGCTGATCAGAGAGCCCCGGCCTGGGCGGCGTCCGCACGCCGCCCCAGGATGAAAGGCCGCTGTGGGCGTCATCGGACAACCGGCCGGTGAGTTCGACGCATGGGGAGGCTACTTTCCGGTTCAACGCGGTCGGCGGGTCTCAGGAACCCATCTCGAACCTCGTCATGCGGGACGTCGACGCCGTTGTCACCCACGTAGCCGAGTCCTTTGGCCTGCGCTACACGCGCTACAGCGACGAGATGTTACTTCTCCAGCCGTCGGCTCGTCCGTGGCGAAAGCATCGACCGCCGGTAGCCGACGTGAAGAAGGCCTTTCGACCGCTGGATATGAAGCTCAACACGAACAAGACTCGTGTGGCCCGTGCCGGGGCGCGCCGCAGCGTACTGAGCGTCCTCGTCGACGGACCACCCCTCGCCTGACACGCGAACTGACACGCGAGTACAAGCGTCGCATCACCAAGCGCATACGTTGGGCCGCGTCTTTCGGCATCGAGGAACATCGCCGTCATCACTGCCCTGCCAGTCCCCGCTTCCAGCGCACCCCACCTCGAATCACGCTGCCACAGCCCGCAACTCTGAGGTTGCTCTTTATGGTCTGACCTGGTCACGTTCGGCGATGCTCTCAGGTCGCCTGGCCGTTTTGCCCACGTTGTAGCGGGTGGCGGGACGCCGGTCCTTCGAGCCTGGGGTCTGCCGGGGCCTGGACGGTTGGGTTTCGGCGCACGGGCCGGACAGGGCAGGTCCGGACGCAAGTTTCTGAACCCCCGGCGGACCCGCGCGGGGGTGAGCCGGCCGGGCTCGACCGGCTTCTCCCAGGGACGGCGTAGATCCGCGACCAGCGGCCGGGCGAGACGGAGTGGGGTATGGACCGCAATGATCAGCCAGGTCCACCGGTCAGCCGCCTGGGGTGTGCGGAGTTTCGGGCGGGTCCAGCCGAGGGTCTGTTTGATCATCCGGAAGGCGTGTTCAAGGTCGAATCTGCGCAGGAATGCCTGCCAGCGCAGGTCGACGTTCTCACCGGTCAGGCCGGTGGCCGACGTCCACAGCCAGTTGGGGAGTGGATCGTGGCCGCCGGGCAGGCGGTCGACCTCCAGGCGGATCAACGTGCCCTCGATTAGGGGGAGTTCGCCGGTGTGGTCGACCCATGCGGAGCGGGTGGTCAGACGAGGATGGATACGGTCCCAGGCCCTCGCGCGGGCGGTGCCGTAGCGGTCGGTGACAGCTGCGGTCGCGGCATCGGGCTCGCCCCAGGTGTCGGGCTTGGCGAAGCGGAACTCCTTGCCGTGCTTCGGCGGGCGCCCGCCCTGTGACGGCGAGATCCAGGGAACCTGGACCGGCTTGCGCATCACGCGGTCGGTGCGCATCCGCCCCAGGACCTCAACCGGCAGCCCCTCCAGCAGATAGGCGATGCGCGGAGCGTCGTAGCCGGCGTCGAAGACAATGAGGTGTCGCGGTCACCCGGGTGCCAGCGGCCCCCGTCGATGAGGTCCTCGACCACGCGGCGGACCTGGACCGCGGTGACCTCGGCGACATCGTCGGCCGGTCCCAGCCGCAGCGCGTCCAGGATCTGGCACCACGAGGTCCGGCCCGACTCCAGCGCGGCGACGAACGAGTACGGCCAGCCGGGCACGAACTGGTCTGAGGAGCGTCCGCTGCGGCCGTAGACGTGACAGAACAGGCGGTCCGGGCTGGTCGGCGCGTCCGGACGGAGCCAGTGGGTGACGTCCACCGCCAGGACCAGGCGTCCGTCGGCGGCCTCGGGTTGCGGCAGCCCGGCCAGCACCTGCCGCAGTTTCGGTACCTCGACGTTCCCGCAGTTGAGCGCCTCGTACATCGCGCCGTGCCCGCGCCGGTGTTCTGCCGTCAACGTGAGGTCCACCGGCGTTGTTACCGGCCCATCCGCACACAACAGTGCATCGGTCAGCTCGAACAACGTGTCCCCACGCGCGGTCAGACAGCCGAAGAAGTCGTCCCGGAAGCGTGACGCCACCGCGAACGACTCCCGGACGGCATCGTGATGCAGCAGACTCATTCCCCCACGGCCTTCGTACTGGTCAAGTGCCTCTTTGGTCGGAGCACAAAATCAGACGGAGGCCGTGCTCACGTCCCCGGAACCCTCAAACGAGCGAGTGCGTTCACTTTGCAGTTCGACGGCAGGAGGAGGCCTGCGGAGTGCTCAGCTCGGCCACGACTCGGTCTCGGCCTGGTGAACCGTGATGCAGTGCACGGCGTGACGCACGAGAGTGTGACCATGCGCTTCGAGCCGAGTTCGCGTATACCGCGCTTACCGGGGAACGATTGCCGGCCTGAAGAGCCTTCAGACACTCGAAGCGACGGGTTCGCGGGTGGCTGCATAAGCCTGATCGTCTTGCTCATCGAAATCCCGGTCGCCTCTCTGCTGGGGTTGACGTCGGTCATCCGTGGATGGGGCCGTGTGGACGAGCAAACCGTGGCACCCCCGATGGACTGGGTTCCGATCCTCTGGCTCGGCGGGTTCACATTGGGCGTGCTCGTGATCGCCGTAATCTTCCTGTACTCGGCACATCCGTTCGCAGGAGCGGTCCAACTGCTCGTGGCAGCCATCGCGCTGTCTTTCACGATCGCTGCTTGGCACGGCCAGTACGAGCGTGCCCACCCACCTGAGCCACCAACGAGGGCCGGGATGCCGCACACTCCCTCGAACCACGTGACCGACCGGTAGAAGCCACAACGCCGGATGCCGAAGGACAAAGCCACACAGGCGCAGCAACTGGGGCAGTCATGCACACTCAACCCCGCGAGCTGTCGCGGCCAGTCACCGGCGACCATAAAGAACAAGCTGAGTAGCAGGTCGCAAACCGGTCACCCTTCGCTGTGAGGAGGCGGCCTCAGATCCGAGCGGCGACCGACTCCGCGAAGCGGACCATCGCCCGGTGATACGTGGCCCTCTCTGGGTTCGGGAACCGGACGTTGTGGCGGTGATAGCGGTGGAAGGCGATGATCAGCGCCGCGTGCTCAATCTCGAGGGGGAGGATCGCGCGGTCCACCGTGGTCAGGGGACGGAGTTTCTCGTATCCGTCGAGCAGGGCGTGGAGACGCTCGGTGTCGAGGAAGCCGGCCTCGTCCTGGGCGAGACCGACGGCTGCCATGCCCAGGTCGAGCAGGGGATCGTCGAGGGAGACCGTCTCCCAGTCCAGGACGGACAGGCCGCCGTCGTCACGGACGATGACGTTGTCGTCGAAGAGGTCCCCGTGGATCAGGCAGGACGTTCGGTGGCTGTCGGCCTCGGCGTCACGAACTCGGTCGAGTCGGGAGGTCAGCCACCGGGCGAACTCCTGGTCGGCGAAGTCGGGGACCGACGCGAGGTGCTCGGCGGAGAGACGGCGGGCCCCGATGGGGACGTCGATCAGGCCGTCGGCGTCGGGGGCAAGCGCGTGAAGGCGGGCGAGCAGGTTGCCGGCCTCGGGAAGGAGCGCGGGGGGAAGGGGCTGCTCGACCGTACCGGCGATCCACCTCTTCAGGACGAGGAGGCGGTCCTCGACCCGGACGATGAGTGAACCGTCCGTGGCGGGGACGACCTCGCTGGTCGGCAGGCCGAGCCGGTGGAAGGCCCGGGTGTGGCGGGCAAGGGTGTTCGCGGTGTCCTCGTGGTGGTTGTCAAGGGAGGTCAGCACGTACTCGCCCTGGTCGCAGGTGAGGCGAAAGCTGGAGTTCGCGGCGCCGCCCGAGAGCACGGTGAGGGACGCGCCCGTCAGTCCGTACCTGTCGGCAACGCTGGAGAGGTCGATCTGGTCCGCTGTGGTGTAGTGCGCCACCTGGTTCAAGCTCCTAGCTGTGCTGCCGACTCCTGTCGGCGATCCTCGACGAGGCCGACCCAGCGTGCCCGCACCTGAGGGACACTGTCCAGCCACTCAGCGCGCGGAAGGCCCAAAGGTGGATCCTCGTCGGCCATCAGATAGGTCAGTTCGGCGAGGTAGGCGAACTCGACGCCGTTGACACAGTCCGCCATAAGGCGCTCCCGGGCCTGGGTGAGCGCTTCAGGGGCGCCGTTCAGGAGGGCATGCAGGCATCCAGCGAAGCGGATGTAGGCGACCGATGAGGTCAGCCCCGCCTCCATGGCCTCCACCGCGACGGCCTCGGCGCGCTCCGGCAGGTCTGGCGCGATGCCCGCGTCCCTCACCAGGGCTGCGATGCGGGTCTGCATTTCGGCCCACCGGATCGACACGCCCCCGAGCAGCTCCTCGGCCCGGGCAATCTGCTCGGCCGCGCGCGGGCGGTCCTGGAAGGCCGCGGCGAAGGCGAGACAGGCCTGCGACAGGGCGGCTTCGCCGAGCATCCCGGTGGCCAGTGCCTGATCGCGGCCGGCCGCGTACGCGGAGCAGGCCAAGGCGATGGATCCCTGGGGCCACCAGAGGTCGCCGAGTACGCGGTCCTGACGGCCCTCCGTGCCCAGGTGCAGTGCCGCCTCCCTGGCCTGCGGGAAGTCACCGATGCGGCGCGCCAGGTGGATGAGCCCCCGGCGAGCGGTCGCGGCAAGGCGGCCTCCCCGTTCCGCGACGCGCTGCATGCCGTTCAGCGACTCCTGGAAATTGCCCAGGTCCCGGTCGCACTCGGCCAGGAAGTAGCGCGGCAACTCGTCCAGACTTTGCGGCAGGACTCCGGCCCGCAGGACGTCGCGGAGTTCTTGCGCCGTGCTGCCCCGGTGCCGGCGCTGGCGCTGGGCGATGGCCGAGAGGGTCGCGGCGAGTGCTTGGGCCGCAGTGGGAGACGCCCCCGCCAGGACGGCCGCCGGCGGCTCGACGGGCTCCCAGACGAAATCGTCGACGTACTGGAAGGCTGCGTCCTCGAGCCAGCCGAGCGGGAGATCGAACTGATGGGCCAGAGCGAGGCCTTGGCGGAGAGCGGACACCAGGCGCCCGCGGTGGGACTTGTCCTCCTGTCCGAGGGCCCCGAAGGCGCGTCGCGCAGCGCGTTGCCAGTCGGCGGAGGTCCACCGGTCGTCGCTGGTCGAGTCCGCCTCGCGGACCGTGTCCCGGACCAGGGCGTGCAGGCGGTAGGGCCATGGCGCACCGGGGTCGTGATCGACGAACGGCCTGTCCACCAGGTTCTGGGCCGGAGCGTCGTGGTCGAAGCCCGCGGCCGCCGAAGCCAGCGGCACGGAGAACGTGTCCAGAAGGCTGACGGACCGCACGACCCGTCGCACGTCCGGAGGCAGGTCACGGAAGGTCCGGGCGACCAGGGCGGGGAAGTCAAGGTTGAAGTCGTGCACGGAGGGAGCGTTCCCCGAGCGACGGTACAGATCAAGGAAGCGCATCGCCGCGAGGTCGAGGTAGAGCGGCAGTCCGTGCGAGTTCGCCGTGATCAGACGGCGGGTCGCGTCGTCCATCATCGGACGACCGTCTCGTGTCAGGCGCTGGGACAGATAGGTTTCGCAATCTCCCGCGGACAAGTATCCAACGGTGTGTTGTCGGGGTTCACGCGTCGCACCGCCGACGAGCTGGGGCCAGCACTCCGGCCCTGCCCAGTCGAGTTGGCCTTCCAGCAGCGGATCGTCCCACTGGAGGCGATTGCGACCCGTGACGATGAACAAGGCGTTGGGCATCAACCACACCAACCGCTGGACAAGGCGCTCCAGATCCCGGTGCACCCGGTCTCCCACGTCCTCGAACGTGTCCAGCAGCACCACCAGGGTGGCCCGGTGCTTGGCGGGCAGGGACGCCAGGTCCCACGCGAGGAGGTGCGGATAGTAGCTGAGTGCGTCCTGGTCGGGAGTGGCCTCCAGCAGGTCGGCGAAGCGACTGCACTCCGCGAGCGCCCTGATCCTGTGCTGTCGTTCCCTCAGCGCCCGGACGACTGTCCTCAGCCCATTGCCGACCACCTGCCCCACCGTGCCTGGAAGGGCCACCGCCTGCGCCACGTCGGCCAAGGCCGACTGCATCTGGGCCGACAGATTCCGCGCTCCGGGAAGGGAGCTCAGTCGGGTGCGGCGACGGACGTACTCGTCGAGCGGTTCACCGGGATGGTTGTGTTCCCAGTACCGCTGGAGAGCCAGGTCGAACGTCGGCATCGGCTGCCCGATCTCGGCCGCGGCCAGTCGGACGGCCAGAATCAGGGACTCGAGATCGACGCCCGAGTCGCGCGACAGATCCACCCGCACCGGCACGATGGGGCCGAGGCTCTCGTCGAGCGGCGGCCAGTGCCCCTGGACCGGCAGATCTCCGGAGAGATGCTGCGCCACGCACCGGGACAACGTCGACTTGCCGATGCCGCCGACCCCGTAGAACGTCAGCACATTGCGGCGGGGCGTCTCGAGGTCCTGCACATCGAAGCCATCGGCACGCACTCCCGGGACGAGGTCGGCTAGGCTCCGCGCCACCGAGTCCCACTCGTCACGCCTGTCGGCGAAGTAGTCGACCGCCTTGACTTCGCGATCGTTCGAGCGGAACAACGCCCTCAGATCCGACTGGCTCACCAGTCCCCCTTTGTCGACAACGGTGCCAGCAGAGCAGCCGACCTGAATAACCGTCAAGTCGTGGTGAACGCCCAGGCAAGGGCACCATGATCCCCTGCCACGCCGGTCTCACCGGGTTCGACGTGCATGGTGTGCCAGTAGACGCCTCGTCTGTAACACGTATGCGCAAGGTTCCTGCCTCCCGGTCGGACAGCGACCGTAGGCTGTACCGCGGAAATGGGGGATGATGACTGACGACCGCAGGGCCACCGTACCGGTGTGGATGTTGGCGACGGGTGACGTCCGGGTGCCCGCACTGACAGGAGACGGGCCGATGACGGCCGAGCGCTTGGCAGAACTGCGTGGTGCGCTGGCCGCCCTGGCCGACGAGCCGATCGCCACGCTTGAGGTGCATCCGCTGCCCGACACGCTCGACCGCGGGCGGGGTATCCCGCTCGATGTCGCAAGTCCTCTGGCTCAGCACCTGTCGCAGCTCATCGCGCAGTCGGCGCGAGGTTCCTCCGAGGGGGCCACGGCCACAGTTGCCGGCGAAGGCCTGTACCGCATGGTGATCCCGGCCAAGGTCGCCGCCCAGTTCGGCCAGGGCATCATTCGCCCGATGGCGGCGAAGGGCACGGCGGGTGGTGTCCGCGGCGCGCTCGTGGACTCGACCGGCAGGATCGCCGGCGCCGCGAGGTTCGTGCCCGCCGGTCAATCGGCGACGGCGGGCGCCGTCGGTGGTGCCGGTGCGACAGCCGGCGTGGCGGTCGGCGGCAGCGCGGCGCTCACCGTGGCCGCGCCGCTCGTCCTCATGGCCGTGGCGGTGGGTGTGAGCGCGCACGCCGACAGCAGGCGCCGGGAGGCCATCGAGCACATCACCGAGCTTCTCGAGCAACTTCAGGTGCGGGAGCTCGAACACGAGCAGAGCCTGCTCGACGGCTGCCGCGACGCGATCGACAAGGCCACCGCCGTTCTCCTCGACCAGGGCAAACCGGGTGCCTCGCTGGGACTTGACTCGGCGGTGCACGCCATCAACTCGGCGCTGGGTGCCGCCGATCGCCGCCTTGCCCAGTGGCAGAACGCCCTCGACAAACTGCCGCAGGGCAAGGCCGTCGAGCTCGGCACGCTGACCAAGTCGTTCCCCGGCGTCGAAGATCATGGCGGCACCTTTCATGCCCACCTCGAACTCGCCGCCCTCGCCATCGCGCTGAAGCGGCGCGTCGTCGTGCTGCAGGCCGTCGAGCACGCCCAGAGCGATTCGAGCAACCCGTTCGAGAACTTCACCCGCGCTCTCAAGCGCGATCAGCAGCGCCTCGACGAATTGGAGTCGGGCATCGCCGGTATCCTGGTCCGCCTGTCGGCGCTGGAACTGGCCCGCCCGAACGGGAAGCGGCCCGTCTTCACGACCGCCGAAGTCGACCGCCTGATGCGCGCGACACACCGCATCCACCAGCTGGGTGACGGCGTAGTGGTCGACAGCCGCCCAACCGACGTGGCGATCGACATCGCCCGCAACGAGGACGGCTCGGTGGTCGTGTTCCCGGCGCTGCCCGCGTAGGCGCACTCGCGCTCATCGGTCCGGGGCGGCCCAGGTGACGCCCGGACGGCGTGAGTCCGGCACGCGTCTGTGCCTCATCGGACCCGCAAAGCCCGTTCTGCACCCAGCGCAACCCGCCGGCCGACCTCTCCACGGCGACGCCGCCCGGCCCGTCGTGGCCGCCCACGCGCTGGTCCCGGGCGAGCCGCGAAGACCTGTCGGACGGCAAGTGCCTGCCGTGGTCGTTGTGTTCAACCTATTGACAGTGCATTACATGGGCTTTACGTTCCGCCCATCTGAGAGCGCTCTCAGAAACTCCCCCCTGTCACGACTTGAGGTGACACATGCCAGCCCCACGCTTCAGACCGGCATCCGTTCTGCTGCTGGCCTCAGCCCTCGCCTTCGTCGGCCTGGGCCCGGCCGCCACGCCCGCGGCCGCCGCCACCGTCCCCGTAGGCTCCGGCAGTTACTCCGACACCCGGCCCGCCGGCACGTCGGGTCCCACCACCAACACGGGAGCACCGGTCACGCCCAAGGTGACCGCTGCCGCCCGGAACCGGCCCGTGCCCACCAACGACTGGTGGTCCTCCCTCGCGTACCAGCGCTACGGGGACAACCCGTACTCGACCCCCATGTACGGGCATCCCCTGACCTACCAGGCCACGGCCGGCGGGCTCGACGTCGGCTACCCGACGACCCCCGCGATCGTCGGCGACGGCCGCCAGTACGAGTACGCCCACAAGCGCGACCTCACCATCGGACTGACCGGCCTCAACTCCCCCGACACCAAGGCCGACGACTGGTCCGACTGGACGGTCACGCCCTACTGGTCCGACGGCACCCGCACGCTGCGCACCACGATCGGCCACGGCTCCCCGTTCGTGTACGCCAAGGGCTCCGGCGGCAACGCCCAGATCACCACCGCCGGCGCGCCCGCCGTCTTCGCCGACCAGGGCAACGTGCTCGGCATCACCGTCGCCGGGCACCACTACGCCCTCTTCGCGCCGACCGGCAGTGACTGGAACGTCTCCGGGTCGACCGTCACGGCGGGGCTCGGCTCCAAGGACTACTTCTCCGTCGCGGTGCTGCCCTCCACCGGCGCGCTGGCGACGTTCAAGAAGTACGCCTACAGCTTCGTCACCGGCTCCCACGTGTCCTGGAGCTATTCCGGGGGCGCCTCCAAGGCCACCTACACGCTGACCACCGAGGCGAAGGAGGGCACCGAGCGCGGCACGCTCCAGGCGCTCTACCGCCACCAGTGGCTGCACACCACGGACCCCCTCACCTCCTACACGTACGTCTCGCCGCGCGGCATCATGAAGGTCCGCGAGTCGGCCTCCTTCACCACCAGCCAGAAGGCCTCGGCGGTGCTGCCCGCGCTGCCGAAGTCGAACGGCGTGGACGCCGCCCGGCTGCGCGGTTACCTCAACGAGGTCGTGAACGCCTCCGACCCCTTCTCCGGGGCCGCCGACACCTACTGGACGGGCAAGGCCCTCGGCCGCCTCGCCCAACTCGTCCCGGTGGCGGAGCAGATCGGTGAGACGGGCGTCCGCGACCGGCTGCTCGGCCTGTTGAAGGGCAGGCTCCAGGACTGGTTCACGGCGGGAGGCGCGAACGAGTTCAGCTACGACAGGGACTGGAAGACCCTCACCGGCTACCCCGCCTCCTACGGCAGCGACACCGAACTCAACGACCACCACTTCCACTACGGCTACTACGTCTACGCGGCGGCGATCATCGCCCAGTACGACCAGGCGTGGGCCGCCGACTCCGCGTGGGGCGGCATGGTCAAGACCCTCGTGCGGGACACCGCCAACCCCAGCCGCACCGACACCGCCTTCCCCTTCCTGCGCGGCTTCGACGTGTACGCGGGGCACAGCTGGGCCTCCGGTCACCAGGGCTTCGCGGCCGGAAACAACCAGGAGTCGTCCTCCGAGTCCACCAACCTCAGCGCGGCCCTGATCCTGTGGGGGTCGGCCACCGGTGACACCTCGCTGCGCGACCTCGGCACCTTCCTGCTGACCACCGAGTCGGAGTCGATCGCCCAGTACTGGTTCGACGCCGACGAGCAGGTCTTCCCGTCCTCGTTCGGCCATGACACGGCCGGCATGGTGTGGGGCAGTGGCGCGGCCTACTCCACCTGGTGGACCGCCAACCCCGAGGAGATCCACGGCATCAACGTCCTCCCCGTGACGGGCGGCTCGCTGCACCTCGGCGGCGAGAAGGCCGCGATCCGGCGCAACATCGCCGAGATGGAGCGGGAGAACGGCGGCCCGGCCGTCGAATGGCGTGACATCCTCTGGGAGTTCCAGTCGTTCGCCGACCCCGGTACGGCCAAGGCGAAATGGGACGCGGGGCACGCGGGATACACCCCGGAACAGGGGGAGTCCAAGGCGCACACCTACCACTGGATCAACACGCTCGACGCCCTCGGCGCACCGGACGCCACCGTCAGCGGGGACATCCCCACGTCCGCCGTCTTCACCAAGGGCACGACCCGGACCTACGCGGCACACAACCACGGAGCGACGGCCCGCACGGTGACCTTCTCCGACGGCAAGACCCTCTCCGTACCGGCCCGTTCCACGGCGACCGGCACCGGGTCGGGCTCGACGGACCCCGACCCCGATCCTGACCCGCCGACCGGCAACACCTTCCAGCTGCGCACCGGCGGCGCCCTGACCACGGCGACCGGCGGCACGGCGGGCAGCGACACGATCGCCTCCGGCGGGGGTGCCAATCACGACGGCAGCCCGTACCAGCCTCTCGTCTACGAGGTGCGTGGCGTCAACGGCTCGCTCACCCCGGGCGCGTCGACCGCCTTCCGGCTCCAGGTGGACGCGGGCACCGCGGTCGGCCTCGGCCAGCAGGCGCGCGTCAGTTACGACTTCACCGGTGACGGCAGCTACGACCGGACGGAGACGTACCACTACTTCGCGACCGACCCGGTCGCCGGATGGGAGGAGTACACCCAGGCTCGCGGCCTGAAGGCGTCGACGGGAACGCCGGCCGACCTCAGGGGCGGCAGCGTGCGCCTCGAGGTGTGGAGCGCCATCGGCAACGGCACCGCCAAGCTCCAGACGGGCACGGACAGGTCCGTGCTGGTGATTCCGTACAGCTGAACCATCGAGTGCGGGCGTGGGGGGGGGCGGGGGGGGCCGCACCCCCCCCCCCCCCCCCCCCCCGGGCCCCGCCCCCCCCCCGGCCGCCCCCGCCCCCCCCCCCCCCCCCCCCCCCCCCCCCCCCCCCCCCCCCCCCCC
>NZ_JBIDCI010000016.1:0-25734 GCF_043204535.1 Streptomyces sp. NPDC047853 | reverse complement strand
GCTTATACCTATGCGGCCCGGGGGGGTTCTCGTCGGCCCTCTGGTTTTGGGCCGGGGGGGGGGGGGGGGGCGGGGGGGCGCCCCGGGGGGGGGGGGGGGGGGCGCCCGGGGCCCCCCACCCCCCCCGGCCCCCCCACTGCCGGTGGCCCCGGGCGGGCCCCGGGAGCTCGGACGCTACCTGCCCCGAGAGCCCTCCGCCCCGAGGGCGTCCAACAGCATGGGGAGCGAGGCGTGCAGCTCGCGTTCCCAGTACGGCCAGGTGTGGGTGCCCGGGCCGTAGAAGTGGGTGGTCACCTTCTTCGCCCCCACCCGCTCCAGCTCTGCTGCCAGCGCATGGTTCTGCCTGTTGAAGTCCGCCTCCAGGGCGCTCGTGCTCCCCGGTGCGTCGAGCGGACCGGTCGTCCCGTCGCCGCAGGACAGGTACACCGGGATCGACCGGAGTCGCCGGGCGAGATGGAAGGGGTCGTGGGCCTCCCAGACGCGGCGTTGCGCGACCGGGTCGCCCCAGACGCGGAGCGGGTCGTTGCCCTGGCCGGCGAAGAAGCCCATGATGCGGGCGACCGACTCGTCGTTCAGGAGGGGATGAGCCGAGCCGGAGTAGGCGGCCGCGGCCCTGAACAGGCCCTGGCGGCGGGCCGCGTAGAGCAGGGCACCCTGGCCTCCCATCGACAGGCCGGCCACGACACGGTTGCCGCCGGCGCCCCAGTCGCGTTCCAGGAGGTGGCGCAGCTCGACCGTGTGGAAGGTCTCCCAGGCCGGGTCGCCGCCCTTGCCGTGGTTCCACCAGTCGCTGTACCAGCCGTTCCAGCCGGCCTCCGGCATGACGACGAGGACGTCGCGCAGACGCTCGGTCTCCGCCACGTCCGTCATGCTGGTCCACGACGTGTAGTCGCCGCAGCAGCCGTGGAGGAGCCACAGGGTCGGCCAGTGCTGCCGCCGTCGGTCGTGCGGGTCCCAGCCGTCCGGGGTGAGGAGGCGGACCTGGACGGCCCGGCCGCCCAGGGCCGTCGACCGCACCGACAGGTCGACCTGTCGGTCCGCGACCCGGGTGACGGCCACGACCTCGGCGCCGGGGCGGGCACCGGCGGCCTCCGGCTGCCCCGCGGCCAGGGTCGGGGCGGCGGGCGCGAGGGTGGCCAGCAGGACCGCCAGGACCAGGAGGACCCTGGCTCTGAGCGGGGTCAGGACGGTGGGCACGTTCGCGAACACGGCTGCTCCCTGTGGTGGGTTGCTGGTCGTCGCGGTGTGGTGCGGGCTTTGCCGCGGGTCCGGTCGTCGGTTCTCCGCTCTCCGTCGATGCGGGCGTGGGCCATCGCCCGACGTCCACTGCACAAGTAGCGACCGGTTCACGGGCGCCGTCAAGGTCGCGTCGAGGGACCGGTCACGAGCGCCGAGGACGCGGCGGTCGGCGGGGCGTTGTCAGTGCCTGCCGATAGATTCGATCTCGTTCCGCCGAGGTGGCGTGAACGCCCCCTTCGCTTGCATGGGAGATGGTGCGTTGTCCGTCTGGGAGAAGTCGAGCACGGCTCGGGTGGTGCCGCCCGCGCGGCCGAGGAAGCTGGCCAAGGTGCCGTTCGTCGAGCTGGCCGACGGCCGGTTGCAGGGTGTGGTTTCCAGCGGCTCGGACATCGGGCGCGTCTACGTGTCCTCGGTCGCGGCCGGGTCGTACGCGTACTCGTGCAGCACCAACAACAACCGTCCCTGCGGTGGGGCGCACGGCTCGTTCTGCAACCACATACGCGCGCTCGTGGGTGAGGCCGTGCTCCAGTACGGGGCGGAGCGCGTGGCCAGGTACCTGAAGGTCGACGCCGAGGACCCAGCCGACGCGCAGGTGCTCACCTACGCCATGACGTCCACCCGGCCCGGGCCCGGCGACGGTTCGGCGGCGGCCCAGGTGTTCAGCCGGTTCCTGCGGCACCTCGCCTATCTCGAACTTCCGGTCACCACCGCTCCGCTGCCCGAGATGCAGTGGTTCCCGACGACCAGGGCGGTGACTGCCTGATGCGTGCCGATCTGCTTCTCGACGCGGTGGACGGTCTCGACGAGGCCCTCGCCGCCGTGGACGGCTTCGATGCCGCGCTCGTCGGCGGGCTGCTCCGTCCGCAGCCCGGGCAGGCCGAGGGACTGGCCGGGCTCGCCGACGCCGTCGCCGGGTCGCCGCTGGCCTCGCGGGTGGCCGAGGCCGCCGACAAAACGGCCGCCGGGGCCGGGGACGAGGGGCACTTCGTCGCCCTCGCCGCCGCCCGCACCGCTCTGCTCGGATCCGTGCACGACGCGCTCGTCACCCGGGTGGAGGAGGCCGTCGGCCGGCCCCGCGGTGAGGCCGCCGCCGCCCCCGCGGCCGGTACGGAGCAGGCCGCCAACCTGCGCCTGGCCGCGCGCGGCTGGCTGTGCGACCTGGCGCGGGCCGGCTGGCGGGGCATCGACCACGAGCTGGTCGGCGGGGCCGCGCCCGTCGTCTCCGCGATGCTGCCCGACCCCGCGTCGCGCCGGCCGGCCACGCTGCTCGACGGGTTCGCCGCCGAGCTCGCCGCCTCCTGTCCCGGGGCGACGCTGGAGCGGGTTCCGGTGCGCCGCTGGGCCGACCTGTGGTCGCGTGCCCTGCTGCTGACGCTGCCGGGCGTCGACCCCGAGCCGGTCGTGGCCGAGGCGACCGGGCGTCTGCTGCCGCTCGGTGTCGACGTCCAGGAGCACGCCACCGCCGTACAGGCGCAGGTGCACGCGGTGTTCGAACCCGCCGACGGCGGTACGCCCCGGCTGGTGCGGGCCTCGGTGTCCGCGCCGAAGCCCGACACGGTCGTCGGGGCCGGTCTGTGGCAGCTGCTGCGACCGCACATGTCGCTGCTGGCCGCCGTGAGCGAGGGCCGTTCCATGGACCTCGACGCGATGCCCCTGACCGCCGAGGGCGACCTCGTCTGGGACGACGCCCGCGCGCGTGCGGGAGAGCCCGCCGACGCCTTCGCCACCGCCCGGGTCGCCCTGCCCACCGCCGCCGCGTTCCCCGTGGCTCCCCTGGAGCGGCATCCGGCCCGGCTGGCGGTGCCGGTGCTGCTGGAAGGGTACGGCGTGGAGGAGGAGGACGGCCGGGTCGTCCTCCGGACGGCCGGAGGCCACCTCGGCGTCGACACCGACCGCCTGCCGGTCGCGGGACCGCTCACTCCCGAGTTCGTGGCCTCGTCCGTGGCGTGCCTCGGGCTGCTGCGCTGGGATGCCGGGGAGTTCCTGCTCCAGCCACTCGCCGTCGAGCGGCTGGTGCGGAAGAAGGCCGTCGCGGTGCACGCCGGCGCCTGGGCCGGGGGGACGACCGACAAGGCGGGGGCCCGGGCCGAGAAGGCCGCCACGGACGCCGTCACCGTACTGCGCGAGCGCGCCGGAAAGCTGCTGCGGAAATGACCGGCCACTCCCCCGGGCAGGCTCCCGGTCCCGCGCCCGAGCCCGACGCGGCCGACAACCGCCGGCAGGTCCTCTACTGGCGGCTGCTCGCCCGGCTCTTCGACCCCGAGGAGCACGCCTCGCTGGAGTCGGCGAGTCTCGCCGTGGTCGAGGACATCGGCCTGCCTCCCGCCCTCCTGGACCCCGACGCGTCCGTCGGCTCCGTCGTGCAGCGGCATCCTGAACTCGCCGAGGAGTTCGAGGGCTTGATGACGCCCGAGCCGGAGGAGGACGGCGAGCGCGACCGGGCCGCCGAGGTGCGGCGCGCGGCGCTCGCGTCGAAGGTGCTGCTGAACGTCTTCGCCTCCCGCCCCGGCAACGTCACCGCCGAACAGCTGGCCCGCTGGCAGTCCGACGCGGAATGGCTGGAGCGTGCCCTCGGCTGCCGGCCCGGCGAACTGCGGGGCGGGCGGGGCACCGGTGGCCGTCCCGGCGGCGGTGTCAGCCCGACCGGTACGGGCGTCGGCGGGCCCACTCCCGACCTCAGCCGTCTCCTCCCGGAGATCGGGCCGGAACTCGGCTCCATCGAGGCCGGCCTCGTGCAGCGCATGCGGCTGCGCGAGGTGCTGGCCGATCCCGCGCTGGCCGCCCGGCTGACACCCAGCATGTCCCTGATCGAGCAGTTGCTGCGCGACAAGGACAACCTCTCCGGCGTCGCGCTGTCCAACGCCAAGGCGCTGATCCGCCGGTACGTCGACGAGGTCACCGAAGTGCTCCGCACCCAGGTGGAGAAGTCCACGGTCGGTGAGCTCGACCGGTCCGTGCCGCCCAAGCGGGTCTTCCGCAACCTCGACATCGACCGCACCATCTGGAAGAACCTCACCAACTGGAGTCCCGAGGAGGAGCGGCTCTACGTCGACCGTCTCTACTACCGGCACACCAGCCGCAAGACGACACCCCAGCGGCTCGTCGTGGTGGTGGACCAGTCGGGTTCCATGGTCGACTCCATGGTCAACTGCACCATCCTCGCCTCCATCTTCGCGGGGCTGCCGAAGGTGGACGTCCATCTGATCGCCTACGACACGCAGGCACTGGACCTCACCCCCTGGGCGCACGACCCCTTCGAGACACTGCTGCGCACCAAGCTCGGCGGCGGCACGGACGGCACGGTCGCGATGGCCCTCGCCCAGCCGAAGATCGCCGAGCCGCGCAACACCGTCGTGGTGTGGATCTCCGACTTCTACGAGTGGCGTCGGCAGGAGCTGTTCGACAGCATGGCCGCCGTCCACCGCTCGGGAGCGAAGTTCATCCCGGTCGGCTCGGTGACCAGCTCCGGGCGGGGCAGCGTCGATCCCTGGTTCCGGGAGCGGTTCAAGGACCTCGGCACCCCGGTGATCTCGGGACACATCAAGAAGCTCGTGCACGAACTCAAGACATTTCTCACCTGATCACCGAGCGACCGAGCTGCCGAGCACCGGAAAGCGTCTCTCGTTCCGTTTCGTTTCTTTTCGTTTCGTTGTGATCACCGCATGGAAAGGCCTTCCTCATGTCCGACCTGCTGCGCGCGCCCGCCGAGATCAAGTACGCGGAGGAGCTCGACTGGCTGGAGTCGATCGACGACAGCCCCAAGCCGTTCTCGTGGCGCCTGTCGCCGAAGATGGTCCGTCTGTTCATCCTCGGTTCCGAGCGCTCCGACGGCCTCGACCGGGAGGTCTCGCAGAAGTGGTTCGGTGACCGCAGCTTCGTCGAGCGGTCCATCGTGACCCTCGCCTCCGACCGCGGTCTGCTGCTCATCGGCGATCCCGGCACCGGCAAGAGCTGGCTGGCCGAGCTGCTGTCGGCGGCGATCAGCCGCAACTCCACGCTGGTCGTGCAGGGCACGGCCGGCACCACCGAGGACCACATCAAGTACTCGTGGAACGTGTCGATGGTCATCGCCAAGGGGCAGTCGCGGGAGTCGATGATCCCCTCGCCGATCATGACCGCGATGGAGGCCGGCTCCATCGGCCGTTTCGAGGAGCTGACCCGGTCGACCAGTGACGTCCAGGACGCGCTGATCTCCATCCTCTCGGAGAAGTACATCTCCGTGCCCGAACTGGAGAGCGGGAGCGGGGACGACAACATCGTCTTCGCCAAGCCCGGCTTCTCGATCATCGCCACGGCCAACAGCCGCGACCGGGGCGTCAACGACCTGTCCTCCGCGCTCAAGCGGCGTTTCAACTTCGTCCGCATCCCGGTCGTGACGAACAAGAAGAGCGAGGCGGAGATCGTCCGCTTCCGCACCGAGGAGCTGCTGCGCCGGCACTCGATCGAGCTGGACGTGCCCCCGACCCTGCTCGACGTGCTCCTGCGGAGCTTCGCGGACCTGCGCGCCTCGGCGGCCGCGGCCGGCAGCGACGACGAGAAGCTCGAGTCCGCCCTGTCGACCGCCGAGCAGATCGGTGTCCTGGAGGACGCCGTCCTGCACAGCAACTTCTTCGGTGAGCGCGCCCTGACCGCCCGTGCCCTCGCGTCCTCGCTGGTCGGCTCGCTCACCCGCCGCGAGCCGGAGGACCTGGCCATCCTCAACAAGTACCTGCACGGTGTCGTCGAGCCGCGCAGCAAGGAGGAGGGCGGCTCCTGGCCCGAGTTCCTGGAGGGCGGCCGCGACGCGATCGCCACCCTGTCATGAGCGGGCCCCAGGAGAGCACGTCGTTCGCCGCGCTGCGCGGGCAGTTGCAGGAGGCCGCCGCCACCTTCGCGGGCGGGCCGGACGCGCTGGAGGGCATCCTCCTCGGCCTGGTCGACGACGTCGACCGGGCGGTGCGCGAACCGCTGGAGATCTTCCCGGTCTGCCACCACTCCCCCGCCTCGGCGACCGCCATGGCCCGACGGCTGCGCGCGAAGCAGCCGAAGGTCGTCTACGTGGAGCTGTGCGAGGACATGGCTCCGCTCCTCACCGAGCTGCGCAACTGCCGGCTGCCGGTGGCGGTGCAGGCGTTCGCCGGTGACGTCGACGGCTTCCCCGCCGAGTGGGCGCCGCTGTCGGTCGTCGCGCCGATCACCGAGGCGTCCGCCGAGTACCAGGCCATCGCGTACGCCCTCGACACGCCCGGGGTGGAGCTGGTCCTGGTCGACCGGTCGGCGGACCACGTCTTCCAGTGGGACAGCAGGGGCGGGGAGGCGGCCGGCGAGACCCCGGCGGACGGGGCGCCGGCCTCCGGTGAGCCCGAGGCCGCGCTGCACGGCGAGGCCGTCGGCGTCGAGATCGGCGACCTGCGTCCGCGCTTCGCCGAGCTGGAGGAGCACCTGCTGCGGCACGGCAAGGTGCGGCACTGGTCGGAGTGGTGGCACCAGTACGTCGAGGTGCCGCTCGGCGCGGGCACCGGTGACGGCGTCGCCGACCACGACACCTACCGCCAGGTCATGTTCCTCATCGGCAGCCTCTTCCGGCGGCTCGCCCCGGGCGACGGCGACCGGGTCCGGGTGGACGAGGACCGCGAGCGGTACATGTGGACGCGGATGCGGGAGCACATGGCGGCGACCGGGACTGATCCGTCGGACGCGCTGTACGTGTGCGGGGCCTTCCACGCGGCCAGCCGGGTGGCGGAGTTCGGGGTGGGGGGCAGCGACACCTTCACCATCTCGCCG
Source organism: Streptomyces sp. NPDC047853 (assembly GCF_043204535.1). NCBI lineage: Bacteria > Bacillati > Actinomycetota > Actinomycetes > Kitasatosporales > Streptomycetaceae > Streptomyces > Streptomyces sp. NPDC047853. Next base: position 18,732 of record NZ_JBIDCI010000016.1, on the reverse strand, counting down.
CGTTCCGCCACCGCTTGGCAGTACGGGCTGATCCCGTCCAGTCACGCGGCGATCGAGGCGCAGTTCGGTCTCGCCGCGGGGTCGGTGTCGATCGCGGCGACCGAGTGGGCGAAGAGCCTGAAGCGGACCCGGGTGAAGCCGTTCCGCCTGGAGGGCCAGGCCGGGACGAAGAAGTCCAGGTCCGTGCGGAAGCAGGCGGCCGCTCCGGCACCGGAGCCCGCGGCCGCCGAGGACCGGCTGTCCGGCTTCCTGCGCAGGCCGCCGGTGCTCGACGGCCTGGACGAGGCGGAACTGCTCGGTTGGTCCGTGGACATCGTGCGCGCCGCCCGGCGCAACGGATACCTCGCCTCGACCGCCGACGCCATCGCCGTCTTCGAGACGTCGATCCTGCTCGCCGGGATGCGGGACCGCGCCAAGCCGACGCCGTACGACTTCCAGGACGCGGCGGTCACCTGCATCGAGAAGGACACCGTCCCCGGCCGGCGGGACGTGCGGCGCCTGGTCGAGATCATGATGGGCGGTGACCGGGTCGGCCAGGTCGGCTACGAGGCGCTGCCGCCGCTCGCCCGGGACGTGCACGACCGGCTGGCGCCGCTCGGGCTGAAGCTCCAGCAGCGGGGCGTGCAGCGGGCGCTGCTGGACATGGTCTCCCGGCCGGAACTGCGGGCCTGTTCCGACGTGCTGTGGATGCTGCGGAGGCTGATGCCGCACGGTGCGGCACGGCCGATCATGGGCGAGCGGCGGCTCGGTGAGCGGTCGATCCAGGAGTCGTGGGACCTGGCGATCGGCACCCACCAGCGGGCCCTCATCGAGCTGGGCTACGAGGGCGTCAGCATCGAGCAGGTCCTGGAGCAGCGGCTGCGGCGGGACGCGTACGGGCCGCGGGCGACGACGGCGACCGTGCTCGCGGCGGTCGAGGACGCGACGTTGTACCTGGGCAGCCGGCGTCTCGCCGACGAGCTGGGCACCCACGCGCTGAAGGTCCTCGCCACCGAGCGCAGCGTCGACGGCGCGCCGGAGGTGCTGCGCCGGGTACGTGGACTGCTGGCGTACTACCGGACCAGCGAGCCCGAGCTGCCCTCCTGGATCGAGTCGTTCGTCAGGACCGGCTACGCCCACTACTGCACCCTGCTGCCGACGGCGTTCCGGGACGAGGACGCGACGGTGGGGCAGGTCGCGGCGATGCTCGGCTTCCTGTTCAGCATGGAGGGCCTTGCGCTGTCGCTGGGGTGCGACCGGGCCCAGCTGGAGCTGGCGGTCGCCCAGTCGCACCCCGAGGAGCCGTCGAAGACGGCGCTGCTGTGGGCGGCCCAGGTGCAGCTCGGCACCCTGTCGCGGGCGCAGCTGCGGGAGCGGTGCGACGAGTTGCTGGCCAACCCGCTGGTGGTGCCCTCCTATCCGCGCTATCTCAGTGGCTTCGTCCACGCGCTGGAGCCCGTTCCGGGGCTGGCGGACGTGGTCGTGGAGGCGGTGTCCAACGCGTTCGCGCGGTTGCCGGACGCGGTGCTGCTGCCGTGGCTGCCGCTGCTCATCACCACGATGCGCTCGGGCGCCGCGGAGCTGGCCCCGCTGCTGATCCGGGAGGCGGGACGGATCTTCCCGGGTCGGCTGGCGGCCCTGGACGCGTGGGTGCCGCCGTGGCGGACGCCCGCCGCCGCGCCCGTACTCCGCCGGGCGGGGGCGGAGGAGCCCGGTCCTCGGGGAGCCGCGCTGCTGCCGGCGCACCCGGCGACCTGCGACGCGGTCGCGGAGCTGCTGGGCTGCTCCGGGGAGTGGGCACAGCCCGGCGCGCCGACCGGAGCACCGGCCGGACCGATGGGCGCCGCGCTCCTGGCCGCGCACCCGGCGGCCTGCGACGCGCTGGCCGGCCTGCTGGGCTGCGACGGGCCATGGACCACGCAGGCCACTCCTCCGGCTGCCGCCACTGCCCCCGGCGCCGTGCTGACGTCCCGGCACCCGGCGGCCGCGCAGGCGTGGGAGTCCCTGCTGGCGAGGGCCTGACGAAGGGCCCGGCCCCTCCCGCGTACGGGGAGGGGCCGGCCCGGCGCGCTAGCGGACGGCGGCCGGGGTCGGCGCCGGCGCGTAGCCGGTGGGCCGGGCACTGAACGTGCCGCGGCCCTGGGTGCGGCTGCGCAGCCGGGTCGCGTAGCCGAACAGTTCGGCCAGCGGCACGGTGGCGGTGACGACCGCCGTGCCGGCCCCCGTGTCGGAGCCCGTGACCCGGCCACGTCGGGCGGCCAGGTCACCGAGGACGCCACCGACCGCGTCCTCGGGCACGGTGACCGTGACCTCGACCACCGGCTCCAGCAGGACCATCGCCGAGGCGCGCAGGGCCTCGCGGAGCCCGAACCGGCCGGCGGTGCGGAAGGCCGTCTCCGAGGAGTCCTTGACGTGGGTGAGGCCGTCGACGAGCGTGACCCGTACGCCGGTCACCGGGTGACCGCCGAGTGGGCCCTCGGCCAGCGCGTCCCGGCAGCCGGCCTCGACCGCCCGGACGAACTCCTGCGGCACGCGCCCACCGACGACCGCTGAGCGGAACACCAGGCCACGCTCTTCCGTGTCCTCCTCCCACGGCTCCACGTCCAGCACGACGTGCGCGAACTGCCCCGCGCCGCCGTCCTGTTTGACGTGCCGGTACACGAAGCCGGACACGCCCTCACCGACCGTCTCGCGGTACGCCACACCTGGGCGGCCGACGGCGACCTCGAGACCGTGCTCGCGCCGTACGCGCTCCACCGCGACCTCCAGGTGCAGTTCCCCCATGCCCGACAGCACGGTCTGCCCGGTCTGCGGGTCGGACCGGACGGCGAGCGAGGGGTCTTCCTCGGTCAGCCGGGCGAGCGCGGTGGCCAGTCGGTCGGTGTCCGTGGAGCGACGCGCCTCAACCGCCACGTGCACGACGGGTTCGGCGACACCCGGGGGTTCCAGGACCAGCGGGTCGTCCGGTGCGCACAGGGTCGAGCCGGCGCGGGCGGACTTCAGCCCGACCACGGCGACGATGTCCCCGGCGACCGCCCGTTCCAGCGGATCGTGACGGTCGGCGCACACCCGCAGGATGCGGCCGATCCGCTCGGCGCGTCGTGTGCTCGCGTCCCACACGGTGTCCCCCTTCCCGATCGTGCCCGAGTACACCCGCAGGTAGGTCAGCCGTCCTGTCGGGGTGGCGTTCACCTTGAACGCCAGTGCCGCCATCGGCGCCGCCGGGTCGGCGGGCCGTTCCTGCTCCGCGGCCTCATGGGTGCCGCGCACCGGGGGTACGTCCAGCGGTGACGGCAGGTAGGCCACCACCGCGTCCAGCAACGGCTCGACGCCGCGGTTGCGGTAGGCCGAGCCGCACAGCACCACCACGCCGTCGCCGCCGCGGGTCAGGTCGCGCAGGGCGGCGGCGAGGGTGGTCGCGTCGAGGGTCTCGCGGTCGCAGAACTCCTCCAGCGCGGCCGGGTGGCGTTCCGCCACCGCCTCCTCCAGCAGTCGCCGCCTGCGCGCCGCTTCCTCACGCAGGGCGTGCGGGACCGGTCCCTCCTCGGCTGTGTCGGCGCCGTCGGCCCACACCAGGGCGCGCATGCGCAGCAGGTCGACGACGCCGGTGAAACCGTCCTCCGCGCCGATGGGCAACTGCACGACCAGCGGCACCGGGTGCAGTCGCTCACGGATCGAGGCGACGGCCGCGTCGAGGTCGGCGCCCGTCCGGTCCATCTTGTTGACGAACGCGATCCGCGGCACCCCGTGCCGGTCGGCCTGGCGCCACACGGACTCGCTCTGCGGTTCCACCCCGGCGACGGCGTCGAACACGGCGACCGCACCGTCCAGCACACGTAGCGAGCGTTCGACCTCGTCGGCGAAGTCGACGTGTCCCGGGGTGTCGATCAGGTTGATCCGGTGGCCGTCCCAGGAGCAGCTGACCGCCGCGGCGAAGATGGTGATCCCGCGGTCGCGTTCCTGCGGGTCGAAGTCGGTGACGGTCGTGCCGTCGTGGACCTCGCCGCGCTTGTGAGTGGTGCCGGTGGTGTAGAGGATCCGCTCGGTGACGGTGGTCTTGCCGGCGTCGACGTGGGCGAGGATGCCCAGATTGCGGACGGTGGTGAGGGTGTTGACGTGGGTGCGCACGGCCCGTGGCCCTTCGCTGGTCTGTACAGGGGGCGGCGCGATCTCCCGGGACGGCGGACGCTCGCGGCGGCGGCCGGCGGCACTCCTGGTGCCGGAGGTACCGGCGGTGCTGCCGGTACCGGTACCGGTGCCGGTGTGGCCGAGCGGGCGTACGTCAGTGCGTCGTCGCGGGTTTCCGGTGCCGGCCGCGCAGCGGACACCGGACGGCCGGAGACACGAGGATCACCTCGTACCGGGACGGGGGAACGACGGCTGCGGTGCGGATGCGCACGGCCCGGCTCCCCTCACTCGGTCTCGATGTCGTGGTGAGTCTAGGGAAGCCGGAAGCGCCGGCGCATCGCATTTACGGGGCTCGCGTACCGCTCTCGGGTCGCGTCGTCACGGTCCCGGGGCAGCACGGAAACGCGAGATGCCGGCCGGGATCTCTCCCGGCCGGCATCACGTTGCTGTCTTGTGTCCGAGGGGGGACTTGAACCCCCACGCCCGATAAAGGGCACTAGCACCTCAAGCTAGCGCGTCTGCCATTCCGCCACCCGGACCAGGTGTCTGTCGCTGTGCGGGGTGCTCCCCCGCGGCGACATGGACAACCATACCAAGCTTTCGCAGCGCCTTTCACCTGCGTTTCCTTCGCCTGAGCGGCGGTCCGGGACCGACGGCTCCGCGGCGCCTAGGGTCGGACCATGAGTGACTGGAGGGTTACCCAGGGTCCGCTTCCGCGTCGTCGGCCGCGGGCGCTGTCGCCGCTCAGGGAGCATCTGCGGGACACGTTCTGGTTCGCGCCCACGGCGGCCATGGTGGGCGTCTTCGTGGTCTGGCTGGTGGCGCAGGAGCTGGACGCCGCGCTCGTGCGGGCGTTGCAGGACGAGGGGGACTACGAGACCCTCGCCGAGCTGCTGCGGTTCGCGGACGACGCGAGGACCGTGGTGTCCGCGGTCGGCTCGGCGATGATGACGTTCATCGGTGTGGTGTTCAGCATCTCGCTGGTCGCCGTGCAGATGGCCAGCGGGCAGTTCACCCCGCGGGTGGTGCGGCTCTTCGTCCGCAGCCGGATCACGAAGGCGACCTTCGCCGTCTTCCTCGCCACGTTCGTGCTGACCCTGCTCGTCCTGACCAGTTACGACAGCACCCCCGACCCCCGTGACACCACGTCGGTGCCCCTGGTGCAGTCGGTGCTCACCCTCGCGATGGTCGCGCTCAGTCTGCTGCTGTTCGTGATGTACGTGAACGCGACGCTGCGGCTGTTGCGGGTCAGCCATGTGATCGCCCGGATCGCCGCGGAGTCCTTCCGGGTGGCGGCGCAGATGCCCGCGCCGGCGGGTGGCGGCGGGGTGCCCGCCCTCGGTCCGGTGACCGGGTGGGTCGCCCACGACGGGCGTGCCGGTGTGCTGCGGGACGTGCACACCGCCCGGCTGGTGCGGGTGGCCCGCAGGCACGGGGTGGTCCTGCGGCTGGTCCCGCGGATCGGTGACTTCCTGGTGCCCGGCACTCCCGTCCTCGCGGTGCACGGCGGGCAGGCTCCGCCGCGCCGGAGGCTGCGGTACACCCTGGCCGTGGGGGTCGAGCGCACCTTCCACCAGGATGTGGCGTTCGGGTTGCGCCAGCTGTCCGACATCGGTCTGCGCGCCCTGTCCCCGGCGGTGAACGATCCGACGACCGCCGTGCAGGCGTTGGACCGGGTGGTGCAGATCCTGGCCGACCTGTCCCGGCGGCCGCTGGACAGCGTCGAGCACCGGGACCGGCACGGCGCCGTGCGGCTGGTGCAGCCCGTGCCGGGCTGGACCGAGCTGGTGGATCTCGGGTTCGCCGAGGTCAGAGCCTGCGCCGTGGAGGCCCCGCAGGTCACGCGGCGCATGCTGGCCGGGCTCGACGACCTGCTGCGGCTCGCGCCGCCGGAACGGCGCGAACCTCTGCGGCGCCACCGCGAGCTGTTGCGGCAGGCCGTCGAACGGACCGCGCCGAGCCCGGCGGACCGGGCCTTCGCCCTGTCGCCGGACCGCCAGGGCATCGGCTGACGGCCCTCCCCTCGCGTCCGGTGCCCTCGGGCCTACGGCATGAGGTGGTGGTCCGGGAAGTTCCCCGGCAGCCGCTCCCCCGCCGGCCCCTGCGTGACGGCGCGTACCAGCAGCTCGCCGCCGACGAAGGCCCCGCGCCAGGACGCGCCGTGTCCGCCGAACAGCTCGTCGCGGTCCCCGCGGGAGCGCGGGACACCGTGGCCGACCTTGAACGCGCGGATCTGCGGCGCGAGCCTGTCGTACGTCGCCGGGTCGTCGGTGGAGAGGGTGGCGACCAGCGCGCCGTTCGAGGCGTTCATGGCGGCGAGCAGCTCCGCCTCGGTGTCGACCAGGACGACGGTGTCGACCGGGCCGAAGGGCTCCGCGTGGTGCAGCGGTGAGGACCCGGGCGGATTCAGGAGGGTGACCGGCTGGACGTAGGCCGAGGTGTCCTGGCCGGGCAGGAAGCGGGCGTCGGCGGCGCCGGCGCGGTACAGGGGTACGGCGCCCCGGTCTACGGCCTCGGCGACCTGGTCGTGCAGCTCCTTCGCCTTGGACGCGTTGATCACCGGCCCGAAGTCGAGCGGCGGGCAGGGATCGTGCGGTGCCTCGACGGCGAGGGGGTGGCCGACGCGCAGGGTGCGGACCGCCGGGAGGTACGCCGCGAGGAACGCGTCGAACTGGCGGCGCTGGACGACGAAGCGCGGGTAGGCGGTGCAGCGCTGCTTGCCGTAGTCGAAGAGCTTCGGGATCACCGCCGTGAGCGCGGCCCAGTCGGTGAAGTCCCAGACTCCCCAGGTGTTGAGTCCCTCCTGTTCGAGGATGTGCCGCTTGCCCAGGTCGGCGACGGCCGTGGCGACGGCGGCACCGGCGTCGCGGCCGCCGACGAAGGAGACGCAGCCGATCTCGGGCGCCCGCACCAGGGCCGGCGACAGCTCGCCCCCGCTGCCGCTGACGAGGGTGACGGGGACGCCCTCGCGCGCGGCGAGCGCGCAGGCCAGGGTCAGGCAGGCGACACCGCCGTCGGTGGGGGTCTTGGCGATGACCGCGTTGCCAGCCAGGGCCTGCACCAGTAGGGCGTGGACCAGCACGCTCATCGGGTAGTTCCAGCTCGCGATGTTGGACACCGGCCCCTCCAGCGGCGCCCGGCCCTCGGTCATCGCCTCGATGCCGTCGACGTACCAGCGCACCCCGTCGACGGCCCGGTCGACGTCGGCCTGCGCGAGCCGCCAGGGTTTGCCGATCTCCCAGACGAGCAGCAGTGCCAGGAGTTCGCGGTGCTGGGCGAGGGCGTCGAGGGTGGCCGCGACGCGGGCGCGGCGTTCGGGCAGGGGGACGTGGCGCCAGGCGCGGTGCTGGTCGAGGCAGGCGCGTACGGCCCGGTGGGCCGTCTCCCCGTCCAGCCGGGGCGGGCCGGTGATCGGGGTGCCGTCGACGGGGCTGGTGGCGGGCAGGACCCGGCCGTCCGCCCGCCAGGCACCGTCCCAGAGGTTGAGGACGCGGTCGTCCCGGAAGGCCTCGGGGGCGGCGGTGAGGCAGCGCTGCCAGGCGTCGGTCCAGGAGGTGCCGGACTTGAGGGTGAGGGCGGCGCCCCCGGTCCCGGCGGTCATGCGGGGACCCCGTCCCGGGTCTCGCCGCCGAGTACGGCGACGACGTGCCGTGCCGTCTCGGTCGGTGTGTTCCCGACCCGTACGCCGGCGGCTTCCAGCGCCTCCTTCTTGGCCCGGGCCGTGCCCGAGGAGCCGGAGACGATGGCACCGGCGTGGCCCATGGTCCGCCCCTCGGGCGCCGTGAAGCCGGCGACGTAGCCGACGACCGGTTTGGTGACGTGGTCGCGGATGTAGGCCGCCGCGCGTTCCTCCGCGTCGCCGCCGATCTCGCCGATGAGGACGATCAGCTCGGTGTCGGGGTCGTCCTGGAAGGCGGCGAGGCAGTCGATGTGGCTGGTGCCGACGACCGGGTCGCCGCCGATGCCGACGCAGGTCGAGAAGCCGGTGTCGCGGAGTTCGTGCATGAGCTGGTAGGTGAGGGTGCCCGACTTGGAGACCAGGCCGACGGGGCCGGGCCGGGCGATGTCGGGCGGGATGATGCCCGCGTTGGACTGGCCGGGGGTGATCAGGCCCGGGCAGTTGGGGCCGATGATCCGGGTGCCCCGGGCCTCGGCGTACGCGGTGAAGGCGACGGTGTCGTGGACGGGGACGCCCTCGGTGATGACGACGGCCAGGCCGATGCGGGCGTCGGCGGCCTCGAGGACCGCGGCCTTGGCGAAGGCGGGCGGCACGAAGACCACGGTGACGTCGGCGCCGGTGCGCTCGACGCCCTCGCGGACCGACCCGAAGACCGGCACCGCGCGCTCCGCGAGGTCGACGGTGCGGCCCGCCTTGCGCGGGTTGACGCCGCCCACCACGTCGGTGCCGGCGGCGAGCATGCGGCGGGTGTGCCTCATGCCCTCGGCGCCGGTCATGCCCTGGACGAGGACCTTGCTCTCCTTGGTGAGGTGGATCGCCATGTCGTCCTGTCTCCTTATCCGGCGGTGGATGCCGCGGCGGCGAGTCGGGCGGCACGGCGGGCGGCGCCGTCCATGGTGGTGGCCTGTTCGACCAGCGGGTGGGCGCGGGCGGCCAGCACGGCCCGGCCGCGCGCCGCGTTGTTGCCGTCCAGGCGGACGACGAGCGGTGTGGTGAGCCGGACCTCCTCCAGCGCCCGGACGATGCCCTCGGCGACCGCGTCGCAGGCGGTGATGCCGCCGAAGACGTTGACGAGGACGGACTTGACGGCGGGGTCGGAGAGGACGACCGACAGGGCGTCGGCCATGACCCGGGCGGAGGCGCCGCCGCCGATGTCGAGGAAGTCGGCGGGCCGGGCACCGCAGCCGGCGACCGCGTCGAGCGTCGACATCACCAGTCCGGCGCCGTTGCCGATGACCCCGACCTCGCCGTCGAGCCGGACGTAGTGGAGGCCCTTGGCGGCGGCCCTCGCCTCCAGCGGGTCGGCGGACGCCGCGTGTTCGCCGTCCGGGCGGGGGCGACGGAAGCGGGCGTTGTCGTCGAGGGTGACCTTGCCGTCGAGGGCCATGATCCGGCCCCGGGTGGTCCGCACGAGCGGGTTGACCTCGACGAGGAGGGCGTCCTCGCGGACCAGCACCTCCCACAGCCGTACGAGCACGTCGGCGCTCTGCGCCGGCAGGCCCGCCGCCGCCGCGATGCGTGCGGCGACGGCCGAGGTCACGCCCTCGGCCGGGTCCACGGGGACGCGGACCACCGCCTCGGGCCGCTCGGCCGCCACCTCCTCTATCTCCGTCCCGCCTTCCGCGGAGGCGATGGCGAGGAAGCGGCCGGCCGACCGGTCCAGGACGTAGGACACGTAGAACTCGCGGTCCACGTCGACCTGTTCGGCGAGCATGACGGTGGCGACCGTGTGGCCCTTGATGTCCATGCCGAGGATCCGGCGGGCCGCCCGTTCGGCCGCGACGGGGTCGGCGGCGAGCCGCACACCGCCGGCCTTGCCCCGTCCGCCGGTCTTCACCTGCGCCTTGACCACGACACGTCCGCCGAGCCCGCGGGCGATCTCGCGCGCCCGGTCCGGCGAGTCCGTGACCTCGGCCCTCGGTACCACGATGCCGTGTGCTGCGAAGAGTTCCCTTGCCTGGTGTTCGTACAGGTCCATCTCGGCTCCTGACTGAAAGTGCCGCACGCCCCCTGGACACCACCCACCGGATGCGGGATAACAAGCTTCATACAGTATTCGTCGACTGTATGCAATGTACGAGAGAGCGCCCCAACCCCTCGTGAAGGGACAGGACTTCGCCATGCCCGACGACACCCAGGACGTCATCTCCGGCGGTCACCTCGTCGCCAAGGCACTCAAGGCCGAGGGGGTCGACCGCATCTACACGCTGTGCGGCGGCCACATCATCGACATCTACGACGGTTGCGTCGACGAGGGCATCGAGGTCGTCGACGTACGCCACGAGCAGGTCGCCGCGCACGCCGCCGACGGCTACGCCCGCATCACCGGCAAACCCGGCTGTGCGGTGGTCACCGCCGGACCGGGTACGACCGACGCCGTCACGGGCGTCGCCAACGCCTTCCGCGCCGAGTCCCCGATGCTGCTGATCGGCGGTCAGGGCGCGCACACGCAGCACAAGATGGGGTCTCTTCAGGACCTGCCGCACGTCGACATGATGACGCCGATCACCAAGTTCGCGGCGACCGTGCCGGACACGGCCCGCGCCGCCGACATGGTGTCGATGGCGTTCCGCGAGTGCTACCACGGGGCACCGGGCCCCTCCTTCCTGGAGATTCCGCGCGACGTGCTCGACGCCAAGGTGGCGGTGGACAAGGCCCGTGTGCCGAGGGCGGGGGCCTACCGTGCCTCGACGCGCTCGGCGGGTGACCCGGAGGCCGTCGAGAAGCTCGCCGACCTGCTGGTGCACGCGGAGAAGCCGGCCGTCCTGCTCGGCAGCCAGGTGTGGACGACCCGCGCGACCGAGGCGGCCGTCGAACTGGTCCGCACCCTGAACGTCCCGGCGTACATGAACGGCGCCGGACGCGGCACGCTGCCCCCCGGCGACCCGCACCACTTCCAGCTGTCCCGGCGCTACGCCTTCTCGAACGCCGACGTCATCGTCGTCGTGGGCACGCCCTTCGACTTCCGCATGGGCTACGGCAAACGGCTCTCCCCGGCCGCGACGGTCGTGCAGATCGACCTCGACTACCGCACCGTCGGCAAGAACCGCGACATCGACCTCGGGATCGTCGGCGATGCCGGCCTCGTCCTGAAGTCGGTGACCGAGGCCGCCTCCGGGCGGGTCGACGGGGGCGCGGCGCGGCGCAAGGAGTGGCTCGACGAACTGCGCGCCGCCGAACGCACGGCGCTGGACAAGCGGTTGCCGCAGCTCAGGTCGGACGCCTCCCCCATCCACCCGTACCGCCTGGTCAGCGAGATCAACGACTTCCTCACCGAGGACTCGGTCTACATCGGCGACGGCGGCGACATCGTCACCTTCTCCGGTCAGGTCGTGCAGCCCAGGTCACCGGGCCACTGGATGGACCCGGGACCGCTCGGCACGCTCGGTGTCGGCGTCCCCTTCGTACTCGCGGCCAAGCAGGCGCGACCCGACAAGGAGGTCGTCGCGCTATTCGGCGACGGCGCCTTCTCCCTCACCGGCTGGGACTTCGAGACCCTCGTCCGTTACGACCTGCCCTTCGTCGGCATCGTCGGCAACAACTCCTCGATGAACCAGATCCGCTACGGCCAGGCCGCCAAGTACGGCAAGGAGCGCGAGCGGGTCGGCAACACCCTCGGGGACGTGCCGTACGACGAGTTCGCGCGGATGCTCGGCGGACACGGCGAGGAGGTCCGCGATCCCGCCGACATCGGGCCGGCTCTGCGCCGCGCCCGCGAGTCCGGCAAGCCGTCCCTGGTCAACGTCTGGGTGGACCCGGACGCGTACGCCCCCGGAACCATGAACCAGACGATGTACAAGTGAGGTGGAACCATGACGGACACGCCGGCGAAGGCCCTCGAGGGCGTCCGCGTCCTGGACATGACGCACGTGCAGTCCGGTCCCTCCGCGACCCAGTTGCTCGCCTGGCTCGGCGCGGACGTCGTGAAGCTGGAGGCGCCCACCGGTGACATCACCCGGGGGCAGCTCCGCGACCTCCCGGACGTCGACTCCCTCTACTTCACGATGCTCAACTGCAACAAGCGGAGCATCACCCTCAACACCAAGTCCGAGCGCGGCAAGGAGATCCTCACCGAGCTGATCCGCCGCTCGGACGTCATGGTCGAGAACTTCGGGCCGGGCGCGGTGGACCGGATGGGCTTCACCTGGGACCGCATCAGGGAGATCAACCCGCGGATCGTCTACGCCTCCGTCAAGGGGTTCGGCGAGGGCCCGTACACCGGCTTCAAGGCGTACGAGGTGGTCGCGCAGGCCATGGGCGGATCGATGTCGACGACCGGTTTCGAGGACGGGCCGCCGCTGGCGACGGGGGCGCAGATCGGGGACTCGGGCACGGGTGTGCACGTCGTGGCGGGCATCCTCGCCGCGCTGTACCAGCGGGAGCGCACCGGACGCGGTCAGCGGGTGAACGTGGCCATGCAGCACGCGGTGCTCAACCTCTGCCGGGTGAAGCTGCGCGACCAGCAGCGCCTGGCCCACGGCCCGCTCGCCGAGTATCCCAACGAGGACTTCGGCGACGAGGTCCCCCGCTCCGGGAACGCCTCCGGCGGCGGCCAGCCGGGCTGGGCGGTCAAGTGCGCGCCGGGCGGCCCGAACGACTACGTGTACGTCATCGTCCAGCCGGTCGGCTGGCAGCCGCTGAGCGAGCTGATCGGCCGGCCCGAGCTGGCCGAGGACCCCGAGTGGGCGACGCCCCGGGCCCGGCTGCCGAAGCTGAACAAGATGTTCCAGCTCATCGAGGAGTGGTCGTCCACCCTCCCCAAGTGGGAGGTGCTGGAGCGGCTCAACGCGCACAACATCCCGTGCGGGCCGATCCTGTCCACCAAGGAGATCATCGAGGACCCCTCCCTGGTCGCCAACGAGATGGTCGTGACCGTCCCCCACCCCGAGCGCGGCGAGTTCGTGACCGTCGGCAGCCCGCTCAAGCTCTCCGACTCCCCCGTGGAGGTGAGCACCTCTCCGCTGCTCGGCGAGCACAACGAGGAGGTCTACGTCGGTGAACTGGGCCTCGGCGACGAGGAACTGCGGCTGCTCAAGTCGAACGGGGTGATCTGACATGGGGGCCGAGGACCGGGTGGCGCGGGTGCGCCGACTGCTGGACTCCGTACGGGCCGCGGGCCGCACCGCGCTCACCGCGCCCGAGGGCAAGGTGCTCGCCGACGCCTACGGGATCGCCGTACCGGGCGAGGAGCTGGCCCGGGACGTCGACGAGGCGGTGGCGTGCGCGGCGCGGTTCGGCGGGCCGGTCGTGATGAAGATCGTCTCGCCGGACATCCTGCACAAGACCGACGCGGGCGGTGTGGTCGTCGGCGTGGAGGGCGCGGCGGACGTGCGGGCGGCGTTCCGCCGGATCGTCGACGGCGCCCGCGCGTACGACAGCGGGGCGCGCATCGAGGGGGTGCAGATCCAGGAACTGCTGCCCGAGGGGCAGGAGGTCATCGTCGGCGCGGTGACCGACCCGACGTTCGGGAAGGTGGTGGCCTTCGGACTCGGCGGGGTCCTCGTCGAGGTGCTCAAGGACGTCACGTTCCGGCTGGCGCCCGTCGACGCCGACGAGGCGCTGTCCATGCTGGACTCCGTCCGGGCGGCGGAGGTGCTGCGCGGGGTGCGCGGACGGGCCGGGGTGGACCGCCGCGCGGTGGCCGAGCAGATCCGCCGGGTCTCCGAACTCGTCGGGGACTTCCCGGAGATCGCCGAGGTGGACCTCAACCCGGTGATCGCCACGCCCGGGGGCGCGGTGGCCGCCGACATCCGGGTGATCCTCGCGACGGAGGCGCCGAAGGAACGCCGCCGGTACACGCGCGAGGAGATCCTCACCTCGATGCGCCGCCTCATGCAGCCGACGTCGGTCGCCGTGATCGGCGCGTCCGGCGAACCGGGCAAGATCGGCAACTCGGTGATGCGCAACCTCGTCGACGGCGGTTTCGCGGGCGAGATCCACCCGGTGAACCCGAAGGCCGATGACATCTTGGGCCGCAAGGCGTACAAGAGTGTCACCGACGTTCCCGGTGAGGTGGATGTGGCGGTCTTCGCGATCCCGGCGCGGTTCGTGGCCGCGGCTCTGGACGAGGTGGGGCGCAAGAAGATCCCCAACGCGGTGCTGATCCCCTCCGGGTTCGCGGAGACCGGTGAGCACGCGCTGCAGGACGAGATCGTGGCGATCGCCGAGCGCCACGGTGTGCGGCTGCTCGGCCCGAACATCTACGGCTACTACTCGACGTGGCAGGACCTGTGCGCCACGTTCTGCACGCCGTACGACGTGAAGGGCGGGGTCGCGCTGACCTCGCAGTCGGGTGGCATCGGGATGGCGATCCTGGGCTTCGCGCGGACGACGAAGACCGGTGTGTCGGCGATCGTCGGCCTCGGCAACAAGTCGGACCTGGACGAGGACGACCTGCTCACCTGGTTCGGCGAGGACCCGCACACCGAGTGCATCGCGATGCACCTGGAGGACCTCAAGGACGGCCGCGCCTTCGTCGAGGCCGCGCGGGCGACGGTGCCGAGGAAGCCGGTCGTGGTGCTCAAGGCGGGGCGCACGGCGGCGGGTGCGCGGGCCGCCGGCTCGCACACCGGGGCGCTCGCCGGGGACGACGCCGTGTACGACGACATCCTGCGGCAGGCCGGGGTCATCCGGGCTCCCGGTCTGAACGAGATGCTGGAGTACGCGCGCGCGTTGCCGGTGCTCCCCGCCCCGGCCGGGGACAACGTGGTGATCATCACCGGTGCCGGTGGCAGCGGGGTGCTGCTCTCGGACGCGGTGACGGACAACGGGCTGACGCTGATGGAGATCCCGCCGGACCTGGACGCGGCGTTCCGTGCGTTCATCCCGCCGTTCGGGGCGGCGGGCAACCCGGTGGACATCACCGGGGGCGAGCCGCCGTCGACGTACGAGGCGACGCTGCGGCTCGGTCTGGAGGACCCGCGCATCCACGCGCTGGTGCTCGGCTACTGGCACACCATCGTCACGCCACCCCTGGTGTTCGCCGAACTCACCGCGCGCGTGGTGGCCGAGTTCCGCGCGCGCGGCGTCGAGAAGCCCGTGGTGGCCTCCCTCGCCGGCGACGTGGAGGTGGAGGAGGCGTGCCAGTACCTCTTCGACCGCGGGGTCGTCGCGTATCCGTACACCACCGAGAAGCCGGTGGCGGTGCTGGGCGCCAAGTACCGGTGGGCGCGGGCCGCGGGGTTGTTGGGGGGCGGCTCATGAGGTGAGTCGGCGGGGGCCGGCCGGCGGTGCGCGCCGGCCGGCCCCGGGACCCGCGCGCGCACGGAAGGCATTGGACAGGGGGCGCTGGCCAGAACTTTCGACGCAAGGGGTGCGAACGACATGACAACCACCGAGGTCCCCCGGTCAGTCGGCTTCCGGGAGGTGACCGACAGGAACGGACGCGTCTACCGCGTGGGCGAGTCCGACATCGACATCATGGGGCGCAAGCGCAAGTGGATGGTGATCCTGCCCTGGGTCGGCATGATGGGCATCTCCTCCGCCGAGTACGCGTTCGCGTCCGCCGAGGACACGCTGCACGAGGCCCACCACTGGTCCAGCGGCAACATCTACTGGATGATGACCGCCTGGATCTTCTGCCAGGCCGCGGTCGCCTTCCCCGCGGGGCGGCTGCGCGAGAACGGCAGACTGCCGGCGCGCTGGGCGATGATGCTGGGCTCGGTCGGCACCCTGCTCGGCTATCTGTCACTGGCGTTCGCGCCGCACGTCTCGCTCGCCTTCATCGGGTTCGGCGTGTTCAGCGGCATGGGTGCGGGCATGGTGTACGCGACCTGCGTCAACATGGTCGGCAAGTGGTACCCGGAGCGCAGGGGCGGCAAGACCGGCTTCGTCAACGGCGGCTTCGCCTACGGCTCGGTGCCGTTCGTCTTCATCTTCCACGGCTTCATGGACACCTCCAACTTCCGCTGGGTCCTGGTGTCGGCCGGTGTGTTCCTCGCCGCCGTCGTGGCGGTCGCCGGCTTCTACTTCCGGGACCCGCCCAAGAACTGGTGGCCGGCGGCCGTCGACCCGCTGAACCCGCCGGACGACCCGCGGGCCCGGCGTTCGCTGGAGAAGAACCCCCCGGCGACCAAGCAGTACTCCCCGCTGGAGGCGTGGCGCACCGGCCGGGTGGCGCTGATGTGGTTCTGTCTCGCCTGCACCTCGGGCGTGAACATCTTCGGTATCGCCTTCCAGGTGGACATCGGCGAGGAGGCGGGCTTCGCGGCCGGCATCGTGGCCACCGCCATGTCGCTGAAGGCGATCGTCAACGGCACCGGCCGCGGCGTCATCGGCTGGCTCTCCGACCTCTACGGCCGCAAGCAGTGCCTGCTCTACGTGTGCGCGATCCTCGGTCTCGCCCAGTTCGGCATCATCTGGTCGGCCGAGATCCGGAACCTGCCGCTGTTCCTGGTCTTCTCCGCCGTCTCCGGTTTCGGCGGCGGTGCCATCTTCCCGATGTTCGCGGCGCTGACGGCGGACTACTTCGGCGAGAACAACAACGCCACCAACTACGGCATGGTCTACAGCTCCAAACTCGTCTCCGGCCTCGGCGCGGGCATGGGCTCCGTGGTCGTCGGCGCCTGGGGCTACAACGGCGCCTTCACCCTCGCGGGCTGCATCTCGATCTTCGCCGGCTTCATGGCGCTGTTCCTGCACCCGCCGGGCCGTTCGAAGGACAAGCGCATCACGCCCAACCCCCGGCCGCTCGGTGAGGGCTGACCGGGCGAAGCCCGCCCGCACGGACCGGGCGGCCCCTCCCGCGCGACGCGGGAGGGGCCGCCCGGTCCGTGCACCGGTCAGCGGCGCCGCTTGCGCAGGGCCGCCAGGTTGTCGTAGCTGATCTTGGCCTCGCGCAGGGACTGCGCCGGGTCGGTGGCGCTCGGGGAGTTGTCGTCCTCGATCATCGGGTTGTGGTAGTTCCGCTCCCCGACCCGGGAGAAGAACGTCGTGTAGTCGATGACGCCGGTTCCGAAGGGCACCATGTCGTAGCCCATGCCGTTGGTCGTGCTGACGACGCCGTCCTTGGCGTGGAAGAGCGGGTAGCGCTTGTTGTTGCGGGCGACCAGGCCGGCCGGGTCGAAGACGTTCCTGCGCGTGGAGCCGTCGTGGGCGGTGTAGGTGTGGAACTTGTACTGGGCGACGTGCGCCCAGAAGATGTCCATCTCCAGCCAGACCAGCTTCGGGTCGGTGACCTTCAGGAAGTACTCGAGCTTCCGGATGCCGGAGCTGCGGGTCGGGCGGCCCTGGTCGTCCAGCGGGCCGCCGTCGAGCAGGAAGCCGTAGGCCCCGTCGTGGTTGTGGGTGTAGAGCTTGACGCCCTCACGGCGGGCTATCGCGCCGAGGGCGTTCCACTTGTCGGCGGCCACGTCCCAGTCGGCGCGGTAGGAGCTGCCGGTGGGGTCGCCGCCGGTGCCCATGTGATCCAGGCCGAGGATGTTGGCTATCTCCAGGTGCTTCTTGAAGGTGTCCTTGTCCGCCTCGGTCAGCGGCCAGGAGCCCGGGATGAAGCCGTGGTTGCCCTGGGCGCGCAGGCCGTAGTCGTCGAGCCAGCAGCGCAGCAGCTTCGCGCCCTGGACGGTCTCCAGGTCGGCGCCACCGGGGGCGTTGGCGTGCTGGCGGTAGCCGGCGAACTCGACCTGCCGGTAGCCGTGGCGGGAGAGCTGCTTGAACACCTCGCGGAAACCGGAGGGCAGGTCGGAGGCGAGGGGGTCGCGGGCGGTGGCGTCCCGGACGGTGTAGAGGATGATGCCGCGCTTGTCCGCCGGAACCAGGACCTGCCCGCGTCCGTGACCGTGGTCGTGGTCGTGGTCGCGGCCTCTGTCCCGGTCGTGGGCGAGGGCCGGAGCGGCGCCGAAGACGGGGGCCGCGACGGCTCCGGCGGCGACGGCGGTGCAGGTGCTGAGGAAGCGGCGGCGGCCCACGCCGAGACTGCGGCGCAGGCTTTCGTCCGGGCCGCCGGCCGCGGAGTCGGTACCTGCGTCGGTGCGCGAGGGGTCGGAGAACAGGGTCACGGGTGCCTGCCTTCTGGGTCGTGGCCTGCCCTGATGCGGCTCAGGCGGGCCGTTGTCAGTGCCGTGTGTTTCACTCTCAGTAGTCGGATCTCGGTGGCCGTGGATGGTGCCGCGTCAGCCGAGTCCGGCGAGCCGGAGCAGGAGTTGTTTCACGTCGGTGGCTTCGATGCGGTCGCCGAGGGCGCGGGGGGTGGAGCAGATGAGGAGCGGGCCTTCGTCGTCGCTTGCGGGGAGGCGGCCGTGGCTGCCACGGATGGGTGAGGGGTCCAGGGGGACGACGGCCATGCGGTAGCGCATGCCGAGTTTCTTGCGGGCCAGGGCGGTGGCGGCTTTGACCCTGACGTAGGGATCGAGGGGGTCCATGAACAGCTCGACGGGGTCGTAGCCGGGTTTGCGGTGGATCTCGACGAGCTGCGCGAAGTCGGGCGCCCGCTCGTCGTCGAGCCAGTAGTAGTACGTGAACCAGGCGTCCGGCTCGGCCACGGCGACCAGTTCCCCCGCGCGGGGGTGGTCGAGGTGGTGGGCCTTCTTGCCCGCGTCGTCCAGCAGCTGCTCGATACCCGGCAGGTCCTGAAGGGCGGCGCGGGTGGCGTCGAGGTCTTCGGGGCGGCGGACGTAGACGTGGGCGATCTGGTGGTCGGCGACGGCGAAGGCGCGGGAGGCCATCGCGTCGAGGTATTCCATACCGTCCTGGGTGTGGACCTCCAGCAGTCCGGCACGGCGCAGGGCGCGGTTGATGTCGACGGGCCGGCTGACGGGGGTGATGCCGTACTCGGACAGCGCGACCACCGTCCGCCCCTGGGCGCGGGCGTCGTCCAGGAGCGGGGCCAGGGCCGCATCCAGGTCGGTGGCCGCTTGCAGGGAGCGGGGGTCGTGGGGGCCGTAGCGCTGGAGGTCGTAGTCCAGGTGCGGGAGGTAGGCCAGGGTGAGGTCGGGGTGGCGGGTGGCCAT
>NZ_JBIDCI010000015.1:0-193129 GCF_043204535.1 Streptomyces sp. NPDC047853 | reverse complement strand
TCGCCCACCACCTCAAAACCAAACCCGCCTACCTCCGCCGCGCCCTCGCCCGCAACCAACTCGCCGTCCAGTCCTTCCAGACCGACGACGCCAAGACCTTCCACACCCACCTCCCCCACATCCCCATCGGCATCCTCAACGCCCAACGCCCCACCGACACCGAACTCCAACAGCTCAGCCAATGGGCCGACCAGATCAACCCCCAGCACACCGTCACCGACCAGACCCTCGTCGACCGCATCCACCAACTCGGCATGGACATCAACGTCTGGACCGTCAACGAACCCGGCGCCATCCGCACCATGGCCGCCCTCGGCGTCGACGGCATCATCACCGACTACCCACAGACCCTCACCCAGCGCTGATCCCCACGGCGCGCCGTCCCGGCATGCGCACCGGGGGCGCGGGCCGCACGCTGGTGCCATGACGAGTGCGCCGGTGATCGTGGACCCGCCCGACGAGGAGGGCGGGCGGCGGGTCCGCGTGGACGGCGAGATCCTCGGCCGGGCCTACGGCGTGCAGGACGTCGCGCGCTTCCTGCAGGAAGCCGGCCTGCAGGACTGGGACGAGATGGACGTGGTCCGGTCGCGGTTCATCGAGTGGCGCGGGGGCGGTCCGGACGCGTGGGACCACTGACGGAGCAGCGGCGGGCCCGTCCTCGCATGCCGTCGTACCGAGACGGGCGTAGTGTCCTCATATGGTTGCTGTTCGGTGCGGTCGGCGGTGTGCCGCCCTGCCGGATCCGGTGAGACGCGCCCGACGGGTGGCGGACGTCTGATGGGCACCGCGAAGGACACCGCGCTGGATGCCGCGATGGATGCCGTGGCGCGCGACAGCGGCGCGTTCGGAGGGATGCTCTACGTGCTGCCCCCCGACGACGACGCGTTGTGGCTGGTCACGATCGCCGGGGTGCCCCAGGAGATAGCCGTCCCGTGGCGGCGTGTCGCGCCGAACGATCCGACGCCCGTGGCGGACGCCGTTCGCGAGCGCCGCCTGGTGTGGGTCGGCGGCAGGGAGGAGATGGCGCTCCAGTACCCGCGGCAGGCACTCGTCCTGCCGTACGACTTCGCACTGGCGGCCGCGCCGATCACCGCGGGCGGCAGCGTGCGGGGCGGGCTGGTGCTGCTGTGGTCCGGCCTGCGTTCGACGCGCCTGAGTGCCGCCGAACGGGACGCCGTCGAGGCCGGCTGCCACCGCCTGGGCGAGCTGCTGCGGCAGGCCGCGGACCGGGGCGCCCCCGTGCTGCCCGGGGATCGGCCCCGCGCCCTGCGGCCTCCGGCGGGGCGTCCGCCCTCCCCCGGCGAGGCGGCCGCGCTCTCGGGCTTCGTCGACCGGTTGCCGGGCGGCTCCTGCGCCCTGGACGTGAACGGCCGCATCACCTTCGTCACCCCGGCCGCGGCCGACCTGCTCGGCGCCGCTCCGGACGACCTGGTGGGTGCCCTGCCCTGGGAGGCGCTGCCCTGGATGGACGTGCCCCAGGTCGAGGACCGCTACCGGGCCGCGCTGGTGAGCCGCCTGCCCCAGGCCTTCACCGTCCTGCGGCCGCCCGAGACATGGCTGGCCTTCGAGCTGTACCCCGATCCCACCGGCATCAGCGTGCGCATCACGCGGGGTGGGCCGTCCGAGGGCGAGGCCCCGCCGCCGTCCCTTCCGAGCGCGGGCCCCGGCCGGGCCACCGTGCTGTACCACCTGATGCACCTGGCCTCCACCCTGACCGAGGCGGTCGGTGTGCAGGACGTGATCGAACAGACCGCGGACCAGCTGCTGCCCGCGCTGGGTGCGCAGGCCATGGTGCTGATGACCGGTGAGGACGGCAGGCTCAAGATCCTCGGTCACCGGGGCTACCGCCCCGAGATCGTGGCCCGCTTCGACGCCCTCCCCCTGAGTTCGGACGTCCCGGGTGCCGACGTCCTGACCACCGGCGTCCCGGGCTTCTTCGCCACGTTCGACGAACTGCGGGACGCCTATCCGGCCACCGTGCACGAGGACGGCATGGCCGCGTGGGCCTTCCTGCCGTTGATCGCGTCCGGCCGCCCCATCGGTTCGCTCCTGCTGGCCTTCGAACGCCCCCACGTCTTCCCGCCCGGCGAGCGCGCCGCCCTCACCTCGTTGGCGGGGCTGATCGGGCAGGCTCTGGACCGCGCCCGGCTGTACGACGCCAAGCACCACCTCGCCCATCGCCTGCAGTCCGCCCTGCTGCCGCACACCCTGCCCCGCGTCCCCGGCCTGAGGGTCGCCGCCCGCTACCTCCCGGCCGCCCGGGGTCTGGGCGTGGGCGGTGACTTCTACGACCTCATCCGTCTGGACGAGCGCACGGCCGGCGCCACCATCGGCGACGTACAGGGTCACAACGTGGACGCCGCGGCCCTCATGGGGCAGGTCCGCACCGCCGTCCACGCCCACGCCACCGTCGGCGCCTCCCCCGACGACGTCCTGGCCCGCACCAACCGCCTGCTCACCGACCTGGACCCGGGCCTGTTCACCAGTTGCGTCTACGTCCACCTGGACCTCGCCACGCGCCGCGCCTGCCTGGCCACCGCCGGACACCCCCCGCCGCTCCTGCGCCACGCCGACGGACGCATCCAGCTCCTCCCCGTGCCGCCCGGGCTCCTGCTCGGCATCGAACCGGACACCCTGTACCCGGCGCTGGAGTTCGACCTGCCCCTCGGCAGCGTGCTCGCCCTCTACACCGACGGTCTCGTGGAGGCCCCCGGGGTCGACCTGGACGACGCCACCGCGGCCCTTGCCGGTCTCCTCGAACACGCCGATCCCACCGACCTCGACGCGATGGCCGACACGCTCATCCGGCACTCGCCCACACCCGGTGACGACATCGCCCTGCTCCTCATCAGTCCCGGTCCGTGAACCCCCGGGCACTCGAACGGCCGACAGATCGTTTCACCTGACAAGAAGGACGGACGCCGGCCGACACCGGCCGGCAGCGGAGGAGAGACCCTCGATGAAGCACCAGAAGGTGTGCGATCTGATGAGCGACGCCGTGGTCCGCGTCCAGCGCGGCACACCGTTCAAGGAGATCGCCCACTTGCTGCTGGAGTACGACATCACCGCGGTACCGGTCGTCGACGAGGAGACACGGCCCGTGGGCGTGGTGTCGGAGGCGGACCTCCTGCAGAAGATGTGGGGCCAGGACCTGGAGGGTCCCCCCGGGGACGGTGACCGGCCCCCGTCGGCCGGGGCCAAGGCGTTGGCGACGGACGCGGCCGGTCTGATGACGTCGCCCGCCCTCTGCGCGCGCGAGGACTGGAGCGTCGTCGACGCCGCCCGCGTCATGGCCCGGCACGGGATCAAACGGCTCCTGGTGGTCGACGGGTCGGGACGGCTGATCGGGGTCGTGAGCAGGAGCGACCTGCTGCGGGTCTTCCTGCGCAAGGACCGGGCGATCCGCACCGAGATCATCGAGGAGGCGCTGGTGCGGTCCCTCGGCCTGGCCCCCTCGTCCTTGCAGGTGGACGTGGAGCACGGCCATGTCGTCGTGAGCGGCCGGCTCCCGGGCGAGGTGGCGGTCGCCGAGCTGGAGGAGCTGTGCCGGCGCGTCGACGGGGTCGTCGCCGTGGAGTTCAGGCCGGCGGGCGAGGCCGGGGCGGAGGACGCGGCGACCGCCGGGCGCTGATCGTCGGCCCTTGGGGGCGTGAGGGCGCGGGACCGTTGCCCGCCTTCCGGTGAGGGAGGCGGGGGCACCCGGCACTGCCTCGGTCTCGGGCTCGAGCCGCCGTGGGCGCTACGACGCTGCCGCGGGGGCCGGCGCCGCGAAGGCGTCCGCGTGGTCGGCGGCCCACCGGGCGAAGGTCCGGGCCGGGCGGCCGGTCACCTTTTCGACGGTGTCCACCACCGTGCGTCCCGCCTCGGGGGTGTTGCCGTACACGTCCAGCAGGAAGGCGACGACCTCCTCCGGTTGCCCGGCCGCCCGCCACTGCGCGACCGCCTGTTCCGCGGTGAGCTCGACGAGGGCGATCTCCCTGCCGCGGGCCGCCGCGATCGCCGCCACCTTGTCGCCGACGGTCAGCACCTCCGGGCCGGTGATCAGGTACTCCTGTCCCCCGTGGCCTTCCTCGGTCAGCGCCACCGCCGCGACCGCGCCGATGTCGCCCTCGTGGACCATGGCGCTGAGCCGGGAGACGAACGGCTCACGCACCTCGTCGCGGTCCGCGATCCCGTCGGCCCACTCCAACGCGTTGGCCATGAACTCGACCGGCATGAGGACGGTCCAGGCGGTCCCCCCGTCGGCACGTACGGCGTCCTCCAGCGGCGTCGGTCCGCCGCCGTGCAGCACGGTGATCCGGCGCACGCCGGCCTCCCGGGCCCGTTCCAGGAGTCTCGGGCCGGTCTCCAGCGGGGCGAAGCCGGTCCCGTCGAAGGTGATCAGGTGCAGGCCGGTGACTCCGGCCAGGGCGGGGACGAGGCTGTCGGGTTCGCTCAGGTCGCCCCGGACCACCTCCACACCCTCCGGCAGGGCGGCCCGTGCCGGGTCGCGGGTGAGGGCGCGGACCGCGTGGCCGCGCGCGAGCAGTTCGGCGACGACCTGACGGCCGACGGTTCCGGTGGCACCGGTGACAAGGAGCGTCTGGGGCTGTGTCTGCGTCATACCCGCACCGTACGAAGCCTTGCGGTCAGCCACCGTCCTCATACCCGCGCCGGTACGGGTGCGGCCCCGCCGGCCCGGTCGTCCGGGGCGGCGGGGCCGTACGCGCGGTGGTCAGACCCCGGCTGTCTCGGGCTCGCGCGCGGGCTGCGCGGGCGGACCGCTGTCGCCGAGTTCCTTGTGGAGCTTCTCGCCCTCGACGTCGACGTTCGGCAGCAGGCGGTCCAGCCACTTGGGCAGCCACCACGCCTTGGTGCCGAGCAGGGCGAGCACGGCGGGCACGATGGCCATGCGGACCACGAAGGCGTCGAAGAGGACCGCGATGGCGAGGCCGAAGCCCATCATCTTGATCATGTCGTCGTTCTCCATGATGAAGCCGGAGAAGACGCTGATCATGATGATCGCGGCCGCCGCGACGACCCGGCCGCCGTGGGTGAAGCCCGTGGTGACGGACTCGGAGGCGGAGGAGCCGTGGACGTAGGCCTCACGCATGCGGGTCACGAGGAAGACCTCGTAGTCCATGGCCAGACCGAAGACCACACCGATCATGAAGATGGGCATCATCGACATGATCGGACCCGGCTGGTCCACGCCGAAGACGTCCGCGAGCCAGCCCCACTGGAACACCGCGACCACCGCACCGAGCGCCGCGGCCACCGAGAGCAGGAAGCCGAGCGCCGCCTTGAGCGGGACGAGGATCGAGCGGAAGACGAGCATCAGGAGGAGGAAGGCGAGACCGACGACCAGGGCCAGATACGGGACGAGCGCGTCGTCCAGGGTCTGGGAGAAGTCGATGGTCATCGCGGTCGCGCCGGTGACCAGCATCGTCGCGCCGGTCTCGGTCTCGATGCCGCCGGACAGCGCGCGGATGTCCTTCACCAGCGACTCGGTGGCCGCCTCGCTCGGCCCGGTCTTGGGCACGACCGTGAGGACGGCGGTGTCGCCCGCCTCGTTGAAGTCGGCCGGGGTGACCGCCGCGGCCTCGCCCAGGCCGGTGATCTTCTTGCCGACGGTGTCGGCGGCGGCCTTCGCGTCGTCCGCGTCCCGGGTGTCGACGGTGACCATCAGCGGGCCGTTGAAGCCGGCGCCGAAGGACTCGGACAGCATGTCGTAGGCCTTGCGCTGCGTGGTGTCGGGCGCGGAGCTGCCCTCGTCGGGCAGCCCCAGTTCCATGCTCGCGGCCGGCACCGCGACGGCGCCGAGACCGATCACCGCGGTGAGCAGGACCGTCACCGGACGCCGCAGCACGAACCGGGCCCAGCGGGTACCGAGCTTGGGCTTCGCCGGGGCCTGCGACGGTCCGGCGGGGGCCTTGCGGTCCTTGCGGCTGAGCGCCTTCCTGCCGGCGAAGCCGAGCAGCGCCGGGGTGAGGGTGAGCGCGATCAGCACGGCGATGCCGA
Source organism: Streptomyces sp. NPDC047853 (assembly GCF_043204535.1). Classification (NCBI taxonomy): domain Bacteria; kingdom Bacillati; phylum Actinomycetota; class Actinomycetes; order Kitasatosporales; family Streptomycetaceae; genus Streptomyces; species Streptomyces sp. NPDC047853. Next base: position 187,129 of record NZ_JBIDCI010000015.1, on the reverse strand, counting down.
CGGTGCCCGCGGCGGCGAGGCCCATCTTGGTGAGGATCGGGATGTTGACCACCGCGAGGCCGGCCAGCGCCACGATGACGGTGAGTCCGGCGAAGACGACGGCGGAGCCGGCGGTGCCGACCGCGCGTCCCGCGGCGTCCTCCGCGCTGCGGCCCTCGGCGATCTCGGCCCGGTAGCGCGAGACGATGAACAGGGCGTAGTCGATGGCGACCGCGAGGCCGATCATCATGGCGAGCGTGGAGGTGGTGGCCGAGAGTTCCAGCGTGCTGCCGAGCGCTCCGATGGCGGAGATGCCGATGCCCACGCCGATGATGGCCGACAGCAGCGGCATGCCGGCCGCGACGAGCGAGCCGAAGGTCAGCAGCAGCACGATCGCGGCGACACCGATGCCGATCAGCTCGGCGGTGCCTCCCATCTCCTGCTCGGCCATGACCGCGTCGCCGCCGGTCTCGACGGTGAACCCGTCGCCGCGTGCGTCGTCGGTGGCCGCGGTGAGCGCGTCACGGGCCTGGTCGGTCAGCTCCATGGCGTTGACCTTGTAGGTCACCGAGGCGTAGGCGGTGGTGCCGTCCTTGCTGACGGCGTCGGCCTCGAACGGGTCGGCCACCGAGGCGACCTGCGGCCCGTCGCCGAGTGCCGTGACGAGGTCCTCGACCCGTTCCTTGCCCGCCGGGTCGGAGATCTTCCCGCCCTCCGGGGCGCGGATCACGATACGGGCGGTGGCGCCCTCGGCGCTCGCGGCCGGGAAGCGCTCGTCGAGCAGGTCGAACGCCTTCTGGGACTCGGTTCCGGGCATGGAGAAGGAGTCTTCGGGCGGGGCGGGCGCCGTGGACGCGGCGACGCCGGCGCCCACGAGTATGGCCACCCACAACAGGGCGACGAGGCCGCGGCGCCGGAACGCGCGTCGGCCGAGTCGATAGAGGAACGTAGCCACCTGAGACCAATCCGTCGGGATGCGGGCAGGACGAAACCCGGCATGGGGGGACGCAGAGGTGCTGACCGGGGTACCCCTTTATGCTCACCCGGGCTTTTTGTCATTTGATCCGTCCCTGGGGCTGGACCGGTGTACTGCGTCGGGTGTAGTGGGTGACCGTGCTCCTCTCCCCCGGGTGTAGGCCACGGCAATGGATGTACGCCGCACCCGCTGTCCGGCCCGCCCGGTGACGTGCGGCCCGCCGGGGCGGGCCCGTCACCCCGCCGCGGATCCGGTGATCCGGACGCGGTCGCTGTCGCCGTCGGAGAGGAAGGACGCCAGGGCACGCCCCTCCTCGGCGACGGCCGCGCGTTCGGCCGCCGAGCAGCGGCGCAGCGGGGTGACGGTCACCGTCCCCGCCTCGACGGTCCAGGTCGCGGCGACCCGGCCGTCGACCAGCGTCACGCGGGCGCCGGCGACCGACAGTCCGCGGTGGACGTCGTCGATGATCCTGCCGCGGTCCTGGTAGCCGAGGACGGCGTTGTCGAAGGCCGGCAGGAACCGGACGGGGGCGGGGGTCTCGGGGTCGGGGCGTGGCGCGTCGGGGAGGTCCAGCAGTTCCCGGCCCCGTTCGTCCCGGAAGGTGACCAGTTCGTCGCGGACCGCGGCGACCGCCGCGGGCAGTCCGGCGAGGCCGCACCAGGCGCGCAGGTCCGCCGAGGCGGCGGGGCCGTAGGCGGCCAGGTAGCGCCGTACCATCGCCCGACCGACCGGGTCGGAGCCGGGCGGGGGCGGCGGGTCGACGTCGCGGCCGAGCCAGGCGGACAGCGGCAGGTTGCGCACGCCCGCTCTCGTGCGCCAGAGCCCCCGCGGTGGCAGTTGGGCCATCGGGATCAGCGCCGCGACCAGCATCTCCCCCAGGGCCCGGGGGGCCGTCTGCGGCCAGCGCCCGGCGACCGTCCGGGCGAGCTCGCTCATCGAGCGGGGCTCACCGTCCGACATGACCGCGCGGCCCGCCGCGGCCAGTTCGTCGAGGTCGACGCCTTCGAGTTCGCGGCGGTAGGTACCGAGGACCCGTCCGCGCAGCATGGCGTCGTGGCGGGTGCGCCAGGCCAGGACGTCGTCGGCGGTGACGAGGTGGACGGTGCGGCGCATGAGGTGGGTGCGCACCACACGTCGCTCCGTGAGCAGGTCCGAGAGCGCCGACGGTGTGAAGGCCCGCAACCGTGACCAGAGCCCGACGAACGGTTCCTGCGGCTCCTGCGCCTGCATGCCGCCGAGGTGGGCGACGGCGTCGAGGACCGGGCGGTCGGCCCGGGCGAGCAGTGACTGGCGGGCGAGGGTGGCGCGGTTGAGCGCCCGGGTGTCGAGCACGGTCATGGGATCAGGGCCTCCCGGCCGGTGCGCGGGGCGGGATGGTGGCCCCGGTGGGGCGGGGACGACTGCTCAAGGTCGCGTCCTGTCGTCTCGTGGGGCGGTGGGCGGGCGGGCGTCGTGGCCCGGCCGGGCGGCGGAGGCCCGCCACCCGGCCCCGGTCGGTCAGGGCGCGTCGTACCCGCTCACCACGTCCAGGACCCAGGTGACGCCGAACCTGTCGCGCAGCATGCCGTAGAGCGGTGCCCATCGGGCGGCCTCCAGCGGCTGCAGGACGGTCGCGTCGTCGGACAGCTTCTTCCAGTAGGCGGTGATCTCCTCGGCCGTCTCGCCGCGGACCGAGACGAAGAAGGCGTTCTCCCCCTGGTTCCACGGCAGGTGGGCGGGGACGTCGTAGGCCATCACGCACAGGCCGCTGTCGGCGGACACCTGGCCCCACATGACCTGTTCGGCCGCGGAGGGGTCCTGGACGTTCCCGGCGTCCCGGTAGGTCACCAGGGCGATGTCGCCGCCGAACACGGACTGGTAGAAGGTGAGCGCCTCCCGGGCGTCACCGCGGAAGTTCAGGTGGGTCACGGCTTTGACGGACACGACGGGCTCCTCGCCTCGGTGCACGGTCGGACGGCCCGCGCCCCGGCGGGACCGTCCGCGGAGCCGGACCGACCCCGCGCTTCCCACGGTGCCGAAGGTAGCGGTCAGGTCGTGTCCTCTTCTTCCGGCAGCATGGGAGGCATGCAGAAGACCTCAGCGCGGCTGCTGTCGTTGCTCTCCCTGCTCCAGGCGCGCCGGGACTGGCCCGGGGCGGTGCTCGCCGAGCGTCTGGAGGTCAGTCCGCGCACCCTGCGCCGCGACGTCGACCGGCTCCGGGGGCTCGGCTATCCCGTCGTGGCCGTCAAGGGACCGGACGGGGGGTACCGGCTCGACGCCGGAAACCGTCTTCCCCCGCTGCTCTTCGACGACGAACAGGCCGTCGCCCTGGCCGTCGCCCTGCGGACCGCCGCCGTGACGGGTGCCGGCATCGAGGACGGAGCGGCGCGCGCGCTGATCACCCTCCGGCAGGTCATGCCCGCCCGACTGCGCCACCGCGTCGACGCCCTGCACGTCACCACGGTCGAGCGGGCCGCGCCCCGGCCGCAGGCGCAGGCCGACAGCGGTGTCCTCATGGCGCTCAGCGCCGCGGTGCAGGCGCGCGAGGTCCTGCGCTTCGACCACGCCGGGCCGTGCCCGCCGGACTCCGACGGCGAGGGGGACGCACCGCCCCGCCGGGTCGAACCCCACCATCTCGTCGCCAGGGACGGGCGCTGGTATCTGGTCGCCTGGGACCTGGAACGCGCGGACTGGCGTGTCTTCCGCGCGGACCGGATCACTCCGCGCTCCCCCACCGGGCCCCGCTTCACGCCGCGGGAGCTGCCCGGCGGGGATGTGGCCGCCTTCGTGACCGGACGGTTCCGCGGCTCCGACCGATCGCCCGACTGGCCCTGCCGCGGAGCGGTCGTCCTCCACCTGCCGGCGGCCGCGGTGTCGCCCCACGCCCCCGCGGGGACCGTCGAGGCCCTCGGCCCGGACCGCTGCCGGCTCACCCTCGGCTCCTGGTCCTGGCCCGCCCTCGCCGCCGCCGTCGGAGCCTTCGGCACGGACGTCGAAGTGGTCGGCCCGCCCGAACTCGGGGAGGCCTTCGCCCTCCTCGCCCGCCGCTGCGCCGCCGCGGCGCGGTCCGCGCCCACCGCACCCGCGACGCCGACGGCGGGCCCGGCGGCCGAGGGGTGAGCCTTCCGGGGCGGGAGGAGGCGCGATGTCGTCACCCGGACACCGGGCGCCCCACCGCCGGACGCTCCTCGGCCGGCACCGTGGGCCGCCTCCCGCCCCCGCCCTGCCCTACGGTGCCTGGTCCCTCCGGTGACCGCGGGTGCCGTTCGCGCGCTCCGGCAGGGGTCACACCCGCCGGGCGAGGTCCGTGCTCGCGGGCTCGGCCGCCAGGGCGCCCATGACGACGCGCGAGCGGCTGTGCAGCCGCAGGGACACGCCGACGAACGCGAGCGCGACGAGGGTCATGGCCGCGCCCGCCCAGGCGGTGGCCGCGTAGCCGAGGCCCGCGTCGATCACCGTCCCGCCGAGCCAGGGACCGCCGGTGTTGCCCAGGTTGAACGCGGCGGTCGTCGTCGCCCCGGCGAGCGTGGGCGCGGCGCCGGCGACGTTGAACATGCGGGCGTTGAGCGCGGGTGCCGTGTAGAAGGCCGAGACGCCGAGGAGCAGGGCCAGCGCGATCACGACGACGGGACTCGACGCGAACAGCGCCAGCGCGGCCAGCAGCACGGTGGAGGCGGTGATGCCGGAGAGCAGCACCCCGAAGAGGTGGGCGTCGGCGATCCGGCCGCCGATGGTCGTCCCGATCAGCGCGCCGACACCGAAGAGCGCCAGCACGGCGGGCACCCAGCCGTCCGCCAGCCCGGCCACATCCGTGAGCAGCGGCGCGAGGTAGGAGAAGGCGCAGAACACGCCGCCGGCCGCGAGCGCCGTCACGACGATGGACAGCCAGACCTGCCGGTCGCGGTAGATCGCCAGCTCGCCCCTGAGCCGGGGCCGCCGCTCGGGCAGCGGGATGCGCGGGATCAGGGTCACCACACCGACGAGCGCGACGGCGGACGCCGCGCCCACCGCCCAGAACGCCGACCGCCATCCCAGGTGCTCCCCGAGGAAGGCGCCGGCCGGCACACCGAGCACGTTGGCGATGGAGAGTCCGCCGATCATCACCGCCATCGCGCGGGCCCGGGCGGTCTTCGGCACCATCGCGATGGCGACGGCGGCGCCCACCGCCCAGAAACCGGCGCACGCCAGGGCACTGACCACCCGGGAGATGAACAGGATCTCGTACGTCGTCGCCAGCGCGCCCGCGATCTGGCCGAGGCCGAACACCGTGATCAGCGTGATCAGCGTGGTCTTCCGCGGCAGCCGCAGGGTCGCGGCCGCGAGCAGCGGAGCACCGACCACCATGCCGATCGCGAAGGCGGATATCAGCAGCCCGGCTTGCGGGATGGACACGTCCATGTCCTCGGCGATGGGCGGCAGCAGGCCGGAGAGCATGAACTCACTGGTACCGAGCGCGAAGACGGACAGGCCGAGGATGTAGACGGCGAGCGGCATACGGGCAGCCGCGGGCCGTGCGGAAGGTGCGGGCATGACAGCTGTCAACGACAGGTTCCTTCCCGCCATTCCCGCGGACGGGTCCGTCTCACGATGCGGTGGCACCCCCGGTGACGGGTCCGTCTCATGAGGCGGCGTCCGGCCGGTGACCGGGCCCGTCCCGCCATGCGGCGGCCCCCCGGTGACGGGTCCGTCTCATGAGGCGGCGTCCGGCCGGTGACCGGGCCCGTCCCGCGATGCGGCGGCTCCCCGGTGACCGGGCCCGTTGTCAGTGGTGGGCGGCAGAATCCGGACCATGACCACACCAGCAGCAGTGATCGTGGACTCCGCCGCCTACGCCCAGGCGGTCGAGGACGCCGCACGCGCGGCCGCCGCCTACTACGCGGGCGGTTCCTCGCCACTGGACGACGACACCTACGACCGGTTGGCGAGGGGGATCGCCGCCTGGGAGGCCGGACATCCGGACGAGGTGCTGCCCGACTCCCCGACCGGCAAGGTCGCCGGCGGTGCGGCCGAGGGCGACGTGCCCCACACGGTGCCGATGCTCAGCCTCGACAACGTCTTCTCACCGGAGGAGTTCCTCGCCTGGACGGCGTCGCTGGCCCGGCGGACGGGCCGTGAGGTCGACCGGTTCGGTGTGGGTCCCAAGCTGGACGGCCTCGCCGTCGCCGCACGCTACCGCGCGGGCCGTCTCACCCGGCTGATCACCCGCGGTGACGGGACGGCCGGGGAGGACGTCTCGCACGCCATCGGCACCGTGGAAGGTCTGCCCGAGACGCTGGCGGAGCCGGTCACCGTGGAGGTGCGCGGGGAGATACTCATGACGACGGCCCAGTTCGAGCATGCGAACGAGGTCCGCACCGCACACGGCGGTCAGCCGTTCGCCAACCCGCGCAACGCGGCCGCGGGCACGCTGAGGGCGAGGGAGCGTGCGTACACGGTCCCGATGACGTTCTTCGGCTACGGCATGCTGCCGCTGCCGGAGACCGATGCCGCTCTCGCCGGACGGCTGGACGGGCTCGCCCACAGCGACCTCATGTCCATGGCCGCCCGTCTCGGCGTGCACACCAGCGCCGGCACCGCGGTCCCGGACGTCGTCGTCGAAACGCCGGAGCAGGTCGTGGCCCGGGTCCGGGAGATCGCGGCCCTGCGCGCCGAACTCCCCTTCGGCATCGACGGGATCGTCGTCGAGGCCGACCTGGCCGCCGACCGGCGGGCCGCCGGAGCCGGCTCCCGGGCGCCCCGGTGGGCGGTCGCGTACAAGCTGCCGGCCGTGGAGCGGATCACGCGGCTGCTGGAGGTGGAGTGGAACGTGGGCCGCACCGGCGTCATCGCCCCGCGCGGCGTCCTGGAGCCGGTGGTGATCGAAGGGTCCACGATCACCTACGCCACCCTGCACAATCCGGCCGACATCACCCGCCGCGACCTGCGCCTGGGCGACCACGTCATGGTCCACCGCGCCGGTGACGTCATCCCCCGCATCGAGGCCCCGGTGGCCCACCTGCGCACCGGCGACGAGCGGCCCATAGCGTTCCCCTCGGTGTGCCCGCGCTGCGGGTCGGACATCGACACGAGCCAGGAACGCTGGCGCTGCGCCCAGGGCCGCACCTGTCACCTGGTCGCCTCGCTCGCCTACGCCGCCGGCCGCGACCAGCTGGACATCGAGGGCCTGGGCGCCACCCGTGTCGTCCAGCTCGTGGACGCCGGGCTCGTCGCCGACCTCGCCGACCTGTTCACCCTTCGGCGCGAGCGGTTGCTCGCTCTGGAGCGGATGGGGGAGACCAGCACCGACAACCTGCTCGCCGCGCTCGCCAGGGCGAAGGAGCAGCCGCTGTCCCGGGTGCTGTGCGCCCTGGGCGTCCGGGGCACCGGCCGTTCCATGTCGCGGCGCATCGCCCGGTACTTCGCGACCATGGACCACATCCGTGCCGCGGACGTCGAGGCCATGCAGCGGGTCGAGGGCATCGGGCCGGAGAAGGCCCCCTCCATCGTCGCGGAGATCGCCGAACTCGGCCCGCTCATCGACAAACTCGCCGCCGCGGGGGTCGGTATGACCGAGCCCGGGGCCACCCCTCCCCCGGCCACCGGTGCCGACACCGAGGAGGAGGGCGGGGGTCCCGTGGCCGCGCCGGGGGAGGCCGGTCCGCTGGCCGGGATGAGGGTGGTGGTCACCGGTGCGATGACGGGACGCCTGGAGAAGCTCTCGCGCAACGAGATGAACGAACTCATCGAGCGGGCCGGCGGTCACTCCTCCTCCAGCGTCTCCCGGAGGACGACACTCGTCGTCGCGGGTGAGGGCGCCGGCTCCAAGCGGGCCAAGGCCGAGCAGCTCGGCATCCGCCTGGCGACCCCGGACGAGTTCGGCTCCCTGGTCGCCGGCCTCCTCGACTGATCCGGGCCCGAGCGCGCTCCTCCCCGGGACGCCGGCGCGCCGGCGGACCACCGGCGTACGGGCGCGCCACCGCCGGAGAGTGTACGTTCGTACGCCCTAGGCGGTACGATCGGGCGCATGCCGACGGACCACTTCGCGCAGGACCCCAGAACCAACCTCGAACGCATGCTGGCGGGCGACCTCTACATCGCCGACGATCCGGAGATCGCCCGCAGACAGCAGCGGGCCGTACAGCTGGCCGCCCGCTACCAGGCCGCCTACACGGAGGACGCGGCGGCGGCGCAGCCGATCCTCGCCGAACTGCTCGGCTCCCTCGGCACCGAGGCACACGTACGGCCACCGCTGTACGTCGACTACGGCAGCAACATCACCATCGGCGCGCGCACCTTCGTGAACTACAACCTCACCGCGCTGGACGTCGCGGCGATCACCATCGGCGAGGACTGCCAGATCGGACCGAACGTCCAGCTGCTCACCCCCACGCACCCGCTCGAGGCCGAGCCCCGGCGCGACAAGCTGGAGGCCGCCCGGCCCATCACCATCGGCGACAACGTCTGGCTGGGCGGCGGCGCCATCGTCCTGCCCGGCGTGACCATCGGCGACAACTCCGTCATCGGCGCCGGGGCGGTCGTCACCAAGGACGTGCCCGCGGGTGTCGTCGCCGTGGGCAACCCGGCCCGGCCGGTGCGGAACGTGTGAGCCTGCTCCCATGGCAACCGGACACACCGACCCGCAGCGGCGCGAGCGGATCATCGACGCCACCCTCGACCTGATCGCCGAGGAGGGCATCGCGCGCGTCTCCCATCGAAAGATCGCCACCCGGGCCGGCGTCCCCCTGGGCTCGATGACCTACCACTTCAGCGGGATCGACCAGCTGCTGCGGGAGGCCTTCGGCCACTTCACCGGCCACATCGTCGCGGTCTTCGACGACCACCTCGGCGCCGCGGCCGACCGCGAGGAGGCCCGCGAGGCGGTGGCCGACCTCGTCCACCTCCTGTCCGAGGGGAGCCAGCGGGACCTGGTGCTCACCCAGGAGCTGTACACGCTGGCCGCGCGGCAGCCGGCCTACCGGGAACTCACCCACGAGTGGATGCGCCGCAGCCGCGTCCACCTGGAGAAGCACTTCGACCCGGACACGGCCCGCCAGCTCGACGCCCTCATCGAAGGGCTGACGCTGCACCGCGCCCTGGCCCGGGAGCCCCACGGGCGGGCCCTCACCCTGGAGGCCGTCGCCCGCGTCACCACCACGGACCGGCGCACCCCCTAGCCGCCCGCGCGGCACGGGCCTGACCCCCGTGCCGCGCGGGTGCCCCGGCTCAGCAGACCCCGTCGCCCGGCTTGGGGTTGCCGAGACCGAAGAGGGGGCGCAGCTTGAGGCCCACCCAGGTACCGGCCAGGGCGAAGGCCCCCCACAGCCAGCCGCTGAGGCTGCCCGAGGCGATGCCCGCCAGATAGGCGCCGATGTTGCACCCGCCGGCCAGGCGGGCGCCGATGCCCATCAGCACACCGCCGAGCACCGCCGCGAGCGCCGTGCGCCAGGCGATGCCCCGGTGCAGGGCCCAGGTGCCGCCGACCGCCGCGGCGACGGCGGCGCCGATCATGATGCCGATGTCGGTGAGGCTGGTCTTGTCGGCGAGCACCGGGCCCGCCAGCATCTCGGCGTTGCCGGGCCGCTGCCACCACGTCCAGTTCTCCGGGTGGCCGCCGAGGACACCCACCAGTTCGGAGCCCCAGAGGCTGAAGGCGCTGGTGACGCCCCAGGCGCCGCCCGAGACCCACAGGACGCCGGCGCCCAGTACGGCCAGCACGAGCGCCCCGGCGGCCAGCGGCCACGAGCCGCGCAGGGCCCGGACGGCCGCGCCGCGCGCCGAGGGCACGGCACCGAGCGGCGGCGGGTTGCGGCGGGCCTGCACGCGCCGCGTGACGAACACCACCAGCAGCAGCGCGGCGATCGTCACCGCCCACGAGCCGAACCAGCCGACGTGGTCGGACAGGACGACGGGCTCCCAGGCCGGGAGGTCCTTCCACAGGTCGAACTGCCAGGCGGCGAGCGTGGCCCCCGCGATGAAGCCGCCCAGGGTGAGGACGATCGACGTCTGTCCCGAGCCGACGGCGAACAGGGTGCCCGAGGCGCACGCGCCGCCGAGCTGCATGCCGATCGCGAAGAGCACCGACCCGGCGAGCAGGCCGACGCCGATGGGCCCGGCGGACGGTGCCGGCTGCGAGCCGAACAGCCCGGTGCCGGTGCCGATGAGCAGCGCGAACAGGGTGGCGGTGGTGCCGAGCAGCAGCGCGTGGGCCCGCAGCCCGGCGCCGTTGCCGACCGCGACCAGTTGCCGCCAGGCGGAGGTGAAGCCGAACCGGGAGTGGAAGAGGGCGACACCCAGGCCGAGGCCGAGCAGGAGCAGTACGCCCGGCTTGGCACCGTGCGCGGACCAGACGTACGCGGTCAGCGCGGCGGCGAGCAGCCCGGACACCACCAGGGGCGTCCGCCGCACCGGGGGCAGGGGCGGCGCCTCGGGCCGGGCGGAGGAGGTGGGGGACGGGGCGAAGAGGACGGCGGGGGCGCGCGGCGGCGCGGCCGGGGCCGACCCGGCGGGGGGTGCGGTGGTCACGGAAGATCTCCGGTGGGGTGCACGGGGGCGGCGGGCGAGGGCGCTGGGCGACGGCGGCGCGGATCACGCGGCCGGTGCGGGACTCAGCGGCGACAGAGGCCGTCGTCGACGCACCACGCCGAGTTCGCGAAGAGCGCGAGGCACAGCAGCGGAGCCGATGCATACATGCGTGCGAATATACGGAGTGTGTCGCTCCGGATGCCAGACCGTCTCGCCATGCGGATGGTCCCGTGGACAGAGCACCGGCCCTTCGGCGGGTTCTCGGGTTCCGTTTTCCGGACGCACGCGCCCCCGGCGCACCCGCCCCGGACGCGCGGAGAAACGCCGAGGGACGCCCGGCGGCGCCGGACGTCCCTCGCCTACGGACCCCGTGGGTTACAGCGTGCGCTCCAGACGGTCCGCCACCAGCTTCACGAACCGGGCCGGCTCCTTGGGCCGGCCGCCCTCGGCGAGGACCGCCAGGGCGTGCAGGAGATCCGCGGTCTCGGTCAGCTCCGTCCGGTCCTCCTGCTCGGTGTAGGCCCGGTTCAGGGACTTCACCAGCTGGTGCTCCGGGTTGAGTTCGAGGATCCGCTTGGCGTGCGGAACCTCCTGGCCCATCGCGCGGTACATGTTCTCCAGCGCCGGCGTGAGCTCGTTCGCGTCGGAGACCACACAGGCCGGCGAGACGGTGAGGCGGGAGGAGAGGCGGACCTCCTTGACGTCCTCGCCCAGGTGCTCCGACATCCAGCCGAGCAGCCCGGCGTACTCCTCGCTCTGCTGGTTCTTCTCGGCGTCGCTCTTCTCGTCCTCGGCACCACCGAGGTCGACCTCGCCCTTGGCCACCGAGCGCAGCTGCTTGCCCTCGAACTCCGCCACCGCGTCGACCCAGACCTCGTCCACCGCGTCGGTGAGCAGGAGCACCTCGACGCCCTTGGCCCGGAACGCCTCCATGTGCGGGGAGTCCTCGATGGCCTGCCGGGACTCGCCCGTCATGAAGTAGATGTCGCTCTGACCGTCCTTCATCCGCTCCACGTACCCCTGGAGCGTGGTCGGCTCGTCGGCGTCGTGGGTGGTCGCGAACGAGGAGGCGGCGAGGATCGCGTCCCGGTTCTCGGAGTCGGTCACCAGCCCTTCCTTGAGGACGGCGCCGAACTCCCGCCAGAACGTGGCGTACCGGTCCGGCGCGGACGACCTCAGGTCCTTGACCGTGGCCAGCACCTTCTTCGTCAGGCGGCGCTGGATCATGCGGATGTGGCGGTCCTGCTGGAGGATCTCGCGGGAGACGTTGAGCGAGAGGTCCTGGGCGTCGACGACGCCCTTGACGAAGCGGAGGTACGGCGGCAGCAGCTCCTCGCAGTCGTCCATGATGAAGACGCGCTTCACATAGAGCTGTACGCCGCGCTGGTACCCCTGGGTGAACAGGTCGTGCGGGGCGTGCGAGGGCACGAACAGCAGGGCCTGGTACTCGAAGGTGCCCTCCGCCTGGAGCCGGATCGTCTCCAGCGGCTCGCGCCAGTCGTGGGAGATGTGCTTGTACAGCTCGTGGTACTCGTCCTCGGACACCTCGTCACGCGGACGGGCCCACAGCGCCTTCATCGAGTTGAGCGTCTCGGCCTCGCGGGCCTCGGCGCCGTCCTCGGCGGGCTCCGGCAGCAGGCGGATCGGCCAGGTGATGAAGTCCGAGTAGCGCTTGACGATCTCCTTGATCTTCCAGGTGGAGGTGTAGTCGTGGAGCTGGTTCTCGGAGTCCGCGGGCTTGAGGTGGAGGGTGACCGAGGTGCCCTGCGGCGCCTCGTCGACCGTCTCCAGGGTGTACGTGCCCTCGCCGCGCGACGTCCAGCGGGTGCCCTGGGTCTCGCCGGCGCGCCGGGTCACCAGGGTGACCTCGTCGGCCACCATGAAGCCCGAGTAGAAGCCGACGCCGAACTGCCCGATGAGCCCGTCGGCCCCGGCGGCGTCCTCGGCCTCGCGCAGTTCCTGGAGGAACTTGGCCGTGCCCGAGTTGGCGATGGTGCCGATGAGGTGGGTGACCTCCTCGTACGACATCCCGATGCCGTTGTCCCGCACGGTGAGGGTGCGGGCCTCCTTGTCCACGTCGAGCTCGATGTGCAGGTCGGTCACGTCGACGTCGGCGACGTCGTCCCGCAGGGCCGCGAGGCGCAGCTTGTCCAACGCGTCGGAGGCGTTGGAGACGAGCTCGCGCAGGAAGACATCCTTGTTCGAGTAGACGGAGTGAATCATCAGCTGAAGAAGCTGACGCGCCTCTACCTGGAACTCAAACGTTTCGGTCGGCATGGCTGGTGAGTACCTCACAGGTCCGCAGTCGTCTGCACTGACGGGATCACTCTAAAACAGCAGGGGTGGCCGGTGGCCCCGATCGGCGGCAGCGCGGCCCCCGCCGAGCAGCCGATGACGGTGTCGAGGACCGACCGGCCTCGGGAGCCGAGCGCACCACCGCGAGAAGTTCGGTCGACATCGTTGACTTCAAGTCAGCGGCCCTGCACATTACTTAAAAGTAAAACCGATCAGTAACCTGCGGCCGCACTCCTCCCGAGAAGAGAGAGCACATGCCGAAGCATGCCCTTCGCCGTGTCATGACCGCGACAGCAGCCGCAGTCGGCACGCTGGCCCTCGGTCTCACCGACGCCACCGCGCACGCCGCTCCCGCCCCTCCCCTCGACTACGTGGCTCTCGGCGACAGTTACAGCGCCGGCTCGGGTGTCCTGCCCGTGGACCCCACCAACCTGCTCTGTCTGCGTTCCACCGCGAACTACCCCCACGTCATCGCCGCCGCCACCGGCGCCCGGCTCAAGGACGTCACCTGCGGCGCCGCTCAGACCGCCCACTTCACGCAGTCCCAGTACCCGGGTGTCGCCCCCCAGGTCAACGCGCTCTCCGCCGACACGGACCTCGTCACACTCACCATCGGCGGCAACGACAACAGCACGTTCATCAACGCCATCACGGCCTGCGGCTCCGCGGGCCTCCTCAGCGGAGGCAAGGGCAGCCCCTGCAAGGACCGGCACGGCACCTCCTTCGACGACCAGATCGAGGCCAACACCTATCCCGCGCTCAAGGCCGCGCTGCTGAGCGTCCGCGCCAAGGCGCCGGGCGCCCGGGTGGCGGCCCTCGGCTACCCCTGGATCACGCCTGCCACCGCCGACCCGTCCTGCTTCGCCAAGCTGCCCCTCGCCGCCGGCGACGTCCCCTACCTCCGGGGGATCCAGGCGCACCTCAACGACGCCGTGCGGCGTGCAGCGGAGGAGACCGGCGCCACCTACGTGGACTTCGCGGCGGTGTCGGAGGGCCACGACGCCTGCAAGGCCTCCGGCACCCGGTGGATCGAACCGCTGCTCTTCGGCCACAGCCTCGTGCCCGTCCACCCCAACGCCCTCGGGGAGCGGCGCATGGCCGAGCGGACCATGGACGTCCTCGGCCTGAGCTGAGCCGCGCCCCCGCGTACGCTGTCCACCGTGCCGTCGTCCCACCTGCGCCGTGTCGCCGTCCTCGTACTGGAGGGCGCCAAGCCGCTCGACGTGGGCATCCCGGCGCAGGTGTTCACCACACGCGCCAGCATGCCCTACGAGGTGCGGGTGTGCGGCGCGGCACCCGGCCTCGTGACCGGCGGCGACGGCCTGTCATACCACGTCGCCCACGGCCTCGACGCGCTGGCGTGGGCCGACGTGGTCTTCCTGCCCGGGTACCGCTCCCCCGACCTGGACGACCCGCCGCGGCCCGTCCTGGACGCGCTGACCGCGGCCCACGACCGGGGCGCGCGGCTCGCCGCCATCTCCACCGGCGCGTTCGCGCTCGCCGCCACGGGCCTGCTCGACGGGCGGCGCGCCACGACACACTGGCACTACACGCGGGCGCTGGCGGCGAAGCACCCCCGTGTGCGGGTCGACGAGAACGTGCTCTTCGTGGACGAGGGCAGCGTGCTGACCTCGGCGGGCGCCGCCTCCGGCATCGACCTGTGCCTGCACATCCTGCGCGGCGACCTCGGGGTCGCCGCGTCCAACCACGCGGCCCGGCGCCTCGTCGCGGCGCCCTACCGCAGCGGCGGACAGGCGCAGTACGTACCCCGCAGCGTGCCCGAACCACTCGGCGAGCGCTTCGCCGCCACCCGCGAATGGGCCCTGCGCCGGCTCGGCGAACCGCTCACCCTGGAGGCCCTCGCCCGGCACGCGGCGGTGTCGGCGCGCACCTTCTCGCGCCGGTTCGCCGAGGACACGGGGTACACACCGATGCAGTGGGTCATGCGCGCCCGCGTCGACATGGCCCGTGAGCTGCTCGAACGCTCCGAGCGCGGCGTCGAGCAGATCGCCGCCGACGTGGGTCTGGGCACCGGCGCGAATCTGCGGCTGCACTTCCAGCGCATCCTCGGCACCACCCCGAGCGAGTACCGGCGCACCTTCACCCGGGGGGAGTAACCGCGAGCGTGGGCCGCCTGGCGTGATCCTTGCGAACCGTGGCTGTCACGCCGCTGCCGCGGGCCCACGCCGCGCGCGAACCTGGAGGCACCGCACGGCGAACCGGAAAGGCACCGCTCATGACCCGCATCGGCATCAACGGCTTCGGACGCATCGGACGCAACGTGCTGCGCGCGCTGCTGGAGCGCGACAGCAAGCTCGAGGTCGTCGCCGTCAACGACCTCACCGAGCCCGCCGCCCTCGCGCGGCTGCTCGCCTTCGACTCGACGGCCGGCCGGTTGGGCCGCCCGGTGACCGTCGACGGGGACACCCTCGTCGTGGACGGGCGCCGCATCAAGGTACTGGCCGAGCGGGAGCCGGCGCGGCTGCCGTGGGCCGAGCTGGGCGTCGACCTCGTGCTGGAGGCGACCGGGCGCTTCACCTCGGCCACCGCCGCCGGGGCCCACCTCACCGCAGGCGCCAGGAAGGTCCTGGTCAGCGCGCCCTCCGACGGCGCCGACGTCACCCTGGCCTACGGCGTCAACACCAGCGCCTACGACCCGGCCGCGCACACCATCGTCTCCAACGCGTCCTGCACCACCAACGCGCTCGCGCCGCTGGCCGCGGTGCTGGACGAGCTGGCCGGCATCGAGCACGGCTTCATGACGACGGTGCACGCCTACACGCAGGAGCAGAACCTCCAGGACGGGCCGCACCGCGACCCCCGCCGCGCCCGCGCCGCCGGGGTCAACATCGTGCCGACCACGACGGGCGCCGCGAAGGCGATCGGCCTCGTGCTGCCGAACCTCGACGGCAAGCTGTCGGGCGACTCGATCCGCGTCCCGGTACCGGTCGGTTCGATCGTCGAACTGAACACGACCGTCGCCCGCGACGTGACGCGCGAGGACGTGCTGGAGGCCTACCGCACCGCGGCCGAGGGACCGCTCGCCGGCGTGCTGGAGTACTCGGAGGACGCGCTGGTCTCCTCGGACATCACGGGCAACCCGGCCTCTTCGATCTTCGACTCGGCCCTGACCCGCGTCGACGGACGCCACGTCAAGGTGGTCGCCTGGTACGACAACGAGTGGGGCTTCTCGAACCGCGTGATCGACACGCTGGAACTGCTCGCCACGCCCTGAAACGGCGGCCGGTGACGCATCACGGGAGCACGCACGTCACAATGGTGGGATGAGCAATTCCAAGGTTTACTTCGACATCGACATCAACGGCCAGGATGCGGGCCGCATCGTCTTCGAACTCTTCGAGGACGTCACCCCCAAGACCGCCAAGAACTTCATCGAGCTGGCCACCGGCGAGCACGGCTTCGGTTACGCGGGTTCCCCGTTCCACCGCGTGATCCCGCAGTTCATGCTCCAGGGCGGTGACTTCACCCGCGGTGACGGCACGGGCGGCAAGAGCATCTACGGCGAGAAGTTCGCGGACGAGAACTTCCAGCTGAAGCACACCGGCCCGTACCTGCTCTCCATGGCGAACGCGGGACCGAACAGCAACGGCTCGCAGTTCTTCATCACCACCGTGCCCACCCCCTGGCTGGACGGCAAGCACGTCGTCTTCGGCAAGGTCGTCGAGGGCACGGAGCTGGTCGACCGGATCGAGGGCTACGGCTCCTCCCCGTCCGGCAAGACCTCCGCGAAGATCACCGTGCGGGAGTCCGGCAAGCTCTGACGCCGACCGGCCGTACGAAATCCTGACCCGAGGGGCCCGCCGCACACCGTGCGGCGGGCCCCTCGCCGTCCCGTCTGGTGAGGGGCGCCAGGTGGTGCGAGGCTGGGGTGGAGACGTGTCCGCGGAAGGCGACCCCGGGAGGACCGATGGGACGGGACGTCCCGGCGCTGGTCTTCACCCGTGAGGACCGCCGCAGGTACCGGATCAAGATGCAGGAGTGCCTCGACGCCTTCGCGCAGATGCTGCGCGAGTCGCGGTTCGAGACCGAGCGGCCCCAGGTGGGTCTGGAGATCGAGCTGAACCTGGTCGACGACCGGGCCGAGCCCGCCATGCGCAACAGCGACGCCCTCGAAGCGATCGCGGACCCCGCCTGGTCCACCGAGCTGGGCCGGTTCAACCTGGAGATCAACATCCCGCCCAGGCGGCTGACGGCCGGCGGCCCCGACGCGTGGGAGACCGAGATCCGTGCCGCCCTGAACCACGCGGAGAAGGGTGCCAACTCGGTCGGAGCGCACCTGATCATGGTGGGAACCCTTCCGACGTTGCGCCGGTCGGACGTCGGCGAGGCCGCCCTGTCGGAGAACCCGCGCTACCGGCTGCTCAACGACCAGGTCTTCGCGGCGCGGGGCGAGGATTTGCACATCGAGGTGGACGGCGTCGACCGGCTGCGGACGTACGCGGACACGATCACGCCCGAGGCCGCCTGCACCAGCACGCAGTTCCACCTCCAGGTGTCCCCCGAGGAGTTCGCCGACTACTGGAACGCGGCCCAGGCCATCGCCGGTGTCCAGGTGGCGCTCGCCGCCAACTCCCCCTTCCTGCTCGGCAAGGAACTCTGGCACGAGAGCCGTATCCCGCTGTTCGAGCAGGCGACCGACACGCGGCCGCAGGAGATCAAGGCGCAGGGCGTACGGCCCCGGGTGTGGTTCGGGGAGCGGTGGATCAACAGCGTCTTCGACCTCTTCGAGGAGAACCTGCGCTACTTCCCGGCGCTGCTGCCGCTCTGCGACGACCAGGATCCCGTGGAGACCCTGGACCGCGGCGACATCCCCGAGCTGGGTGAGCTGACGCTGCACAACGGCACCATCTACCGGTGGAACCGGCCCGTGTACGCGGTGGCGGACGACGTGCCGCACGTACGGGTGGAGAACCGTGTGCTGCCCGCCGGCCCGACCGTCGCCGACACCCTCGCCAACGGCGCCTTCTACTACGGGCTCACCCGTGCGCTGGTGGAGGAGGAGCGGCCGGTGTGGTCGCGGATGTCCTTCTCCGTCGCCGAGGAGAACCTGCACACCGCGGCCCGGCACGGCATCGAGGCGCGGCTGTACTGGCCCGGCACGGGCGAGGTGACCGTGCCCGAACTCGTCCTGCGGCGGCTGCTGCCGCTGGCGCACCGGGGCCTGGAGCTGTCCGGGATGGACTCGGCCTGGCGGGAGCCGCTGCTCGGGATCATCGAGCAGCGGTGCGTCACCGGCCGCAACGGCGCGGTGTGGCAGAAGGAGATGTTCCACCACATCGACGCGACCGCCCGCCCGGGGCGGCACGAGGCACTGCGGCGGATGACCCAGCAGTACATGGACTACATGCATCTCAACGCCCCGGTGCACACCTGGCCGGTCGACTGAGGTGCGACGCCCCGCGCTGGACGCCGGGGACCAGGGAGGCTGCAGACGATGTGCCGATGGCTCGCCTACTCGGGAACGCCGGTGCTGCTCGAGACGATCCTCTACAAGCCCGAGCACTCGCTGATCGACCAGAGCCTGCACGCCCGGATGGGCGTCGAGACGACCAACGGGGACGGGTTCGGCGTCGGGTGGTTCGGTCCGGAGATGGAGACGCCCGCGATCGTGCGGGAGATCGGTCCGGCGTGGAGCAACCGCAACCTGCGGGAGATCGCGGGCCACGTCCGCTCGTCGCTGTTCTTCGCGCACATCCGGGCCTCCACCGGGAGCCCGGTGCAGCAGACCAACTGCCATCCCTTCCGGCACGGCCGCTGGATGTGGATGCACAACGGCGCGATCGCGGAGTTCCACCGGCTGCGCCGGGATCTCGCCCTGGCCGTCGATCCGCGCCTCTTCCTGGACATCGAGGGGTCGACGGACTCGGAGATGATGTTCTACCTGGCCCTCACCTTCGGTCTGGAGGACGATCCGCCGGGGGCCGTGGCGCGGATGGCCGGGCTGGTGGAGGAGATCGGGCACGAGCACCACGTGGAGTACCCGCTGCAGATGACGGTCGCCGTGACCGAGGGGCGACGGCTGTGGGCCTTCCGCTACTCCAGCCAGCAGGACTCACGGTCGCTCTACTACAGCTCGGCCGTGGAGAGCCTGCGCGCGCTCCATCCCGACCTGCCCTTCCTCCGGGAGGCGTCCGACGACACCCGGCTGATCGTGTCGGAACCCCTCGGTGATCTGCCGGGAGTCTGGAACAAGGTGCCCGAGAGCAGTTACGGCGTCGTCCAGCCGGAGGGCGACGCCATGCTCCCCTTCGTTCCGCAACCCGTCTGACCCCGTTGACATCGGCGGGAGAAGATCACACAATCGGTGCCATGGCCACATACCGGTTCGGCACCACGGCGGAGTGTCCCCGCGTGCCCGAGCGAACCGGTTGTGAGCGTTCCGGCCGATAACGGCCGCACACGGACCGAGGGCTCGACGCCTCGTGCGTCGCGGGTCCTTCGGTGTCCCTTCCGGTGTACAGCCCGGAGCACTTTCTCTCTCCCCGGCCGCCCTGCGCTGACGTCGTCGCGCCGTGGCCGGGCGCCACCCGTACCGCCGTACCAAGGGGAGGACTCCCATGACCGTCACGGCTGCCGGCCCGACCGCCGGCCTGCGCGCAGCACGCATCCCGGGAGCCGGGATGTACGAGGGACGGCGCGTCCTGCGCCGGTTGCCCGAAGGGTGGGTGGAACGGCCCTACGAACACTTCGGCGTCGTTCCGCTGGCCCGCACGATCGGGGCCGAGATCAGAGGGGTCGACCTCTCCCGTCCGCTCGGTGCCGCCCTGCGCGAGGAGTTGAACCGCGCTCTGCTGGAGTGGAAGGTGCTCTTCTTCCGCGCCCAGCACCTCAGCTCCGACCAGCAGCGCGCCTTCGCGGGCCACTGGGGCGAGTTGGAGACCAACCCCCTGCTCGCGGCCGGTTCCCGCGAGGACGTGGTCCGCTTCGACAAGGCCGACGCCGCCACCCCGACCTACGAGAACGTCTGGCACACCGACGTCACCTTCCGCGAGCGGCCCGCGCTCGGCGCCGTTCTCCAGTTGCGCGAGGTGCCGCCGTTCGGCGGGGACACCCTGTGGGCGGACATGGCGGCCGCCTACGACAACCTCCCCCAGGAGGTGAAGGACCGCATCGACGGGGCCCGCGCCGTGCACGACTTCATCCCCGGCTTCGCCAGGTTCTACGGGCCCGAACGCCTGATCCCCCATCAGGACGCGTTCCCGCCCGTGGAGCACCCTGTCGTGCGCACCCATCCCGAGACGGGGCGGCGGATGCTGTTCGTCAACGCCTCCTTCACCACCCGCATCACCGGCCTGGACCGCGACGAGAGCGACCGCCTGCTGCGCTTCCTGTTCCAGCAGGCGCACGTCCCCGAGTACCAGGTGCGGTTCAGCTGGCGGCCCGGCGATGTCGCCTTCTGGGACAACCGCGCCACGCAGCACTACGCCGTGGGCGACTACGGCTCCGACCGCCGCGTCGCCGAACGCGTCGCCATCGAGGGCGACCGTCCCTTCTGACCCGGGCGGGGCCGCGGGCGTGGGTCCGCCCGCGGCCCCGTTTCCGGACTAGGCCGGGTCCTGCTCCTCGATCGCCGCCGGCCGCAGCTGTGCGGCGCGGACGCGTGCGACGTCGAGTTTGTCCCCGCGGTCGAAGCGGTAGATGCCGTTCTGCTCCTGGAAGACGTCGGTCAACTGGGTGTAGCAGTAGCCGAACATGTCGCGGTCGCCCAGCAGCACTCCGGTCAGGCCCGCGAACCGCTCGTGGAACTCGTCCTCGTCGCGCACCCGTTCCCCGTAGCCCCAGGACTCGGTGCGGTCCTCACCGGACCGGTCGGCGGCCGCCTCGGGGTCCCACCAGATGCCGCCGAACTCGCTGACGAAGTACGGCTGGCCCCGGTAGGGCAGGGAGTACGGGGCACCGTTCTCGTAGGCGTTGACGAAGGGGGCGTCCTTGGCGAGGCCGGACATCAGCTGCCGGAAGGCGGCCGGGTCCTGCTCGTAGCTGTGGGAGTCGTAGATGTCGGTCTCGGCGACCCGGTGGGCGTAGCCGGACGCGTCGACGACCGGGCGGGTGGTGTCCATGGCCTTGGTGGCCAGGAACATGGCCCGGGTGACGTCGTCGAGCCGGGTGATGCGGTCGTGCAGCTTCTGGTAGGTCTCGTTGAGCGGGCACCAGCCGATGATCGAGGGGTGCGAGTAGTCGCGTTCGAGGGCCTCCAGCCACTGGGCGACGTAGGAGGCGTCGGGTTGCTGGTTGTCGCCGGAGGAACCGCCCGTCTCGCAGCCCCAGTCGCCGAACTCGCCCCAGACCAGGTAGCCGAGGCGGTCGGCGTGGTACAGGAAGCGCTCCTCGAACACCTTCTGGTGCAGCCGGGCTCCGTTGAAGCCGGCTGCCATGCCCAGCTCGATGTCCCGGATCAGGGCCGCGTCGGTGGGAGCCGTCATGAGCCCGTCCGGGTACCAGCCCTGGTCGAGCACGAGACGCTGGAACAGCGGGCGGCCGTTGATCGTGACGGCCTTGCCGCGCAGGCCCACGGCGCGCAGGCCGGCGTAGCTCTCGGCGGTGTCGACGACCTGCCCGGCGGCGTCGAGGAGTTCCAGGCGCAGGTCGTACAGGTGCGGGTCGGCCGGTCCCCACTCGCGCCGTCGGTCGTCCGGTACGGGCAGGTGGAGGCGCGGGGCGAGGTCCAGGTCGGCGCGCGCCTCGGCACGGCTCACCTCGCCCTCGGCGTCACTGAGGACGGCGCGTACCCGGTGGCCGGGCCGGTTGCCGGACAGGGGCAGTTCCAGGTGGAAGGCGGAGCCGGCCAGGTCGGGGGTGATCCGGGGGCGGCGCAGGTGCAGCTCGGGGACGGGCTCCAGCCAGACGGTCTGCCAGATGCCGGTCACCCGGGTGTAGTTGCAGTCGTGGTTGGCGTACTGGACGGCCTGCTTGCCGCGGGCCTGCGGGCCGGACCTGGGGTCGCGGGCCCGGACGGTGATCACGACCTCCTCCCCCGCCCCCGCGATGTCGCCGAGGTCGGCGGTGAACGGTGTGAAGCCGCCGCGGTGCCGGGCGACCTCCCTGCCGTCGGCCCAGACGGTGGCGTCGTGGTCGACGGCGCCGAAGTGCAGCAGGACCCGGCGTCCGGCCCAGGCCGTCGGCAGCCGGAGGGTCCGCCGGTACCAGACGGCCTCCAGGAAGTCGGTGTCCCCGATGCCGGACAGCTCGGACTCGGGCGGGAAGGGGACGAGGATCTCGTCCCGCAGTTCACGGTCGAGGAGGCCGCGTTCGAGTCCGCTGTCGCCCCGGTCGGTCTCGAACTGCCAGGCGCCGTTCAGGTTGAGCCAGTCGCGGCGCACGAACTGCGGGCGCGGGTACTCCGGGCGCGGTACGGAGTGAGTGGGCACACATGCTCCAGTCGATCGGTGGGCCGGCGCGGATGGCCGGTCCCGGGTGTACAGCGGGTCGGGCGAGGGGTCAGGAACCGCCGAGGCCGGTGGTGGCCACGGAGTTGACGATGCGGCGCTGGAAGAGGAGGAAGACCACGATCAGCGGCAGCGCGGCCAGCAGCGCGGAGGCCATGGACTGCGCGTACTGGACGCCGTAGGCGTCCTTCACGGTGGCCAGGCCCACCGGAAGGGTCATCAGGCCGGGGTCGTTGGTGACGATGAAGGGCCACAGGAAGTTGTTCCACGCCCCGATGAAGACGAAGATCGCTACCGCGGCCACGATCGGCCGGGAGAGCGGCAGCACGACCGACCGGAAGACCCGGAACTCGGAGGCGCCGTCGATGCGGGCCGCCTCCTCCAGCTCCCGGGGGATGCCGTCGAAGAACCGCTTCAGGATGAACACCATCATCGGCGCGACGACCTGGGGCAGGATGACCGCCGCGTAGGTGTCGACCAGGTCGAAGAGGAGCATCTGCTCGAAGAGCGGCACCACCAGGAGCTGGGGCGGGATCATGATGGCGGCGACCGTGACGGCGAGCAGGGCACGGCGACCGCGGAAGGTACCGCGCGAGAAGCCGTACGCCGCGAGGGTGGAGACCACCACGGTGAGCAGGGTGACCAGGCCGGCGATCAGGAAGCTGTTGAAGGCCCAGACGGCCACGTTCCCGCGTTCCAGGATCTGCTGGTACGCGTCCAGGGTGAAGGCGCCCTTGAGCGGGGACAGGCCGGGCGTGGAGACGTCCTGCTCGCTCTGCACCGAGGTGGCGATCGCCCAGACGAAGGGCACCAGCCACAGGGCCGCCAGGACGGCCAGTGCCGTGCCGGCCAGGACGCGGGGCAGTCGGCCGTGGCCGAGGAGCAGGGGGGAGCCGGCCGCTTCCCGCGGTGGACGGCGCCGTGCGCGGACGGTGGGTGCGGTTGCGGACACGGTCAGTCCTCCTGGCGGAAGAGGCGGAGCTGCACGAGCGAGACGACGATGACGAGCGCGAAGAAGAGGTAGGAGATCGCGGAGGCGTACCCGAGCCGGTATCCGGTGAAGCCGACGTCGTAGACGTACTCCAGGACCGGACGGGTGGAGCCGTTGGGCCCGCCCTTGGTGAGGATGTAGATCTGGTCGAACACCTTGAGCGACGCGAGGATCTGCAACATGGCGACCAGCGCGGTCGTCCTGCGCAGCTGCGGCAGGGTGATGGACCACAGGCGCCGCCACGCGCCGGCCCCGTCGAGCGCCGCCGCCTCGTCGAAGGTCGACGGGAGGGACTGGAGCGCCGCGAGGTAGAGCAGGAAGTTGAAGCCGACCGTCCACCACACGGTGAGGGCGGCGATCGACCACATGGCGACGGACTCGTCGGAGAGCCAGCCGACGGAGTCGAGGCCGAGCGTGGTGAGGAGTTGGTTGCCGAGGCCGAGGTCGGGCTGGTACAGCCAGGTCCAGATGAGGGTCACCACCGTCACCGGCAGCAGGTAGGGGGCGAAGAAGGTCAGTCGCCACGCCCACTGTCCGGCCAGTCCGCTGTGCACCAGCAGCGCCATCGCCAGCGCGACCAGCACCAGCGGCACGCTGGAGACGGCGGTGAAGAAGACCGTGTTGCCGAGGCTGCTCCACACGTCCGGGTCGCCGAGGGCCTCGGTGTAGTTGTCGAAGCCGACGAAGGCGGTGTCGCGCAGGGCGAGCGAGGTGTCGGTGAAGCTCATCCAGAGCCCCTGCACGACGGGCCACACCATGAAGAGGCCGAAGACGAGCAGGAAGGGCAGGACGAAGAGGAACCCGGTGTTCGGGGTGGTGCGCATCCGGCGCGGGACGGTTCGGTCGCGGCCGCCGGCGGAGGCGGCGGGCGGGTCGGCCGGTGCCTCGGCGCCGGGGGGTGCGGTGGTGGTCACGTCGGTCACTCCTTCGGCCGTGTCAGGCAACCGGGTTGGGCTGCCGCAGCAGCGCGTCCGCCTCGCGGACCATCTGGCGCACCGCCTTCTCGGCGGACGTGTTGCCGAGCAGCGCCGACTGGAGCGGCTGGCACATGCGGTTCTGGAAGTTCGACCCGGCGCCGACGAACCAGTTGGGCGGGTCGAGGACCGCCACCTTCGCGGCGCCCGCGTAGGAGGCCTGCGGGTCGAGGGCGGCGTACTGGGGCTCGGCGAGTACGGGCTGGTAGGCGGGGATGTGACCGGCGCTCGCCCAGGTGAGGCTCTGTTTGAGCATCTCGGCCACGTACCGGTGGGCCTCGCGGCGCCGTGCCGGGTCGGGGTCCTTCTGGTGCGGCAGGACGAAGCTGTGGCTGTCGGTGTAGACCGCCGGTTCGTCGAAGACCTGGGGGAAGGCGGCGGCACCCAGCGGGATACCGGCCTTCTTCAGCGTCGGCAGCTCCCACTCCCCCAGCATGGCCATGCCGCCGCGGCCGCTGGTGAAGGCGGCCAGCGCACCGTTGTAGTCCAGGTTGTTGGGGTTGGTACGGCCGTCGAAGAGCTGCTTCATGAACGTCACGACGCGTACGGCGGCGTCCACGTCGATCTCCGGGGGGCCGCCCTCGGGCAGGGTGAACGCGGCTCCGGTCTGCGCGTAGAGGGCGGCGAACAGGCGCCAGCTCTGTGCCGTGTCGGTGACGTGACCGAACAGGACGCCCGCCTGCCCGGTCGCCTCGGCGAGGGCCTTGCCTGCGTCCAGGAAGGCTTCGGGCGACCCCATCGGGGCCAGTTCGCCCGACGGGTCCAGCAGGCCGGCGGTGTCCGCGGCCTCCTTGTCGTAGAACACGATGAACGGGTGGACGTCGAGCGGCACGGCGTAGACCGTCCCCTCGTGCTGCGTCCGTCCCCAGACCGCCGGCGCGAAGTCCTTCGGCGTGACGCCGAACTCGGCGAGCAGGTCCAGGTCGAAGGGGTCCACCAGGCCGCCGGGCGCGTAGCCCGCCAGCCGGGACAGGTGCATGGCGGCGACGTCGGAGGCGCGGCCGCCCGCGGCGGACATGGCGAGTTTCGTGTAGTAGGACGGGCCCCAGTCCAGGATCGTGCGGTCCACGTCGAACCCCTCGGCCCCCCGGGACACGGCCTCGATCATGTCGTCCATGAGCATGCCGTCGCCGCCCTGGAACAGGTCCCAGACGCTCAGTGAGGACGCCCCGGAGGCGGAGGCCGGCGAGGAGCAGCCGGACAGGGGAGCCGCGGCGAGCAGGGCTCCCGCTGTGGCCATGGTGTGTCGCAGAAGCCGACGGCGGCTGAGACGGCGTACGGGATCGGACGCCGCCCCCACCTCGCGGGCAGGCAGACGGGAACTCATCGCGGACCTTTCGACGGCCGGACGCTGATGCGGTGGCTAGTTTTTACATCGATGTACATTGGCTGTAAAGAGCTGGGCCGGGGAAGTGCCGCGGCGGCCGGTGGGACCGGCGCCCCGTCGACCTCCGCTCGGGCCCGCGGAAGGACGGGACATAGACTCGGGCGGCGCGGATGAGGCAGGGAGGTCTCGGTGGCACGGCCCAGGATCAAGGACGTCGCACGTCACGCGGGGGTGTCGGAGAAGACGGTGTCCAACGTCATCAACGACTACGCCCATGTCTCCGACCGGACCAGACGGGTCGTACGGGAGTCCATCGAACAGCTCGGCTACCGGGTGAACCTGGCCGGCCGTCATCTGCGCAAGGGCCGCACCGGCATCATCGCCCTCGTCGTTCCCGAGCTGGACGTCCCGTACTTCGCCGAGCTGGCCCGGCACGTGATCCGCGAGGCGGAGCAGCGCTCCCTGACCGTGCTCATCCACCAGTCGGGGGCGGACCGCGCCCACGAACTGGCGGCGCTCGCCGGGTTCGGCTCCACCTTCGTGGACGGGATCATCCTGAGCCCGCTCGCGCTGACGGCCGACGACCTGCGTGACCGCGCGGGCGCCCCGCCCACCGTGCTCCTCGGCGAGCTGCTGGAGGAGGGCGCCGACCACGTGGCCATCGACAACGAGCGGGCCGCTCGTGAGGCGACCGCGCACCTGATCGGTCTCGGCCGCCGCACCGTCCTCGCCGTCGGCGGGCGGGACGACCCGGGCCTCGGGACGGCCCAGGCCCGCACCCGCGGCTATCGCGCCGCCCTCGGGGAAGCGGGCCTGGCCTTCGATCCGGCCGCCCTGCTGCCGGTCGGCTCGTTCAGGATGCCCGACGGCGCCGAGGCCGTGGCGCGGGCGCTGGCGAGCGGTGCCCGGCCCGACGCGCTGCTCTGTCTCAACGACCAGCTGGCGCTGGGCGCTTTGCGCGCCCTGCACGAGCACGGGGTCAGGGTGCCCGAGGACGTCGCCGTCATCGGCTTCGACGACGTGGAGGGCGGGCGGTACTCCGTGCCGACGCTGAGCACGGTGGCGCCCGACAAGGCGGCGGTGGCCAAGGTCGCCGTGCAGTTGCTCCAGCTCCGCATCGAGGAGGCGTCGGACCCGGACGGCGTGCCGGACGGCTCCGGGTCCGGGGTGCTCTCACCCCAGGACCGCGTCGTGGCCCACCGGCTCGTCCTGAGGGAGAGCACGGAGGGCCGGCGGCGCTGACGTGCGGGTCGGTGGTCAGTTCACGTAGACCTCGGCGCGGTCGACGCTCACGAACGAGGCCCCGGACTGTGGGTTGCGCTCCCCGGTCACCCGCACCCGCAAGGTGTGGTTGCCGTACGGGAGCCGTGGGCTGACGTACTGCACCGCCTCCCCGACACGGATCGGGCCGTGGAAGTCCACCCGTTGCTCGGGGCCGCCGTCGACGCTGACGCCCGCGTAGCCGTTGCCGGTGTCCTTGACGGAGAGCAGGGCGATGCGGGTGCCCGTGAAGGTGAAGACCGCCGTGGCACCGGCCCGGTCGCTCCAGTGGTCGTCGCCCCAGAAGCACTGGGTGGCGCAGCCCGTGCCGGAGTTCCACGCGCCGGTGTGGGCGACGCCGCCGGGGCCGCTCGACCGGCCGTCGTCGTTGATCCAGTAGGTGCCGGAGCCGGGGTCGCCGGAGGGCAGGTCCTGGGTGGCCCCCAGGGCGAGCGGGCGGCCGAAGTCGGGGCTGCCGTCGGCCCGCCAGGTGAACTTCTGCGCCCGGGTCGTGCGGTTGCTGTACGTGTTCACCGACGTGGTCTTGGCGTGGTAGACGATCCAGTCCTCGGTACCGTCCGGAGAGGTGAAGAAGGCGTGGTGGCCCGGCCCGAACACCCCCCGGTCGTCGGCCCGCGAGAACACCGCGCCCTGGTGCTGCCGCCAGTTGCCCGGCACGAGCGGGTCGGCGCCCAGCGGCATCGACATCATCCAGACCTGGTAGTCCGGCTTCCCGGTGTCGCAGGCCGAGTACGTCATCCAGACCCGGCCGCCCCGGTACAGGAACTCCGGGCCCTCGCGCACCTCGGGGCAGCCGCCGGCCGCGTCGAGGGCGACCGCGTTCCCGGAGACGGTGTAGGGGTTCGACATCGGGGCGATGTTGAGCCCGTTGTGCTGGTACCGGTTGATGCCGCTGTACGCCAGGTAGAGGCGGCCGCCGAGCTGGAGGATGCCCGCGTCGATGGCGAAGTCGTCCGCGTGGTTGGGCGGGGCGAGCTTGGCCTTGAAGCGGTAAGGGCCGGCCGGGTCGTCGCGCTCCGACTCCAGGACGTACAGCCGGTGGTGCTCGTCGACGCCGTCGTCGGCCGTGTAGTACAGGTACCAGCGGTCACCGAAGCGGTAGAACTCCGGGGCCCAGATGTTCCGGTTGCGGGACGGGTCGGTGTCCGTCCAGACCGTGATCGGGTCGGCGGTCGCCAGGGTGCCGAGCGACGGGGAGCGCCACATCCGGATGCTGTCGCCCTGGGTCGTCGTGAGGTGGTAGTTCCCCTTCCAGCGCGTCAGGAAGGGGTCGGGCCCGGTGTTGAGCGGGTTGCGGAAGGTGCCGGCAGCCGCTTCGACGGCCCGTGGTGCGGGTGGGGATGCCGCCGCGTCGGCGGTACGCGGTGCGGGTGGGGGCGCCGCCGCGTCGGCCGGTGAGGTGAGCGCGGGCAGCAGGCCCAGGACGAGCCCGAGGAGGGCGGCGAGGAGCGGGCCGACACGGGTCCGGGGGAGGTGCGGGGGGCTGGGAAGCACGGGAAGTCCTTTCCGCGGCGCTTCACACCGATGCCTCATTACATCGATGTAATGACGGGGCGTCAGGCTAGGGACGGACCATCCCTCTGTCAACGGACGGAAAAATGGTATTCCATTTTGGGGTGCACCTCTTGACGGTGCCGTTCGGCGAAAACTACGTTCAGTTCATCGGAACGCCACTTCCGCTTTGTGGAAATCTCCACCTCCCCCGCACCTGATCCCAGGAGTCCCGTATGACTGCCCTGGAAGACCGCCGCTCGTCCACGGAGACCAGCGACACCGTCACCAGCTCCGGCCTCTACACGTACGACCTGGCCCCCACGAAGAGGGAAGGACGCCGGTGGGGTGCCTACAACGTCTTCACCCTCTGGGCCAACGACGTCCACAGCCTGGGCAACTACGCCTTCGCCATCGGCCTGTTCGCCCTCGGGCTGAACGTGTGGGGCATCCTCGCCGCCTTCGCGCTCGCCTCGGTCCTGCTCTTCCTGCTGCTGACGCTGTCCGGCTTCATGGGCCACAAGACCGGCGTGCCGTTCCCGGTCATGAGCCGCATCGCCTTCGGCATCAAAGGCGCGAAACTTCCGGCCGCCGTGCGGGGCGCCGTGGCCATCGCCTGGTTTGGTATCCAGACCTACCTCGCCTCGGCGGTGCTGAGCACCCTGCTGATCGCCCTGTTCCCGGGTCTGGCCCGCCTCGACACGAACTCCCTGCTCGGGCAGTCGACGCTGGGCTGGATCACCTTCCTGGTCCTGTGGGCGCTCCAGGTACTCATCGTCAGCTACGGGATGCAGATGATCCGCCGCTACATGGCCGTCGCGGCGCCCACCACACTGCTCACCATGTGCGCCCTCGCGGTGTGGATGTTCGTCCGCGCGGACGGCTCGATCTCCCTGTCCGACGGCGACCCGCTCACCGGCGGCGCCATGTGGCTCCAGGTGCTCCAGGCCGCTGCCCTCTGGGTCGTGATCTACGGGACGTTCGTGCTGAACTTCTGCGACTTCACCCGGTCCGCGAGGAGCCGGAGCTCCATCGTGCGGGGGAACGTGATCGGCATCCCGGTCAACATGCTCTTCTTCGCCGGCATCGTGGCCGTGCTCAGCGGCGCCCAGTTCTCCCTCGACGGGCACGTCATCACCAGTCCGACGGACATCGTCCGGACCGTCCCCAACATGTTCCTGCTGGCCGTCGCCTCGCTCGCCCTCATCGCCCTGACGGTGGCGGTGAACCTGCTGGCCAACTTCGTCGCGCCGATCTACGCCCTGGTCGACCTCTTCCCGCACCGGCTCGACTTCCGCCGGGCGGGCCTGGTCAGCGCGGTCCTCGGCCTGGTCATCACGCCCTGGAACCTCTACAACAGCCCGGTCGTCGTGAACTACTTCCTCGGCGGGCTCGGCGCCCTGCTCGGGCCCCTGTTCGGCGTGATCATGGCCGACTACTGGCTGCTGCGGAAGTCCCGGGTGAACGTGCCCGCCCTCTACACGGAGGACGCGGGCGCCGAGTACCACTACCGCCGCGGCTACAACCCGCGGGCCGTCGCCGCCTTCGTCCCCGCCGCGGCGATCGCCGTCGTCGTCGCCCTGGTGCCCTTCTTCCACGCCGCGGCCGGGTTCTCCTGGTTCGTCGGCGCGATCATCGCCGCCGTCCTGTACGCGGCCATCGCCGACCGCGCCTCCCCGATCCGCGACGTGGACGGCGAGGCCATCGCCGTCGCCGCGGAATAGCCCGGCCCCCGCGCCCCCTCCGTCCGAGCAGAAGGCCCACCCCATGCGCATCCTCGTGGTCAACGTCAACACCACGCAGTCCATCACCGACGCGATCGGCAAGCAGGCGGCCGGCGCGGCCTCCCCGGGCACCGAGATCGTCCCCCTCACGCCCGCCTTCGGCGCGGAGTCCGTCGAGGGCAACTACGAGAGCTACCTCGCCGCGGTCGCCGTGATGGAGGCCGTCCGCGCCCACCCGGGGCCGTACGACGCGGTGATCCAGGCGGGATACGGCGAGCACGGCAGGGAGGGGCTGCAGGAACTGCTGGACGTCCCCGTCGTCGACATCACCGAGGCCGCGGCCAGCACCGCCCAGTTCCTGGGCCGCCGGTACTCCGTCGTCACCACCCTGGACCGCACGGTCCCGCTGATCGAGGAACGCCTGGCGGTCGCGGGCCTGAGCGCCCGGTGCGCCTCCGTGCGCGCCAGCGGGCTCGCCGTACTGGAACTGGAACGGGACGAGCAGGCCGCCGTCGAGGCCATCACGGAACAGGCCGCCCGTGCGGTCGAGGACGACCGGGCCGAGGTCGTCTGCCTGGGCTGCGGAGGCATGGCCGGTCTCGCCGAGCGGGTGGTGGAGCGCACCGGCGTCCCCGTGGTCGACGGTGTCGCCGCCGCGGTGACGATCGCCGAGTCGCTGGTCCGCCTCGGCCTGTCGACGTCCAAGGTGCGCACCTACGCACGCCCGCGCGCCAAGCAATTCGTCAACTGGCCCCCGCAGACCGGCTGACCCGCGCACGTCGTCGCCCGTGTCGCCCCGCTCCCGGCAGGCGGCCGATCCCGGTCGCCCCCGGCCGACCCCGGTCGCTGCCGGTCGCCGCCGGTCGCCGCCGGTCGCCGCCGGTCGCCGGGTATCCTGACGGGCCGCCGACTCCGCTCCGCACCAGCGCCGTCGGGGAGTCTCGGTACAGGACGACGGACGAAGGACGGCGATGACTGCGTCAGAGGGCTTCGTGCCCGAGTCCGAGCGGGTCACCCGGCGGTTGCGCGACGAGATCGTCGACGGTGCGCGACGGCCGGGCAGCCGCCTGGTGGAACGGGAGCTGGCCGAGTCCCTCGGCGTGAGCCGGCTGCCCGTGCGGGAGGCGCTCAAGACCCTGGTGTCCGAAGGGCTGGTGACGCCGCGACCACGGAGCTGGGCGGTGGTACGGGAGTTCACCGCGAGCGACATCGCCGATCTCGACGAGGTGCGCTCGGGCCTGGAGACCCTCGGCTTCCGGCTCGCCGCCCAACGGCACACCCGGGCCGGGCTGGAGCGGCTGCGCGCCACGGTGGACGCCGAACTGGAGGCGGCCCGCGCGGGCGACGCGGTGCGGGCCCGCCGGGCGGCCGCCGACTTCCACCAGACGGTGATCTCCCTGGCCGCCAACGAACTGCTCAACGAACTCGAGCGCGTCCTGCGCAGCCGGCTGAGGTGGCTCATGGGCCAGCACGACGACCTGCTGGGCGTGGCGCAGGAACACGAGGCCCTGTACCGGGCGATCGCGGAACGCGACGTCGAGCGCGTCCAGGAACTCGTGCTCCACCATCTGTCGACGAGCCGCAGCGCGGCCCTGGGGCACCAGGCGCGGGAGCAGCACCGGGACCACGAAGGGCAGGCCCCGGGGCAGGCCCCGGAACCGGATCCGTCCCGGCAGCCGCGCACGTAGGACGGCGAACAGCGGGCATACGGATGTCCCGAGGCCCTGTCCGTCGCCGACCAGCGGGAGCACCCGTGACCCCGAGCCTGCGCACCGCCCGTGCCTGCCGTGCCGCCACCGCCCTGCTCCTCGTCGCCGCCGGGTACGCGGCCACCCACCACCCCTGGCTCGCCCTGCCCGGCCTGTACGCCGCCGCCGTGTTCGCCTGGTGCGCCGCCCGCGCCCGGACGGAGCACCGGCGCCGCCTCGTACGGGCGCAGCGGGCCGAGCGGCTGGCACGCCCCCGCTCGCCGCGGCCGCTCGGTGCCGTGCTCCGGCCGTGCTGCGCGTTCTGGCGGCACTCCGACGGCATGGTGCACGGTCCGGAGTGCACCCGCCCCGCCGCCGCCCTCGTCCCCGCGGGCGCCGGCTGCTGCGAGCGGTGGTGGACCTCGTTGGGCGCGGAGCACGACGCCGGGTGCCGCCGGCACGCCCGCACGGGCGGACCCGGCCGGACCCGCTCGACGCCGCAGTAGCGCCGTACGGGCTCGGCGTCAGTCGAACGTCTCCACGTGCTCCTGGACCGGCCCCAGCTCGGGCCGGTCCAGGAGGGCGAGGTGGTCTCCGAAGCGTTCCAGCTCCAGGACGGTGAGGGTGTTGGCTCCGGCGCGCAGGAGGGGCCGGGGCAGGTACAGCGTGGTCTGGGGGCCGACCTCCCAGTAGCGTCCGAGGAGCACGTCGTCGACCCAGACGAAGCCCTTGGCGAAGCCCGGCAGGGCGAGGAAGGTGTCGGCCGGTTCGGTGACGTCCAGGCGCGCATGCGCGAAGCCGGCCGTGCCGCCGGGTCCCGCCGCCGAGGCGGCACGTGCGGTGTCGTGCGGGGTCCACTCGTCCAGCGGGAGCCGGTGCATGGTCCAGCCGTGCACCAGGCGGCGCTCCACCCGTACCCCGCCGAGGATGCCCTTGCCCTGGCCCAGCAGCGGCCCGTAGTTGATCCGCCCCTGGTTCTCCACCAGCAGCTCCAGCCGGATCGGGGCCCCGGTGCCGGTCACGGTGAACGAGGAGGTCTCGCGGTCGAGCACGGTCAGCGGAACGCCGTCCACGAACACCTGGGCGCGGTCGTGCAGGCCGGTCACGGTCACCTCCTGCAGGCCCCGGGGCAGGAGCGGCAGGGCGGTGTAGAGCACCAGACCGGCGGACTGCCCGAGTTCCTCGAAGCTGAGCGGTACGGGAGCGCGCACCGGCTCGGTGACGGCCCGCAGCGCGTCCAGCAGGGCCGCCCGCCGGGTCACCGGAAGCGTCCGCGGCGGGAGCAGGGGCGGGTCGGCGGGCGCGCGGGGCGCCGTCCGGCCGGTGAGCGCGGCGAACCTCTCGCGCAGGGCGTGGAACTTCGGGGTGAGCGCGCCGTGTTCGGCGACCGGGGCGTCCGAGTCGTAACTGGTGACGGTCGGGCGCAGGACGCCCCCGTCGTGGTTGGCGCCGGCCCACAGCCCGAAGTTCGTGCCGCCGTGGGCCATGTAGAGGCTGACCGAGCCGCCGGCGTCGAGGATCTCCCCCACCTCCCGGGCGGCGCCCTCCGGCGAGCGGACGTGGTGCTTCTCGCCCCAGTGGTCGAACCAGCCGTTCCAGAACTCCGCGCAGAGGAAGGGCTCCTCGGGCCGGCGCGAGCGCAGCAGTGCCGCCGCCTCGGCGGCTTTGGAGCCGAAGGTCGCGGCGGCCAGCTCGCCGGGCAGGGTGCCGCCGTCGAGCATCAGCTCGGTGGGCCCGTCGGCCGTGTACAGCAGTTCGGTGACGCCCCGGTCGACGAGGGCGTCGCGCACCCAGCGGACGTAAGCGTGGTCGTCGCCGTAGCTGCCGTACTCGTTCTCGATCTGTACGGCCACCACCGGACCGCCGTGCACGGCCTGCAGTGCGGCGACCCGGGGGACGAGTGCGTCGAACCAGCGGCCGACCGCGTCGAGGTACGGCGGGTGGCCGGTGCGCAGCCGCATGCCCGGGGTGCCGGTGAGCCAGGCCGGCAGTCCGCCGTTGTCCCACTCGGCGCAGATGTACGGACCCGGCCGCACCATCACGTCGAGACCGGCCTCCTGCGCCAGCCGGGCGAAGCGCGCCAGGTCGCGCCAGCCGTCGAAGCGCGCTTCCCCGGGGCGGCGTTCGTGGAAGTTCCACGGGACGTAGGTGTCCACGGTGTTCAGCCCGAGGGCCGCCAGCCGTTCCAGGCGGTCCGCCCACTGCTCGGGGTGGACCCGGAAGTAGTGCAGGGAGCCGGACAGGACGCGGTGCGGCCGGCCCCGGCGCAGCAGCCGGCCGCGGGCGTACGTCAGGGTGGCCGCCGGGCGTGCGGCACGGCCGGCCGGGTGCGGGGTGCTGGGGAGGGTCACTCAGGGGCTCCGGTGGTCGTGCCCGGCCCGGCTACCGCTGTTATCGATCTCCCACGGGGAGCCGGTGCTGACCCGACCGACTATGGCAGAGAATGTTATCGATGCCAATCCTCCGGGTCGGCAGGTTCGCGGCCCAGCGCCGTCCACAGGGCCAGCGGGGTGGCGGCCGCCCACGCCTGGGGCGAGCAGGAGTGCGGGTACGGGACCGGTGCGGCGGTCGCGGAGCGGTCGTAGCCGGCGAGGACCTCGGGCAGCCGGTGCCCGTGGTGGGCCGCCGCAGCGACGAGGCCCTCGGCGACGGTGCGCACCTCGGCCGTCATGCCCTGGCGGGCCAGTCCCAGGGCGATGACCGCGTTGTCGTGCGGCCAGGCGCTGCCCCGGTGGTAGGAGAGCGGGTGGTAGGGCCGCTGCCCGGCGGCGAGGGTGCGGATCGCCCAGCCGGAGAAGAAGTCCGGCTCCAGCAGCCGGCGCCCCACCCGGCGGGAGCGGTCCGCGTCGAGGATGCCGGACCACAGCAGGTGCCCGGCGTCCGAGGCCAGCGCGTCCACCTGGCGGCCGTGGCCGTCCAGGGCGAGGGCCGGGAAGTCCGCCCCGGGCATCCAGAAGTCCCTCGCGAAGCGGTCCCGCAGCCGGGCGGCCTCCTCGCGGAGCCGGTGCGCGTACGGCTCGTCCCCCCAGACGTGCAGGGCGAGCTCGGCCGTGCGCAGGAGTGCGTCGTAGGCGTAGCCCTGCGCCTCGCAGACGGCGATGGGGCCTTCGGCCTGGGTGCCGTCGCGGAAGCAGACGGCGCCCTCGGAGTCCTTCCAGTTCTGGTTGACCAGTCCGCCCGGGTCGGGGGTGTACACGAGGTAGCCGTGCTTCTCCAGGCCGCCGTCGGTAAACATCCAGTCGACGGCCCGCCGGGCGTGCCGTTCCAGGCGTACGGCCAGTGCGGGGTCGCCGGTCGCCTCGTGGTGGGCGCGGAGCAGGACGAGGAAGAGCGGGGTGGCGTCCACGGCGCCGTAGTACCGGCCGTAGGGCACCTGCCGGAAGTGGGCGAGTTCGCCGTGCCGGGTCTCGTGGACGATCCGGCCGGGCTGCTCACCGCTGAACGTGTCGTGGCGCTGCCCCTGGGTGGCGGCCAGCGCGCTCAGGACGGCCGCCGCCGTCGCGGGCCGGTACGGCAGCAGGAAGTACGAGGTCAGGAGGGAGTCCCGGCCGAAGAGGGTGAGGAACCACGGGATGCCGGCGGCGGGGACGTGGACCTCGTCGCCCTCGACGCCGGTGACCGGCACGGTCAGCAGGTCGATGTCGGCGAGGCCGCGCTCGACGGTGCGTGCCAGGTCGTCCGGGGCGGCCGCCGCCGGGCTTGCGTGCCGGGACGGACGCCGTTCGGCGGCTGAGGCGGAGGGGGTGGAGGCGGGCCGGGGACGTCCGTGCGGACGTGCGCGGACGGTCAGGTGCAGATCCGCCCGGCCGTGTCCGTCGAGCGGCAGGTGCCAGGTCAGCGTCCGGGCGGTGGCGGACGTCTCCGGACGCGGGGGTCCGGTGGTGTCCGGCGTGGGACGGCAGGTCAGTTCCGTCCGGGCGTGCCAGTCGTCGCGCCGAT
This sequence comes from Streptomyces sp. NPDC047853, assembly GCF_043204535.1. Taxonomy (NCBI): domain Bacteria; kingdom Bacillati; phylum Actinomycetota; class Actinomycetes; order Kitasatosporales; family Streptomycetaceae; genus Streptomyces; species Streptomyces sp. NPDC047853. The sequence continues at coordinate 151,577 of NZ_JBIDCI010000015.1, read as the reverse complement.
AGCCGAAGAGCAGCCCGTCGGCGGTGTCGCGGGTCTCGTACGCCGCGCCCGGCTTGGCGTAGTCGCGGTCGTCGGCGCGGAGTTCGAAGAGGTCGGCGAAGTCGGTGTCGACGGTGAGGGCCAGGTGGGCGGTCACCGGGTCGGGCCGGTTGCTGACCAGGCTCAGGTGCTCGGTGAGCGTGCCGGCGGTGACGCTCTGCCGCCGGAAGACGGTGTACGCGGGCGGGTGGTCCCGGGTGCCTTCGGGGGTCAGCACGCAGGCGGCGGTGTCGTCGGACTCCGCCGTGGCCGGTACCAGGGCGACGGGGGTGGTGCCGTCGACGGTCAGCCGCCAGCTGCTGAGGTGGCGGGCGTCCTGGAAGAACAGCCCGTCGGGTGTCGACCCGCGGGTACCGCTGATCTCACCGCCGGCGCCGAGCCGGACGAACGTGGCGTCGCGTACCAGTTGGACACGGTGGTCGGCCGCGGTCATGGCGTGCATTCCTTCGGGTCGGCGCTCAGCAGGTCGAGGGTGAGGGCGGCGGTCCAGGAGAAGTTCCGGGTGCCGCGGGCCGCTCCGGTGGAGGGGTCGACGTACTCGGCGAAGCCGGACTGTCCGGCCCGGGCCAGGAAGTCGGCGCGCAGGCGTTCGGCGTCCTGCTGGAGGCCGTGGGTGCGCAGTCCCCGCTCGACCAGCCAGGCGGTGTTGAACCAGGCCGGGCCGCGCCAGTACCGGGTGGGGTCGAAGGCGTGGCCGGTCAGGTCGTAGCTGGGGACCAGCCGGGTGGCCGGGGCACTGAAGCGCGGGCCGGTGAGCGTGGTGTGCAGGCGCCGGACGACGTCCGCGGGCAGGTGCGGGACGAGGAGCGGGATCAGGCCGCTGACGCTCCCTTCGTCGACCGGGGTGCCGGTGTGCAGGTCGCGCACCCGGAACAGCCCGGCCTCCTCGTCCCAGAGGCGGTCCACGAGCGCCCCGGTCAGCTGCGCGGCCCGCTCGGTGTGGCGCCGGGCGGGCAGGTCCAGTTCGCGGGCCATGGCGGCCAGGGCCAGTTCGCTCACGACCAGCAGCGCGTTGAAGCACGGGTCCTCCACCGCGAAGCGGTGCCGTACGACGCGGTCGTCGTAGCCGGCCTCGCGGTACTCGGTGGCCAGCCGGACGTACCGGCCGTAGTCGAGGTCGGTGGGCCGGTCGGCGGGGTGGCCGTGGTCGAGGTCGGCACGCCGGAAGCTGTCGGGCGGGCTGGGTTCGATCCGCTGGAGGGCCCGGTCCCAGCAGGGGCTGTTGTCCATGCCGGGTTCCCAGGGATGCACGACGGCCGCCAGTCCCCCGCCGCCCAGGTCGCGGCGGGTGAGGAGGTAGTCGTGCCAGGCGGCGAGCCGGGGCTGGACGCGGGCGAGGAAGCCGCGGCGCCGTGACTCCGCCGGGTCGGCCCGGTGCACGAGCCAGGCCGCCAGGGCGTGCACGGGCGGCTGGACGATGCCGGAGGTCTCGACCGCCGTGGGGGCGTCGGCGGTCCGGCCGGACTGCCAGAAGTCGGGGCTCGGGAAGTAGGCGTCGGCGGCCACCGCGGGGTTGAAGACGATGTGCGGGATGCGTCCGTCGGCCCACTGCGCGGCCAGCAGGGACTCCAGCTCGCGCTGGGCGCGGCGCACCGAGAGGTGGCGCAGTCCGATCGCGATGAAGGCGCTGTCCCAGCTCCACTGGTGCGGGTAGAGCGTGCGGGAGGGGACGGTGGAGGCGCCGGTCCAGTTGTCGATGAGGACCCGCGCCGCGCCGCGCCGCAGGGTCAGGTCTGCGGGCGCGGCGGGCGCGGGCCGGTCCAGGAGGTTCGGGGCGGTCCTCACGCGCCGGACCTCTTGAGGAAGGCGGGGACGGAGCGCACGGCCTCGGCCGGGTCGCCGGTCAGCCGGCATTCCAGGGCGAGGTGTCCGTCGTAGCCGATGGTGTGCAGGGCGCCGAGCCAGGCGGGCCAGTCGAGGTGTCCGGCGCCGGGCTGGAAGCGGTTGGAGTCGGAGACCTGGGCGTGGCCGATGACGTCGGCGTGGGCGAGGATCGCGGCCGCGGGGTCGGTCTCCTCGATGTTCATGTGGTAGCTGTCGATGCCGATCCGGACCGAATCCAGGCCGATGGCGCGGATCAGGTCGGCGGCCTGGTCGAGCCGGTTGACCATGTGGTCCTCGTAGCGGTTGAGCGGCTCCAGGAAGAGCGTGACGCCTTCCTTGCGGGCGTGCTCGCCGAGTTCGGCCAGTCCGTCCAGGAGCACCTCGCGGTCCTCCATCTCGGTGCGCGGCGGCTCGAAGGGGGGCAGCCGGCGGGAGAACATGCCGTACGAGGCGGGGGTCTGGGCGCCGACGCCGCCGATCTCGGCGATGACGGTGAGCTGGGACTTCATCTGGGCGACGGCGTCGCGGCGCAGGTCCTCGTCGAAGGCGCCGAGGAAGTGCAGCATGTCGACGCAGACGGTGGGCATGACCACGCCGTCCTTGCGGGCCTGCCGGAGTTCGTCGCGGCGGGCGGCGAACCTGAGGTCGCCCTTGCCGCGCAGTTCGATCGCGTCGTAACCGGCCTGCTGGGCGAAGTCCCATTTGGCCTGCAGGGTGTCTCCGGGCAGGAGCTGTTCCTGGACGGCGGTCTTGAGCATGAGGGGCCTTTCGGAAGTGTCGGTGACGGCCGGTCCCGGGGACCCGGTCCCCGGGGTCGGGCTCAGAACTCCAGGACGACCTGCAGCGCCTCGGCGGGCCGCTCGTCCAGCAGTACGTAGGCGTCGGCGGCGTCGGCGACGGGGACCACGTGGCTGACCAGCGCGTCGACGTCCACCTGGCCCTCGGCGACCAGGCGCAGGAAGGTCCGCTGGAGCCGCTCGACCGTCCAGCGGTTCGACAGCTGCGGGGGTACACCGCCGATCTGGGAGCAGATCAGCTGGACCCGGTTGTGGTGGAACTCGTCGCCGAGGCGCAGGCCGATGCCGTCGCCCTGGTAGAAGCCGGAGGCCACCACCCGCCCGCCGGCGGCGACCGAGCGCAGCGCCTCATGCAGGGCCGGATAGGCGCCGCTGATCTCGATGGCGAGGTCGGCGCCGAGCCCGCCGGTGGCCTCGCGGACGCGTTCGGCGACCGCGTCCGTGCGGGCGTTGAGCGTGTCGTGGGCGCCGAAGTGCCGTGCGGTCTCCAGCCGGCCGTCGAGGGCGTCCACCGCGGTGACGCGGGCGCCGCTGAGCTGCGCCAGCCGGGTCGTGAGCAGGCCGATGACGCCCTGGCCGAACACGGTGACGTCCTCGCCGAGGTGGATGTCCCCGGCCAGCACGGCGTTGTACGCGATGGCGCCGACCCGGGCGAAGGCCCCGGCCAGCGGCTCCAGCCCGGACGGCAGGGTGTGGCCGATCATCCGCTCGGCGGGGACGATGCCCTCGCTGCGGTGCCCCCAGATGCCCCAGACCAGGTCGCCGGCGACCGGCATGCCCGCGGTGCCGACCAGCTCCGGGGAGACCTCGACGACCTCGCCGACCTCGGAGTAGCCCCAGCCGGCCACCGGGTACTCGATGCCGGGCGCGCCGTCGCGGAAGAGCCGCGCCTCGGGGTCCCAGGTACGGGTCAGGTACGGGTTGGTGCCGCGGTAGGCGGTGAGTTCGGTTCCGGCCGAGATGCCCGAGTAGCGGGTGCGCACCCGCAGGTGGCCGGGCGGCAGGTCGGCCCGGACGTGCTCGGCCACCTCCACCTGTCGGGGGCCGGTGAACTGGACGACGCGCTCCGGGGAGGACGCGGGCGACACGGATGACACGGGTGGCTCCGGAAGGGTTGCTGATTGCGGTTGCGTCGACAATATCCGCAACTTATGTCTTGTCAACAAGCAAAAGTGATGCTGTGATGCGTGACGAGCAGACGAAAGCCGGAACGAGGACACTCAATGCGCATCAGGACCCTGCGGTCGAGGACGACCGCAGTCGGCGTCACGGCAACCCTGGGGGTCGGGCTGCTCTCGGGCTGCGCGGGCAGCACCGGGCCCGGCAAGCCGGACCGTGAGATCACGGTCTGGACCCAGGAGAACCTCCCCGACCGCGTCGCCGCGACGCAGAAGGTCGTGGACGCGTTCGAGAAGAAGACCGGGATCGAGGTCCATCTCGTCGGGGTCGACGAGGGGCAGATGCCTCAGCTGATCATGTCGGCCGCGGCCTCGGGCACGCTGCCCGACGTCATCGGCGCGGCCCCCATGGGCCAGGTGTGGCAGATGTACAGCAACGGGCTGCTGAACACCGACATCCCCCGGCAGATCGTCGGCGAGCTGGGCCGGGACACCTTCAACGCCAACGCGCTGGAGCTGACCTCCGACGGCTCCACCAGTCTGGGGGTGCCCTCCGACGCGTGGCTCCAGCTGCTGGTCTACCGCAAGGACGAGTTCGGGAAGAAGGCGCTGGCCGCCCCCGACACGTACGCGAAGACGCTCGCCGCCGCCGAGGCGCTGACCACCAAGGGCCACGACGGCATCTCGGCGGCCACCGACCCGAGCGACGTCTTCACCTCGCAGAGCTTCGAGAGCGTCGCCCTCGCCAACGACTGCCAACTCGTGGACGAGGGGCACGAGGTCGCCCTCGACTCGCCGCGGTGCGAGACCGCCTTCCGCACGTACGACCGCCTGGCCCGGGAGTACGGCGCGCCGGGCACCCAGACCGTGGACTCCACCCGCGCCACCTACTTCGCCGGGCAGTCCTCCATGGTCATCTGGTCCTCCTTCCTGCTGGACGAACTCGCCGGCCTGCGCAAGGACGCCCTGCCCAGTTGCCCCCAGTGCGCGAAGGACCCGCAGTACCTGTCGGACAACAGCGGCATCGTCACCGCGATGCAGGGCCCCGACGCGAAGGACGCGGCGCAGTTCGGCGAGATCACGTCCTGGGTCACCACCAAGACGGCCGAGACCGCCGCCTCCCGCGAGTTCATCGAGTACATGATGGGCACCGGCTACGAGTCCTGGTTCGGCATGGCACCCGAGGGCAAGATCCCGGTGCGCAAGGGCACCGCCGCCGATCCCGACCGCTACCTCGACGCCTGGCGCTCCAGCGACATCGGGGTCGACACCCGCAAGCCCCTCGACGAGGTCTTCCCCGAGAGCCTGCTCGACCAGCTCGCCGACGGCGTCAGCAACATGCGCCGCTGGGGCATCACCCAGGGCGAGGGCGCCCTGGTCGGCGCCACCAACGGCGAACTGCCCGTGCCGAAGGCCATCGGCGCCATGACCAGCGGCCAGAGCTCGCCGTCCGAAGCGGCACGCGAGGCCGACGAAGAGGTCGCCGCCCTGAAGAAGTCCCTGCAGTAGCCGCCCGCCTGCACGTCACTAAGGTCCCTCATGACAACAGCCCCAGCCGGCGCGCCGCAGCGCCGGGACACCGACCCCCGGTCCACGGACCGGTCCGCCTCCCCGGGCCGCCGTCCGCTGACCGCCAGCCGGCGCGCCAACCGCGCAGGCCTCGCGTTCGTCTCCCCCACCTTCGTCGTGGTCCTCGTGGTGGTCGTCCTGCCCATCGCGTGGACCGTGCTGCTCGCCTTCCAGAAGGCCAAGCTCGTCGACATCCAGGACATGGGCCTGTTCGGCAACTGGTCCCTGGACAACTTCGCGCAGGTCTTCGACTCGGCCGGCTTCTGGTCCAGCCTGTGGACCACGCTGCTGTACACGGCGGGCTCCACGCTCGGCTCCGTCGCCCTCGGCCTGGTCGCGGCGCTGGCGCTGCGCAAACCCTTCAAGGGGCGCGGCCTGCTGCGCGCGGCGATGCTGCTGCCGTACGTAGCGCCCGTCGTGGCCGTGGCCTTCGTGTGGGAGGTCGCGCTCAGCCCGCAGTACGGCGTGGTCAACGACTGGGGCCGGCGCCTGTTCGGCTGGGACGACCCCGTCGCCTTCCTGTCGACGCGTGAGTACGAGGTCCATCTGCTGGGCCTGCACTTCGACATCCCGCTGGCCCTGCTGACGGTCATCGTCTTCGAGTGCTGGCGGTACTTCCCCTTCGCCTTCCTCTTCATCCTGGCGCGGCTCCAGGCGGTCCCGGACACCCTGGAGGAGGCCGCGCTGGTCGACGGCGCGACCCTGACCCAGCGGTTCCGGCACGTCCTGCTGCCCCAGTTGATGCCGGTGATCGCGCTGCTGTGCGTGCTGCGGTTCATCATGACCTTCAACAAGTTCGACGACGTGTACCTGCTCACCGGGGGCGGCGCGGGCACCGACGTCGCCGCCGTGCGCGTCTACGACTTCCTGACCGCGCGCTACGACGTGGGCGCCGCGGCCGCCCAGGCACTCACCCTGGCCGTCGTGCTGATGATCCTGCTCGGCCTCTACTTCAAGTTCTTCGGCAACAAGGTCCAGGAGGAAGCGTGACGCGCAAGGTGGCCCTGAGCCGGGCCCAGTTCGAGGAGCGGTTCTTCGGCGTGCTGCGCTGGTTCGTCATCGCGTTCCTCGCAGTGATCACCGTGATCCCCTTCTACTACATGGTGCTGCTGTCGCTGAAGCCCATCGACGCGCTCCTGCTCGACCCGGGCTCCCTGTGGATCTCGGCCAAGGACTTCACCTTCTCCACCTACCAGGACGTGCTCCGCTCGACCGACGCGGGCGGCCAGGGCTTCCTGAAGTTCCTGCTCAACTCCGCACTGGTCTCCCTCGGCACGGTGGTGCTGACCCTGGTGGCCGCCGTGCCCGGCGCGTACGCCGTCAGTCGGCTGAAGTTCTTCGGCCACCGGCAGGTCAGCGCGCTCTTCCTGGCCGTGTACATGTTCCCGGCGACGCTGCTGGCCGTGCCCCTCTTCGTCATCTTCGCGAAGATCGGTCTCTCCTCCAGCCTGGTCGGTCTGGCCATCGTCTACGTGGCGCAGACGGTGCCGGTGTCGATCTACATGCTGAAGAACTACCTGGTCACCATCCCGGCCTCCATCGAGGAGGCGGCGGCGCTCGACGGGGCCTCCCGGCTGCAGACCGTGCGCAAGGTGATCCTGCCGCTGGCGCTGCCCTCCCTGATGGCGACCGGCCTGTACGTGTTCATGATCGCCTGGAACGAGTTCCTCTTCGCGCTGCTCTTCCTGGCCGCCGACCCCGACAAGTGGACGGTCTCCCTGGGCCTCGCGCAGCTCTCCAACGGCATCGAGGTGCCGAAGACCGTCCTGATGGCCGGTTCCGTGGTGCTGACGATCCCCGTGGTACTTCTGTTCTTCGCCGCCGAACGGCTCCTCACCGAGGGTCTGACCAGCGGTGCCGACAAGAGTTGAGCCGTGGGGGGATTCCATGATGACGTCAGGTCAGGCCAGCGCGGGCGCGCTGCTGCAGCTGATCCGCAGCGGGCGCGCCAACACCCGCGCCGACCTCCAGCACGCCACCGGGCTCTCCAGGTCGACGGTCGGACAGCGTCTCGACCTGCTCAACCGCGCCGGGTGGCTGCGGCACAGCACGGGTGAGTCCACCGGTGGGCGCCCGTCCCACCGGATCGCCTTCGACCCGACCCACGCCTCGGTCGTCGCCTTCGACCTGGAGACCCGGCACGCCCGCGCCGCCGTCGTCGACCTGTCGGGCGCCATCCTGGCCGAGCACACCGGCCCGATGGACATCAGCGCGGGACCCGAGCACGTGCTGGACGGGCTGGCCGAGTGGTTCCCGGACCTGATCGCGGCGGCCGGGGTCCCGGCGTCCCACGTGGCGGGCGTCGGGCTGTCCGTGCCCGGCCCCGTCGACTGGGAGTCGGGGCGGGTGATCGAGCCGCCCATCATGCCGGGCTGGGACCGCTACCCCATCCGGGAGCGGCTCCAGAAGGCGTACGCGGCACGGATGGGGCTGGGGCCGCAGGCCGACGCCGTCCCGGTGCTCGTGGACAACGACGCGAACCTCATGGCGCTGGCGGAGCACCAGGCGGACCACCGCGACTGCTCGTCGTTCGTCCTGCTGAAGGTCTCCACCGGCATCGGCGCGGGCGTCGTCATCGGCGGCAGCCTCTACCGGGGCATCGACGGCGGCGCGGGCGACATCGGGCACATCCGGCTGCACGACCGGTCCGACGCGCTGTGCATGTGCGGTTCCCACGGCTGCCTCGCGGCCGTGGCCAGTGGACGGGCGATCGCCAAGGAGCTGTCCGCGCTGGGCCTGGACACCGCCTCGGGACGGGACGTCCGGCGCCTGCTCAACGAGGGCCACCCCGACGCCGTCCGACTGGCCCGGGAGGCCGGACGACGGGTGGGCGAGGTCCTGGTCACCGTCGTGACCCTGCTGAACCCCGGTGTGCTCATGATCGCCGGTGAGCTGTCCGGCGTGCCCTTCCTCACCGGGGTCCGCGAGTTGGTCTACCAGCGCGCGATGCCCCGGGCCACGGCCAACCTCCAGGTGGTCACCTCGCGACTCGGCGACCACGCCGGGCTCATCGGGGCCGCCGCCATGGTCGTGGAACACCTCTACTCCCCCGCGGGCGCCGACGCCCGGCTCGAACGCCTCGCGCCGTGACGACGCCGACGCCGCACGTAAGCACCGAGTCCCACCCGATGACGCACCAGAACAGGAACACCGTGACCGCTGCCCCCGCCCCTTGGACCGACCGGCCCGTCGAGGTCGGGCTCGTGGGCGCCGGCCCCTGGGCCCGGGCCATGCACGCCCGGGTGCTGGCCGCCGGACCCGAGACCCGGCTCACCGCGGTCTGGGCCCGCCGCACGGAGGCCGCCCGCGAGACCGCCGCACCCTACGCCGCCCATGTCGCCGCCGGGTTCGAGGAGCTGCTGGACCACTGCGAGGCCGTGGCCTTCGCCGTGCCGCCCGCCGTCCAGGCCGAGCTGGCGCCGCTGGCGGCGAAGCGGGGCAAGGCGCTGCTGCTGGAGAAGCCGCTCGGCCCCGACCTGTGCGCGGCCCGCAGGGTGGCCGACGCGGTCACCGAGGCCGGTGTGGTCTCCCAACTCGTGCTGACCAAGCGCTACCACCCCTCCACCCGGGCCTTCCTGGCGGCGGCGCGCACCTTCGAGGCGGCCGGCGCCCGCTCCTGCTACCTCCACGGCGCCTTCCTGGGCGGGGACTTCGCCACCGGCTGGCGCCTCGAACACGGAGCCCTGCTGGACCTCGGACCCCACCTGCTCGACCTGCTGGACGCCTCGGTGGGCCCCATCACCGGCATCCGCGCCACCGGCGACCCGCGCCGCTGGGTGGAGCTGACCTGCGAGCACGAGAACGGAGCCGTCAGCCAGGCCTCCCTGTCGGGCTCCGTTGCCGTCCCGCGCGCGCTCACCCGGGTCGAACTCTTCGGCCCGGAGCACCCGCTGGTCTACGACACGGCCGGCATCGACCACGAGGAGTGCTGGCCCGTCCTGCGCCACGACTTCGCGACGGCCGTCCGCACCGGCACGCCCACGGCGGTCGACGCACGGCGCGGCCTGTACCTGCAGGGCCTGATCGACCGGGCGACCCGCGACTGAGGGACGGCCGGGCGGGCTTCGGGTCGGCGCGGGTCCGCCCGGCGGCGAGGTCGCCGGGCGGTGCGGGCGGGGCACGGGCACGTCCCGGGACTCAGCGCTCCGTTCGGGCCGGGGTCCGGAAGACGGCGAGCCGCAGGACGACGAAGCGCACCACCGTGACGGCGACCGAGGTGGCGGTGAGGACCGCGGTCTCGGCGGCGGGTGAGGCACCGGGCTCGGCGTGTGTGAACCACAGGACGGCGCCGGACGTGGCGGTGTAGCCGAGCAGGAACAGCCCGCCCGCTCCCAGGTGGGCGCGGACCGGGCCGGCGGCGGCGTGCCGGAACGTCAGGCGCCGGTTGGCCTCGGTGTTGAGCACCGTGAGGACCAGCAGGGAGACCAGGTTGGCGGCGACCGGGGGCCACCACTGACGCAGCACCCAGTACAGAAGCGCCTGCCCGGCCGTCGACGCGACACCGATCGCGACGAACCAGCCGACCTCCCGGGACCACACCCCGGTGCGCCGGACGCCCGGAGCACCGTCCGGCTCGGCGGGCGACGACTCCTTCAGCCGAGCCACACGTCCCGCCCCCGCCCAGCTCACCGACCGTCCATCCTGGTCCCGCAGCCTACTACGCCGCCACCGTGAGACACTTTGCCCTGCCTTTGCCTTTCGGGAACCCTGTGGCTTCCGGGGGCGTTCAAGCTGGTGGCCGCGAGAGTACGGCGGCCGGGATCAAGTCGGATACGCAGCAGCAACAGAAGCCGAGGTGGCACGAGTGGCGATGTGGGACAAGATCAAGGACCAGGCCAAGACCTTCCAGCAGTCCCAGGGCACTCGGGGAGCGAGCGGGCCCGGGCACGGACCGCAGGGGCACCAGGGGCAGCAGGTGCCCGGCCGGTCGGGCTCGTCCTCCGGCGGCTCCAAGGCCCAGTTGATCGGGCTGTTCAAGACCCAGCTGGCCTCGGTCAAGACCGAGCTCAAGAGCGGCGCCTACCGGGACGCCAGCATGGCCATGTGCGCGCTGGTCGCCGCGGCCGACGGTCAGGTGGAGCCGGCCGAGCGGCAGCGCGTGGAAGAGCTGATCGTCTCCAACGAGGTGTTGCAGAACTTCCCCGCGGACCAGCTCCGCCAGCGGTTCAACCAGCACGTGGACCGGCTCGTCGCCAACTTCGAGCTGGGCAAGACCGAGGCGCTGCAGGTCATCGCCAAGGCCGCCAAGAAGCCCGCGGAGGCCCGCGCGGTCATCCAGACCGGCATGGTCATCGCCGGCGCCGACGGGGTCTTCGAGCCGTCCGAGCAGTACGTGATCCGCGAGGCCTGCACGGCCCTGGGCGTGTCGCCCTCGGAGTTCGGCGTCTGAGCCCGGACGGCCTCGCCGTCCGCGGACGGGAAAGCGTTTGACGGCCGTCGGCGTCGGGGGATCGGATGGCGCCCATGACTTCTGGGCAGCTCCGTCCTGGTTCGCTCCTCGTGGACGGCCGTCTCGTACGGCGCCTGCTCGCACGGCAGTTCCCGCGATGGTCTGACCTGCCGATCGAGCGCTTCCCGTCGGGCGGCACGGTCAACACGATGTACCGGCTGGGCCACGACATGGTCGTGCGGCTGCCGCTGGTCGAGGGCGGTGCCGGGGACGTGGCGGCGGAGCGGGAGTGGCTGCCCCGGCTGTCGCCCCTGCTGCCCGCCGCCGTTCCCGAGGTGCTCGGAGCGGGTGAGCCCGGCGAGGGGTACCCGTGGCCGTGGTCCGTGTACCGCTGGCTGCCCGGTGAGCTCCCCGAGGCCGGAGCGCTCACCGACCCCGCCCTGCTGGCCGGGGATCTGGCCGCCTTCGTACGGGCGATGCGGGCCCTCACCCTGCCGGGCGCGCCCGGCGCCCATCGCGGCGGCCCGCTCGCCACGCTCGACGAGGAGACCCGGGCCGGGATCGAGGGACTGCGCGGCCTCCCGGAGGAGGGCGTCGACTGCGACGCCCTGCTCGCCGTGTGGGAGGACGCGCTGCGGGCCCCGGAGTGGGCCGGACCGCCGGTCTGGCTGCACGCCGACCTGATGCCGGGCAATCTGCTGGTGACCGGCGGCAGGCTGTCCGCGGTGATCGACTTCGGCTGCATGGGCGTGGGCGACCCGGCCTGCGACCTCTTCCCGGCCTGGAACCTGCTGCCGGCCGGGGCGCGCGAGGTCTTCCGCGAGTCCCTCGGCGTGGACGAGGCGACCTGGCGGCGCGGCCGGGCCCGGACCCTCTCCCAGGCCGTCATCGCCCTCCCGTACTACCGGGACACCAACCCCGCGATGGCCGGCAACGCCCGGCACGTCGTGCGGGAGGTGCTCGCGGAGACATCCTGAGCGGGGGCACTTCCCGGAGCGCGATCCCCACACCGTCGATCCTGCTCCGGGCCCGTTCCCGCGCCGCGGTCATGGCGGGCCGGCGCGGGCCCCCGGCCGTGGGCGTACGCGCGAGGCGTACGGCGCGGGGCGGTAGTGGGGGTCGTGGACCGTCGGGTCGTCGATGGCGCGCGGGGTCAGGACGGGGAGGGAGACCCGGCCGGTGAGGTCGCTGTCGTAGGAGAGGTCACGCCGCGCGGTGCCGTCGCGGAACGTGAAGGGCCGCAATCCCTTCGGCAACCGGGGCGTCCGCTCCACGGGTTCCCACGACGACAAGGCGCTGCGTGCGCTGCGCGGGCCCTTGACGCCCCATTGGTCTCTACCTATCGTCACCGAGCAGTCGAGCGTTCAGAACACAACTCAACGTTCACATAGACGAACGAATGGACCCCCCACATGTCCTCTGCTTCCCGACCTCGCCACCGCAGATCCCGCGCCGTCGTCCTCGCGAGCCTCACCGCCGCGCTGGTCGGCACCCTCCTCGCGGGCCCCGGGGCGTCCGCTCCCCGGGCCGAGGCCGCTCCCGCCGCGTTCACCCACCCGGGTGTCACCGTCTCCCGGAACCAACTCGACTTCGTCCGCGCCAAGGTCGCCGTCGGCGCCCAGCCCTGGAAGGGTGCCTTCGACCGGATGACGGCGAGCAGGTACGCCGACCCGAACCGCGTTCCGAAGCCGCGGGCGGTGGTGGAGTGCGGCTCCTACTCGAACCCGAACAACGGCTGCACCGACGAGCGCGAGGACGCGATCGCGGCCTACACCAACGCCCTGGCCTGGTACATGACCCGTGAGGACCGGTACGCGCGCAAGGCCATCGAGCTGATGGACGCCTGGTCCGCCGTGATCAGGGACCACACCAACAGCAACGCGCCCCTGCAGACCGGGTGGGCCGGCTCCTCCTGGCCCAGGGCGGCGGAGATCATCAAGCACGCGTACCCGGGCTCATGGGCGGGCTCCGGCCGCTTCGCCACCATGCTCCGGGACGTCTACCTGCCCGAGGTCGTCAACGGCTCGAACTCCAACGGCAACTGGGAACTCACGATGATGGAGGCGGCCGTCGGCATCTCCGTCTTCCTGGAGGACAAGGCCTCCTACGACAAGGCGATGGCCAGGTTCCGCACCCGTACGGCCGCCTACGTGTACCTGGCCTCCGACGGGGCCCTGCCGAAGACGGTGCCGAGCCAGAACCTGGACACCAGGGACAAGATCGTCAAGTACTGGCAGGGCCAGACCACCTTCGTCACCGGCCTCACCCAGGAGACCTGCCGGGACTTCACCCACACCGGATACGGCATCTCCTCCATCGCGCACATCGCCGAGACCAGCCGCATCCAGGGGCAGGACCTCTACGGCACCGACGTGGGCGAGCGGCTGCGGCACGCCCTCGGCTTCCAGGCGACGTACGAACAGGGGGCGGCCGTGCCCGACTGGCTGTGCGGGGGCTCGGTCCACCTCGGCCTCGGGCCGGTCACCGAGGTCGGCTACAACGCCCTGCACCACCGCCTCGGCTTCGCCATGACCAACACCCAGGCGCTCACCGAGCGCACCCGCCCGTCCGGCACGAACAACCTCTTCGTCGCCTGGGAGACCCTGACCCACGGCGACAACCCGGCCTGAGCCAGCCGCCGCCGGAGTGCCGCCGCCTCAGCTGTCGTAGTCCACGGCCAGCTTCTCGGAGACGGGGTACGACTGGCAGGTCAGGACGTAGCCGGCGTCGACCTCGGCCGCTTCGAGGGCGAAGTTGCGGCGCATGTCCGCACGGCCGTCCGTGACCAGGGCCCGGCAGGTGCCGCAGACGCCGCCCTTGCAGGCGAAGGGGAGGTCGGGCCTGGTCTGCTGGGCCCCGTCCAGGATGGTCCGCTCCCGGGACAGGGAGGAGGTCGTGGAACGGCCGTCCAGGGTGATGACGACCTCGCTGACGGGCCCCTGCGGGCCGGCCTCCTCGTGGCGCACCTCCCGCACGGGCTCGTCCTCGGCGAAGAACAGCTCGCGGTGGACGCGTTCCGCCGGGACGCCGAGGCCTGCCAGGACCTGCTGGGCGTCGGCGACCATGCCCTGCGGACCGCACAGCCACCAGTGGTCCGCACGCTCCACGTCCACCAGCGCGTCCACGAGCGCCGCGAGCCGCTCGGCGTCGAGGCGGCCGGAGAGCACCTCGGCCTCGCGGGGTTCGCGGGAGAGCACGTGGGCGAGCTGGAAGCGGGCCGGGTGGAGGTCCTTGAGGTCGGCCAGTTCGTCGGCGAACATCACCGTGTCGGTGCGGCGGTTGCCGTAGAACAGCGTGACGGCCGAGCGGTCGTCGGCGGCCAGCACCGACTCGGCGATGGACACCATGGGCGTGATGCCCGAGCCGGCCGCGATCAGCACATGGTGACCCGGCGTGGTCAGGTCGGGCGTGAAGAAGCCGGTGGGGGCCATCACCTCGACCGTATCGCCCGGACGCACCCCGTCCACCAGCCACGACGAGAACAGGCCACCGGGCACGACGCGGACACCGATCCGCGGGAGCGCACCGGCCGGTGCGCAGATGGAGTACGAGCGGCGCTCGTCCCGGCCGTCGATCTCGCGCCGCAGGGTGAGCGACTGACCGGGCGAGAAGGCGAACTCCCCGGCCAGCTCGTCCGGGATCTCGAAGCTGACGGCCACCGCGTCGGCGCACAGCCGCTCGACGGCGGCGACCCGCAGACGGTGGAAGGCCGGACGGCGGCGGATGCGCGCCGGCGGCGCCGAGGCGGGGGCGGTCGGGGCCATCAGATCTCCTTGACGTACTCGAACGGCTCACGGCAGGCACGGCAGCGCCACAGCGCCTTGCAGGACGTGGCGGCGAAGCGGGAGGTCTCCTCGGTGTCCGCCGAGCCGCACCGGGGGCAGGGCACCACGGGCCGGGTGGGCGAGAGCACCAGGGGGACCGGGCCGCGAGGTGCGGCGCCGGGTGGGGCGATGCCGTGTGCGGTCAGCTTGCGGCGGCCGGACTCGGTGATCCAGTCACTGGTCCAGGGCGGGTCGAGGACCGTACGGATCTCCACGCGCGCGTACCCCGCCTCCCGCAGCCGCGCGGCGACGTCCGCCCGCATCTCGGCCATGGCCGGGCACCCGGAGTAGGTCGGGGTCAGGCTCGCCACCACGGTGCCGTCGCCGGTCACCTCGACGGCGCGCAGCACGCCGAGGTCCGCCAGGGTCAGCATGGGCAGCTCCGGGTCGGGGACCCGTTCGGCGACGCGCCGGGCCCGGCGGGCGTCCAGGGGGGCGGTCACCATGTCGCCTCCGGGTGGGCGCGGGCGACGCCCTGCAACTCCGCGAGGAGCGGCGCGAGGTGTTCGGTGTGCTCACCGGCGCGGCCCGATCCGGGCAGCGGCCGGTACACCGGCACGGGCAGTCCGGCCGCCTCGGTGACCTGGCGCAGCACGTCGGCGACCTCGTCCCGGGCGTCGTACGCCGTGTGCAGCTCGCCGAGGTAGGGGGCGACCCGCTCCAGCGCCTCGCGCATCCTGCGGTGCGACTCGTCCGTGCCGTCGCCGAGGCGCACGGCCCACTCGGCCGCGTACTGCCGGTGGTACGTCAGTTCCTTGACGCCCTTGGCCGCGACCGCCGCGAGGACCGGGTCGGGATGGGACGCCAGCCGCTGGAAGTGGGCGAGGCGCCAGCTGGAGAGGACCAGCAGCCGCACGACGGCGAAGGCGAAGTCGCCGCCGGGCAGTTCGGCCAGGGTGACGTTGCGGAAGTCGGTGGCGTCCCGGAAGTAGGCGTAGGCGTCCTCGTCCCGGCCGGTGCCGTCGACCTGACCCGCCCGCGAGTAGAGCAGGCGGGCCTGGCCGAGCAGGTCGAGGCCGATGTTGGCCAGCGCCACCTCCTCCTCCAGCTCCGGCGCCCGGGCGACCCACTCGGCGAGCCGCTGGGCCGAGACCAGGGCGTCGTCGGCGAGCGCCACGCACTCGGCGGCCAGTTCGCCCGCGTCGACGCCCTCGGGCACGGTGGTGTCGACGCCGTGCAGCGGGTCCTCGAAGCCGGTGCCGTAGGCCCAGCGGGTGTCGTCCTCGTGCCCCTCGGCCAGGCTCAGGTAGACGTGGTCGTCACTCATGCCCTGCTCCTAGATGTGGGGGACGTCTTCGGGGATGTCGTAGAAGGTCGGATGGCGGTACACCTTGTCCGCGCTGGGGGCGAAGAAGGGGTCCTTCTCGTCGCGGGTGGAGGCGGCGATGTGCTCGGAGCGCACGACCCAGATGCTCACGCCCTCGTTGCGCCGGGTGTACAGGTCGCGGGCGTGGGTGAGGGCCATCGCGTCGTCCGCGGCGTGCAGCGAGCCGACGTGGACGTGGTTGAGGCCCCGCTTGCCGCGCACGAACACCTCGTAGAGCGGCCAGCCCTGCTTGTCGGAGGTCATGCCGCCGTTCCCTTCCGCGCGCGGGCGGCCTGCTTGGCGGCGTGGGCGGTGGCCGCCTCGCGCACCCAGGCGCCCTCCTCGTGGGCGGTCCGCCGCCGCTCCATCCGCTGCTCGTTGCACGGGCCGTCGCCCTTGATGACGCGCATCAGCTCGTCCCAGTCCGGGGTGCCGAAGTCGTGGTGCCCGGTCTCCTCGTTCCAGCGCAGCTCCGGGTCGGGCAGGGTGACGCCGAGCTTCTCGGCCTGCGGGACGGTCATGTCGACGAAGCGGCGGCGCAGCTCGTCGTTGCTGTGCCGTTTGATCTTCCAGGCCATCGACCGCGCCGAGTTGGGCGAGGCGTCGTCGGGCGGGCCGAACATCATCAGGGAGGGCCACCACCAGCGGTTCACGGCGTCCTGGACCATGTCGCGCTGGGCGTCGGTGCCGCGCATCATCGTCATCAGCAGCTCGTAGCCCTGTCGCTGGTGGAAGGACTCCTCCTTGCAGATGCGCACCATCGCGCGCGCGTAGGGCCCGTAGGAGCTGCGGCACAGCGGTACCTGGTTGCAGATCGCCGCGCCGTCCACGAACCAGCCGATCACGCCGACGTCCGCGAAGCTCAGCGTCGGGTAGTTGAAGATCGACGAGTACTTCTGGCGCCCCTCGATCAGCCGCTCGGTGAGGTCGTCGCGGTCCGCGCCGAGGGTCTCGGCCGCCGAGTAGAGGTAGAGCCCGTGGCCGGCCTCGTCCTGGACCTTGGCGAACAGGATCGCCTTGCGGCGCAGGGACGGCGCCCGCGTGATCCACTCGCCCTCCGGCTGCATGCCGATGATCTCCGAGTGCGCGTGCTGGGCGATCTGCCGGATCAGCGTCTTCCGGTAGCCGTCCGGCATCCAGTCGCGCGGCTCGACCCGCTGGTCGTGCGCGATCGTCGCGTCGAAGTGCTCCTGCAGCCCCGGTGGGGGCGGCGCCTCGGCGGCGTGTGTCGTGGTCATCGTCACCAGCTTCCCAACCGACCATTCGTTCGGTATCAGTGTGACGCCTTTCCGGGCGCCGGGCAAGACCCCGGCACGCCCGGCGCGCGCACCCTTGACAGCGCCGTCCCGCGCCTGGATTACTGGGCCGAGCGAGGAGCGGACCGAATGGTCGGTCGGGAAACGAGGTGGTGGGAAGGTGTCGCGGACCACTGAGCCGGCGCCCACGGAGACCATGTTCGCCGCGGACGAGGCGTCCCGGGGGCTGGGCATCGAACTGGTCGAGCACGGCGCGGGCACCGCCGTGCTCCGCATGACCGTGACCCCGGCGATGGTGAACGGACACGGGATCGCCCACGGCGGCTACCTGTTCCTGCTGGCCGACACCGCCTTCGCGTGCGCGTGCAACAGCCACGGCCCGGTGACCGTGGCGGCGGGCGCCGACATCGTGTTCGTCGCGCCGGCCCGCGAGGGCGACGTGCTCGTGGCGCGCGCCGAGGAACGGGCCCGGTTCGGCCGCAGCGGCGTGTACGACGTGAGCGTACGGCGCGACGGCGAAGTGATCGCGGAGTTCCGCGGACGCAGCCGCAGCGTCCGCGACGGCACGGCGCGCGAGACGCCGGACACGACGACGAAGGAGTCGCGATGAGCAGCGAGCCGACGACCGGAGCGGCTCCGGCACCCCGCCGGGGCGAGCCCCTCCCCCGCCACCTGCTGGACGACGCCGAGCGCCTGTCCCGGGAGCAGCTCCAGGAGCTCCAGCTCGACCGGCTGCGCACGACGCTGCGGCACGCGTACGAGAACGTGGAGCTGTACCGGAGGAAGTTCGACGCCGCCGGGGTGAAGCCCGACGACTGCCGCAGCCTGGCGGACCTGTCCCGGTTCCCCTTCACCACCAAGGCCGACCTGCGGGACACCTACCCCTTCGGCATGTTCGCCGTCCCGATGGCCGACGTGCGGCGCGTCCACGCCTCCAGCGGCACCACCGGCCGCCCCACCGTCGTCGGGTACACCGACCGCGACCTGTCCATGTGGGCGGACGTCGTCGCCCGCTCCCTGCGCGCGGCGGGCGCCCGGCCCGGCCACAAGGTGCACGTCTCCTACGGCTACGGCCTGTTCACCGGCGGCCTCGGCGCCCACTACGGCGCCGAACGCGCCGGGTGCACCGTGATCCCGGCCTCCGGCGGCATGACGGCGCGGCAGGTGCAGATCATCCAGGACTTCCGGCCCGAGATCATCATGGTCACCCCGTCCTACATGCTCACCCTGCTCGACGAGTTCGAACGGCAGGGCGTCGACCCGCGCTCCACCTCCCTGGAGGTCGGCGTCTTCGGCGCCGAGCCGTGGACCGAGGAGATGCGCCGGGAGATCGAGGAGCGCACGGGCATCCACGCCGTGGACATATACGGCCTGTCGGAGGTGATCGGCCCGGGCGTGGCGCAGGAGTGCGTGGAGACCAAGGACGGGCTGCACGTGTGGGAGGACCACTTCTATCCGGAGGTGGTCGACCCGCTCACGGACGCCGTGCTGGGCGAGGGCGAGGAGGGCGAGGTCGTCTTCACCTCCCTCACCAAGGAGGCGCTGCCGGTCGTCCGCTACCGCACGCGCGACCTGTCCCGGCTGCTGCCGGGCACCGCCCGGCCCGCCTTCCGCCGGATGCAGAAGGTGACCGGCCGCTGCGACGACATGATCATCCTGCGCGGGGTCAACGTCTTCCCCACCCAGATCGAGGAGATCGTGCTGCGCACGCCCGGCGTCTCCCCGCATTTCCAGATCCGGCTCACCGCGCAGGGCCGCATGGACCACATGGTGGTGCGGGTCGAGGCCCGCCCCGACGCGGGGCCGGAGCGGCGGGAGGCCGCCGCCAGGGCGATCGGCCAGGGCGTCAAGGACGGTGTGGGAGTCACGGTGGAGGTGGAGATCGTCGAGCCGGAGACGCTGGAGCGCTCCCTCGGCAAGCTCCGCCGGGTCAGGGACCTGCGCGGTACCTGAGCGCCGCACGGGGCGAAACGTGAGCACGGACACGTCCGTTCGCCCCTCGTGCTGGTGTGCGCGGTGACACGGGTGGGCAGGGAATGCGTGATCGGGGGAGGTCGAGTACGTCCTGGGGGGTTCCCGTGCGTGTGTGCGTGATCGGTGCAGGGCTGTCCGGACTGGCGGTGGCCCACGCCCTCGGGGAGCGCGGCATCGACTTCGTCTGCCTGGAGAAGGCGCCCGACGTCGGCGGGATCTGGCGCGGGCCGGGGGCGGGCGAGCGGGGCCCGGGATACCTGTCCCTGCACCTCAACACCGCCAAGCAGCTGACGGGATACACCGGCTGGCCGATGCCGGAGTCCTACCCGCTCTACCCCCGGCACGACCAGGTCGCCGCCTACCTGCGGTCCTTCGCCGAGCGGTCCGGTGTGCTGGACCACGTCGAGCTGCGGACCGAGGTGGTGTCGGTGCGGCGCGAGGCGGACGGGATGTGGTCGGTCGTCAGCCGGGACGCGCACGGCGCCGTGTCGGCCCGGCGGTTCGAGCAGGTGATCGTCGCCTCGGGGCACCACACCGAGCCCGCACTGCCCGACCCGCTTCCGACGGGCGCCGACTCCTTCACCGGGCGGATCCTGCACTCCCTCGACTACCACGACGGGGGCGACTTCGCGGGCCGGCGCGTCGTCGTGGTCGGCCTGGGCGCCTCGGCGGTGGACATCGCCGCGGACCTCTCCCGGCACGCCGCGCGGACCGTGCTGTCGGTGCGCCGGGGGCTGCACATCGTGCCCAAGCAGCTGTTCGGCATGTCGGTCGACGAGATCGCCGAAGCCCCCTGGTGGAACGAGATGTCCTTCGCCGAGCGGCGCGCGTGGGTGGAACAGGCGCTGCTCGTCGCGCGCGGCAGACTGGCCGACTACGGCCTGCCCGAGCCGGACCATCCGGTCTTCTCCTCGGCGGTGACCCTCTCGGACGAGATCCTCAGCCGGATACGCCACGGCGCGGTCACCCCCAAGCCGGCGATCACCGCGTTCGACGGCGACCGCGTCGTCTTCACCGACGGCACCTCCACGGCCGCGGACGCGGTCGTCTACTGCACCGGCTTCCACATGACCTTCCCGTTCCTGCCCGCCGGGTGCCCGGTGGCGGCGGACGGTTCGGTCGAGCTGTACCGGCGGGTGGTCCCCGCGGACCGGCCGGGCCTGTACTTCGTCGGGCTGGTCCGGCCCGTGGGCGCCATCACCCGGCTGGTGGAGGCCCAGGCGCAGTGGGTGGCGCGGATCATCGACGGCGCGGCCGCGCTGCCTCCGGCCGAGGAGATGCGCGAGGAGATCGGCACGTACCTCGCCGGCGTGGCCGAGCGTTACGGGCGCACCCAGGGCGCCTCCATCCAGGTGGACGTGGGCCCGTACCTGGCGGAGTTCCGGGAGTCGCTGGCTGTGTAGGGCGCGCCGCCCGGCGGCCCCGGCCGGCGCCGGGCCGCTTCCCCGCCCAGGGCTCCCGGTGGCATGCGCCGGGAGCCCCGCGGTGTCGGGACGGTCCGCTCAGCGCGCCGCCACCGGGTGGCGTACGGTCGCGACGGCCGGCGGCCTGACCGCGTACGCCTCCGAGGAGAGGTACGCCGTCACCCGCGGCGGGCGGCCCGGCTGATGGGCCAGCGCGAGGTAGGCGACCAGCCCGACGCCGTCCTCGGGCCGCCGCCGGGTGAGGGCGGCGAAGGCCCGGGGCAGCACGTCCGCGTCCATTCCGTGGTGGCGCAGCACGCTCGCGGCGCGCTCCAGCGCCTCACCGTCGTGCCGGGCGTAGTCCCGGACCGGGATGTGCAGGGTGAAGCCGCTGGGCCGCCCGGACCCGGTGTCGGTGAAGGAGTGGCAGCTCAGGCCGGGCCGTCTGCCGAGCACCGCCCGGTCCGGGCCGACGCCCACCGCCGCCCGGAAGAAGTCCTCGACCGCCGCGGCTCCGGGCCCCTCCCCCGTACGCGGCAGCAGACCCGCCTGGCGGGCCGTGAGGTCGTCGTGGCGCACGTAGACCTTCGCCCGGGGGGTCTCCCAGTCCCCCAGGTCCAGGGCGAGGAACGGATGACCGCTGCCGCGCGGCAGGCTGTCGTAGGCCCGCCGGTGGCCCAGCCGGTGCAGGGCCTCGCGTACGGTCGCGGCGGAACGTTCCGCCCCGTTCGCGGCCGGGTTCAGGTAGACCTTGACCTTGGGCACGCCGCCGGGCCTCAGCTCCAGGGCGCACCACAGGGCCAGGGGGCCCTGCGGAGCGGGCGGCAGGAAGAGGTCCTCGACCGCGTCGAGCGCACCGGTGGTGAAGTCCCAGCGACGCGCCATCTCCCGGATCGTCTCGAGTCCCGCACGCCCGTCGAGAGCCAGGCTGTCTGCGCCGCAGCCCGGTTCCAGGAGCACCCGCAGGGCGGGGGCCGCGTCGGCCTGAAAGGAGAACGAGAACTCGACGGGGGTGTGGTCGTCGGACAGGAAGGACCGGCTGGGGGGCGGCAGGTGCAGCGGGCGCGCGGCCACCGGGCCCAGTGCGTCGGTCAGGACACGGGCGTAGGTCTCGATGTCGGCTTCGCGGAGACCGGCGACCGCGCCGAGTCTTCGCAACTGACCGCCGGTATGGGCGCCGAGGGTCGGTGTGCCCCCCGGTTCCGCGCCGATCCGTACTGCGGTCACCGGCCGGTCCCTCGCCCGGGCCGCACAGAGAGATACCCGCCTGGGGAGGCGGGTATCGGCGGGATCGGCGGCGGCAGAGCGGCGTTCGTGGATATGTGGTCCACGACACCTCCTTCTCCTCGTGAGCAACTTGGATGCCGCGTTGCTCACTACCCGTGCCGTTGATCCTTCATGCGAAAGGGGCAGGTTGGGCGGATGTTGCGCAGGTCACCGTGTGAGCCAGTTGAGGAACTGGCTCCACATGCCTCCTCGTTCGGCCGGGCGGGCCGGGTTCGGCGCCTGTTCCCGCTCGGGTGCCGCGGCGTCCGGCTGAGCCGTGGAGCGGCGTCCGGTGCGCGCGGGCGTGAAGCGGGCGGGCAGCGTGGCCAGGGCCCGGTTGAAGGGGCCGGGCCGCCAGGTCAGGCTGTCCTCGGGGACGGCCAACGCGACGTCGGGCAGTTCGTTGAACAGGTGCTCGATGGCGGTGACGGTGATGTGCCGGGCCGGTTCCTTGGAGGGGCAGGCGTGCGGGCCCGCGCTCCAGGCGAGGTGCGCGCGGTTGCTGCCGGCCTGGCGGGAGGCCTTGAGGGCCGGCCCGGTGTTGGCGGCGGCGAAGCTGACCAGGACCAGGTCACCGGAGTGCAGCTGCTGCCCGGCGAGTTCGGTGTCGGCGGCCGGGTAGTGCGGCGCGTAGTTGGCCATGGGCGGGTTCTCCCACAGCGTGTCGTCGAGCGCCTCGTCGATCAGGCCGCCCTCCCGGGCGTACCGCTCGTGGGTGAGGAGCCGGTGCAGGGTGTTGCCGATGAGGTTGCGCAGCGGTTCGGCGCCCGCGCCCAGCAGCAGGGCCAGCTGGTGGACCATCTCCTCGTCGCTGAGGTCCGCCTCGTGCCGCATCAGCCAGGAGGTGACGTCGTCGCCGGGCTTGCTGCGCTTGAGCGCGACCAGCTCCCCCACCGCCTGGAACAGCACGGCGGTGGCCTTGTCGGCGTTGATCCCGTCGAACATCCCGGAGATCCCGAAGAGCACCCGGTCGCCGATGTCGGCGGGGCAGCCGAAGAGCTCGTTGAACACGAACAGCGGCAACTGCCGTGCGTAGTCGCTCAGCAGGTCGGCCGAACCCCGTCCGCTGAACTGCGAGATGAGGTAGCCGGAGATCTGCTCGGTGCTCCGGGTCAGCCGGCGGGTGTCCACCCGCGCCATGCTGTCGGTGACCGCCTGCCGCAGCCTGAGGTGGTCGGCGCCGTCGGCGAACATGCAGTTGGGCCGGTAGGCCAGCAGCGGTGCGACCGGGCTGTCCGGCCCCACCTTGCCCTCGTTGAAGGCCCGCCACCGACGCGCGTCCTTGCGGAACGTACCGGAGTCCTGGAGCAGTTGGAGGGCCGCCGAGTAGTCCGTCACCAGCGTCGCCTCGACGCCCGGGGCCAGCTCGACCGGGGCGGCCGCCCCGTAGTGGCGCAGGTACTCGTAGTAGGCCTGCGGGTCGGCGGCGAACTCCGGTCCGTGCAGGGGCACTCGGGCGCCGGAGCCGTGGGCGGGGCACCCGGGTGGCGGCACCGGGAAGGTGTCGTGGGGGTTCATGTCTGCTCCCAGCTCCTAGCGGGTGCGGTCCAGCAAGTAGCGGACGAGGGTGGTCAGTGCGGCGGCCGACGACTTCTCGTCGCGGGCGTCGCAGGTGACGACGGGCGTGTCGTCGAGCAGGTCCAGTGCCTCGCGCAGCGCCCGCGCGTCGCGCAGCGGTGCCCCGTCGAAGTGGTTGACCGCGATGGCGTAGTCGAGGCCGTACTGCTCGATGAGGTCGATGACGGGGAAGGAGTCGGCCAGCCGCTCGGGGTCGACCAGTACCAGGGCGCCGAGCGCGCCGCGGGCCATGTCCTCCCACATCTGGACGAAGCGCTGCTGACCGGGAGTCCCGAACAGGTAGAGCACGACGCGGTCGCTGATGGTCAGGCGCCCGAAGTCCATGGCGACCGTGGTGGTGGTCTTGCCCTGGACCCCCTTGAGGTCGTCGACCGACTCGGCGGCCTGCGTCATCGTCTCCTCGGTGGACAGCGGCTCGATCTCCGAGATGGAGCCGATGAGGGTGGTCTTGCCCACCGCGAAGTGCCCGACGACGAGGATCTTCACCGCGGTCTGGGTCGCTCCACCGCGTACGTAGTCCTGCTCATCCAAACTTGGCGCGGAGACCATTGAGCACCTCCTCCAGGATCTCCTTGTCCGCGAGGCGGGCGCGGGCCACCGGCGGGCGGGTCATGAGGTGCCCGCCTTCCATGAGGGAGGCCAGCAGGATCCGCACCACGCCCAGCGGGAAGTGGGTGTGTCCGGCGATCTCGGCGACCGAGAGGTAGCCGGCGGAGCAGAGGTCCAGCAGGCTCTGTTCCTCGGGGGACAGCCGGGGCGGCCGCTGCGTGTGCCCGGCGGCCGCGGTGACCAGGGTGATGAGGGACAGGTGCTCCTCGTCGGGCAGGCCGCGGCCCTTGGTGATGACGTACGGCCGTACTAACTCGGCGGTCTCCGGCTCCCAGCCGTCGTGGCCGGTCATGAGCGGGTGCCGAGGTTCTCGCGCGGCGGCGTCGTCAGCCGCTTGCCGAGCTGGGCGACGAGCTGCTGCATCCGGAAGGTGATGTCCGCCATGTCGACCTCCGGGGAGGCGGAGACACCGAGGTAGGCGCCCTCGCCGGCGGAGATCAGGAAGACCCAGCCGCCGTCGAACTCGACCAGGGTCTGCCGCCACGCCTGGTGCGGGTCCTCACAGAAGAAGGCGAGGGTGCGGCTGAGTGACTGCACGCCGCTCATCGCGGCCGCGACGCGGTCCGCGTCGTCCTTGTCGAAGTCCTGCGTCCGGGCCATCAGCAGTCCGTCGGCCGAAATCAGGACCGCGTGCAGGGCCCCGGGAATCTCCAGGGCGCTGTCGAGCATCCATGACAGATCGTCGTTCACGAGTCCTCATGTCCTTCTCTGCTTGCACCGGGTGTTCTGCTCGTCCGGTCCGAGTCCTCCGGCCGGGTGACGCGGCCGGTCTGCGTGCCCCGTTGGAAGGCGGCCATGATCTGGGCCTGCTCGGAGTCGGAGCGGCCGGCGGAGCGCGGGACGGAGGCACTGCCGGGCACGATGGCCATCGGCCGCTTGCGGCGCCGCCGGGGCAGGCCGTCGCCGGTCCGGGACGGGGCGGGCGACGCCTCCGGCCCTCCGTCCGGGGCCGGGCGGGCCGCGGTGTGGCCGGCCGGGGAGGGTGCCTTCCGCTCCGGCATGGCGGTGAGCAGTTCGTGCGGAAGGAGGACCACCGCGCGCACACCTCCGTAGGGGGAGGAGGAGTCCACCGACACCTCGAAGCCGAAGCGCTCGCACAGCAGCCCGATGACCGCGAAGCCGAACTGCGGTGGGTTGCCGAGACCCGCCACGCCCGAGGCGCGCTCGGTGGCGAGCAGCCGGTCGGCGCGGGCGCGCTCCTCGTCGCTCATGCCGACACCGGCGTCGTCGACGACGACGCAGATGCCCTTCGGCACGGTCCGGATGTTGATCTCGACGACGGTGTCCGGGCTGGAGTAGCTGGTGGCGTTGTCGAGGAGTTCGGCGAGGGCCAGGGCGACGGGTTCGACGGCGCGGCTGGTGATGCCGAAGTCGACCTGGGAGAGGATCTCCACCCGGCGGAAGTGCCGGATGCGGCCCTGGGCGCTGCGGACCACGTCGTACACCGAGGCGGTGTCGCGCCGGCCGCCCAGCCAGCCGTCGCACAGCACCGCGATGGACTGGGCCCGGCGCCCGAACTGCGAGTTGGTGTGGTCGATCTCCAGCAGGTCCTGCAGGAGGGCGGAGTCGCCGTACTTGGTCTGCAGCCGGGTCAGCACCAGCTGCTGTTCGGCGGCGAGGCCCTGCAGGGTTCGCATGGCGGACTTCAGAACGGTCTTCGTCTCGTCCTCGGCCCGTTCCTGAGCGGCCAGCACGGACTTCCCGTAGTCGTTCTCCAGCTCCGTGTAGTGGTCCCTGAGCCCCTTGATCTCCTGCCGCAGGGATCGTGCCGCCCGGCGCTGGCGCCCGATGAGCGCGGCGGCGGCGACCAGGGCGACGACAAGGACCCAGAGCAGTGGGTTCCCCAAGTATTCCGTCATAAGACTCTCTTCAGGCGACTGACGGCCGGCGTGCCGCATGTCCGTCTACGCGGGCGGTCCGGTGGACCGCCCGCACCGGGGTTGCTGCCCGGGCTGTCCCTGAAGTCGGGGATGCCGTCTTTCGCCCATCCGCCCGCTCCGCAAACGCGGTGATCGTATCACCGCATGATCAGGTGAATTGACGTCAAGAAGCGTTCATACAGGACCGGTTGAGACCGGAGTCGGGACACGCTACGCCGGTGGGTACAGTCGGCCCCGTGAACGATGCACAAGACACCTTCCCGCCGGGTGCGCGGCCGGCCCGGGACGGCTCGGTGTGACGCCCGAGGCCATGGCGGCGGTGTTCACCGCGGGGTTCGGGGCCGGTGCCATCAACAGCGTCGTCGGCTCCGGGACGCTGATCACCTTCCCGGTGCTGCTGGCGACCGGGCTGCCCCCCGTCACCGCCACCGTCTCCAACGCGCTCGGGCTCATTCCCGGGTCCGTCAGCGGGGCCGTCGGCTACCGGAAGGAACTGCGCGGCCAGCGCCGGCGGGTGCTCAGGCTGAGCGTCGGCGCGCTGCTGGGCGGCCTCACGGGCGCCACCCTGCTGCTGTCCCTGCCGGCCGACGCCTTCGAGACGATCGTGCCCGTCCTGGTGGGCCTCGCCCTGGTCCTGGTCGCCTTCCAGCCCCGCATCAACCGGCTGGTGCAGCGGCGCCGCGAACGCACCGGCACCTCCCCGCGTCACGACGGCGGCCCGCTGCTGTTCACCGGCCTCACCCTCGCCAGCGTCTACGGCGGCTACTTCGCCGCCGCGCAGGGCATCATCTACCTCTCCCTCATGGGCATGCTGCTCGACGAACCGCTGCAACGCCTGAACGCCGTGAAGAACGTCCTCTCCGCCCTCGTCAACACCGTCGCCGCGCTCTTCTTCCTCTTCGCCGCGGACTTCGACTGGACGGCCGTCGCCCTCATCGCGGCCGGTTCGGCGCTCGGCGGTTACGCGGGGGCCAAGGTGGGCCGCCGCTTCAGCCCCGCGGTGCTGCGGACACTGGTGGTGGCCGTGGGGACGGTCGCCCTGGTGCAACTGCTGCTGCGCTGAGCCCGGGTTCAAGGCGCGACGGAAGCGGAATCTGCCCCGCCGCTCCTTCTTCCACACCGGTCCGTGCCGAGGGCGCACGTGGGATACGCCACGCTCCCGCCCGGATTGTCGGCGGGCGTGATCAGGGAAGCCATGGAGGCGCCCAAGATCGAATCGAAGGGAACCGCCCTCGTGACGCTCGTAGCGCCTCCCCCCATACCCAGGGCAGCGGGCTCGCTGCCGCTGCTGGGTCACGCGGTACAGCTCCTGCGCGACAACCTCGGCTTCATCGCCTCGCTCCGCGCCCACTACGGACCGCTCGTCGAGATCACCCTCCAGCCCGGCACCCGCACCCTCGTCGTGCAGGACCCGGACCTCATCCGCACCATGCTGACCGAACTGGGGCCGAGCCTCGACAAGGGCCGGTTCTTCGAGAAGATGGGCCAGTTGCTGGGCGACTCCGTCGTCACCGCCGCCGGCCAGACCCACGTCCGCAAGCGCCGCCAGCTCCAGCCGGCCTTCGGCCGCGAGGAGATCGCCCGCTACGTCGACACCATGCGCGGCGAGACCGAGACGGCCGTCGACGGCTGGACCCGGGGCCGGGAGATCGACGTCCGCGAGGCCATGGTGGGGCTCAGTCTGAACATGCTGGCCAAGACCGTGTTCTCCGGCAGCCTCGACGAGGCCACCTTCCGCCGGCTGCGCGCGGACCTGTCGGTGGTGATGAACGGCGTCGGCGCCCGTGTCATGCTGCCCGACTGGGTCGAGCGGCTGCCGCTGCCCGTCAACCGCCGCTTCACCGCGGCACGCGACGCCGTACGGGCGACCATCGACCGGGCCGTGACCGACCTGCGGGTCTCCGGCCACGACACCGGCGACATGCTGTCCCTGCTCCTGCGCACCACCGACGAGGAGACCGGCCGGCCGCTGACCGGGCACCAGATCTCCTCCGAGATCCTCACCCTGGCCGTGGCCGGCACCGAGACCACCGCCTCGGTACTGTCCTGGGTGCTCTACGAACTCGCCCGGAACCCGGAGGTCCGGGCCCGGATGCTGGCCGAGCTCGACGAGGCCCTCGGCGACCGTCCGGTGACGTTCGACGACCTCGGCCGGCTCCCGTACCTGAGGCGGGTGATCGACGAGACGCTGCGGCTGCACCACACCGGGTGGCTCGTCACCCGCCGTACCGTCACCGAGACCCGGCTGGGCCCCTGGACCGTGCCCGCCGGCACTGAACTCGCCTACTGCCAGCACGCTCTGCACCGCGACCCCGCGCTGTTCCCCGACCCCCTGGCCTTCGACCCCGACCGCTGGCTGGACGGCGACCGGCCCCGGCCCACCCACGCCTTCCTGCCCTTCGGCGCGGGCAAGCACAAGTGCATCGGTGACCGGTACGCCCTCACCGAACTCCTCACCGCCATCGCCACGATCACCCGGCGGGTGCGACTGGAGCTCGCCCCCGGCCGGACGGTGCGTCCCGTCGCCGCGGCCACGGTCCGCCCCCGGACCCTGCGGATGACCGTGCGCGACAGGACCGAGCCGCGGAACCCGTCCACCGGTTGAGCCGACGTGCCGGGCCGGCGGTGGACCGTACGGCCGGCCCGGGCCGTCGGGCATAACGGCGTGTTATGCCCGAGCGGGACTGGTGGCGGCGTCCCGCCGCCGGACATGCTGAGCGCCCCCACACCCGCACGCGCCGCGACGCGCGTCGTCGGAATCGAGGAGCCTTGCGCATATCCAGACTCGTCCCCACCCTGGCGGCCGCCCTCATGGCCGCCCTGCTGTCCGCCCTCGCGCTGGCACCGAGCGCCTCCGCGGCTGAACCCCGGCCCGGTGGCGGCGGCCCCCAGCCGATCATCGGCGGCGGCTACGCGCAGAACGCCCCCTGGGCCGCACGACTGTTCTCCAACGGCACCCAGACCTGCAGCTCGACCATCATCTCCCCCACCTGGATCCTGACCGCGAAGCACTGCGTGACCGGAGGAGGGCTGTCCTTCCGCGTCGGCAGTCTCGACCAGCAGTCCGGCGGCACCGTGGCGAGCGGCGTCCAGACCGTCACCCACTCGTCCTCGGACCTCGCGCTGGTCCGGCTCGACCGCTCCGTCTCCGCCACCTACGCACCCCTCGGACAACCGGGCACGGTACGGGTCGGCCAGACCGTGCAGGTCTACGGCTGGGGCGCCACCTCCCGGTGCGGTTCGGAGATCAACTGCCAGTCCCGCTACCTGAAGGTCGCGAACGTCAGCGTGACCCAGGGGTGCCGCGACGCCTACAACGGCTCGGCGATCTGTGCCCGCGCCGTGGACGGCATCACGGCGGGCGGCGACTCCGGCGGCCCGATGATGGCCGGCGGCGTCCAGGTGGGCGTGGCCTCCACCAGCGACCGCCAGACCACCACGGCTTACACGAACGTGACCGCCTATCGCTCCTGGATCCAGTCGGTCGCGGGCGTCTGATCCCTCTTCCCCGCGACCGCCCCGCGCACCGGTCCCGCGCGCGTCCGTCACTTCCCCGCGGAGACGGACGTACGCGGGACCGGACGTACGCGGGCCTCGGGGACAGGGCGGGCCACCGTCCACGACCCGGACCGTCCGGCAAGCGCGTGGTGCATGCATCTACCGTTCACCGGAAACGGACGGCGACCCACGCGAAGGAGGTCCGGTATGACCGGGCAGACAGCCGAGCAACCGGAGAACGGATGCGAGACGGCCGTTCTCCGGCTCCGGGACGCGACCGTCCGCCGCCACACGACGGACCAGCTGATCCTCGACGGGATCGACTGGACGGTCCGACCGGGCGAGCACTGGGCCCTGCTGGGGGCCAACGGCGCGGGGAAGACGACCGTGCTGCGGCTGCTCGGCGCCCTCATGCACCCCACGAGCGGCACGGTGGAGATCCTCGGCAGCCGGCTCGGCCGGGTGGACGTGCGCGAGCTGAGGGCGCGCATCGGCCACGTCACCTCCGCCCAGCGCGTACCGCCGGAACTGACGGCCCACGCGGTCGTGCTCACCGGCCACAGCGGCACCTTGCAGCCCCTGTGGCGGACGTACGGCGCCGAGGTCCGGCTCCGGGCCCGCGACCTCCTGACGGAACTCGGCGTCAAGGAACTGGCCGACCGGCCCTACGGCGTCTGCTCGGGCGGACAGCGGGCCCGCGTGCTCATCGCCAGGGCGCTGATGGCCGATCCGGCCCTGCTGCTCCTGGACGAGCCGTTCAACGCCCTGGACCTGCCGTCCCGCGAGGACCTCCTCGAGGCCATGAACCACCTGGCCGGCAACCGGCCGCGGTTGGCCACGGTGACGGTCACCCATCACCTGGAGGAGTTGTTCCCCGCCGTCAGCCACGCCCTGCTGCTGCGCAAGGGCCGGGTCCTGTCCCGCGGTGCCGTGGACGGCGTCCTCACCGACCCCCTCCTGACCGCCTGCTTCGGCAGGGACATCACGGTGGTACGGCGCGACGGCCGCTGGTCGGCCTACTCGGGACTCCGCGGCCGCGGCTAGCCCGGCCGGGACGCGCCCGGGGCCGTCCGTTGCGGAACCGGACGTGTTTCCGCAACGTGACACCCGACGAATGCGCCGTTGCAGCACCGTCGCTGCCCACCGACGGGCCTTGACCCTCCATTTGACCCCTGGATAGCGTCCACGGCATGCGGAAATTCCGGCAGTTCACCAAGAGGCGGGCCATCGATCTGATGCGCGTCGCCACCGCGGTGTGTAGCTAAGACTCCACCGCCCCACTGCCCTTTCCTCCCCCTTCCCGTGAAGGTCGCAATGACCCCTCGCACACGCATGTCCGGACTCCGCAGCATTTCCCTGTCGGCCGTGTCGGCCGTCATGGCCCTCCCCCTCCTCCTCACCGCCTGCGTGGCCCCACCGCAGTCCACCGCGAGCAGCAAGGACGTCTCCGGCGAGAAGATCCCGGCCGCCGTCTCCGCCGACACGACGCTCACCGTCGGCGCACCGGACCTCAAGGTCGCCCTGGAGCTCTCGGGGCAGATTGACGACCTGCCCTTCAAGGTGAAGTGGGCCAACATCAGCGGCGGCCCGCAGTGCTCCGAGGCCTTCCGTGCCGACGCCCTCGACGTCTGCTCGGCCGCCGACATCCCGTCGATCAACGCGCACTGGACGGGGCTGGACACGAAGCTCGTGGCGGTGAAGTTCCGCTCGAACCCCCTCGGCAACCCCATCTACGAGCTGGGCACCGCCCCCGGCTCCGGCATCCGTACGCTGGCCGACCTGCGGGGCAAGAAGATCGCCTACAGCCCGGGCCAGGCCCAGGGCGCGCTGGTCCTGCGCATCCTCGAGAAGGCCGGCCTCACCCAGCAGGACGTCGAACTCGTGGAACTCGCGAGCACCGGAGACGTCTATCCCACGGCGCTCGGGAATCGGCAGGTCGACGCCGCCCCCATCGCGGACGTCAACATCAAGCGTTATCTCGCGCGTTACGGAAAGGAGGGCGGCGCCACCGTCAAACACGGTCTCCGGGACGATCCCGCGCATCTGTGGGCGCTGACGGAAAGCGTCGCCGACGCGGGAAAGTCGTCCGCTCTCCGGGAGCTCGTGAAGTTCTGGGCGCGGGCCCAGATATGGATCGACCAACACCCGAAGGAATGGGTCGCGGGCTATTACGTCAAGGACCAGGGACTCAGCCGGGCGGACGGCGAGTACCTCGTCCGGCGCACGGGCCACCCGGACCTGCCGGCGGACTGGACCGACGCCATCCGCCGCCAGCAGGCCACCATCGACCTGCTTGCCCGGGAGCAGGACCGGGAGCCGTTCGAGGCGGATCTGCTCTTCGACCGCCGCTACGAGACCGTGGCCGCCGAGGCCGTGGCCGGCGAAGGGACGTCCTCATGAGCACCACCGTCTTCGACGAACAGACGTCCGCGGCGACAGCGGCGAAGCCCCGGCCCGTCACGGCCCGCCCCACCCGGCCGCGCCGCAGGCGCCTGGGTCCCGGCCAGCCCGTCCCCTACGGCTGGGCGATCGGCCCGGTGCTGCTCCTCGTGCTCTGGACGGCGGGCACCGGGCTCGGCCTGATCGACGTCCGCAGTCTGCCCGCACCGTGGACCATCGCCGACACCGCGGGCGGACTGATCGACAACGGCAAGCTCCCGTCCCATCTGGCCACCTCCGCCCAACGCGCGGCGCTCGGCCTGCTGTTCGGCGTCGCGGGCGGACTGCTCCTCGCGCTCGTCGCCGGGCTGAGCCGCGTCGGCGAGGCGGTGATCGACGGTCCGGTGCAGATCAAACGGGCCATTCCCTCGCTGGCGTTGATCCCGCTGCTGATCCTCTGGTTCGGCATCGGCGAGACCATGAAGGTCATCACGATCGCGCTCGGGGTCTTCGTGCCGGTCTACATCCACACGCACAACGGACTGCGCGCCATCGACAGCCGCTACGCGGAACTCGCCGAGACGGTACGCCTCAGCCGGCTGGCCTTCGTCCGGCACGTCGTCCTCCCCGGGGCGCTTCCCGGCTTCCTGCTGGGCATGCGCTTCGCGGTCACCGGCGCCTGGCTCGCCCTGGTCGTCGTGGAACAGGTCAACGCCACCAGCGGCATCGGCTACATGATGGAGCTCGCGCGGACCTACGGGCAGACCGACGTCATCATCGTCGGCCTGGTCGTGTACGGCCTGCTCGGACTCGTCTCCGACGCCCTGGTACGACTCGTGGAGAGGAGGGCCCTGTCATGGCGACGCACTCTGGCGGGCTGAACACGACCGAGGACCGCACGGCGGTCCGCATCGAGAACCTGGTGCGCTCCTTCGACGGGCGCACGGTGCTGGACGGGCTGGACCTGTCGATCGCGCCGGGCGAGTTCGTGGCGCTGCTGGGGCGCAGCGGCTCGGGAAAGAGCACGCTGCTGCGGGCGCTCGCCGGACTCGACCACGAGGTGGCGGGCAGCGGCGACCTGACCGCCCCCGACCACGTGTCCGTCGTCTTCCAGGACGCACGGCTGCTCCCCTGGAAGCGACTGCTCGACAATGTCGTCCTCGGGCTGTCCGGCCCCTTCGCCGAGGAGCGGGGCCGGGCCGCGCTCGCCGAGGTCGGCCTCGCGGGGCGCGAGCGGGGGTGGCCGGTGGAGCTGTCGGGCGGCGAGCAGCAGCGCGTGTCGCTCGCCCGGTCCCTCGTACGCGAACCACAACTGCTGCTGGCGGACGAGCCGTTCGGCGCGCTGGACGCGCTGACCCGGCTCCGGATGCATGCCCTGCTGCGGCGGCTCTGCGAGCGGCACCGGCCCGCCGTGCTGCTGGTCACGCACGACGTCGACGAGGCCATCGCGCTGGCCGACCGGGTCGTCGTGCTGGACCGGGGCCGGATCGCGGCCGACCTGCCCGTGGACGTGCCGGCACCGCGCCGCCAGGGCGGCACCGCGTACTCGGCGCTGCGCGGCCGCCTGCTCGCCCGGCTGGGGGTGGACTCCGACGCGACCCCGGAGACCCCCGGGACCCCCGGGACCCCCGGCATCGCCGGGACCACCACCACCGAACGGGGTCCCCTGATCACCGGCGAGGAGAAGGCGGCATGAGCACTCGGAAACTGCACCTGAACCTGTTCGTGTACCCGGGCGGCCACCACGAAGCGGCATGGCGCCACCCCCACACCGACCCCGGTCGGCTCCTGGACATCCGCTTTTACCAGGATCTCGCCCGCCGGGCGGAGGCGGCCGCCTTCGACGCCGTGTTCTTCGCCGACGGCCCCTCCCTCGCGGACAACGTCCGCTACGCCAGCCGCTTCCGGCTCGAGCCCTTCACCTGGCTGTCCGCCATCGCCGCGGCCACCGAACGCATCGGCCTGATCGCGACCGCCTCGACCACCTACACCGAGCCGTACAACCTCGCCCGCCTCTTCGCCTCGCTGGACCACCTCAGCGGAGGCCGGGCCGGCTGGAACATCGTCACCACCGGCGCCCCCCAGGCGGCCGGGAACTTCGGTCTCGACGAGCACCCGGTGCACGCCGAGCGGTACGACCGCGCCCACGAGTTCGTCGACGTCGTGAACAAGCTCTGGGACAGCTGGGAGGACGAGGCACTCGTCGTCGACCAGCGGGCCGGCGTGTTCGCGGACACCGACCGCATCCACGAGATCCATCACGCGGGCCGCCACCTGAAGGTGCGCGGCCCGTTGAACCTCCCGCGCTCCCCGCAGGGCCGCCCCGTCCACGTCCAGGCCGGATCGTCCGAGGACGGCCGCGCCTTCGCCGCCGCGTACGCCGAGGCCGTCTTCACCGCGCACCAGACCCTGGGCAGCGCCCAGGAGTTCTACGCCGACCTCAAGACGCGGGCCGCTGCGCTGGGCCGCGACCCGGACCGGCTCCTCGTCCTGCCGGGCATCAGCCCCTTCATCGGCTCGACCGAGGCGGAGGCACGCGCCCTGCACCGAGAGTTCGACGAACTCACCCAGCCCGAGTACTCGCTCCACCTGCTCCAGCGCCTGCTGGGACTGGAGCTGAGCGCCGACGAGCTGGACGGTCCCGTGCCCCGCCGGCTCATCGAGACCAGGGGCGAGCGCGGCAACGGGAGCCGCTTCCGACTCGTCCTGGACATCATCGACCGCGAACAGCCGACGGTCCGGGAGCTGTTGCACCGTCTCGCGGGCGCCCGCGGTCACCGTGTCGTGGCCGGCACGCCCGAGCAGGTCGCCGACCGTATCCAGGAGTGGTTCGAACACGGCGCGGCCGACGGGTTCAACATCATGCCGCCCTGGCTGACCGGCGGATTCGACCTCTTCGCCGACCAGGTGGTGCCCCTCCTGCGGGCCAGGGGCCTGTTCCGCACCGCGTACGAGGGCGGCACGCTGCGCGAGCACTACGGTCTGCCCCGGCCGGCCGCGGTCCGGCCGGCCGGGGGGACCGGTCCCGCTCCTGCTGCTAGGTTCGGCTCCCGTGCATCCACACGTGTTCGACACCCGGTTCCGTGAGCGTGGCCGCCGGACGATGAGCTGGGGCTTCGGCCTGCTGGCCGTCGCGGCCCTCCTGTGGGGGTGGTGCGCGGTCCTGCTGACCACCCCCTACGAGGTCGACCGGGCGCACTTCGCCCGTGCGGTGGAGTGCGAGCCCCGGTTGTCCACCGATGACGGGACCGCGAACGAGGGCCCGTCGAAGGACCCGTGCGGTGACGCACGGGACTGGCCCGAGGCTCTGGCCCTGCTCGGTCTCTCGGTCCCGGTGTCCGTGGCGGGCGCTGCGCTCCTCACCTACGGACTCCTGGGCGTGCGGGTCAGCGAGCACGCCGCCGAACTGGCCCGTCTGCACGAACTCGCCGCCCGGGACCGGGGACAGGCGACGACGTAGGCCCGGAGGACGCGGTGCGAGGGGCGGCCCCGGACGGGTCGGCGAACGGACCGTCCGGGGCCGCCCCCCGGCTCCCCCGCCCAGGGGACTGCCCACCCGCCTCCCGCGGAAAACGAGCGGAACGACGCCCGGGCGCAGGTCCACACCCACGGGTTACCCCGGTCAACACGGCGGCGGCGCACGCGGGTTCGGACCCGGATCCCGGCAGGCCCCGCACGCCGACAGCACCGTCTCCACACCGAAAGCCGTCCCCTGCGCGCTGCGGTCTCGTTGACGGGGCATGCGCACGGGTGGAGGACTCCGTCCTCGCCCGCCCCGACACGAGGAGCAGCCGCATCGTGGGAACCGCCGTCCACGTTCCGCAGACCCGGGACATGCTCGGAGACGAACTCTCCGGCGACGAAGCCCTCACCGCCCTGCGGCGGTACGGGGGCCTCAGGCTGCTGGCCGACTCCTTCACCCGGTTCCGCTACGCGGACGGCTTCACCAACGCCCGGGCCCTCGCCTTCCAGGTCGTGCTCGGCCTGGTCCCCTTCACCGTCGTGCTCGTGGGTCTCGCCACGTCGGTGCACACGGAGAGCGTGGGCCGGGTCATCGAGCTGACCCTCGGCCGGATCGTGCCGGGCGCCAGCGCGGACGTCGTGGAGAAGGCCTTCGAGGGCACCCGGCGCAGCGCCGGCAGCGACGTGTGGAGCACCGTCGCGCTCTGGCTGGGCCTCGGGTTCGCGGTGCTGAACCTCTCCTCTGCCATGGCGCAGATCGAGCGGGGCGCCAACCGCATCTACGGCATCGAGCGCGACCGCCCCTTCGTCCGCAAGTACGGCCGGGCGCTGGCGCTCGCCTTCACGGCCGGCCTGCCGATGGTCCTGGGGTTCCTCGTGCTCGTCGCGGGTGAGACGGTCGGCGACGCCGTGGCCCGCACCCTCGGCCACGGGACGGGCGGGGCCGCGTGGTGGGCCGTGCTGGACGTACCGGCCGGGCTGCTGCTGGCCTGGGTCGCGTCGGCGGTGATCCTGCGCTGGTCACCCCGCCGCGACCAGCCCGGCTACACCTGGCTGGCCTTCGGCTCGGCGGTCCACCTGGTGCTGTGGATCTCGGCGACCTGGCTGCTCGCGCTGTACGTCGGACGGAGCGGGGCCTTCGGCGCCGTGTACGGTCCGCTCACGGCCTTCATCGCCCTGCTGCTGTGGGCCAACCTGACCGCCGTGGCGCTCTTCCTCGGCATCGCGTTCGCGGCCCAGCTGGAGGCGGCCCGGGCGGGCATCCGTACGCCGGTGGAGCCGGACCCCGGACCGGGCGCCTGACCTAGGCCGCGTCGCGGGGCGGAGTCAGTGCCCAGCGGATCCCGGCGGTCACCGCCATCCCGAGCGGGCGTACGCACACGCCCTCCGCCGGAGGCAGACGCGGCAGCCGCAGGGCCCGCGAGGCCCAGAGGGGCAACAGCGAGACCGCGTTGGCGGCGATGGCTCCGTAGGGGAGGCGGGCGAGCAGCGGCAGGGGCGGATCGAGCAGCAGGAACCGCGCGGTGTTCCGCGCCTCGGCGGTCGCGCGCAGTTCGCCGCGGTAGGCGGCGAGGCGCTCCGCGAGACCGGCGCGGTCCACCGGAGGGTCCGGAACGCCGAGTGCGGTGGCGATGCGCGCCATGTCGGCCACGTAGGCGTCGCATCCCTCCTCGTCCAGGGGGCGGGCGCCGTAGCGCTGGTGGGCGCGCAGGAAGCTGTCGACCTCGGCGACGTGCACCCAGCACAGCAGGTGCGGATCGGCGGCGGCGTACGCCTGCCCCTCGGCGGTGGTGCCGCGCACGGTGTCGTGCACGGCGCGTACCCGCTCGCACGCCTCCTGTGCGCGGTCGGCGGGGCCGTAGGTGGTGACGGCCAGGAAGGTGCTGGTCCGCTGGAGCCGCCCCCACGGGTCGCCGCGGAAGCCGGAGTGCGCGGCCACCGCGGCCATGGCCAGGGGGTGCAGCGACTGGAGCAGCAGGGCGGACAGGCCTCCGATGAACATGGAGGCATCCCCGTGCACCCGCCTGATCGGCCGCTCCGGCCCGAACCAGCGTGGGCCCGGTGTGTCGTGGATGCGGGCCCGGTTGCCCGGTCCCTCGGGCCCCGCCACCCGGGAGAAGATCATTTCGCCG
Source organism: Streptomyces sp. NPDC047853 (assembly GCF_043204535.1). Taxonomy (NCBI): domain Bacteria; kingdom Bacillati; phylum Actinomycetota; class Actinomycetes; order Kitasatosporales; family Streptomycetaceae; genus Streptomyces; species Streptomyces sp. NPDC047853. Next base: position 114,274 of record NZ_JBIDCI010000015.1, on the reverse strand, counting down.
ATCCGGGCGCGGGGGGCGGGGCGGTGATCGCCGGTGAAAAGTCTCATGGCTGCCGAGCCCTCCTTCGCCCACTGCGGCCGGGCGGCTCACATGACTACGTCTGCCCGGGTCCGGGGCGCGGGAACATCAGGCGCAGCCCCAGGCCGACATCCCCTGCAACCGGGCGAGGCGCTTGGCGACGGCGATCTGCTCCCCGCGGGTGGCGAGGTCCGCGCGGGCCGCGTACTCGAGGCCGCCCGCCGCGGCCCAGCTCGACGGCGCGAACTGCAGTCCGCCGTAGTAGCCGTTGCCGGTGTTCGCCTGCCAGTTGCCGCCGGATTCGCAGGCCGCGATGGCGTCCCAGTCGGTGCGCAGGCCGGCCGCGGGCGACGCGGCCGCCTGACCGGTCGTGGCCAGTGCGGTCGCGGTGAACAGGACCACCAGCGCGGTCCGGGCACCACGGCCGTACGAACTGCGCGTCTCGCTCGTATGAGCATTTCGTCTACAGATCATACTGAGACTGTTACACCACGTGACACGGGGCCGTCGCCCCGTCCGTCACGTCCCTACGCCGGTCGGAGCAGACGATTCCTCCTCGGCGCGGCCGCCGTCCCGGCGCCGAGCCGGCCCCCTCGTTCGTGTGAAGAAGGGCGAGGACGTCCCCCGGTCGGGTGAGCGGCGCGCGGACACCTCCCGGCGCGCCCTTACGGTTTCGCGGTGACCTCGATCTCACCTGACACACGCCCCCTGCGGACGGCCGACCTCGGCACGCTCGTCATCATGTCCTGGAGCCGCGAGACCCCCGACGGCGACGTCCCCTTCCTCCTCGCCTGCTCCCTGGGCGACGGCGAGGGCGGCCCGGAGGCGGTCCCGGACGCCGTCGAACGGCTGCTGCGCCACTCCGGGATCTCCGTGGGCGAGGGCGTCCTCGACGCCACCCGCCTGACCGGCCTGCCCGTCACCCTGCTGGTCGTGCCGGGCGCCGCGGCGCTCACCATGCGGGGCGTCAACGCCCAGTTCGTTCCCACGCCCGAGTGGCGCAAGGCGGTCGACGAGCGCGGGTACGCCTGCCTGATCTTCGCCACCCGCCCCTGGTCCGGGGGCGAGCCCGGCGACGGCGAGGCGGTCGCCGCCTTCGCCAACGACGAGGCCACGCTCTCCGGCGCGGCGCAGCTCATCCTCCCGGTGCGCAGCCTGCGCAGCTGACGGGGCGGGCGGCGGCGCGCGCACCCCGGTCGGCGGGGTGCCGTTTCGCGGCGGGGCGCCTCACGTCCACAGTTCACCGCTGTCGCACACCCGGGCACCCATGTTCCGCTCCATCATGCGCAGGGCGGCGTCCGCGAGGTCGGCGTGGATGTGGGCGACCGCGTCCCGCGGCACGATGACGTCCAGGTGGCGGATGTGGGCGTCGAGCGCCGAGTACAGGACGCACTGCTCGGTCACCTGGCCGCACATCACCAGTCGGTCGATCCCCTGCTGGTGCAGCAGGTACGTCAGCGGCGTCTCGAAGAAAACCGAGTGGCGCGCCTTGACCACGAAGAGGGACGACTCGTCGGGCTGCAAGGGCTCGACGAGCCGTGCGTGCGGTCCCGAGAGGGCCTTGTCGAGGATCTCTCCGTGGTGCGAACGCCACTCGCCGAAGTTGTCGTTGACGTAGATCACGGGCACGCCCTGCCGCCGCGCCCGCTCCAGCAGGCCGGTCACCTGCGGCAGCACGAACTCGACGGCCGGAATCAGCGACTCCGCGTCCTCGTGGTCGTAGGTGTTGATCATGTCGATGACGATCAGCGCGGTCTTGCTCATGCAATCCAGGTTGCCACTGTGACGAGGGAGAATCCTTTTTCCCGACGGCGGCGGGGCGCAGTGGGCGCGGAGGTCACCGGACGACCCGGTCCGGGAGCGGCGCCACGTCCTCCCCCGCGAAGGGGACCCCCGCCCAGGGCGCCGGCGCCCGGCCCTCGCTCCACTCGCGCAGCCGCCCCTCGTTCACGCAGACTATGCCGCACTGGGCGGCGTAGTCCGTGGCCGGTTCGGTGAAGTCGCTGGTGGTGACGAGGACGGCGACATCGGCCTCGTGGACGGTGTAGCAGGTGCCGCCGAAGCGCTGGAGATCCTGGGAACCGACCTTGTTGTCGTCGCCGTAGCGCTTGCACTGGATCACGACGCGCCGGCCGTCCGGGGCGGTCGCCGTCACGTCGGCGCCGAGGTCGCCCGCCCCGCCCACCACCTCCACGTCGGCGCAACCGTCCCGCACGCACAGGTCGGCTATCGCGTGCTCGAACTCGTCGGGACTGAGTTCCCCGTGATCGACGACCACCACCGTGACCGCCGCCTCCTCGGCGCCGGGCGCCGGTGCCGTCGGCACGACCGGGGCCCGGTCCTCCTCCAGCACCTCCATGGCCGTCGCGGTGGCCTCCCGCAAGGCACCCGTGGTGCGACGTGCCAGCCTCCGCGCGGTGAACCCGGAGCGCCCGCGTCGGTGCAGGACGACGGCCAGCACCAGCCCGAACACCAGGACGAGGGCCCAGGCGGGACGCCGCTCCGCGACGTCGACCGCCATGCGCAGGGCCCAGCCCACGACGCACAGGACGAGGGCGGCCAGCCCGAAGAACATGGCCGTCGCCCGGAGGTCGAAGCGGCGCCCGGGACGTATCGGACGAGTGCGGCGTGCGGGCACGGTCACGGTGTCGTTCCTCCCTGCGGCTGACATCAAGATCACTCACGCCGTCTGCCCGCGAACCACCGGTTCACCGGCGGTTCGTGACACGCCGTCGGATGGCTCATCCCGCCAGCGTGCAAATCTTTCGGGCATAACGTGCGGAATATGAAGAAATGCCATGTCGTGTACCTGGTGTGCACCGCAGCGATGATCGGCACGGGGCTCGGTGCGGCTCCGGCGTCCGCCGGCCACATGACCCACGTGGTCCACAGTGGGGAGTCGATCCAGAAGGCGGTGGACGCCGCCGGGTCGGGCGACACCGTGCTCGTCACGCCCGGCACCTACCGCGAGAGCGTGACGGTGAGCACGCCCGGCCTCACCCTGCGCGGCGTGGGCCGCGCCACGGTGATCAGGCCGAGCACGGAGAAGGCCGCCGAGGACGACACCTGCGCCAAGGACGGCAACGGGATCTGCGTGACCGGGACGAAGGACGCCAAGGTCAAGGGCGTCACCGTCGCCGGCCTGACGGTCACCGGCTTCACCCGCGCCGGGGTGTCCGCCACGGCCACCGACGGACTGACCGTACGGAACGTCACGGCGGAGAAGAACGGCGTCTGGGGCATCGCCCAGGAGCAGTCGATCCACGGCACCTTCCGGGACAACACCGTCCGCGGGAACGGCGACGCCGGCATCTTCCTCGCCAACACCGTCAAGGCCGAGGAAGGCGCCGCGGACACCGAGGGCACCGTGGTCGAGGACAACCGCCTCGAGGACAACCGGATCGGCGTGACCGTCCGGCGCCTGCGCAACCTCGCCGTCGCCGACAACCACATCGCCGGCAACTGCACGGGCGTCTTCGTCGTCGGCGACGAGAACAAGCCCAAGGCCGGCGACCTGGTCGTGCGCGAGAACCACATCGTGCGCAACAACAAGTCCTGCCCGAAGACCGAGCGGCTGCCCGCCCTCCAGGGCTCCGGAATCGTGCTCACCGGGACGGAGAAGGTGCTGGTCGCGGACAACACCGTCGAGGGCCACTCCGGCACGTCCCCGCTGTCGGGCGGCATCGTCCTCTTCAAGAGCATGGTGGGCGTCACCGGCGAGAACAACGAGGTCAGCGGCAACACGCTGCGGGACAACTCCCCCGCCGACCTGGTCAGCACCGAGACCGGGGACGCCGCCAGGAGCAACACCTTCGTGGGCAACACCTGCGGCGCCTCCCGGCCCGCCGGTATGTGCTGACCGACCACCCCAGCCCCCAGTGGACCGACGTAGGAAGGAAAGCGGCACATGACGACCGCACCAACCGCCCCACCCCCGCCCATGCGGTTGAGGGAGCTCGTGTTCGGGGCGGCATGTGCCGCCGCCCTCCGCGCCGCCGCCCGGCTCGGTGTCGCCGACGCTCTCGGTGACACCCCGATGACCGTGGCGGACCTCGCGGCCGCCGTCAAGACCGAACCCAAGCCGCTGCGTCGGCTGCTGCGCGCCCTGACCTGCTACGGCGTCTTCGCCGAAGGCAAGGACGGGAGCTTCGCGCACACCGACATGTCCCTGCTGCTGCGCGAGGACGACCCGCACAGCCTGCGCTACATCACGCTGTGGTGCACCGAGCCGTGGACCTGGGACGCATGGCCCCTGCTCGACGAGGCGGTGCGCACCGGCGGCAACGTCGTGGAGGGCCTGTACGGCAAGGAGTTCTTCACCTACCTCAACGAGGACGCTCCCCGGTCGGCCGAGGTCTTCAACCGCGCCATGACGACGTCCAGCCGGCAGTCCGCCCAGGACGTCGCGGCGTTCCTGGACCTGTCGGGCTGCTCGTCGGTCGCGGACATCGGCGGCGGCCAGGGACACGTGGTGGCGAGCCTGCTGGAGAAGTACCCCACGATGCAGGGCACCCTGCTCGACCTCCCGCGGGTCGTGGAGAACGCCGACCCTCGGCTGCGCGAAGGCGGATCGCTCGCGGACCGGGTGCGCATCGTGCCGGGCGATTGCCGTGAGGCGATCCCCTTCCGGGCCGACGTGTACGTCATCAAGAACATTTTGGAGTGGGACGACGACAGCACCGCCCGGGCCCTGCGCAACGTCATCGAGGCGGGCGGGCCCGGCACGCGCGTCGTGGTCATCGAGAACCTCGTCGACGACACGCCCTCCATGCGGTTCAGCACCGCCATGGACCTGCTGCTGCTCCTCAACGTCGGCGGTGCCAAGCACACCACCGACAGCATGGTCGGCCGGCTGACCGAAGCGGGCCTCGTCATCGACGACATCCGCCCGGTCAACCCCTACCTGCACGCGTTCGACTGCACCGTGCCCCGGTGAGCTGACCGGTGGACGCGCGTCGGCCGCCGTACCCCACGGGGTACGGCGGCCGACGCGCGCGCGCCGTGCGGGGCCCGGGTCAGGCGTCGGCCGCGCGGCGGTCGGTGACCAGGTCCATGCGGGCGCCCCGGAGCGCGCGGGCCAGTGCGTCGCCGACCGCCGGGGGGCCGGCCGTGCCGTCGGCGGCGCCGTCGAGGAGGGTCGTCAGTTCGGCCACCTGGCCGGGGTCCGGGAGGCCGAGGGCCACCGCCGGGTCGCCCGCGGCGTCGATGCCGCCCCGTACGTCGACCAGCCGCACCACGACGTCGTCGCGCTGGAAGATGGTGCTGCACAGGACCGGGCTGCGCGGATCGTCCGCGGCCGCCTCGTCCCGCTCGGCGAGCAGCTGGGCCAGCCGCATGCCGCAGCCCGGCCGAGCCGGGTACGACAACGCGTGCCGCTGGGCCGCCTGGTCCTTCTCCCCCGTGGTCACGTGGTGGACGGCGGGCAGTGCCGCCCGTGTGTAGAAGACCCGGGCGGACTCCGGGTCGGCGAGGTCCCGGTCCTGCTCCAGATAGGGGTTGATGGCCTCCTCGACGGCCCGGACCTCGGGCTGCTGCGCCACGTGGCGCAGGGCCGCGAGCAGGTCGCCGCGGACCTCGATGGCCCGCACCACCCGGTTGCCGTGCAGGAACAGGGACGTGCGGCACAGCCGTGTGGTGTCGTCGACCTTCGGTTCGGGCGACGCGTAGTCGGCGAGGAGCCTGGCGACCGTCGCCTCGCTGCCCGGCTTCACCGTGAAGGTGAGCGCGTGCCGGATCACGCCGTCGCCGATCCGGGGGGAGGCCTGGAGGCCTTCGCGGGCGGTGTCGGCGCCCGCCGACGCGTTGTTCGTCTCGCGCACGACGTGGAAGCGCAGCGACCGGGTGTCGCGGACGCAGCTGTGCAGCGGCTTGACCATCCGCACGTGCTCCTCGCTGCTCACCCAGTTCAGGAACGGCGGAGCGCTCTCCCACTCGCTGGTGATGAGCCACTGCGAGGGGTTCTCGATGGACTGGCACAGCTGCTCGCCGAGGTGCCCGGGGACGGACTCGACGTGGCTGCGCAGCTGCTCGTAGGTCTCGAGGAACTGCTGCTGCGCTCCGTCGTACACCTCCACCAGCAGGACGACCCGGAGTCGGGAGCCGTCGAACACGGACTGGGAGACATGGTGCGACACCTGTCGCGTCAGCGGTTCCGAAGCAGGGGTGGACGTGATGGTCATCCTGCGCACATCTCCTTCGCGGGGGCGGAAGTGGACGTCGGCCGCGGTGGCGCGCCGCCAGCGTGCCTCGATCCTGTGCCCGGCCCCGGTGCCGCGCGACCGGTGTGCACTGGGCGGGTGACCTGCGCCGTACCGGGACGGCGCGCGGACTCAGGTGAGGTGCGCGAAGACCACCAGGTTCTCCGTGTAGTCCTTGGCCTTGCGGTCGTAGTCGCCCGCGCAGGTGATGAGCCGCACCTCGGCCCGGTCCGTGTCGCCGTACACGCGCTTGCTGGGGAAGTCGTCCTTGGCGAAGGTCTCCAGGTCGTCGACCACGAAGGACGCCTTGCGTCCGTCGGCCCGCTCGACGTGGAACACGTCCCCCTCGTCCAGTTGGCCCAGCCCCGCGAAGACGGCGGCGGACGTCTTGGTGTCCACGTGCCCGGCGATGATCGAGGTGCCCCGCTCCCCGGGGGAGGCGCCCTTGGCGTACCAGCCGACGAGGTTGGTGTCGTTCGGCGGCGGGGCCTGGAGCTGCCCGTTCGCGCCGATGGCGAGGTCGGTGAACGGAGCGTCGACGGAGATCTCCGGGATGCGCAGGCGCACCGGCTTCGACCGGGGCAGGCCCGCACCCCGCGGAGTGCCGGAGGACGGGGTCGTGGGGCCGGCGGAGGACGGGGCCGTCGCTCCGGGCTGTGCGGCGACCGGCGGGCGGGAGGTGTCGGCCGACGTGTCGTTGCCGCCGACCAGGCTCACCGCCAGCACCAGCAGGGCCACGGCGCACATCACCGTCAGGCTCGACCGGGACCCCTGTCCGGTCGACGCCGGGTCGTCGTCGGTGGGGGACGTCGGGGGTACTGCCATCGGGGACCACCTCACTTGGGCACGGCGGCAGGGCGGACGGGGTGGGGTGGACGGGAGCGAGCCGGGCCGCCGCAGGATGCCTGGGCGGCGGCCCGACTGCTATCGCGCCCGGCACGGCTCACGCCGCTCCGTGTGCCGACTTCCTGCGCCGGACGGCGTACAGACCGGTGCCGGCGACGGCCAGGACGGCCAGCCCGCCCGCGGTCGTGGTCGGGGTGTCCAGCCCGCCGCCGCCGGTGTGCATCCCGCCGCGCGGCTTCTCGTGCTCGCCGCCCCAGGACTTCTCGCCCTCGTCCTGCTTGTAGGTCTCCGAGCCCTGCTTGGAGCCGCCCTCCCAGTCGCCCTCGTTCACCGCGGTCAGCGCACCGCCACCCGTGTGCATGCCACCGTGCGGCTTCTCGTGCTCACCGCCCCGGGACTTCTCGTGCTCGCCGCCCCGCGACTTCTCGCCCTCGTCCTTCCGGGTCGACTCCGAGTCCTGCTTGGAGCCGCCCTCCCAGTCGCCCTCGTTCACCGCGGTCAGCGCACCGCCACCCGTGTGCATGCCACCGCGGGGTTCGTCGTGCTTGCCGGCCTTGTCGTGCTCCTTGCTGTAGGAAGAGTCGTCGTGGTCCCAGTCGCCGCCGGCGGCCGCGTAGGCACCGGGAGCACCGAGGACCAGGACGGCCGAGGCCGCCGCTGTGGTCAGGAGCATGTGAGCAGAACGCATCTGTGGTTCCTTCCGTCACGGCCGGGCAGCTGGTGCTTCGTCAGCCGAGGGGACCCGGCCCCGACGTGAATCACCGTCAGCCAGCCCTCCGTCTCGCACCACTCAAGGCGCTCAGCCGGGTGAAACGTTCGCCCGTCCGCGCCCCGCCGACGGGCCGGGGACGTGCGGGGGCCGGACCCGCGAGCCGGGCCCACCGAGGGGTGAACGGCTTCCCCCGCTCGGCGGACGGGAGCCGCGTGCGAGCCGACGAACGGTGCTCGGCGGCTGTTCGTGCGGACGCGGCGATACACGGCCAAGAGCGCTTCGAGGCAGTGGAGTTGAGGGTCCGGGGGCGGCAGGGGCGGCGATCCGGGAGGGGCGGCCGGGGCGCTCCTGCGGACCCGCCAGGGGCGCGCCTCAATCGCCCGGGTCGGTCTCCGTCGGGTCCCGCACCTCGGGATCCTGGCGGCGTGCGCCCGGAGCGGCCCGGTCGGGGGTGGCCTCGCTGTGCGCGGACTGGGGCGGCGGAGGAGGCGAGGTGTCGCCGGGGGCGCCGACCCCCGCGGCGGGCAGTCGCAGGGCGAGCAGGGCGACGTCGTCGCCCCGGGGGGTGATCCGGGCGAGCAGCTCGTCGCAGAACTCGTCGATGCTCCGTCCCTCCAGTCGGCGGGCCAGGACCCCGGCGTGGTGGCGGAGCTTGGCCATGCCCAGGTCGATCGGACGGTCGCGGCTCTCCACGAGACCGTCGGTGTAGAGCAGGAGGATGCTCTCGGGGGGCATGTCCTCGTGCGCGTCGGGCCAGTCGAGTCCCAGGCGCAGCGTGGCGCTCATGCCGATGAGCGGGCCGTGCCCGGCCTCCAGGAAGCGGGCCTCGCCGTCGCGCGCGACCAGCAGGGGCGGCGGGTGACCGGCGTTGACCCAGTGGAAGGTCCACGGGCCGCCTTCCGGGCCCTCGATCCGGGCGAAGACGAGCGTGGCCATGGGGGCGTCACTGGTGTTGGTCACGGCCTCGTCGAGCCGCCGCATGATCACGCTGGGGGGTTCCTGGTGGTCCCAGGCCAGGGCGCGCAGCATGTTGCGCACCTCGGCCATGTGGGCGGCGGCCTGCAGGTCGTGTCCGACCACGTCCCCGATGACGAGGGCCAGCACACCGTCGGCGAGCAGGAAGGCGTCGTACCAGTCGCCGCCGATCTCCATGGCGCTCTCGGCGGGCCAGTACCGGGCGGCCATGCGGACGTGGTCGACCTGCGGAAGGGGGGTCAGCAGCTGGCGCTGCATGGTCTCGGCGACGTTCTGCTGCTCGTGGTAGAGGCGGGCGTTGTCCAGGACCAGTCCGACGCGGCGGCCGATGTCGGCGAGCAGGGCGGCCTCGGCCTCGGAGTGGGCGGGGTGCTCCCCCGCGCGGGCCACGGTGAGCGTTCCGTACGGCCGCTGCCGGGTGCGGAGCGGCACGACGACGGCCGCGTGCCCGCCGAGGCGTTCGAAGAGCACCCGGTGCGTCGCGGCGAGGGGGCTGTGCGGGTCGTGGAGCACGTCGTCGGCGGCGATCGGGACGGGCCGGTCGCTGCCCGCCAGCCGGGCCAGCGCGGCGCGCGCCGGGTCCGGCAGGGAGGTCAGCGGCCCCCTCAGCCGGCCGGCCCGGTGCGGGTGCGTGCTGCTGCGGACGGCGACCCGCTCCAGGAGGTCGGACTGCCCCGGGTAGACGTCGACGGCGGCCCACTGACCCAGTTCCGGCACCAGCAGCCGCAGGAGCCGGCGGATCGTGGCGGAGGTGTGCTCGGTGGGGATCAGGACGGTGGAGACCTCGGCCACCAGGTGCAGCTGGGCGGAGAGCGTCTCCAGGGCGGTGGTGCGGGCCTCGGTCTCCTCGGCGGCGCTGCGGTGCAGGCTGAAGTCGTGGAAGACCAGCACCAGCCCCTCCCGGCGGTCGTCCCCGGCCAGCGGGGTGGCCGCCCAGATGATCGGGACCGTGGACCCGTCGGCCCGCAGGAAGTACTCCTCGCTGCCTTCCTCGGCGGGCGCGCCGTGCAGGGGGTTGCGCAGCGCGCACCGCTCGCGCGGGACGGGGCTGCCGTCGGCGTGCCGGTGCAGGAGGTCGTGGGCGTCGTGGCCGATCATGTCCCGCGCCGACCGCCCCAGCAGCCGTTCGGCCCAGGGGTTCACCGAGGTGATCCGGGCGGACGGGTCGAGGGTGAGGACGCCGGCGCCGAGGGCGCGCAGGACGGCTCGGGCGAAGTCGGGGTCCGGGACACCGTCCGCGCTCCCGTGCCCCGGCTCCTCGCCGCTCTCCTGGTGGCCCGCCCAGCGTGCTGCCACGACCCTCACAGCCTTCCGATGCCGTCCACCCCGCCAGGTTCCCCCGTAGTGCGGGGGCGAACCGCTCCGGGGGCCGAAGGGGGAGGTCGGGTAGGCTCTCGGTGCCGATCTTGCCCAGGGGGGACGCGTGCGCACCACGACCACGACCGCCGTACTGACCTGTGTGCTGGCGGGAGTCCTCGTCGCGGGGTGCGGCAGCGACGGCGGGAGCCGGTCCGCCGACGAGATGCTGGAGGACGCCAACGCCGCGATGCGGGCGCTGGAGTCCGTGCGGATCGACTCCACCAGCACCGCGGCCAAGGGCGGTACGGTGACGGTCCGGCTGGTGACCGACCTGGAGAGCCGGTGCACCGCGAAGGCCACGTTCTCGCAGGGCGGCAGCCTCGAGCAGATCCGGGTGGGCGGGACCGACTACGTCCGGCCCGACCGCGCCTACCTGGAGAGCCGCCGACCCGGTGGCGTCACCGGCGAGCAGAAGCTGTGGGTCAGGACGTCCGCCGACGCGGCGCGGCCCGGTGACGGGCTCTCGTCCTGCACGCGTCCCTTCGCCTCCTTCGGCACCGCCGAGAAGGGGAGATCCACCCGTGTCGGCGGCCGGGAGGCGGTCGAGCTGACCGTCCGGGACGAAGGGGCCCAGGGCGGGAGGTACACCTTCTCCGTCGCCACGGAGGGCGAGCCGCACCTCCTCAAGGTGGTGTACGAGGGCGCCGACTACGACACCTCCACGTCCTTCGCCGGCTTCGACGAGCCGCTGGACGTGCGGGCGCCGAAGCCTTCCGAGGTGATCGACGGGCAGGACGCCCCGCGCTGACGTCCGGGCCCCGTGCACGGCGCCGGTCGCGCCGCTTTTTCGGTCGACCCGTGGGGCTGCCCGCCGTAGGTTGACCCGATGACCGAACTGCGTACGGACCGTCTCGTGCTCCGCGGGTGGCGCGCCGCCGACATGGCCCCCTGGGCCGCCCTGAACGCCGACCCGGTGGTCCGCGCGTACTTCCCCGGGGTGCTCACCCGGGAGCAGAGCGAGGCTTCCGCGGCCCGTTTCCAGGCCGACCTGGACCGGCGGGGCTGGGGATGGTGGGCGGTGGAGGTCGCCTCCACCGGCGAGTTCGTCGGGTTCACGGGGCTCGATCCCGTCGAGGACGGGATGCCGTTCACCGGGGTCGAGGCGGGCTGGCGGCTGGCGCGGTCCGCCTGGGGGAACGGCTACGCCACCGAAGCCGCGCGGGCGGTGGTGGGATTCGCGTTCGAGGAGCTGGCACTCGCCGAGGTCCTGGCGGTGACGGCGGCCGGCAACCTCCGCTCGCAGGCGGTGATGCGGCGTCTCGGTATGACCCGCGACCCGGCCGACGACTTCGACGACCCGGGTGTGCCGGAAGGGCCGCTGCGCCGCAGTGTCCTGTACCGGCTCCGGTCCGGGGCCGGGCGGGCGGCCGGACGATGAGTGCGGTGGCGGCGGGCCGGTGACGGCTGCGGCCGGTGCCCCGGTGGCTCCGTCGCCGCGCCGCGGGTCAGGACGCGTGACCGAGGGCCGTACCGCCCAGGTCGTCGGCGAGCCGCACCGCGGCCCGCATCCGCTTGCCCACCGGCTCCCGGCACACCTCGAAGCTCTGGCAGACGGCCATGACGATCTCCAGTCCGTGCCTGCCGATCCGTCCGGGGTCCGCCGTCTCCGCCACCGGCAGCACCGGGTCGGTGTCCCACACGGTGACCTCCACCCGGTCCTCCGCCAGCTCCAGGTCGACCAGCGAGGGGCCGGGCGCGTACTTGCAGGCGTTCGTGAGGAGCTCGCTGACCACCAGTTGCACCAGGTCCACCGCGCGCTCCGGCACCGGACGGTTCCGGGCCGCCCGTACCCGCGCCAGGAACCGCCGGGCCAGCTCCCGGCCCCGGGCGATGTCGCCGGGGCTCCCCTCGTACTCCGCCGACACCCTGACCAGCTCTTCTGCCGACTGGTCCCTGTTCCGGGCAGCCCCGTCCATGCGATCCGCCCTCTTCCCGAGCCTTGACCGTTACGCCCGTCGTCTACCCCGGATTCCGGGAAACACCGGAGGCGGAAGCGACGCCGGCGGCCGGCGGCTCCCAGGGGTGCGTGGGGCGCAGGACGAGGCACAGGAAGCCCATCACGTCCCGGTAGGCCCGCAGCCATCCGTCGCGGTGGGCGGTGGCCGCCTCGAGCGCTTGCGCACGGTCCGGATCGGTGGGGTGGTCCAGGGCCCAGGAGGCGAGCGACCCGGTCCATGACCACTCGTAGCCGTCGAGTTCCCCTCGGGTGCTGATGTGCCCGCCGACCGGGGTCCAGCCGTCCGCGGCGACCCGGTCCAGCGTGGTCGGCAGGTCGGTGAGGTCGCCGAGCATCTCGACGGCCTCGGCGGACGGGGTCCCCGTCCAGTAGCCGTCACCGACCAGGACGCGTCCGCCGGGTGCCAGGTGTCCGCGCGCCGCGGCGAGGGTGGCGGACAGGCCGCCGAACGCGTGCGTGGAGCCGACGCACAGGACGAGGTCGAAGCGGTGCGGGGCGGTGAAGTCCGCGGCGCTTCGACGGTGCAGGACCAGTCGGTCCTCCACGCCCCGCCGACCCGCCGCCGCACGGGCCCGCGCCAGGGCTCGCTCGGAGACGTCGACGCCCTCGGCCGTCAGCCGCGGATGCGCGGCGAGGGCGCGCAGCAGCCATTCCGCACCGCCGCAGCCCAGGTCCAGGACGCGTGCGTCGCCGTGCGGGATGCCGCGTTCCAGCAGCCGGTGCACCGAGTCGTCGTCGAGCGGGGCCGCGATCGGGTGATCGGCGTGGGCGAGTGCGGAGATCGTCTGACGGTCCATCGGCGGATGGTGGCACGTCCGGTCGAGCGACGCACGCCAATTCCGGGCCGCTGCACCCCGTGCGGTTGTGCCGGGGACGATCGACGCGTGGCGCAATCGTTCCCTCACCCGACTGCAACACGGGGATACATCACCCGAAAACAGGGAGGACGCGGAAACAGTGCGTCCCTCAGGTACAACCCCTCGTTGTGCCCCTAGGATGGCCGCCGTGGACCTCGTCGCCGTACGCACCTTCGTCACCGTCGCGGAGGCGGGTCAGTTCCAGCTCGCCGCCGCACAGCTGACCATCACCCAGCAGGCCGTCTCCAAGCGCATCGCGGCCCTGGAGAGGCACCTCGGGGTGCCGCTGTTCACCCGCACGGCGCGCGGCGCGCGGCTGACCATCGACGGCCAGGCCTTCCTCCCGCACGCGCGTGCGCTGCTCGACGCCGAGGAGCGGGCGACCGCCTCGGTACGGCCCGGACGACGCCCGCTCAGGGTCGACGTGATCGGACGACGGCTCGCCACGGCCGGCCTGCTGCGCGACTTCCACCGGGCCCATCCCGAGGTCGATCTGGACGTCGTCATCCTCTTCGACTCGGACGCGGACGCGGCGGCGGCCGCCATCCGCTCCGGGGCGATCGACGCGTCCTTCCGCTGTGTCAGCGTGCCGGGCCGGGAGATCCCCGCCGGGATCGAGGTCACGCCCGTCTTCGACGAGCCGCTCCAACTGTTCACCGGGCCCGGTCACCCGTTCGCGTCGGCACGGTCGGTGGCCCCGGCCCAGCTCGCCGGTCACCGCATCTGGATGCCGGGGAACCTGCCGGGGACCGAGTGGGCGGCCTACTACGACGCTCTCGCCGCGGAGTTCGGGCTGACCATCGACGCGCTCGGTCCCAACTTCGGTGTCGAGGGCCTCCTCGACACGATCGCCGGGTCGTCGTCGATCGCGACCTTCCTCAGCGAGCACACCCCCCTCGTCTGGCCCGCCGTGCACGATCTGCGGCGCGTTCCGCTGCGCGACCCGACCCCCGTCTATCCGCACTCCCTGCTCTGGCACGCCGACAACCCGCATCCCGCGCTGGCCGCGCTGCGCGCACACCTCGCCGCCCGGCCGGCCGGGCGCCTCGACGGGGAGGTCTGGACGCCGCCGTGGGCGCTGCGCTGCCATCCGCGGGACGACAGCGCCCGGCCGTGACGTCCCCGCCGGTTCGGCCGGACGAGGACTGGCCGGTGCCGTGCCCGTGCCCGATCCTGTGACCACGTCATCGTGCCGGGGGACCGACGGGGCCGCTGGGCGAGGGACTTGGGGGTGGCCCTGTGGTGCAGAGCGACAAGCAGCACTCCGCGCGGAAGGCCGACCGGGGGCGGACCCGGCCGCGGTGCCCGGTCAGCCGCGCGGCGGACGGGACCTGGCAGGTGCACGATTTCGCCGTCGCGAGGGCGCTGCTGCGCGGCCCCGGCACCGTGCAGGCCGGGCTCGGGATCGAGACGGTGGAGAAGCTCCCCCGGCGGATCCGTCGGCCCGTGCTCTACCGGGACGGAGCCGAACACCGGGAACACCGCAGGCAGACCGCGCGCTTCTTCACTCCCCGCCGGGTGGACGAGCACTACCGTGACCTGATGGTCCGCATCGCGGAGGAGCAGCTCGCGCGCCTGCGGGCCTCCGGCAAGGCGGCGCTCTCCGACCTGGCCTTCGACCTGGCCATCGGCGTGGTGAGCGAGGTCGTCGGTCTGCGCCACAGCAGACCCGGCATCCGGCGCAGGCTGGAGCGGTTCTTCCCGGAGGAGTTCGGTGAACCCGGCCTGACCAGCGTGCGGGGGCTGTACTGGCTGCTGCGACAGAACACCAACTGGCTCCGCATCCACCTGGCCGACGTCCGCCCCGCCGTCCGGGCCCACCGCCGCCGGGAGGAGGACGACCTGATCTCCCACCTGATCGCGGAGGGCTGCACGGACGCGGAGATCCTCGGCGAGTGCCTGACGTTCGCCGCGGCGGGCATGGTGACCACGCGCGAGTTCATCTGCCTCGCCGCCTGGCACCTGTTCTCGGACGCCGAGCTGCTCGCCCACTACCGGTCCTCGGACGAGGCCCGGCGCCTGGCCGTCCTGGAGGAACTGCTGAGGCTGGAGCCGGTGATCGGGCGGTTGCGGCGCCGGACCACCGAGGCCGTGGAACTCGCCTGCCCCGGGGGCCCGGTGACCGTGCCCCCGGGCGACCACGTGGAACTCCTCCTGGACGACGCCAACTCGGATCCGGGGCACGTGGGCGGCGACCCGCTGTGCGTGCGCCCCGACCGCGCGAGGGAGGTCGGCGCCGGGCTCTCCTTCGGCGACGGGCCGCACCGCTGCCCCGGAGCGCACATCGCCCTGCTGGAGACCGACGTCTTCCTCAGCAGGCTGTTCGCGCTGGACGGGGTCCGCATGAGCGGGACGCCGCGCGTCGCCTTCCAGGAGGCGATCGGCGGCTACGAGATCCGCGGACTGACCGTGGCGCTCCCCCGGCCCGGCCGTCGCTGACCGGCCCGGGGGCACGGGTACGGCGTCAGCCGCCCAGGGCGCCGAGGACGACGAGCTTGGCCTCGTCCTGCACCTGGCGGAGGTGGTCCGCGCCGAGGAACGACTCCCCGTAGATCTTGTAGACGTCCTCGGTGCCGGACGGCCGGGCCGCGAACCAGGCGTTCTCGGTGGTCACCTTGATCCCGCCGATCGACGCTCCGTTGCCCGGTGCCTCGGTGAGCACGGCGGTGACCGGCTCACCGGCGAGGGTGTCGGCGGTGACCTGGGCCGGGGACAGCTTGGCCAGACGGGCCTTCTCCTCCCGGGTCGCCGGGGCGTCGATGCGGGCGTAGGCGGGTGCGCCGAAGCGGGCGGTGAGGGCGGCGTAGTGCTCGGAGGGCGTCTTCCCGGTGACGGCGGTGATCTCGGAGGCGAGCAGCGCCAGGATGATGCCGTCCTTGTCGGTGGTCCACACCGAGCCGTCCCGGCGCAGGAAGGACGCACCGGCCGACTCCTCGCCGCCGAAGCCGAGCGTGCCGCCGGCCAGTCCGTCCACGAACCACTTGAAGCCGACGGGCACTTCCACCAGGCGCCGGTCCAGGTCCGCCGCCACCCGGTCGATCATGCCGGAGGACACCAGCGTCTTGCCCACGCCCGCGTCGGCGGGCCACTCGGTGCGGTGGGCGTAGAGGTAGGCGATGGCGGTGGCGAGGTAGTGGTTGGGGTTCATCAGTCCGGCGTCCGGGGTGACGATGCCGTGCCGGTCGGCGTCGGCGTCGTTGCCGGTCGCGATGGTGAAGCGGTCGCGCTGCTCGATGAGCGAGGCCATGGCGTGCGGTGACGAGCAGTCCATGCGGATCTTGCCGTCCCAGTCCAGCGTCATGAAGCGCCAGGTGGGGTCGGTCAGCGGATTGACCACCGTCAGGTCCAGGCGGTGCTGCTCGGCGATCCGGCCCCAGTAGGCGACGGAGGCACCGCCGAGCGGGTCGGCGCCGATCCGCACGCCGGCCGACCGGATCGCGTCGAGGTCGAGGACGTTCGGCAGGTCGGAGACGTAGGTGCCGAGGAAGTCGTGACGCCCGGTGCCGGGGGCGGCGAGCGCCCGGGCGTAGGGGATGCGCCGTACGTCCTTGAGGCCGGCCGCGATGATCTCGTTGGCGCGGTCCTGGATCCAGGAGGTGGCGTCCGAGCCCGCGGGGCCGCCGCTCGGCGGGTTGTACTTGAAGCCGCCGTCGGCGGGCGGGTTGTGCGACGGGGTGACGACCACGCCGTCGGCGAGGGCCGAGGTGCGCCCGCGGTTGTGGGTGAGGATGGCGTGCGAGACCGCGGGGGTGGGGGTGTAGCCGTCGGCGGTGTCGACGAGGACGGTCACGTCGTTCGCCGCGAACACCTCCAGGGCGGTGATCCTCGCCGGCTCGGACAGGGCGTGGGTGTCGGCGCCCAGGAAGAGCGGGCCGTCGGTGCCCTGGGCCGAGCGGTACTCGCAGATGGCCTGGCTGGTGGCGGCGATGTGGTCCTCGTTGAACGCCGCCGCGAGGGACGATCCCCGGTGACCGGACGTGCCGAACGCCACCCGCTGGCCGGGGTCGGCCGGGTCCGGGTGCAGGGCGTAGTAGGCCGTCACCAGCCGGGCCACGTCGATCAGGTCCTCGGGGCCGGCCGGCCTCCCGGCTCGGTCGTGCTGCATGCGTCCACTCCTCCGCGTTTGTCGGGCATTGGCTCGCGGGACCATCTTCTCCTGTCCGGGCGAGCGGTACCGGACACCCCGGCCGAGGCGGGCCGGACCCGGCGCCGAGGGGGAGGCGCCGCGTACTCAGGCCCGGCGGTCACCGTCCGGGCTCGCCGTCGCGACGGCGGCACACCACGAGCCCGGGCCTGCGGTTCCCCCTGGGCTCGGGGGCCGCCGGACCGGGCGCCGTGGTGCGGCCGTGCGGAACGCGTCAGATGCGGCCGCCGGTGAGTCGGGTCAGGGGCCCGTGCGTGTGACGTCCCGCCCGGCGGCCCACCGCGTAGGACGCGGCGCTCAGAGCGGTGATGCCGGCGCCCACACCCGCGGCGACGAGCTTGCGGTGGGCGATGACCGTCCACGCCGTCTTCGCCCCGGCCGCGACGTGCCCGGAGGTGGTGATGACCGCCTTGCGGCTTGCTTCCACGCCCTTGGCCGCCGTCTGCAGGGCGCCGTTCGCCGCCTCCGCGGAACGCTGGGCACCGGCCTTGGCCGCTGACGCGGTGTCACCGGCCTTGTCCGTGGCCGCCTTCCCGGCACGCGAGGCGGGGGCCGTCGCCTTGTCCGCGGCGTCGCGGGCCTTGGAACCGGCGGTCCGTGTGGTGGTGGTCTTCTGGTTCGTGTCCTTGTTCGGATCGCTCATGGACACCGCTTTGCCACTCACTCCGGCGGCAAACACGTATGTTCCCCGAATGCTCACCGGGCTTCCACCGTCAGGGCCTTGACGCCGCGGGCAGCACGCGCGGCTCGATGCGTTCCTCCACCGCGGCGCCGCCCTCGCGCACGACCACGTAGGCGCCCTTGCCCGGCACCTCCGTCACCGCCTCGACCAGCTCCGTCCCGCGGTAGACGAGGCCCACTCCGTCGTCCGTGCAGTGGGCCGAGGGCAGGGTGCCGTCGGCGACGAGCCGGTGGATCAGCGGGCGGCGGCCCTCGTCGACGTCGTAGTGCACGCCGTTGCCGTAGGGCAGGAAGCCCAGGGCGTCGGTGATCGGGCGCAGTTCGGGCCCGAAGGAGTCGGTCGCGCCGCCCCGGAACCAGCACAGGGACCCCGCGCTCACCCCGCTGAGCACGACCCCGGCCTCCCAGGCCCGGCGCATGACGCGGTCCAGGCCGTGCACGCGCCACACCGCCAGCAGGTTGGCGACCGAGCCGCCCATCACCCAGACGACGTCCTGCGCGAGCACGGTCTCCTCCACGTCCTCCACGTTCGGCATGGGGAACAGGTGCAGCGGCGTCAGGTCGAAGCCGGCCACGCGGGCCGCCTCCGTCATCCGGGCGGTGAAGTGTTCGGCGTCCCCGATGGCCGTGCCGACGTACAGGACCCGGGGTCGCCGCCCGTGGGCGCCCGAGAGGTCCACCGCGTGGTGCACCAGGGAGTCGAAGGCCACCATGGTCCGGCCACCCGCGCGGTGCCCTCCCGAGGTCGCGAGAATGGTGGGTTCGGGTGCCGTCATGGGCGCGATCCTAGACACCCGCGCCCATCACCCGGGAGCGTCTACGCCGGTGCCGCGGTCGGCGGCAGCTGGGCCGCGCTCACCTGCTCGCCCAGCACCTCCGCCATGAACTGCACCAGCCACCGCTGCGCCGGGCTCCGCGAGGACTCGTGGCGTGCGTACAGGGCGATCTCGATCGGCTGGGTCTCGAAGGGCAGCCGCACCAGGCGGACCCGGTGGGACGCGGTGAACACCTCGCCGACGTACTCGGGGACGATGGCGACCAGGTCGGTCTGCTCCAGCAGGTAGGGCAGCATCGAGAAGCGGGTGGCGTCCACGGCGACCCGCTCCAGGAGCCCGTGCGCGGCCAGCACCGCCCGGGGCGCGACATGGCCGCTCGGCCCGAAGACCGTCGCGTGGTGCTCGGCGGCCAGACCCGCCAGCGACACCTCGTCCCCGCGGACCCGGGGGTGATCCGCGGCGACCATGAGGACGTAGCGCTCCCGGAAGAGCGGGACCCGCACGGTCAGGTGCGAGGTGATCACGGGGGTCGCCACGAACACGTCGAGGTCGCCGCGGCGCAGCTGGCTCTCGGCATCCTCCACGTCGAACGGGCGCACGGTGAACGAGACCCCCGGCGCCCGCTCCCGCGCCGCGGCGAGCAGCCTCGGCAGGAGGGTGGCCTCGCCGAGGTCGGAGAGGGCGATGGTGAACCGGCCCGACATGGTCCCGGCGTCGAAGGCGTCGCCCTGCCGGACCGTTGCGTCGATCTCCGCGAGCGCGCGCTGCAACGGCTCGTAGAGCCGCCGGGCACCGGCCGTGGGCGTCAGTCCGCGCCCGTTGCGGCGGAACAGCTCGTCGTCGAAGTGCCGTCGGAGCTTGCCCAGGCTGTAGCTGACGGTCGGCTGCGTGACGTGGAGCGTCTCGGCGGTGGCCGTGACGCTCCCGGTCTCGTACAGGAGGACGAAGACGCGGGCCAGGTTGAGGTCGAAGGTGCCCATATCGACGGACTCTATATCGGGGCGCCGAAACATCTATTGGTGCCCATGTCGCGAGGTCCCTAGCGTGTCGGACGTCACTTCGAAAGGAACGTCCGTGCCATCCGTGCGCCGTGTCTCCCACGCTTTCCTGGAGCGCCAGGGGCTCACCACCGTCTTCGGCAACCCGGGCTCCAACGAGCTGCCCTTCCTCGCCGAGCTGCCCGACGGCTTCCGCTACGTCCTCGGGCTGCACGAGGGCGCGGTCGTCGGCATGGCCGACGGCTACGCCCAGGCGACGGGCCGCCCGGTCCTGGTCAACCTGCACGCGGCCTCCGGTTCGGGCAACGCGATGGGCGCGTTGACGAACGCCGTGGCCTCGCGCACCCCGCTCGTGGTGGTGGCGGGGCAGCAGGTCCGGCCCGCCATCGGCCCGGAGGCCAACCTGGCCAGCGTCGACGCCCAGACCCTGATGAAGCCGCTGGTCGGCTGGGCGGCGGAGCCGGCGTGTGCCGAGGACGTACCGCGCGCGCTGGCCCAGGCCGTCTTCGAGGCGCGGCTCCAGCGGCGGCCCGCCTATCTGTCCGTGCCGTACGACGACTGGTCGGCCGAGGTCGACGACAACGCCCTGGCCGTGCTCGACCGGCGGGTGGAGCGGGCCTCGGTGCCCGACGCCGCGCAGGGCCGTCGGCTCGCCGAGCGGGTCGCCGCCGCCCGGCGTCCCGCGCTCGTGCTCGGCGGCGACATCGACGCGCCCGGTCTCTTCGACGACGCCGTGCGGCTGGCCGAGCGGCTGGGCTGCCCGGTGTGGGCCGCCCCCTCCCTCTTCCGGCTGCCCTTCCCCAACCGGCATCCTCTGTTCCGGGGTGTGCTGCCCGCCGGGATCGCGCCGGTCTGCGAGGCCTTCGAGGACCATGACCTGGTGCTCGTGCTGGGCGCGCCCGTCTTCCGGTACCACGAGTACCTGCCCGGCCGGTACCTGCCCGAGGGCACCCGGCTGGTCCAGGTGACCGAGGACGCCTCGGCGGCCGCGCGGGCCCCGATGGGCGAGGCGCTGGTCGCCGATCCCGGCGCCGTCGTCGGCCTGCTGCTGGACGCGCTCGGCGGGCCCGGTGAGTCCGCGGGCCCGTACCGGCCGGCGCCCGAGCCGGTCACCGCCCGGGGGCCGGGCCTCCACCCCGAGCAGGTCTTCGCCGCCCTGCGCGACGGACTGCCCGCGGACACCGCGTACGTCGTCGAGTCGACGTCGACCACCTCCGCGTGGTGGCGCCAGATGGACCTGCGCCGGCCGGGCTCCTACTACTTCCCGGCGGCCGGCGGGCTCGGCTTCGGACTGCCCGGCGCCGTCGGGGTGGCGATGGCGCAGCCCGACCGCCCGGTCGTCGGCGTGATCGGGGACGGCTCGGCCAACTACGGCATCACGGCCCTGTGGACGGCCGCGCAGCACGGGGTCCCGCTGACGATCGTGCTGCTGCGCAACGGCACGTACGGGGCGCTGCGCTGGTTCGGCGGCCTGCTCGGCGTGCCGGACGCCCCGGGGCTAGACATCCCGGGACTGGACTTCACCCGCGTCGCGGAGGGCTACGGGGTGCGCGCCCGGCACGTCGGCGACGCCGGGGAACTGCGCGCCGTACTCGCGGAGCAGCCCGGCCACCCCCGCCTGATCCAGGTGGACACGGCCCTGACCACGCCCTCCTGACACACGACCCGCCGACCGGCCGAGCGCGCGGAGCCGCTGACGCGCCCGGCACCCGAGGATCCCGAGGAAGGGAACGACGATGACACTCCTGGACAGCGACGTCTGGGGCCGGAAGTTCTTCAGCGACGGCTGGCAGGACTCCCCCACCGAGCACCCGGTGACCGAGCCGGCGACGGGCGAACGGCTCGGCGCGGTGGGACTGGTCACGCCGGAGGACGTGGGCCGCGCCGCCGCACGGGCCGCCGAGGCCCAGCGCGAGTGGGCCGCGACCTCGCCGCAGCGGCGGGCCGCCGTACTGCGGCGCGCGGGGGAGCTCTTCACCGAGCACGCCGAGGAGATCCGGGAATGGCTGGTGCGCGAGGCCGGCTCGGTGCGGTCCAAGGCGGACTTCGAGGCGCAGCTCGCCATCGGCGAGTGCTTCGAGTGCGCCGGGCTGCCGACGCACCCGCAAGGTGAGGTCCTCACCTCCGAGGAGGCCCGCTGGTCGCTCTCCCGCCGACGACCGGCCGGGGTCGTGAGCGTGATCGCGCCCTTCAACTTCCCGCTCGTCCTCGGCCTGCGTTCGGTGGCTCCCGCCCTGGCCCTCGGCAACGCCGTGCTGCTCAAGCCGGACCCGCGCACCGCGGTGAGCGGCGGTGTGGTCATCGCCCGGGTCTTCGAGGAGGCCGGGCTCCCCACGGGTCTCCTGCACCTGCTGCCGGGCGACGGCGAGGTCGGGGAGGCGCTCGTCGAGGCCCCGGAGGTGCGGGTGATCTCCTTCACCGGGTCCACGCCGGTCGGCCGGATCATCGGCGAGCAGGCCGGGCGGCTGCTCAAGCGGGCCCATCTGGAGCTGGGCGGGAACAACGCGCTGGTCGTGCTGCCCGGCGCGGACGTGGCCAGGGCGGCCTCGGCGGGGGCGTTCGGCTCGTACCTGCACCAGGGGCAGATCTGCATGACGACCGGCCGGCACATCGTGCACGAGTCGCTGGTGGAGGAGTACACCGCCGCGCTCGCCGCGAAGGCCGACTCCCTGCCGGTCGGCGACCCGGCCCGCGAGGACGTGGCGCTCGGACCGATCATCGACCGCCGGCAGCTGGAGCGGGTGCACGGCATCGTCCGGGACAGCGTCGCGGCGGGCGCGAAGGTCGCCGCGGGCGGCGAGATCGACGGCGCCTGCTACCGCGCCACCGTGCTGACCGGTCTGACGACCGGCATGCCGGCGTGGCGGGAGGAGATCTTCGGCCCGGTCGCCCCGGTCATCTCCTTCTCCACGCCGGAGGAGGCCGCGCGGATCGTCAACGACTGCGAGTACGGGCTGTCGGTCGGCATCCTCGGGGACGTGGGGACGGCGATGAAGCTCGCCGACCGGATCGACTCCGGCAAGGTCCACATCAACGAGCAGACCGTGAGCGACGAGCCCAACGCTCCCTTCGGCGGGGTCAAGGCCTCCGGCACCGGGTCCCGTTTCGGCGGCGCCGCGGCCAACGTCGAGGCGTTCACCGAGACCCAGTGGGTCACGGTCCGCCCGGACATCGCCGACTACCCGTTCTGACCTCCCGGCCCCCGCGGCCGCCCCGCACGGCCGTCCCGGCCGCCCCGCCGTCCCGGCTCCGCCACTCACACCCGTCCCCCGGGGGGAGAGTCACCATGACTTCCGCCACCACGTCCGGCGCACCCGCGCGGACCGGCAGCAGCACCTGGACGGTGATCCTCTGCTGGATCACCGTCCTGCTGGAGGGCTACGACCTCGTCGTCCTCGGCGCCATCATCCCCACCCTGCTCAAGACCCAGCACCTCGGCATGACCGCGGGCGACGCGACCACCGTCGCGACGCTCTCGCTCGTGGGCGTGGCCATCGGCGCCGTCTGCGTCGGCCCGCTCGCCGACCGGCTGGGACGCCGCCGTCTGCTCATCGGCTCGGTGGTGCTGTTCTCGCTCTTCACCCTCGTGGTGCCGCTGGCGAACTCCGTGACGATGTTCGCCGCGCTCCGCCTCGTCGCCGGTCTCGGCCTGGGCGCGTGCATGCCCGTCTCGCTCACGATGATGGCCGAGAACATGCCCGCCGACCGCCGGGCGCGGGCCAGCACGCTGACCATGACCGGCTACCACACCGGTGCGGTCATCACCTCGCTGCTGGCCCTGCAGGTGACCGACGACTGGGAGATCCTCTTCTACCTGCTCGGCGTGGTCGGTCTCGTCGTCGCCGTCGTCCAGTGGTTCAAGCTGCCGGAGTCGGAGGCCTTCGTCCGGGCCCGGCGGGACGGGGCCCGGCGGGTGCCGTTCACGGAACTGCTCAAGCCGGCGTACCTGCGCGCGGGCATCGGCATCTGGATCGCCTCGTTCATGGGCCTGCTGCTGGTCTACGGCCTGAACACCTGGCTGCCGAAGCTGATGAACGACGCCGGCTACCCGGTGCCCACGGCCGTCACGCAGCTCCTCGTGCTCAACGTCGGCGGTGTCGTGGGTCTGGTCCTCGGCGGGTTCGTCGCCGACCGCAGGGGCATCAAGGGCACCACGATGGGCTGGTTCGCGGTCTCCGTGGTCATGCTGGCGTGCCTGAGCGTCAGGATGGAGAGCGACCTCATGCTGAACGCCGTCGTGTTCCTCACGGGCGTGTTCGTCTTCTCGGCCCAGGTGCTCGTCTACGCCTACGTGACCAACTTCTACCCGGCCTCGGTGCGCGGCACCGCGCTCGGTTCGGCGTCCGGGATCGGCCGGATCGGTTCGATCGTCGGCCCGTCCATCACGGGCGCCCTGGTCTCCTCGGGGATCGGTCACCCGTGGGGCTTCTACTTCTTCGCGGCGGTGGCCGTCCTCGGCTTCCTGGCCGTCGCGACCCTGCCGCGCACGTCGGCGGGTGCCGGGGCCGAGGCCTCCGGGCCGGCGACCTGACGCCCTCGGGCACGCGCGACGGGAGCAGCGGGGTCACTCCACCCGCTGCTCCCGTCGCGCTGGTCGCGGTGCCTGCCGCGGTGACGCGTGGTGCTCAGTCGCTGTCCACGTTCTCGCGCAGCACCTTGCCGTTCGTCGCGTCGACGTCCACGGTCGCCTTGTCCCAGTTGTCGGTCGACACCACGTCGACGGACCACATGACCTTCTGGTCGTCGCTCTCGTCGAGTTCGACGTGGGTCACGGTGCCCTTGGCGTTGTCGGTGGCGACCTTCACGGCCTGCTGCGGCGTCTGCGTCGCCTTCTTGAGCATGTCGGCGACCTGCTGCTTGTCGTCCGCGTCCTGGTTCTCGGCCTGGGTGCGGAAGATCTTGCCGGAGACGGCGTCGATGTCGATCCGGGTCACGGTGCCGTCGGAGGCGGCGACCTTGGCCTCCCACTCCGGAGCCCCCTGGCTGGGCGCCGGGTTGGGCATGCTCGGGCTGGGCGAACCGGTCGACGCGGTGGCCTCGGCGGTGGTGCGCTTCAGTTCGAGGTCGACGAGCTTGCCCTCGGAGACCTCCTTGACGGCGGTGTCGGCCGCCTTGTCCCAGGTGACCTTCGCCAGCGGCACCAGGGCCTTGCGCTCGGCCTGGTCCTCGGTCAGGGACGCGGAAGGAGAGGGGGAGGCGGTGTTGGTGGCGGATGCGGTATTGGTGGCAGGGGTGGTCTGAGCCGCCTCGGCGACACTGGAGCGTGTCGTGTCGGCGTTCGTGCAGCCGGTCATCAGCAGCACGGAACTGCCCAGGGCGCAGATGGCGGCCATCGAACGAAGAGGCGGGAGACGTCGCACAGAGCTCATACACGTCTCCGTAACCGTATGACCGTCTTGTCATACCGATGTGGGCGGGGAACCACCGCAATGGCCGATCCGCTCAGCGGGCCGGTACGCACACCTCCCGGTCCTGCCCCGGGACGGTCCCCGGCGGGCACGGGAGGGTGGGGCGGGCGCCGGTCTGCTCCAGCCACTCCCGGTAGGCGGTGGACTGGCGGGCCACCTCCCAGTACGCCTCCTCCAGCGCCGGGTAGACGGCGTCCAGCTCGGCCCGGGTGCGCGCGGCCAGCAGCAGGCGTACGCCCAGGGGGTCGCCGCAGAGGCGTCGTACCGCGGTGTCGGGGCGGGACTGGGAACTGGGCTGGCAGACGGTGACGACCTCGCCGGTGGCGACGAGTGACGCGGCGGTGTGGTAGTCCCCGTGCAGGACGCGCGGGTCGAGGCCGACGGCGCGCAGCATGCGGTGCACCCCGTCCCACTCGCCGTCGACGGTGGGGTCGACCATCCAGCGGTCCTGCGCCAGGTCGTCGAGACGGACGACGGGCCGGGCGGCCGCGGGGTGGTCGGCGGGCAGCATGACGAACTGCGGTTCGCGCTCGACGAGCACCCGCAGCCGCAGACCCTCGGGGACGTGCAGCGGGCAGCCCTCCACCTCGTGCACGAAGGCGACGTCGAGCCGGCCGTCCGCGACCCCGCGCAGCAGGGCGTTGGCCGAGACGTCCATCTGGAGGGTCGGCTCCGGCCCGGGCCGTCTGAGCCGGCGCAGCCAGCCGGCCAGGGCGCGGCTGGCCGTGGAGCCGACGCGCAGCCGGCTGTCGCCGGCGATCGCCGCGGCGCGGGCCTCGCGGACGAGGGTGCTCATGTCGGCGAGAAGCGGACGGGCTCTGCCGAGGACGGTCCGGCCGAGCGGGGTGGGGCGGCAGCCGGTGCGTTCCCGGACGAACAGGGGCCCGCCCAGGGCCTGTTCGATGCGGCTCAACTGCGTGCTCAAGGTGGGCTGCGCGACGCCGAGTCGGCGTGCCGCCCGATGCAGGCTGCCGGCGTCGGCGATGGCGCACAGTGCGCGTAGGTGCCTCACCTCGAGCTCCATGCAGGGAGAGTAGGGCGGAACAGTTGGTTGCGCCAGGTGAACAAAAGGCGGCGGATCAGGGCGAGTTCTGCACAGTGGGAGAAGCTGTTCCCGACCGCGTCCGCCCGGTGGCGAGGCCCGCGTCGCGACGCTCCGGTCTCGGGCCGCGACGGTGACCGCCCCGCACGAGGACGGTGACAACCCCGTACGCCGGCGGTGATAGCCCCGCCCTATCCCCTCCTGCCATCATCACACCGGCTCGCGGGCGCCCCACACTCACCGATGACGACTTCTCCCCACTCCCCCACACAAGGAGTCATCGATGCGCATCAGTCTGCCCCTGCTGTCCACCGCGGTCGGACTCGGTCTCACCGCTGCCGTGCTCGGCACCGGCCCGGCCGCCACCGCCGCTCCCCAGGCGCCGGCCCGGGCCGCGCAGATCGGCTACCAGCCCGCGGCCGGTTCGGGCGAGGACGCCGCCGCCAACCGGGCGTTCTTCGAGGCGGTCATCAGGTCCGTCGCCGAGAAGCGCGCCGCGGCCCCGTCCTCGGCGGCCGCCGTCACCGTCTACTACAGCGCCTCAGCCGCGCCCAGCTTCCGCACGCAGATATCCCGCTCCACCCAGATCTGGAACAGCTCCGTGTCCAACGTGCGGCTCGCGGAGAGAAGTTCGGGAGCGGACTTCTCGTACCGCGAGGGCAACGACTCGCGCGGCTCGTACGCGTCGACGGACGGGCACGGGCGCGGCTACATCTTCCTCGACTACCGTCAGAACCAGCAGTACGACTCGACCCGTGTGACCGCCCACGAGACCGGGCACGTGCTCGGCCTCCCCGACCACTACTCCGGCCCGTGCAGCGAGCTGATGTCGGGCGGCGGCCCCGGCCCGTCCTGCACCAACGCCTACCCGAACGCCGCCGAACGCAGCCGGGTGAACCAGCTGTGGGTGAACGGCTTCAAGGCCGCCCTCGACAAGGCACTGCAGAAGACCTCGCGACGCTGAGCGTCCGGGGCCACGGTGCGGGGGCGGTCCGACCGGGCCGCCCCCGCGCACCCGTGCCACCCGCACCGCATGCGCAACCTCCTGTGGGGTAAGCGGAGTTCACTCCGCAGCGACCTTCGAAGGAGCCTGACGTGAACAAGGGGAAGGCACCCGTCGACGACGGGCTCGGCACTCTGGAACCCGGGACCCGGCAGCGCGGGCAGCTGCACGGCCGCGTCGCCGACATCGCCTGGACGGCGCTGTGCCTGGTGCTCGCACTGTGGGCGGTGTGGAGCTCCGTCGGTGCCGTCCGGGGCGGGACCGCCTGGGCCTATTCCGCCGTGGCCTGGGTGCTGCTCGCCACCGCGCTGGCGCTGCGGGCACGCGCGGCGCGTCGCAGGACGTCCCTGTAGGGACCCCGGATCACCGGGCGGTGGGAAGTGCCGCGAGCACGGCCCGGTGGACGGCTCGGGCCAGCCGGGCGCCCCACTGCGAGCGCGGTCCGGCGAA
Source organism: Streptomyces sp. NPDC047853 (assembly GCF_043204535.1). Classification (NCBI taxonomy): domain Bacteria; kingdom Bacillati; phylum Actinomycetota; class Actinomycetes; order Kitasatosporales; family Streptomycetaceae; genus Streptomyces; species Streptomyces sp. NPDC047853. The sequence continues at coordinate 86,851 of NZ_JBIDCI010000015.1, read as the reverse complement.
GGAGTGGACCTCGCTGTCCGTCCCCGGGACGCGGGCGGCGACGCACACGGCGTCCGTGGGCGTGCCGGAGCAGTCGAGGCCCGCTTCGAGCAGCGCCTGGACCTTGGCCTCGGTCGCCGTCATCACGGCGTTGACCAGGGCCGCGTCGCTCAGCGCGACGGGCAGGGCGGCGACGATGTTGATCGTGCCCGGTGCGGCGGCGCCGGTGGCGCCCTCGGCGGGCGAGGCCGCCCAGCCGCGCACCGAGACACCCGCGGTCACCACGGCTTCCACACCGCCGTCCCTCGCACGGCCGGACGCGGACACGTCGGCGGCCGTCATCAGGCCCACGCCCGGCCCCCGGGCGCCGGCCGCGCCGGCCAGGTCCGCGAGGTGCCGCGCGGGATCGGTGCGCCGATAGCCGTGCGCGACCTGGGCGTTGAGCACCCACGCGCGTTCGCCGATCCCGCCGCCCAGCACGGCGCTGCTGGCCGTCCGCCAGCCCGGGCCCGGGCACCACAGCAGGGCGTGCAGCCGTTCACCGTCCTCCTCACGGGTCAGGCGCCGAGGGGTCAGCAGCGGGGGCCCGGTTCGGGGCGGTGGCAGGAGGGCGGGCACCGGCGGGAGCTCCTTCGGGCGGTCGGGGGCACAACCGGATGATCGTACTCAGCGCGGACCCCTCGCTCCGGCGCCGGGACGGGCGTATTGCGGACCCGGTCCCCGGCACTTTCACTGGACACAACTTCGCCATGAGGCGTCGGATCGGAGGCCGCGATGTTGTCCCACACCCTGGAGCACGGGGTCCTGGTCATCACGGTGGACCAGGACCCGGGAATCGACGGGCGGGCCACCCTGACCACGCACATCACCCACTTGGTCGACGCCCACAAGCCGACCCCCGTCGTCATCGTCCTCACCGACCGGGCCGCCGGCCCCGCCGCGGTCAGTGCCGTGCTCCGGGCCCACCAGTGGTGCGGCCGCCTGGGCGTCCTGATGAGCGTCGTCACCCACAGCGCGCCCGTCCGGCGGCTGCTGGAGAACAACGCCGACACCTCCGGCCCGCGGCTGGTCGTCCACGCCCGGGTGGACACCGCGATCAGCACCGCCTTCACCGCGGCGGCCTAGACCGGAGGAACCGGAGGAAAGCGGGTGTCCGCCGCCCGTCAGGGCTGTCCGAGCCAGAGGTCGGGGCCGAACACCTCGTAGTGGACGGCCTGTGCCGGCACACCGCGGCGCAGCAGGTCGCCGCGGACGGCGCGCATGAAGGGCACCGGTCCGCACAGGTAGACCGTGAGGCCCGGCGGCAGTTCGACGCCGGCGAGGTCGGCGCGGCCGGCCGACGCGTGCGGTGCCTGGTCGCCGGGCTCCTCGTACCAGAGGTGGAGCCGGGCGCCGGGCAGCGCGCGTATCAGGTCCAGCTGCTCCTGCCGGTGGGCGTGGGCGGCGGGGTCGCGGTCGGCGTGGATCACGGTGACCGGGCGGGTGGTGCCGGACGCGGCCAGGTGATCGAGCATGGCCAGCATGGGGGTGACCCCTATACCGGCCGAGGCCAGCAGCAGGGGGCCGTCACCGTCCACCGGCGCCAGGTCGCCGAAGGGTGCGGACACGGTGAGGACGTCGCCCTCGCGCGCGTGTGCGTGGAGCCAGGACGAGACCTCGCCCTCGGGTCCCTCGCCGCCCCGGACCCGCTTGACGGTGATGCGCCGGTCGGGCCGGGCGGGTCCGGCGGACAGGCTGTACTGCCGGATCTGGCGGGAGCCGTCGGGCAGTTCGGACCGGACACTGACGTACTGGCCCGGGCGGAACGGCGGCGCGGGGTGCTCGTCGGCGGGCCGGAGCACGAGGGAGACCGCGTCGGGGCCCTGCTCCTGTCGTCCGACGATCTCCATGCGGCGCCAGACCTCTCCGGCGGCGACCCCCGCCTCCCGGTAGAGGCGGGTTTCGAGGGCCACGAGCGCGTGGGCCATCAGCCAGTAGACCTCGTCCCAGGCAGCGGCGACCTCCGGGGTGACGGCGTCGCCGAGCACCTCCGCGATCGCGGCGAACAGATGGCGGTGGACGACTCCGTACTGCTCGGACGTGATGCCGAGGGAGGCGTGCTTGTGCGCGATCCGGGAGAGCATCGCGTCCGGACGGGCGTCGGGGTGGTCCAGCAGCAGGCCGGCGAACCCGGCGATGGAACCGGCCAGCGCCCGCTGCTGCTCCCCGCTGGCCTGGTTGCCGCGGTTGAACAGGTCCCGCAGCAGCTCGGGGTGGGCGTCGAACAACTTGCGGTAGAAGAGGGTGGTGATGTCGCCGATGGCTCCACCCACCGCCGGGAGGGTGGCCCGGACCACGGGGACCGACTGTTCGGAGAGCACAGTGACTCCTAAACTGGTAACTGATATTCGTGTTTTCGGGATCGGCTCGGCACCGCCCCCGACCGACGGTCCGCCGGTCACGCCGAGGCACGGGGGTCACACGGGGGTCACACGGGGGTCACACGGGGGTCACACGGGGGTCACCCCGAGGGGCGGTCCGTCAGGCCGATCAGGACCGGGCCGGTCGGTGAGGCCACCAGGTCGGTCACGGTCAGCGGGTCGAGCGCGGCGTAGAACGCCTCCTGCGCGTCCCGCAGCGCGCCCCGCAGGCGACAGGCCCCCCGCAGGGGGCACGGCGAGGCACCCTCGCAGGCGACCACCTCACCGTCGCCCTCCAGCTCGCGCACCAGTCGCCCCACCGAGGCGTGCCGCCCCGGGCCGGTCAGCGTGAGCCCGCCGCCGCGCCCGCGCCGCGCCTCGACCACGCCGAGGTGCTGGAGGCGGGTGATGGCCTTCGCCGCATGCGTGTACGGCACATCGACCGCCTCGGCCACCTCGCGGGTGGTCAGGGGGTCGTCTCCGTCTCTCACGACCGCCAGGCGCATCACGGAGCGCAACGCCAGGTCGGTGAACTTCGTCAGCCGCACAGCCCGGACGCTATCAAATGCGCATGTTAGATTCGTCTTCATCTCGCGCCCTCGGCCTGTGGAGTGCGTCACTCGACCGGCCGTGCCGGGGCCGACCGCTCAACGGGGCGGCGGGACAGTCCAGTCGGGCACTTCGGACGGTGGCATCTGATGGCAGCGCAAGACCGCGAACCCCCCGGGCCGGCGGCACCGGCTCCGCCACCCCGGGTGCTGTGCGACCTCGCCGACCTCCTGCCGCCCGGCGAGGACCTGTCGGCCGGTGCCCTGTGGAGGCTCGCGGAGCCCGGACGCCAGCTCGATGCCAACGTCGTCCGCATCCCGGCGGCGGGGCGGGTCGACACCCACACGGAGCCGGACCTCGACGTCCTGCTGCTCGTCCTCGACGGCGAGGGCGCCCTCGTCGGCTCCGAGGGACGGCAGCCCCTGCGCGCGGGCGCCCTGGCCTGGCTGCCCCACGGCTCGACGCGCGCGGTCCACGCCGGCCCGGACGGGGTGACGTACCTGACCGTTCACCGGCGGCGCCCCGGCATGCGCATCCAGCCCCCGGAGGCCGCCGACCGGCTCCGGCCCGAAGGCACCTGAGGCCGGGGGCGGCCGGCCCGGCTTGCGTGCAACGGGGCACGGGATTGGGGCGTTCGGGTCCCCCACTGTTGCGCCCGGTCGTCTTTGGGCACCCCTTGAGGAACGAGGAGGTGGCGGTATGGAGGACTGGCGCCGGTTCGCCGAGCAGATGGCGTCGTTGGCACGCGATCTGCTGGCCCAGGAATCGGTGAACGACACACTGGAGCGCATCACCGGTTCGGCCACGGAACTGGTGGAGGGCTGCGACGCCGCCGGCATCCTCATTCTGCGCGGCGACCAGGTGCAGTCGCTCGCCCCCACCGACCAGGTCGTGGCGGACAGCGACGATCTGCAAGGGCGGGTCGGGGAAGGTCCGTGCTTCGACGCCGCGCGCACCTCCGAGGGGCAGCGGCAGTTCCGGATCGCCGACTTCACCGACCAGGCACGGCGCTGGCCCGAGTATGTGCCGGAGGCCCGCAAGCTGGGGCTCGGCAGCATGATGGGCTTCCTGCTCTTCACCGAGGACGAGGAACTCGGCGCCCTGAACCTCTACTCCTACCGGCCGGGGGCGTTCACCGAGGCCAGTGAGCTGGCCGGCTGGCTGCTCGCCTCCCACGCCGCCGTCGCCTTCTCCAGCGCCCGCACGCACGCGCAGATGCAGGAGGCGATCGGCAGCCGGCACACCATCGGCGAGGCCATGGGCATCCTCATGGGCAGCCGGCGGCTGACCGAGGACCAGGCCTTCGCGGTGCTGCGCCGGTACTCGCAGGACCACAACGTGAAGCTCCGTGACGTCGCCCGCCAGGTCTGCGAGCGGGGCGGCCCGCCCTGATCCCCGGGTGCGCGCCCCGGACCGGGGCGCGCACCGGATGGCGTACGGCCCGGCGGCAGCGGGCACACGACAGCGATGACCTTGGCCGACTTCTCCTTCGCCGTACTGGGAGCGGGTGCGCTCGGGGCGGCCGTGATCCCCCGGCTCGTGGCCGGGCGGGCCCTGTCCATGCCGCTCGTCTTCCTGCTCTGCGGCATCGCCGTGCAACTGCTCCCCACACCGCTGCCCGAGATCGACCTCGTACGCGACCGGGTGTGGGTGGAGCACCTCACTGAGATCTGCGTGATCATCTCCCTGATGGGGGCCGGTCTCGCGCTGAACCGTCCCTTCGGTCTGCGCCGTTGGCAGGCTCCCTGGCGGCTGATCGGCATCACCATGCCCCTGACCATCGCGGCCACGGGGCTGCTCGCGTGGTGGCTGCTGGACTGGCCGCCGGCCGCCGCGCTGCTGCTCGCCGCGGTGCTGGCACCCACCGACCCGGTCCTCGCCTCCGAGGTGCGGGTGGGCGCGCCCACCGACTCCGAGCACGACGAGGACGAGGTCCGGTTCGCGCTCACCGGGGAGGCGGGTCTCAACGACGGACTGGCCTTCCCGGTCGTGATGGCCGCGATCGCGCTGACGGCGGCCGCGGGCACCGGCGTGTCCGGTGACTGGGTCGGGCACTGGCTGCTGGTCGACCTGCTGTACGGGTGCGTGGTCGGCGTCCTGGCGGGTCTGGCCGTCGGCCGACTGCTCGGCTGGCTGTTCTTCCGCGCCGGCCCGGAGTCGTTCCGGCTGTCCGAACACCGCGAGGGCTTCGTCGCCCTGGGCGCCACCTTCCTGTCCTACGGCGTCACCGAACTCGCCCACGGCTACGGCTTCCTGGCCGTCTTCGTCACCGCCTGCAGCGTCCGCGCCGCCGAACGCGACCACGGCTACCACGCCGTGCTGCACGACTTCGTCGAGCAGGTCGAGCGGTTGCTGACCGCCGGGCTCCTCTTTCTGCTGGGGGCCTGTGTCGCGCAGGGTGCGTTGGCCGACCTGACCTGGCGGGGCGCGGCCGTCGGTCTGCTCGTGCTGCTCGTGGCACGACCGGCCGCCGGGTGGGTCGCACAGCTCGGGACGGCCGCGGGACCACGGGAGCGGCTCGTCACCGCCTTCTTCGGCATCCGCGGCATCGGCTCGCTGTTCTATCTCGCGCACGCCCTCGGAACGGAGGGCTTCCACGTGCCGGCCGGGGAACTGTGGGCCGTGGTGGCCTTCACCGTCCTCGCCTCGGTCGTCCTGCACGGGGTGACCGCCTCCCCCGTGATCGCCCGCCTCGACCGGCTGCGGACGCTCAGGGCGCACAGCCGCCGGCACTCGGGGCGGACACCGAACGAAGCCGACGTGGCCGGCGAGCGCCTGTGACCGCTTCGCGAGAAACCGACGGAAAGCGCGCGGGAATTGCGCAAGACCCTTCTCATTCGGATCGCCGACTCTCGTATAGTGATCGCCAGTTGCGTGCCGTGTGAGAGCTGCCTGCCCGCACGCGCCCCGAAGGACGACACGAGGGCCGCTGAGGCGGCCTGGCGAGGACCCGATTGATGACCGCGCCCGCCCGCCCCGGCGACCGAACCGCTCCCCGCGCCCTCGTATCCACGGCCCTGCCCTGCGCGGTGGTCTCGGCGCTCGTCGTCGGTGGCGCCGTCGCCGCGGCACCGCCCTCGGTACGGGTCCCCCTCGGCCTGGGCGCGAGCGCTGCGGCGATCCTGCTGTGCGTGGCGGTGACCGTGGCCGTGCACGCCGTCCGCGGGGGACGGGCCGCCCGCCGCCTGCTGGAGGCCGCCCGCGCGGACGTCAGCGGACTCACCCGGGACCGCGCCCAGCTCGCCGAGCGGGCGGAACGGGAGCAGCAGCGCCTGCGGGCGGAGGCCGACCGCGAACGGGCGTCGCTGCTGGCCGAGTTCGACCGGGAGCGGGAGCGCCTGGCGGACGGTTTCGAGCAGGAGCGCCGCCGCCTGGCCGAGCAGCGGGCCCAGGAGGTCGCCCGGCTCACCGAGGAGGCCGACCGGCTGCGGGCGGGGTTGGAGCGGGCCACGGGTGAGCGCGCCGCCGCCGTCTCGGCGACCGCCAACGCGGCCGGCCGGATGCAGGCGCTGGCCACGGGGATGCTGGCCGACCTGCGGGCCATGGAGGAGCGGCACGGCGACGAGGACGTCCTCACCGACCTGCTGCACCTCGACCACCGCACCGCTCAGGCGGGCCGGCTGGCCGACTCCGTCGCCGTCCTCACCGGCGCCCGCTCCGGACGCCGTTGGGCGCGGCCGATCGGCATGGAGTCGATCCTGCGCGGGGCGATGGGGCGTATCGCCGGGTACCAGCGGGTGCGTGTCCACTCGGCCAGCGACCGCGCGGTGGCCGGGCACGCCGCCGAGGGCGTCATGCACGCCCTGGCCGAACTCCTGGACAACGCGGCGAACTTCTCCCCGCCGACCGCCGAGGTCCACGTGTACGTGGAGGAGGTGCCCGCGGGCGTCATCGTGTCCGTGGAGGACAGCGGACTGGTGATGGGCGAGGTGCAACTGCGCCGCGCCCAGAAGGCGGTCTCCGGCGACACCGCCGGGATCGGCGGCCTGACCGGCACCCGGCTGGGCCTCGCCGTGGTGGGCCGGCTGTCGGCGAAGTACGGGCTGAAGGTGTCCTTCCGGCCGTCCGCGCGCGGCGGCACCGGCGTGCTGATGCTCATCCCCCAGGACATCCTGAGCGGTCCGGCCGTTCCCGAGAGCCCGGCCTCGAACCCGGCGGCGTCCGGCCGGACCACCGCGCCCGCGGCGGCCTCGGACGGCGCCACCACGACCCCGGCCACCACGACCCCGGCCGCCACGACCCCCGCGACGGCGGCGGATCCGCCGCGCCCCGCGGTGTCACCCGACACCGCGCCCGCCACCGGCGGCGCCGACGACCTCGCCCCCGCGGGCGCGGGCTCCGAACCGCTTCCCGTCCACGAGTCCGCCGACCGCGGGCCGGGCGGGTCGGCCGAGCCGGCCACCGAGCTGCCCAAGCGGCGCCGCGGCCGCACCCTCGCCGCGGCCGAACGCGGCCGCTCCACGACCAGGGCCGACGAGCCCCGCCCCGCCCCGCCCGCCGACGACGCGAAGGTGCGCGCGGCCCGCTTCAGCAGCTTCCGCCAGGCGGTACGGCCGGCCGGCCCCACCGGTTCGCGGGGTACCGCCCCGCAGCCGGAGCCCGCCGCCCCCGCACCCACCGAGACGGCCCCCGACCACCCGTCCCACTCGCACGCGCACCCGGAAGGCGACACCACCTCATGACCGGCTCGACCACCGCCGACGAGAAGCTCACCTGGCTCATCGAGGGCCTCCTGGAGCGCACTCCGGGCGCGCGGCACGCGCTCGTCCTCTCCCGGGACGGACTCAAGCTGTGCCGCACCCCCGAGCTCTCCGTCGACCAGGCCGACCAGCTCGCCGCGATCGCCGCCGGCATCCAGTCGCTGTCCCACGGCGCGTCCGTGGAGTTCGGGGACGGCAGCGGCGGTGTGCGCTCGGCCATGACCGAGTTCTACGGCGGCATCCTCTTCATCGTCGAGGCGGGCGACGGCGCGCACCTGGCCGTCGTCACCTCGGAGGACGCGGACGCGGGGCTCGTCGGGCACAACATGAGCGAGCTCATCGAGCAGCTCGGCGAGCACCTCACCGCGCAGCCCCGTACCTCATGAGCCGCCCCGGCAGGGACGACGCACCCGACCGCCTGTACACCCTCACCCAGGGGCGCAGCCGGTCGGGGCCCGACAGCCCCTTCGACCTGGTCACGCTCATCGTCGCCGAGTGCGAGCCGGGGCCCGGCATGCAGTCGGAGCACACGGCGATCCTGCGGATGACCGAGGCCCCCACGGCCGTGGTGGAGATCGCCGCCGAACTGCGGCTGCCGGTGAGCATCACCAAGATCCTGCTCTCCGACCTGCACGCCGCAGGGCGTGTGAGCGTGCGCCACCCGCGCAAGGCAGCCGTCCCCGATCCCGACATCCTGGAGCAGGTGCTCGTTGGACTCCGCAATCTCTGACGCCTCCACACCAGCGCGCACACCGCTGGGTGCGTCCGCCGACAACGGTCTGAAGATCGTGGTCGTGGGCGGGTTCGGTGTCGGCAAGACGACCATGGTCCGCTCGGTCAGCGAGATCCGTCCCCTCAACACCGAGGAGACCATGACGCAGGCCGGCGAGGCGGTCGACGACATCAGCGAGGTGCGCGGGAAGACCGCGACGACCGTGGCCTTCGACTTCGGCCGCATCAGCCTCGACACGCGCAACGTGCTGTACCTCTTCGGCGCCCCCGGTCAGGAGCGCTTCTGGTTCCTGTGGGACCGGCTGTTCTCCGGCACGCTGGGCGCGGTGGTCCTGGTGGACACCCGCCGCATCGACGACTCCTGGTACGCCATCGACCGCCTGGAGCACCACGGCACGCCGTTCATCGTCGCCTGCAACGACTTCGGCGGCCCCCGGCACTCCCCCGAGGCCGTCCGCGAGGCCCTCGACCTGGACCCCCGGGTGCCCCTGGTCTCCTGCGACGCCCGGTCCCGCGAGTCCAGCAAGCAGGTGCTGATCGCGCTGGTCGAGCACCTCCAGGCGTCCTACGCCGCCCAGCCCCGACAGGAGTTCGCGTGAGCACCGACGCCACCGACGCCGTACCGCTCAGCGGTCCCCGCTTCCAGACCGAACCCGCCCTGCTGTACCGGCAGATGCGGCGGGAGCACGGTGCCGTCACCCCGGTGCTGCTCGACGGGGACGTCCCCGCGTGGCTGGTCCTCGGCTACCGGGAACTGCACCAGGTGACCGGCGACCCGGTGCTGTTCAGCCGGGACTCCGACCTGTGGAACCAGTGGGAGAACATCCCCGCCGACTGGCCGCTGCTGCCGATGATCGGCCGCAAGCAGCCGTCGATCCTCTACACGGTCGGCGAACGGCACCGCGAACGCGCCGCCATGATCAGCGACGCGCTGGAGGCCGTCGACCCGCACGTGCTGCGCGGCCACGCCGAGCGGTTCGCCGACGAACTGGTCGACCGGCTCTGCGCCAAGGGCGAGGCCGACCTCGTCGGCGACTACGCCATGCTGCTGCCGGTGCGGGTGCTGACCCGCCTGTACGGCTTCTCCGACGAGGAGGGCCCGGCGCTCGTCACCGCCCTCAACGACATGATCGACGGCAGGGAGCGGGCCATCGCCGGCCAGACGCACCTCGGCACGTCGATGGCGCGGCTCCTCGCCGACCGGAAGGCGGCGCCCGCCGACGACGTCGCCTCCCGGATGCTGGCCGACACCGGCGGCTTCAGCGAGGAGGAGATCGCCCAGGACCTGATGGTGATGATGGCCGCCGGGCACCAGCCGACCGCGGACTGGATCGGCAACTCGCTGCGCCTGATGCTGACCGACGCCCGCTTCGCCGCCTCCCTGTTCGGTGGCCGCAACAGCGTCGCCGAGGCGATGAACGAGGTGCTGTGGGAGGACACGCCGACCCAGAACGTGGCCGGCCGGTGGGCGTCCCGCGACACCCAGCTCGGCGGCCGCCGCATCCGCGCCGGCGACCTGCTGCTGCTCGGTCTCCAGGGCGCCAACTCCGATCCGCAGGTCCGCACCGACGGCTCGGCCCTCACCGGCGGCAACAACGCGCACTTCTCCTTCGGCCACGGTGAGCACCGCTGCCCGTTCCCCGCCCAGGAGGTCGCCGAGGTCATCGCGCGCACGGGCATCGAGGTCGTCCTCGACCGGCTGCCGGACATCGACCTGGCCGTCCCCGCCGGGTCCCTCACCCGTCGCCCCTCGCCCTGGCTGCGGGGGCTGACCGAACTGCCCGTGCGCTTCACCCCGACCACCGCCCTGGGAGGCACGTCAGCATGACGACCGGCACCGAAGAAGCCCGGATACCTCTGGACCCGTTCGTCACCGACCTGGACGACGAGAGCGCCCGGCTGCGCGCGGCCGGTCCGCTCGCCGCGGTGGAGCTGCCGGGCGGGGTGCCCGTGTGGGCGGTCACCCACCACGCCGAGGCGAAGGCCCTCCTCACCGACCCCCGCCTGGTCAAGGACATCAACGTGTGGGGGGCGTGGCAGCGCGGCGAGATCCCCGCGGACTGGCCGCTGATCGGGCTGGCCAACCCGGGCCGTTCCATGCTCACCGTGGACGGCGCCGAGCACCGGCGGCTGCGGACGCTCGTGGCGCAGGCGCTCACGGTGCGCCGGGTGGAGCACATGCGCAAGCGGATCACCGAGCTGACCGACCGGCTGCTGGACGAACTGCCGGCGGACGGCGGTGTCGTCGACCTCAAGGCCGGCTTCGCCTACCCGCTGCCGATGTACGTCGTCGCCGACCTCATGGGCATCGAGGAGGTCAGGCTGCCCAGGCTGAAGGTGCTGTTCGAGAAGTTCTTCTCGACCCAGACGCCGCCCGAGGAGGTCGTGGCGACCCTCACCGAGCTGGCCGGGATCATGGCCGACACGGTGGCCGCGAAGCGCGCCGCGCCCGGTGACGACCTGACCAGTGCCCTGATCCTGGCCTCGGAGGACGGCGACCACCTCACCGACGAGGAGATCGTCTCCACGTTGCAGCTGATGGTGGCCGCGGGCCACGAGACCACGATCTCGCTCATCGTGAACTCCGTGGTCAACCTGTCCACCCACCCCGAGCAGCGGGACCTGGTGCTGTCCGGGCAGGCCGACTGGTCCGCGGTCGTCGAGGAGACGCTGCGCTACTCGACCCCCACCTCGCACGTCCTGATCCGCTTCGCGACCGAGGACGTCCCGGTCGGCGACCGGGTGATCCCCGCCGGTGACGCGCTGATCGTGTCGTACGGCGCGCTGGGCCGGGACGAGCGGGCGCACGGTCCGTCGGCCGGCGAGTTCGACATCACCCGCGCCTCGCCGAGCCGGCACATCTCCTTCGGGCACGGCCCGCACGTGTGCCCCGGCGCCGCCCTGTCCCGGCTGGAGGCCGGCGTGGCCCTCCCGGCGCTCTACGCCCGCTTCCCGCGGCTGGACCTGGCGGTGCCGGCCTCGGAGCTGCGCAACAAGCCGGTGGTCACGCAGAACGACCTCTTCGAGCTGCCGGTCCGGCTGGGCTGACCGGCGTCCGGCGCACCGGGCCGGACCAGGGGCGTACCCGCGGGGCGTTTGCCCGCCGCCCTGCGGGTAACTCCGGCATTCCGGACGCCGAACCCGAATCGGCACACCGGCGTCGACACTGCTGTGTGGCACCCCGGGAGTCGCCATGTGGAAGCGCAAGGGCAGAAAGAGCCGTCGGGCCGCGAAGCCGGTCCCCGTGGAGCTGTGCGACCTGTGCGCCAGGGTCTTCCCCGAGAAGGAGGCCGTGGGCGGTTACGTACCGGACTCCTCGGCGGCGCACGCCACCGAGGACTGCTTCGACGGGTTGCGGCGCGTCACCGCGTGCTGCGACGCCCACTTCGAGGTGATCAAGGACGGCTACGCGCACCGGCCCTTCGTGACGGAGGAGCTGTGGGCGGCGAAGCTCACCCGCGCCCTGACCAGTGGTCCCGCGGGGCTCTCCATGGATCAGCTCGGCTGCCGGACCGGCCTCCAGGAGCCGCAGATACGCGCCGCGATCGCCTGGCACAACGAGCGGATGCGCGAGCAGCAGCGCACGGATCCCTGACCCCGGCCGGGAGGCGGACCACGGGCGCGCCGGGTCCCTCCGTACGGCTCGGCGCCGACGCCCCGGACCGCCGGGCCGAGCCCCCGGACGGGGCGTGACGGGACCTGGGCCCTGCGTATGTCCCGCCCCGCGGGCGTCGGGCGGCCCGCCTCCCGGACGGCCCCACGGCGAGGGCCGCCCGGGTGGCGTGCGGCGGGCGTCCGGGTGGCGGCACGTTTGTCCGGTCGCCGCCCGGGTCACTCAGTTGCGCGTCCGCGCGCCGTCGAGGGGCCCGCCCGAGGAGCTTCCCGTGAACCGGTTCTGGCAGCCGTTCCACCGAGTGTGGGACCGGTTGGCCGCGTCCTCCCTCGTCCGACGCGGCCGGGACCTGGAGCTGATGCACCGGGCGATGGGGTTCGCCACCCTGGCGCTGGTCACGCTGGCCCCGCTGCTGATCGTGGTGGCCGCCTTCGACCCCCTGGGACGCGGGGGGTTCGCGTCCTGGCTGTCCGACGGCATGGGGCTGTCCGGCCGGTCCGCCCGCGTACTGACCGACATCTTCAGTCCGCCGCCCAAAGTGGTCGGCACGACGAGCGTGTGGGGTGGTATCGCGCTGGCCGTGTTCGGTGTGTCCTTCGCGGCGAGCGTGCAGAACGGCTACGAGCGCATCTGGGAACTCCCCTCGGGCCCGTGGCACCGCGTCTGGCGACAACTGACCTGGGTGATCGCGCTGACCGCCTACCTCTACCAGGAGGTGCAGACGCGGACCGCCCTGCACGGGTCGCTGCGGATCGCCCTGTCCACGGCGACGGGAACTCTGTTCTTCTGGTGGGGCCAGCACTTCCTGCTGGGCAGCCAGGTGCGCTGGCGGGACCTGCTGCCCGGGGCCGTCGCGACCATGGTGGGCCTGATCGGTCTGCGGGGCTTCTCCTACCTCGTCTTCACGCCGCTCATCCTCGACAACGCGATCAGCTACGGCACGGTGGGCATCGTCCTGGTGGTGGAGTCCTGGCTCATCGGGGTCGGGTTCGTCGTCTTCGGCGGCTCGATGGTCGGCCACTGGTTCTGCGAGCACCACTGGTGGACCCGGAACATCGACCGCATCGACCGGGACTGACGGCGTACGGCTGTGCGCGCCGCGGGCATACGGCTGACCGTCGTCCGGCGGCTTCCACCGCGCAACCGGCGCCGGCACCGACGGCGCTCACGCCCTCCCGCCCCGTACGCGATCACCCCGTGCCGACCGCCCCGGCCGCCCCCGGGCCGACCGCCCCTCCGGTCACCCGCGCCCGGGCGGCGGCGCCGCGCTCGCCCGGAGCACGAGCCGCGTCGGCACGAGCGTCGTGCCCCGCTCCGGGCCCTCCTGACGCATCTTGCGCAGCACCGCCTCCACGCAGAGCCTGCCCACCTCGGCGAAGTCCTGGTGCACCGTGGTCAGCGGCGGCAGGAAGGAGCCGGCCTCCGGGATGTCGTCGAAGCCGATGACGCTGACGTCCCCGGGGACGCGCCGGCCGCGTTCGTGCAGGGCGCGCAGGAGGCCGAGGGCCATCTGGTCGTTGGCCGCGAAGACGGCCGTGCACTCCTCGCGGGCGGCCAGCTCCAGGCCGGCGCGGTAGCCGGACTCCGCCGACCAGTCGCCCCGGAACAGCGGCGGCGGGGTGCGACCGGCCTCGGTGAGCGTGCGCCGCCAGGCGTCCGTACGGCGCTGCGCCGCGAAGGAGCCCTCGGGGCCGCCCAGGTGCCACACCGTGTCGTGCCCGAGGTCCAGCAGATGGCGCACGGCGGCGCGGGTACCGCCGGCCTGGTCGGTGTCGACGACCGTGTAGTGCTCACCGGCGTCGGAGTCGACCACCACGACCTGGACGTGCGGCGGCAGCTGAAGGGTCACCGCGTCCAGCAGGTGCACCTCCATGATGACGATCACCGCGTCGACGGCGAGTTCCTCCAGCCGGGAGAAGGCGCCGCGCACCTCGTCCTGGGTGGGGACGGCGACCGGCAGCAGCGTCACCGCGTACCCCTCGCCCGCCGCAGAGGTCGCGATGGCCTCCAGGGTCCGCACGTTGCCCGTGGTCGCCAGCGAGAAGGTGATGACCCCGATGGTGCGGAACTCGCCGCGTTTGAGCGCCCTGGCCGCGCTGTTGGGCCGGTAGCCCAGCTCCTTCATGGCCGCCAGCACCTGCTGCCGGGTCTCCTCGTTCACCCCGGCGTAGCCGTTGGAGACGCGGGAGACGGTCTGCGAGGAGACCCCCGCCAGCCGGGCCACGTCCGCCATCGAGGCCGTCCGGCCGGCGCCGCGGCTCCGTTTCGCGCCCGCGGCCGCCGCCGGCGCATCCGCCATGGCCCTCTCTGCCGTGCCCACTCGCCGTCCGCCGCCTCTCCTGTTCCCCGCACGGTCCGGGGGCTCCGCGAACCCTTGACCGTCGTCATCCGGGCAGTGTAGACATGCCGCCACCGGATGTTTACGTAAACATAACACTCACCGCCCTCTTCCCAGGTGGTCGATGTTTGCGTAAACATCACGGGGCGCGGCCCGCGGGGAGCACCGTCCGGCCGACGCCCGTGTTCCAGGACGTGGACGAGCGAGGGACGACATGACGACGCTGCAAGAGCCGGTCGCCGCCGGGCCGCGGCCTGCGCCGCCGCCGACCGGGCGGGACCGCCGCTCCTGGACGGGGTGGGGCTTCCTCGGCCCCTTCGTGGCCGTGTTCGCCCTGGTCTTCCTCGCGCCGATCGCGTACTCCGTGTACCTCAGCCTCTTCCGCGACCAGCTCATCGGCGGGAACACGTTCGTCGGACTGGACAACTACACCCAGGCGCTCCAGGACGACCGCTTCTGGGCCGCGATCGGCCGGGTGTCGCTCTTCCTGGCCGTCCAGGTGCCGGTCATGCTCGGCATCGCGCTGCTGGTGGCCCTGGCGCTGGACAGCGGACGCCTGTACGGACGGGACTTCTTCCGCATCTCCATCTTCCTGCCGTACGCCGTGCCCGCCGTGGTGGCCACCCTGATGTGGGGCTTCATGTACGGCACCCGCTTCGGTCTGGTCGGCGACATCAACAGCGCGTTCGGCGTCTCGCTGCCCGACCCGCTCTCCCCCGATCTGGTGCTCGCCTCCATCGGCAACATCGTGACCTGGGAGTTCGTCGGCTACAACATGCTGATCTTCTACGCGGCGCTGCGCGTGATCCCGCACTCGCTGTACGAGGCGGCCCAGATCGACGGTGCCGGGCAGATCCGCGTGATCACCGCCATCAAGCTCCCGGCCATCCGCGGCGCGCTGGTGATCGCGACGATCTTCTCGATCATCGGCAGCTTCCAGCTCTTCAACGAGCCCAGCATCCTGCAACCGCTGGCCCCCAACGCCCTCACCACCGACTACACCCCCAACTTCTACACGTACTCGCTGTCCTTCAACGGACAGCAGCACAACTACTCCGCGACGGTCGCCATCGTCATGGGGCTGATCACCATGGTCGTCGCCTACGTCGTCCAGCTGCGCGGCATGCGCAAGGGAGTGTGAAGCAGCGATGACCGGTTCCGTCGCCACCGTCACCGACCGTTCCGCACCCGCGCCGTCCGGCGCTTCGGGCTCCGCCCCCAGGCTGCGCGCCCCGCGGCGCCGGCACTCCCCCGACAGGCCCCGGCGCAGCGTCCTGCTGACCGTCCTGACCGGGCTGGTGCTCCTGTACAGCCTGGTGCCGCTGGTCTGGCTCGCCATCAGCGCCACCAAGACGCAGGAGGGCCTGTCCCGCTCCTTCGGCCTGTGGTTCGACAGCGACTTCGCGCTGTGGGAGAACATCGGTGAGACCTTCACCTACGACGACGGCGTCTTCACCCGCTGGCTGCTGAACACCCTGCTGTACGTGGTGCTGGGCGCGGGCGGCGCCACCTTGCTCGCCGTGCTCGGTGGCTACGCGCTCGCCAAGTTCGACTTCCCCGGCCGGCGCGCCGTCTTCGCCGTCGTCATCGGCGCGGTGGCCGTGCCGGGTACGGCGCTCGCGGTGCCCACCTTCCTGATGTTCAGCGAGATCGGGCTCACCAACACGCCCTGGGCGGTGATCATCCCGTCCCTGATCTCGCCGTTCGGCCTGTACCTGATGTGGGTCTTCGCGAGCGAGGCCGTCCCGACCGAGCTGATGGAGGCGGCCCGCATCGACGGCGCGGGCGAGGTGCGCACGTTCTTCCGGGTCGCGCTGCCGCTGCTGGCCCCCGGCATCGTCACCGTCCTGCTGTTCACCATGGTCGCGACCTGGAACAACTACTTCCTGCCGCTGGTCATGCTCAAGGACCCCGACTGGTATCCACTGACCCTGGGCCTGAACAGCTGGAACGCCCAGGCCGCGACCGCCGGCGGCGAGGCCGTGTTCAACCTGGTCGTCACCGGCTCCCTCCTCACCATCCTGCCGCTGATCGCCGCGTTCCTGCTGCTCCAGAGGTACTGGCAGTCCGGACTCGCCGCCGGAAGCGTCAAGGGGTAGCCCACGCCCGCCCTCTCCCCCGCCCCTCCCTCCGACCCTCCAACGGTGCCGGTCACGGCCACGAAGAAGTGGAAGCACACCCATGCCCAAGCACTCGCGCCGCCTGCTGCGCGGAACAGGCCTCCTCTGCGCCCTCGCCCTCGGGGCCGCCGCCTGCGGCGGATCCGACGACGGAGGGTCGGACCGGAAGGCGGTCTCCCGGGCGGACGTCCAGGCCGCCCTGAAGAAGGGCGGCACCATCACCGTCTGGGCGTGGGAGCCCACGCTCGAACAGGTGGCGACCGACTTCGAGAAGGAGCACCCCGGCGTCGAGGTCGAGCTCGTCAACGCGGGCACGAACAACGACCAGTACACCGCGCTACAGAACGCGATCTCGGCGAAGAAGGGCGTCCCGGACGTCGCCCAGATCGAGTACTACGCCATGGGCCAGTACGCCCTGACCGAGCAGCTCACCGACCTCGAGGCGTTCGGCGCGGACAAGCTCTCCGCGCAGTACTCCCCCGGCCCGTGGAACGGCGTGCGGGCCGGCGGCGAGGGCGTCTACGCCCTGCCGATGGACTCCGGCCCGATGGCGCTGTTCTACAACAAGACGGTCTTCGACAAGCACGACATCGAGGTGCCGACCACCTGGGCCGAGTACCTGAACGCCGCCCGCGAGCTGCGCGAGGCCGACCCGAAGGCCTACATCACCGCGGACACCGGTGACGCGGGCTTCGCCACCAGCATGCTCTGGCAGGCCGGCTCGCGCCCCTACACGGTCGACGGCACCGAGGTGGGGATCGACTTCTCGGACCAGGGCGCCAAGACCTTCACGGACACCTGGCAGCAGCTCATCGACGAGAAGCTGCTCGCTCCCGTCACCAGCTGGACCGACGAGTGGTACAAGGGCCTCGGCGACGGCACCATCGCGACCCTGGCCACCGGCGCCTGGATGCCCGCCAACCTCGCCTCGGGCGTGAAGAACGCCGCCGGTGACTGGCGCGTCGCCCCGCTGCCCCAGTGGAAGGCGGGCGGGAGGACCAGCGCCGAGAACGGCGGCAGCGCGCTCGCGCTGCCGGAACTGGGCGGGAACGAGGCGCTGGCGTACGCCTTCGTCGAGTACGCCAACGCCGGCAAGGGTGTGCAGACCCGGCTCGGCGCCGGCGCCTTCCCGGCGACCACCGCGGACCTGCAGTCCACGAAGTTCCAGGACACCGCGTTCCCCTACTTCGGCGGCCAGAAGGCCAACAGGATCTTCGCCGAGTCGGCCGCGAACGTCCCCGACGACTGGTCGTACCTGCCCTACCAGGTGTACGCGAACTCGGTCTTCAACGACACCGTCGGCAAGGCGTACGTGTCGGGCACCACGCTGACCGAGGGACTGAGGTCCTGGCAGGAGGCGTCCGTCAAGTACGGCAAGGAGCAGGGCTTCACCGTCGAGCAGTAGCAGCAACGGCAGCGGTGCGGGGGCCCGGCACGGCACGCGCCCGCCCCCCGCACCGCACGCACCCCACCGGAAGGACCGCCATGATCTCCACCCTCCTCTCCCGTCTCCAGGGCGGGGCGGACGGTGCGCCCGTCCCCCGTCTGGGGTTCGGCGCCGACTACAACCCCGAGCAGTGGCCCAGGGAGGTGTGGGAGGAGGACGTACGGCTGATGCGCGAGGCGGGCGTGAACATCGTGTCCGTGGGCATCTTCTCCTGGGCCCGGCTCCAGCCGGGACCCGACGTCTGGGACTTCGCCTGGCTGGACGACGTCATGGACCTGCTGCACCGCCACGGCGTCGGCGTCGACCTGGCCACCGCCACCGCGTCCCCGCCGCCGTGGCTGACCACCGCGCATCCCGAGATCCTCCCGGTGACCGACCGGGGGGAGACGTTGTGGCCGGGCGCGCGCCAGCACTGGCGCCCCACCTCACCGGTCTTCCGCGAGCACGCCCTGCGCCTGGTCAGGCAGATGGCCACCCGCTACGCCGGCCACCCCGCCCTGGTCGCCTGGCACGTCAACAACGAGCTGGGCTGCCACAACGCGCACGACTTCTCGGACGACGCGGCCCGTGCCTTCCGCGACTGGCTGCGCGCGCGGTACACCACGCTGGACGCCCTCAACCACGCCTGGGGCACGGCGTTCTGGTCGCAGCGCTACAGCGACTGGGAGCAGATCCTGCCGCCCCGGCTGGCCGCCTCCCACCCGAACCCGACCCAGCAGCTGGACTTCAAGCGCTTCTCGTCGGACGCGCTGAAGGACCACCTGCGCGCGGAGCGGGAGGTGTTGCGGGAGCTGACGCCGGACGTCCCCGTCACCACCAACTTCATGGTGATGCCCGGCACGAAGGGGATGAACTACGCGGACTGGGCGGACGAGGTGGACTTCGTCGCCAACGACCACTACGTCGTACCGAGCGGCCGGGAACGCGACGAGCTGTCCTTCTCGGCGAACCTGACCAGCGGGATCGCCGGCGGCCGGCCCTGGTTCCTGATGGAGCACTCGACGAGCGCGGTGAACTGGCAGCCGGTCAACCTGGCCAAGCGACCGGGTGAGCTGGCCCGGGACTCCCTGACGCACGTGGCGCACGGCGCGGACGCGGTCTGCTTCTTCCAGTGGCGGCAGTCCGCGGCCGGCGCCGAGAAGTACCACTCGGCGATGGTGCCGCACGCGGGCGCCGACAGCGACCTGTTCCGCGCGGTCACCGCGCTCGGCGACACCCTGAAGACCCTGGCGCCGGTCGCGGGCAGTGAGCGGGAGCCCGCCGAGGTCGGCATCCTCTTCGACTGGGAGTCGTGGTGGGCGAGCGAGCAGGACTCGCACCCCACGTCGCTGCTCGACTACCACCGGGAGGCGCTCGACTGGTACTCCGCGCTGCTCGCCCTGGGCATCCGGGCCGACGTCGTCACCACCGGCGCCGACCTCGGCCGCCACCGGATGCTGATCGCGCCGGTACTGCACCTGGTCCCGGCCGAGCTGGCCAAGGACCTCACGCGCTACGTCGAGCAGGGCGGGCACCTGGTCACCACGTACTTCTCCGGTGTCGTCGACGAGAACGACCACATCTGGCTCGGCGGCTACCCGGGCGCCCTGCGGGATTTGCTCGGCATCCGCGTCGAGGAGTTCGGTCCGCTGCCCGCCGGGCGGAGCGTGGAGCTGGACGACACGAGCACCGGCACCCTGTGGACCGACCACATCACCGTCACCGCACCGGGGACAGAGGTGTTGTCCCACTACGCGAGCGGACCGCACGCGGGCCGGCCGGCCGTCACCCGGCGTGCGGCGGGCAGCGGTTCGGCCGCCTACGTCTCGACGCGGCTCGGCGCCGAAGGGCTCGCCCCGCTGCTGCCGCGGCTGCTGGAACCGGCCGGCGTGACGAGCGAACTGCCCCCGGCCGTACGGGGATCGGTCGAGGCGACGGTGCGCCGCGGACCCGGTGGCCGGTTCCTCTTCCTGGTCAACCGGACCGACGGGTCCGTGACCGTCCCGGGGCTCACCGGCGAGGTCCTGGTGGGCGCCACCGGAGACGGCGGTGCCGTCGTCCTCGGCCCCCGGGACGTGGCCGTGCTGCGCACGTCCACCACCTGAGCACCCACCCGCCCCTCCCACCGACTCCTCGGAGCGCACCACGGCTCCGGGGTCACCCCCTGCTGCCCGGACGCCGGCGGCAGGGGCCACCGCAGCGTCCACACCTTCCCGTTGGGAGCACACGATGGCACGCCGTACCCGCAGCAGACGCCTCCTCGGGGCCGCCGCCCTCACCGCCCTGGCCACGGGGGCCGCCCTGATCAGCGTTCCCGCCCAGGCCGAACCCGCGGCGGCCGCCTCCTCGGTCACCGTACGGCCGGACCCGTCGTACCGGCAGGAGAGGTTCGAGGGCTGGGGCACCAGCCTGGTCTGGTTCGCCAACGCCACCGGTGACTACCCGCCGGAGATCCGCGAGAAGCTGGCCCGGCTCCTCTTCGACGACGACGGTCTGGGGCTGAACATCGCCCGCTACAACATCGGCGGCGGCAACGCGCCGGACGTGCGGGACTACCTGCGGGCCGGCGGTGCCGTGGAGGGCTGGTGGAAGGCGCCCGCGGGCACCACCCGCGAGGACACCGACTGGTGGAGCGCCGACGACCCGGCCGACTGGAACGAGGACGCCGACGCGACCCAGCGCTGGTGGGTCGAGCGCATCAAGGACGACATCGACCACTGGGAGACGTTCAGCAACTCCCCGCCCTGGTTCATGACCGTCAGCGGTTACGTCTCGGGCGGCTTCGACGCCTCGGCCGACCAGTTGAAGCCCGAGTCGGTCGACGACTTCGCCGCCTACGTGGCCGGGGCGACCCGGCGGCTGGAGCGTGCCGAGGGGATCGAGGTCGACACCGTCGACCCGTTCAACGAGCCCAACACCCCGTACTGGGGCACCCGGCTGGGTGCCGACGGCGAACCCGTCGGCGGCCGGCAGGAGGGCGCCCACATGGGGCCCGCGCTGCAGCGCCAGGTCCTGCGGGCCCTGGCCCCCGCGTTGCGGAAGGCCGAGGTCGGGGCGGGCATCTCGGCGATGGACGAGACCAACCCGGGCACGTTCGCGCGGAACTGGAGCGCCTACGACGAGACCGAACGCGGCCTCGTCGACCAGATGAACGTCCACACCTACGGCACCGGGCAGCGCACCACCGTGCGCGACCTCGCCAAGGCCGCCGACAAGCCGCTGTGGATGAGCGAGGTCGGCGGCGACTGGGGGGACGGCCAGGACTTCGAGGACATGCGGCCCGGCCTCGGCCTCGCCCAGCAGATCGTCGACGACCTGCGCGAACTGGAGCCCCGCGCCTGGGTGTTCTGGCAGCCCGTCGAGGACTACGACAACATGAAGCCCGGTGGGGAGTCGGCGAAGGGCGGCAACTGGGGCAGCATCCAGCTCCCGTTCGACTGCACCGCCGAGGACACCCTGGAGACCTGCCCGATCCGCACCAACACCAAGTTCGACACCGCCCGCAACTTCACCCACTTCATCAAGCCCGGCGACCGGCTGATCAGGACGGACGACACCTCCAGCGCCGCCGCCGTCACCCGCGACGGCAAGGGCGCCTCGCTCGTCCACGTCAACCGCACCGACGCGGCCCGCACGGTCACCGTCGACCTGTCGAAGTTCCGCGACGTACGCCGCGGGGCCACCGTCACCCCGGTCGTGACCAGCGCCGACGGCAAGCTCGTACGGCAGGCCCCGGTCAGGGTGAGCGACCGCACGGCCACCGTCACCGTGCCGGCCGCGTCCGTCACCTCCTTCGAGATCAAGGGTGTCTCCGGCGTCGCGAAGGACGCCGCCCCGCTGCGCGAGGGGCACACCTACACCCTGACCGGCGTCCAGAGCGGCAAGGCCGTCACCGTCGGGGAGAACGGCCGGGACCTGGTCCTCGGCACCGAGGCCGGCACGGGCGCCCAGCGGTGGCGACTGAGCGCGGTCCGTCAGGACGGCGGCGTCCTCGACCGCCATGTCTTCACCAACCCGCAGGACGGGACGCGGCTGGCCGTGCGCGACGACGTCCCGGTGGCCGAACCCGACACCGGCAAGCGGGACCGGGCCACCGAGTGGATCATGTCGACCACCGGTGACGGCACCTGGACCCTGGTCAACGCGGGCACCGGGCGTCTGCTCGAAGTAGGCGGCCAGGCGACGCACGAGGGCGCCGCCGTCACGACGTGGGGGCCCAACTCCGGCGCCAACCAGCGCTGGGCGGTGACCGACGTGACCACCGGGCACACCGGCTGACACCTCTCATGGCACCCGCATCCCGACCGCACCGCCTCCCGGGAGGCGGTGCGGTCGGGGCCGACCCGCACGCACCGTCCGGAGGAGGACGCATGACGACCGACCCGCGCGAGAGGGAGGTCCGCCGCAGGATGGCGGCGCAGGAGCTGTACTCGGACGGCGCGCCCGGCCTGGAGGGGCTGGCGCAGGAACGCCTGCGGGGCAAGGAACTGGCCGACGCCTACAACGGGACCGGGGCCCGGGACGAGGAGGGCCGCCGGGCCCTCCTGGAGGAGCTGTTCGCCTCCGTGGGCAGCGGCGTGTGCATCGAGCCGCCGCTGCACGTGGCCTACGGCAACCGTGTGCACCTGGGCGACGACGTCTACGCCAACTTCGGCCTCACCCTCGTCGACGACGTGGAGGTCCTCGTCGGGGACCGGGTGATGTTCGCCCCGCACGTGACCGTCAGCACCACCGGGCACCCCGTCCACCCGGACCTGCGCCGGGACGGGACGCAGTTCTCGGCGCCGGTGCGCATCGAGGACGACGTGTGGATCGGGGCCGGCGCGCTGCTCATGCCCGGGGTCACCGTGGGCCGGGGATCGGTGGTCGGCGCGGGCAGTGTGGTGACGGCCCACGTGCCGCCCATGGTCGTCGTCGCCGGGAACCCGGCGCGGGTGACACGCGAGATCACGGACGCGGACCGGGAGTGGGCCCACCGTCCGCCCCGCCCCGCGCGCCGGGCCGCCGAGTGATCCCGCGGCGACCGTCAACTCCGGCCGCACGCCCGGCCCGTGGCACCCTCCGCGGAGCAGTACGATGATCGAAAATCGCGGCGATGCGTCACCTCCCGGACCACGGAGCCTGCCATGACGACGGACCATTCCGAGCCTCCCCACATCGACACCAGCCGGGCGCACCCGGCCCGGGTCTACGACTGGCTGCTCGGGGGCAAGGACAACTACCCCGTCGACGAGGCGGTGGGCGAGACGCTGCCGCCCGAGGCGCGGGCCGCGGCGCGGCAGAACCGCGCCTTCATGAACCGCGCCGTCGCCCACCTGGCCGCCCGGGGCATCGACCAGTTCCTGGACATCGGCACGGGCATCCCGACCGAGCCCAACCTCCACCAGATCGTCCAGCGGACGGTTCCGGCCGCCCGGGTCGTCTACGCCGACAACGACCCGATCGTGCTGCGGCACGCGGAGGCGTTGCTGGTGAGCAGCCCCGAGGGGGCCACGGACTACATCCAGGGCGATGTGCGCGAGCCGGCGGAGATCGTGCGGCGCGCCCGCGAGATCCTGGACTTCGACCGCCCCGTCGCGCTGTCGCTGATCGCCCTGATGCACTTCGTGCCGGACGACCAGGACGCCCACGGCGTCGTCCGCGGGCTGGTCGAGACGCTCCCGTCGGGCAGCCACCTCGTCCTGTCGCACGCCGCGATCGACATCTTCCCCGAGCTGGCGGAGCAGGTGATCGCCCAGTACGCGAAGGGCGGCATCCGCCTGGGCTTCCGCACCCGCACGGAGGTGGCCCGCTTCTTCGACGGACTCGAGCTGCTGCCGCCCGGGCTGGTCACCGCCACCGAATGGTCCGGCGCGGACCAGGAGCGGCCCGCGCCGGAGGAGAGCGGTATCTACGCGGGCGTCGCCCGCATTCCCTGACCGGGACCGGGCGGCGGCTCAGCGGCGGCGCCCCCGGGCCGCCCAGCCGCTGCCTATGCCGGCGACGTGCAGGGCCAGCAGGGCGAGGCCGACGAGCATGACGTTGGTGGAGGTGAAGACGTCGTTGGTCGACACCTCCGCCGCGTTGATCAGCCAGGCGATGAGGAACAGGACCGCCGCGATGATGGCCAGCACGGTGTACATCCCTTCGGATCGGGGGCACCGGGGCGGTGCCGTGGAACGCGTATGCCCCCGACGGGCCGCGTGACACGGCCGCCGTCGTCGCGCGCTTCGTACAGTGGAGGGACGGGGACCGCGGCACCACCGTCCGGTCCCTCCGCACCAGCGCTCCGGAGACCTCATGCACGACCCGTCCTCCGCGCCGGGCGACGGCTCCGGCACCCTGTTCGGCCTGGACGCGCTCGTCCCCGGTCCGCCGGCCCCCGCCCCCGCCGGACCGCTCTTCCGGGACTCGGCGACCGCGCGCCGTCTGCTGCCGGTCCGGGAGATCCACGCGGAACCGGCGGCGGCGGCGTCCGAACGCGGCCGGCAGGTCCTGGCCCGGTTCCCCGACGCCCGGGTGATCGAGGTCGACTCACACTGGCGCATCCCCGGCCTGCACGGCAACGAGGGGAACGTGGAGCGCTGGGTGCGCGTCAAGGGCGAGACACTGGTGCTGGGCGAGCGCAAGGCGCCGGCCACCCGGCCCAACGGCCGGTCCGCCGACTGGATCGCCCCCGGCGCCTCCAACGGCTGCGCGATGGCCTGCGCGTACTGCTACGTGCCCCGGCGCAAGGGGTACGCCAACCCCGTCACGGTCTTCACCAACATCGACCGGATCATCGCCCACATCGGCCGGCACATCGCCCGGCAGGGCCCGAAGCCGGAGCCGAACCAGTGCGACCCCGAGGCCTGGGTCTACGACATCGGGGAGAACGGCGACTGCTCGGTGGACGCCCTAATCTGCGACAACACCGCGGATCTGGTCCATGCCTTCCGCCAGTGGCCGACGGCCAAGGCGTCCTTCGCCACCAAGTTCGTCAATCCCGACCTGCTGGCCCTCGACCCCCGGGGCCGTACCCGCGTCCGCTTCTCCGTGATGCCGCCCGAGGACTCCCGGCTGCTGGACCTGCGCACCTCGCCGGTCGCCGAGCGGATCGCCGCCGCGGCCGACTTCCTGGACGCCGGCTACGAGGTGCACTTCAACCTCTCCCCCGTCGTCCTGCGGCCGGGCTGGGAGGAGGCCTGGGCGGAGCTGCTGCGCCACCTCGACGACGTCCTGCCGGACCGGGTCAAGCGGCAGGCCGCCGCCGAGGTGATCATGCTGACGCACAACCGGGAGCTGCACGAGGTGAACCTGGGCTGGCACCCGCGCGCCGAGGAGGTGCTGTGGCGAACCGACCTGCAGCAGGCCAAGCGGTCCGAGAACGGTGCGCTGAACGTGCGGTACCGCAACAGCGTCAAAGCCGACGCGGTCGCCCGGCTCCGTGCACTGGTCGACGCGCACACGCCCTGGCTGCGCATCCGGTACGCGTTCTGAGGCAGGTAAGGCGAACCTAACATCAGATAATGTTTTCTGTGCAACCAACGGCCGGGGCTCGACACCCCCGGCGGCACGAACCCTTGGAGCCTTCCTTGCCGCACACGATCGACGCGACCGGAAACCGACCGGGCACCGTCAACGAGGAGGGCTGGGCCGAACTCGGCTCGCGGGCCGAGCTGCGCGAACTGCTGGGCGAGCCCTGGCCCGTCGTCATCGACAAGGTGCACGACCGGCTCACGGACGCGGACCTGGACATCCTGACCCGCTCCCCCTTCTGCCTGCTGGCCACCTCCGATGCCGCGGGCAACTGCGACGTGTCACCCCGCGGCGACGCGCCGGGCTTCACGCACGTCCTGGACCCGGGCACCCTCGTCCTGCCGGACCGGCCGGGCAACCGGCGCGGGGACAGTTTCCACAACATCCTCGACAACCCGCACGCGGGCCTGCTGTACCTCGTCCCGGGCGGCAAGGAGGTGCTGCGCGTGAACGGCCGGGCCCGCATCCTGACCGACGCGCCCTTCTTCGACGCGATGGCCCGGGACGGGCGCCGACCGGACCTCGCGCTGGTCCTGCGGATCGACGAGATCTACCTCCACTGCCCGCAGTCCCTGAACCGGTCGGGCGTGTGGAAACCCCAGACCTGGCAGGCGAATTGAGCCAGCCGGGGGCCCGGTCGGCCCGCCCGCCGCACGGCCGCCGGGACACCGTGTGAGCCCCGCCTCTACCAGCTCTTTTTAGGTTAGGCTAACCTTCGCCACGTGAGATCTGGTGAAGACGAAGCCGGCGGCGGCCGCCTGCGCGGACATGAGCTTTCGGCCACGGGCGTGACCGTCGCGTACGACGGTGCCGACGTCGTGCACGACGCGGCGATCGGGCTGCGGCCCGGCGAGGTGACCGTCCTGGTGGGGCCGAACGGCAGCGGCAAGTCGACGCTGCTGCGGACCGTCGCCCGGCTTCAGCGGGCCCGAAGCGCCACGCTGCGGATCGACGGCGACACCGACGGCATGGCGCTGACGTCCCGTGAGTTCTCGCGGTACGTGGCCCTGCTGACCCAGGGCCGCCCGACGCCGGGCGGCCTGACCGTGCGCGACGTCGTCGAGTTCGGCCGCTACCCCTACCGGGGGCGCTGGGGTCGGCCGGACCCGGACGGCCCGGCCGCCGTGGACCGGGCGCTGGCCCTCACCGGCGTCGACGGCCTCGCCGACCGCGGCGCCGACCACCTCTCCGGGGGTCAGTTGCAGCGGGTCTGGCTGGCGAGCTGCCTCGCCCAGGAGACCGGCGTACTGCTCCTGGACGAACCCACCACCTACCTCGACCTGCGCTACCAGGTCGAACTCCTCGACCTCATCCGGGACCTGGCCGACGTCCACGGCATCGCCGTCGGCGTCGTGCTGCACGACCTCGACCAGGCCGCGGCCGTCGCCGACCGGATCACCCTGCTCGAAGCGGGCCGGATCGTCGCCGACGGCACGCCCGAGGACGTCCTGACGCCCGAGCGGCTGACGGCCGTCTACGGCATCCGGATCGACGTCGACACCGACCCCCTCACCGGCCGGCTGCGCACCCGCCCGATCGGCCGCCACCACATACGAACCGAAAGGCTCGGCACCACCTCATGAGACGCCTCCTGCTCACCGCGGCCGCCACCACCGCCGCGGCGCTCACCCTCGCCGCCTGCGGCACCACCGAACCCGCCGCCGACAAGTCCGAGAAGAAGGCCTCCGAGGCCATCACGCTCAAGGACGGCAAGGGCACCGAGGTGAAGCTCGACGGCCCGGCCACCAAGGTCGTCGCCACCGAGTGGAACGTCGTCGAGAGCCTCGTCTCCCTGGGTGTCGACCCGGTCGGCGTCGCGGACGTCAAGGGCTACAAGACCTGGGACAGCGCCGTACCGCTGAAGAACGAGCCGAAGGACATCGGCACGCGCGGCGAGCCGAGCATGGACACCGTCGCCTCCCTGGCCCCCGACCTCATCGTCGCCACCACCGACCTGCCCCCCGCCGCGGTGAAGCAGCTGCGCGAGGTGGCCCCGGTGATGGAGGTGACGTCCGCCGACGGCGCCGGCCAGATCGAGCAGATGCTCGAGAACGTGGACCTGATCGCCAAGGCCACCGGCACCACGGACCGGGCCAAGACGCTGCGCGAGGGCTTCGAGGCGAAGGTCGCCGAGGGCAAGAAGGCCCTGGCCGACGCCGGACTGGCCGGCGAGCAGATCGCCTTCGCGGACGGCTACGTCGCCTCCAACCAGGTCTCGATCCGCCCCTACACCGCGACCTCGCTCCTCGGTGAGGTCAACGAGGCGGTCGGCCTGACCAACGCCTGGAAGGTGAAGGGCGACGAGGCCTACGGCCTGGGCACCACCGACGTGGAGGGCCTGACCGCCCTGCCCGAGGACGTGCACTTCGCCTACATCGGCAACGACGACGACCCGAGCGCCACCCCGTTCACCGGCGCCCTGGCCAAGAACTCGGTGTGGAAGTCCCTGCCCTTCGTCAAGGCCGGCGACGTGCACCGGCTCGACGACGGCATCTGGATGTTCGGCGGTCCCGGGTCGATGGAGGCGTACATCGACGCCGTCGTCGGCGCGCTGACGAAGTAGCGAGGCCATGGCCGTCACCGCAACCGAACCCGCTGCCCGTCCCTCGACGAAGGCTCCCACGCCCCGGTCGGGCGCGGCAGCGGTGACGGCCGGGCTCGTCCTGCTGGTCGCCGCCCTGGCCGTCGTCGACATCGCCCAGGGCACCGCCGCCGTCGGCCCGTCCGACGTGTTCAAGGCCCTGACCGGGCAGGCCGACCCCGACGACGCGTCCGTCGTCATCGCCTCCCGGCTGCCCCGGATGACCGCCGGCCTCCTGGTCGGCGCCGCGCTCGGGATGGCCGGGGCGGTGCTCCAGGCGGTCAGCCGCAACGTGCTGGCCTCCCCCGACACCCTGGCCGTGAACGCCGGTTCCTACCTGGCGCTCGGGCTCGCCGGCGCCACCGGCGTCTCGCTGCCGATGATCGCCTCCTCCGGCGTCGCCTTCCTCGGCGGACTGCTCGCGGCGGCCGTCGTGCTCGGGCTCTCCGGCCTCGGCACGGGCACCGTCCGGCTGGTCCTCGCCGGCACGGCGCTGATGCTGGGCCTGAACTCCATGACGGAGGGCCTGCTCCTGCTCTTCCCCGAGCAGACCGAGGGCCTCTACCAGTGGAACCAGGGCAGCATCGCCCAGAACGGCTTCGACGGCGTCCTCCAGATGCTGCCCATCGCCCTCGTCGGACTGGTCGGCCTGATGCTGACGGCCCGTCGGGTGGACGCCCTGGCCCTCGGCGACGACGCGGCGCGGGGGCTGGGCGTCCCGGTCCGCGCCACCCGGGTCACCGTCGTGGTCCTGGCGGCGCTGCTGTCGGCGGCCGCGGTCACGCTCGCCGGGCCCATCGGCTTCGTCGGCCTGTGCGCGCCCGCCCTGATCCGTCCGCTCTCCCGGCACTTCCGCGGCTTCGCCCGCTCCCGCGTCGCGATGCCGGCGGCGGCGCTGACCGGCATGGCCCTGGTCCTCGGCTCCGACGTGCTGCTGCGGTCGCTGATCAAGGACGACCTGTCGGTGGCGGTGCCCACCGGCGTGGTCACCAGCCTGGTCGGCGCCGTCTTCCTGGTCGCGATGGCACTGCGGCTGCGGGACACCGCCGGGTCCGGCGCCCCGGACCGGCTGCGCATCCCGAGCCGGACCGTCTTCCTGGCCACCGTGGCCGCCCTGACGGCCGTCCTGGTCGGCCTGGTGATCGCCGCCGTGCTGGTCGGCGACAGCAAGCTGCTTCTCGGGGACGTCGTCAACTGGGCGCAGGGCAACGCCGGACGGACCGTGTCCTTCGTGCTGGACACCCGGGTTCCCCGGGTGCTGGCCGCGCTCTGTGCCGGTGCGGCGCTCGCCCTGGCCGGCACGCTGGTCCAGGCGGTGACCCGCAATCCGCTGGCCGAACCGAGCGTCCTCGGTGTCACCGGCGGCGGCGCGCTGGGCGCCGTGATCCTGGTGACCACCGCGCCGGTCGCCGGGACCTGGGGGGTGGCCGGCGCCGCGTTCGCGGGGTCCGGCCTCACCGCGGCCCTGGTCTTCGGGCTCGCCGCCCGCGGCGGGTTCCAGCAGAACCGGCTGGTCCTGGTCGGCATCGGCGTCGCCGCCGCGACCACGGCGCTCATCAGTCTGCTCATCGTGCTCACCGACCCGTTCAACGCCACCAAGGCGCTGACCTGGCTGTCGGGTTCGACGTACGGGCGCACGATGCCGGACATCGCGCTGGTGGCCGGCGCGCTGGCGATCGGCATCGTGGTGGCCGTCGCGCGGCGCACCGAGCTGGACCTGGTCTCGCTGGACGAGGACACCCCACGGCTGCTGGGCCTGCGGCTGGCCCCGGGACGCCTCGGCTTCCTGGTGCTCAGCGTCGTGCTCACCTCGACGGCCGTGGCCTGCGCGGGCACCATCGCGTTCGTCGGGCTCGTGGCCCCGCACGCGGCACGTGCCCTCGTGGGCCGCCGGCACGTACGGGTCGTGCCGGTCGCGATCCTGCTCGGCGCCTCGCTGGTGTGCGCGGCCGACCTGATCGGCCGCACCGTGATCGCCCCGGCCCAGCTGGGAGCGGGCCTCATGACCGCGATCATCGGCACGCCGTACTTCCTCTACCTCCTGGTGCGCAGCCGCCGGTAGCCGGCGAGCAGTCCCGAGGACGCCGGTGGCGGGGAGGCGCTCGGTGCTCCCCGGCACCCGGCGTGGTGCCGGGTGGCGGGGAGCACCGGACGGCGCCGTCCGGTCGACGGTCGCGGCCGGTGCGACGCCGTGGTGGACGCCGTCCGCGTCCCGGAGGGTCCGGCCGCGGGCGCCCGGCTCCCTCACCGGTCGCCCGATCGACGCCTCGCACGACCCGATCCTCCTCGGCAGCCACCCCGCCGGCCGCGGGTCCTCGGTCACCGTTGTTAGACGACGCGTCAAGTTACTCAACCGTAATGAGCATGGTGCTACCCACGGTAACTCCTGGCCGGGTACGGTCCCGTCACCCCACAGGAGCAGCGCGACCACGGCCCTCTCTCCCCCGGACCGCGGACGACCGGTTCCGGCCCTTCCCCAGGAGGTTCGCCATGCCCCCACGCCCCCGCACGCTCGCCGCGGCGGTCACCGTCGCACTCGCCCTCGGCGCCCAGGCCGTCCCGGCCGCAGCGGCCGGCGGAGCGGCCGCCGGTACCACGGAGGTGTCCCGCGGTGTCGAGATCCCCGCCTTCTACACCCCGCCGTCCACGCTGCCGGGCGCCGACGGCGCGCTGATCCGCAGCGAGCCGCTGCGCCTGGCGCTCAGCCTGCCCAGCCTGGGCGGCCCGCTCCCCGGGCGGGCCACCCGGATGATGTACAAGTCCACCGACGCCAACGGCGAACCGGTCGCCGTGACCGGCGCCTACATCGAGCCGACCGCGAAGTGGCGCGGCGAGGGGCCCCGGCCCCTGGTCGCCGTCGCGCCCGGCACCATGGGTCAGGGCGACCAGTGCGCCGCCTCCATGGCCCTGGAACACCCGCTGCTGCTCAACGGCGAGACGGTCTCGGTGGGCTACGAGGACCTGTCGGTCTACCGGCTGCTGCTGCGCGGTGTCGCCGTCGTCGTCACCGACTACGTCGGCCTCGGCACCACCGACCGGCTGCACACCTACGTCAACCGCGTGGACGGAGCGCACGCCGTGCTCGACGCGGTGCGCGCCGCGCGCTCCCTGGACTCGGCGTCGGTCACCCCCGACTCCCGCGTCGGCCTGTTCGGGTACAGCCAGGGCGGCGGGGCGACGGCCGCGGCGGCCGAACTCCAGCCGTCCTACGCACCCGACGTCCCGCTGGCGGGCACCTACGCCGGCGCTCCGCCCGCCGACCTGACGAAGGTCACCGAGGCGATCGACGGCGGCGACCTGGCGGGCGCCCTCGGGTGGTCGCTCAACGGCTTCCTGCAGACCGAGCCCGCCCTGCGGCCCATCGCCGAGCGGTACGTGAACGCCGCGGGCGAGGCCGCGCTGAAGGACCTGTCGACCATGTGCGTCGGCGACGCGCTCTTCGCGTACGGGGGCGACAGCAGCACGGCATGGACGAAGACCGGGCAGTCGCTGGGTGACATCATCCGGGCCGAGCCGACCCTCCAGGCATTCCTGGCCGAACAGCGGATCGGCACGCTCAAGCCGGCCGGGCCCGTGCGCGTGGCCACCGGCGTCAGCGACGACCTGGTCCCCCACCGGCAGTCCCGCCAACTGGCCGTCGACTGGTGCGGCGCGGGCGCGAAGGTCACCTACGACCCGGTCGTGCTGCCGGGCGTCGGCAGCGGTCTGCTCAACCACTTCGCCCCGCTCCTCGCCGACCAGGGCAAGGCCATCTCCTGGCTCACCGACCGGCTCTCCGGTGAGCCGGCGGGCTCCAACTGCTGGAGCATGCCCGTACAGCCCTGAGCCCTACCCGCGCGCGTACGGAGCCCCGGCGGACGTCCGCCGGGGCTCCCGCATGGGACGGGCGCGCACCCGGGCAGCAGCTCCGGCATGCGCCGAACGATCATCGCGGCACAGAATTCGCTCAGGCGAATCATGGTGAGGCGAGAGAGAGGCGGCGGCGTGGAGGACGCGAAGCCTGACGGCGGGTCCGCTCCCCCGGGGCGGGCGAGGGTTCCGAGCACGGTCGCGAACATGCCGCGGCAGGTGCGCGAGGAGCTGACCCGTCGGCTCCGTCGCAACAGGCGGGCCTTCCGCGAGGAGGACGTCCAGGTCGTCGAGGGGCCCCTCCTCAAGCGCGCGGTCGGCGCCTCGGCGCTCGGCAACTGCATGGAGTGGTTCGACTTCGGCGTCTACAGCTACCTGGCCGCCACCATCGGCAAGGTGTTCTTCCCGGACGCCTCCCCGACCGCCCAGGTCGTCTCGTCCTTCGCGACCTTCGCCGCCGCCTTCGTCGTGCGCCCGCTCGGAGGCCTCGTCTTCGGCCCGCTCGGCGACCGTCTCGGCCGGCAGAAGGTGCTCGCCACGACCATGATCCTGATGGCGATCGGCACCTTCTCCATCGGCCTCATCCCGAGCTACGCGAGCATCGGCATCGCCGCCCCGATCCTGCTGCTGCTCGCCCGCATGCTCCAGGGCTTCTCCACCGGCGGCGAGTACGGCGGCGCCACCACCTTCGTCGCCGAGTACTCACCCGATCGGCGGCGCGGCTTCCTCTCCAGCTGGCTCGACTTCGGCACCTTCGTCGGTTACGCGCTCGGCTCGGCGCTGGTCACCGTGCTGAACCTGCTGCTGACCGACGGCCAGATGCTCGACTGGGGCTGGCGCGTCCCGTTCCTGATCGCCGGTCCGCTGGGCCTCATCGGCCTGTACATGCGGCTCAGGCTGGAGGAGTCCCCCGCCTTCCAGCAGCAGCTCGACGAGCACGAGAAGAGCCTCGCCCAGGAGTCGGCGGGCAGCGAGTTCAGGACCATCATCAGGGACCACTGGCGCCCGCTGCTGATCTGCATGGGCCTGGTGCTGCTCTACAACGTCACCAACTACATGGTCACGGGCTACCTGCCCACGTACCAGACGGAGACGCTGGGCCGCTCCAGCGGTTTCGCCGACGTGCTGGTGCTGATCGGCATGGTGTGGATCGTGCTGCTGATCACCTTCCTCGGCCGGCTCAGCGACCACGTCGGCCGCCGCCCGCTGTACGCGGTGGGAGCCGTCGCGATGATCGTCCTCGCCGTACCGGCCTTCCTGCTGCTCAGGGCGGACGGCACCTGGACGCCGGTCGCCGGTGTCCTGCTGCTGTCCACCCTGCTGGCCTGCTTCGCCGCGCCGAGCGCCGCGACCCTTCCCGCCCTGTTCCCGACGGCCGTGCGCTACGCGGCCATGGGCATCGGCTTCAACTTCGCCGTCGCGGCCTTCGGCGGTACCACGCCGCTGCTCACCGAGGCGCTGGTCAGCGTCACCGGCAACGACCTGGTGCCCGCCTTCTACCTGATGGTGGCCGGTGTCATCGGCCTGGTGACCGTGCGCTTCCTGCCCGAGAGCGCCCAGGTGCCGCTCAACGGCTCGCAGCCCATGGTCGGCTCCCGGCAGGAGCGGCGGGAACTCATCACCACCTCGAAGGACCTCTACAGCCTCTCCAAGGAGCGCTCCGAGGTCCGCTGACGCTTCGCCGGGGCACCGCCCCGGCGGGCGAGGCGGAGAGACACGCCCGAGCCCAGGGCGACACCGGCGCAGACCAGGGCGCTGCCCACGGCCTGCGGGGCACCGTAGGAGCCCGTGCCGACCAGCGGCGCGGTGCAGGCGGCGGCGACCGGGATCAGGCCGGAGTACAGCGTGGCCCGTTCCGCGCCGATCCGCTGCATGCCCATGTACCAGCAGACGAACCCGACGACGGTGACCACCACCGCCTGCCACAGCAGCGCCCCGGTCTCGGTGGTGTCCGGCCGTCGCAGCCACCCGGCGCCGTCGGCCGCCACGCCGGCCACCGCCGACTCGGCCGCCGCGACGCCACACACCACCGTGGACAGCAACCGGGGGCCGAGCGGCCGCAGTACGGGCACCGCGAGGACGGCGAAACCGACCTCCCCGACCAGGGCGCACACGGAGAAGGCGATGCCCGCGCCGTCGGTGCGTCCCCAGCCCTGGACCGTGAAGGCCCCGAGGGCCACGAGCGACGCCCCGTACAGCACGACGCGCCTCGGCCGGCGCCCGTCCAGCAGCGGGACGAGGACCGCGACGACCACGGGGGCGCAGCCCACGAAGACGCCGGGGACCGCCGGCTCCGCGCTGCGTTCCGCCGCGAGCACGGCCAGGTTGAAACCGACCATGCCGACGGCCGCGAGCAGTGCGAGGCGCAGCCACCGGCCGGCGCCCAGGGCACGCAGCCGGGCCGCCGCACCCCGGCCGGCGAACGGGACCAGCAGCAGGAAGGCCAGGCCGTAACGCAGGAACTGGCCCCCCGCGTACGGATAGTCGCCGAGCAGGCTGTTGGCGGTGAAGGAGCCTCCGACGAGGACGCAGGCGAGCGCGGCGAGCAGGGCTCCGCGCGTGGTGGTGGCGTTCATGACGACGACGCTAGGGAGCGCGACGACCCCGCACGGGGTCCACTTCCGGGGCGGCTTCGGGGACCAATCGAGGCCGCCGGCCCTCACACGGTCATCACCGATCCTCCTTCACGTGCATGTCGCGGGTATTCGGGGTATTCGGAACGTCCCGGTGCCAACACATCGGCAAACCAAGGGATTTGACGGTTATGAACAGACATGGGAAGGGGCTGTCAGTGCGCGGCATCAAGGTAGCGACCGCTGTGGCGACCGCGAGCGTCTCCGTCGCCTTACTGGCCGGCTGCGGCGGCGATTCCGGTGGCGAGGGCAAGCCGTTCGACGGGCAGAGCGCCGACGACATCGCCGCGAAGGCCGTCGAGGCCACCCGGCAGGCGAAGTCCATGCACGTGAAGGGCGACACCCGTCTGGGGGACGGCAGCACCGTCACCATCGACGTCTCGGTCGACCAGGAGAAGAACTGCCAGGGCACCATCGGCGCCGCGGACACCCGCGCGGACGTGCGGCACACCGAGGCGACCCTCTTCCTGCGCGGGGACGAGCAGTACTGGCAGAACGCCCTGAAGCAGCAGCCCGAGGCGGCACGGAAGATGGCCCCCCGGCTCCAGGGCAAGTGGGTGAAGATGCCGGCGAACGACGCCGCGGCCGCCGGTGTCTGCGACAAGCGGGGCTTCGTCGCCGCCATGGACGAGGACAAGTCGGAGCGCCAGGGCATGAAGCGCGGCGACACGACGGAGGTGAACGGCGAGGAGGCGCTGAAGCTGACGAAGGAGAAGAGCTCCGGCGAGACGCTCGCGCTGTACGTCGCCACCGAGGGCGAGCCCTACATCCTCAGGACCGAGACCGAGGGCGGCGAGAACCCGGGCAGCGTCACCTTCAGCGACTACGGCAAGCCGGTGAGCCCCGAGCAGCCGCCGGCCGACCAGACCGTCGACATGAAGGAAGTGGCCGGCGGGCAACGGGCCTGATCCCGCTACTCCCCCGCCTCCTCCGTCCCGCCCGTCCGGTCCGAGGCCGGCCACACGTAGGGCAGGTCGTCCGGGACGCCGGGGAACAGCTCGGCGTACACCTCGGGTTCCTTCCGCACCAGCGCCGAGCGGTGGCTGCGGTGGAAGGCCTCGTCCCCGAGCCAGGGCGGCAGCTCCCCGGCGCGCGCCAGCTCCGGCTGGTCCCGCACCGGCTCACCCGGACGGCACACGGCGAGACCGGCGACGAGTGAGGCAGCGCAGCTGTCCTGGTGGCCCTGCTCCCGCCAGACCCGGCAGACCTCCAGGCCGTAGCGCACCAGTGCCTCCTCGTAGCCCGTCCACATCCGCACCGCCGGATGCCGGCGCCAGCCGTAGCCGGGCACGGTCAGGCCGCGCAGCACCTGGAGCGCCTCGACCCGCTGCTTGCCCAGCCTGCGGCGGTCCAGGGCCAGCGCGGACTCCGCGAAGTCCGGGTGCGGGAGGAAGGTCTGCATGCTGCTCCTGTCCGGTCAGCCGGGGAACCGGCCCTGGTCCCGCAGCTGCCTGCGGCGCTCGGCGTAGGCGAGGTCGTCGCGCCACAGGCGGCCGGCGGCGGCGCGCATCAGCGGGCGCAGGGCCGGTGCCAGGCGGCGGGCCACCGGGAAACCGGGCCGGTCGGAGGTGGCCAGGACCGCCTCGACGACCGCGGTGCGCGGCCGGCCGTGCTCGTCCGGGCCGAGCGGCGTGGCGTGACTCTCCACGACGGACCCGGTGCCCTCGCCCTCGGTGATGTGCATGACGACGGTGCGGGGCTCGGGGGCGGTGAACTCGGCCCGGACGGGCACCACCAGACGTCCGGCGAGCCGGAAGGACACGTCCACGGCGAAGCGGTCGTCGTCCTCGCCGTCACCGGGCGCCCCGACGACGGTGAGGTCCACGAAGGAGTACGGGTGGAACCAGGCGCCGTGCCAGGGGTCGAGCCGGTTGGCGACGACGTCCTCGGGTTCGCAGATACCGACCCCCCGCCAGACGGAGGTCAGGGACGTCGCCCGCGCGGGCCTCACCGGCAGGACGGGCGCCGGTGTCGGGGGCTCCTGGCCCACCGCGTCCAGCCGCACCCACACCAGGACTCCGTCGTCGTGCACCGGGAAGGGCTCCCAGCCGGCGAACGCGGTGCCCTCCAGGGCGAGTCCGTGCCAGTGGCAGACGAGCGTGCCGCACCGCACCGGGCTGTCGGCCAGCGGGGCCCCGAGGTGGGGGCAGGCGCCGGGTCCGCCCACCAGACGCCCCGTGGCGTCCCGCCAGACCACGACCTCGACGCCCGCGACCGTGCCGGACAGCGGGCGGGTGGGCCGTACGTCGGTGCTCGCGCCCAGGACGTACCAGTTGCCCGAGGGGCGGGCCAGGGCGCGCCCCAGCGCCCCCGCGATGAGGGCGGGGCGCGCCTCGCGCCAGGTCGGCCGCTGGTGCTGCCAGGGCACGGGGCGGCGGCGCAGCCGCAGGGGGTAGCGGCCCCGGCGGGGGGCGGGGTCCTGCCTCATCCGGCCTCCTTCGCGGAGCAGGCGTCGTTCCTGCACGTCACCGGCGATCTCCGGCGGTCGGCGGCGCCCCGCGCCCCCAGCCGGGCGGCCAGCACCCGGGCGAGCCCGTCGGCGGCGACGACCGCGCGCCTGCGACGCGGCACCACCGCACGCCGGTGCAGTACCGCGTACCCGTCCCGCGCGATCGAGTCCAGGATGTTGCGGTAGAGCACGTAGGCGGTACGGATGCAGGGCCGTGCCACCGGGTCCAGCATGTCCAGGCCGGGGGCTGCCTCGCGGTAGACGCCGCGGGTGAGGTCCTCGGCGGCCCGCAGCGCGGCGGTGATGCGCCGGTCGTGGCGCCCCGTCCGTCTGCTCCACAGCAGCAGGTCCCGCTCGACGCCGTGTGCCGCCAGCAGGTCCGCCGGGAGGTAGACGCGCCCCCGGTCGAGGTCCTCGCCCACGTCCCGCAGGAAGTTGGTCAGCTGGAAGGCGAGGCCCAGTGCGGCGGCGTGCGGGGCGGCCCGGGCGCGGGGGGTGACGGTGCCGAGCACGGGCAGCATCTGCAGGCCGATGACGGCGGCGGAGCCGTGCATGTAGGCGCGCAGGTCGTCGTAGGTGGGGTAGTCGGTCACCGTGAGGTCGCTGCGCATGGAGGCCATGAAGTCGGTGAAGTGCGCCGGGTCGATGCCGTACCGGGCGGCGGTGTCGGTCAGGGCGACCACCACGGGCTCGTCCGCCGGGCGGATGCCGGTGAGCGCCTGCCGGAGTTGCCCTTCGAGCCGTCCGAGGGTGGCCGCGCGCTCGGCGGTCGTCGCCTCGGCGCCCATGTCGTCGACGATGTCGTCGGCCCACCGCGCGAACCCGTACAGCGCGTGCACGGCCGGTCTGCGATCGGCGGGCAGCAGACGGGTCGCCAGGAAGTAGGTGCGTCCGTGCCGGGCGTTGAGCAGCCGGCAGCGGGTGTACGCGGCGC
Organism: Streptomyces sp. NPDC047853; assembly: GCF_043204535.1. Lineage (NCBI taxonomy): Bacteria > Bacillati > Actinomycetota > Actinomycetes > Kitasatosporales > Streptomycetaceae > Streptomyces > Streptomyces sp. NPDC047853. The sequence goes on along the minus strand of NZ_JBIDCI010000015.1, from coordinate 49,052 downwards.
GCAGGGCGGGGTCGGTGATGCCCGCGGCGTCCAGTTCGCGCCGGGTCACCGGGGGCCGCCCTTCGACGTCGTACGGCGTGCCGGCGTGCCGGTGATGCGGGCGGCGGCCAGCTTCCCGGAGATCAGCACGGTCGGCACCCCGACGCCCGGGGTGGTCCCGCAGCCCGCGAGGACCGCGTTCTCGGTGCCGCGCACCAGGTTGCGGGGGCGGAAGGGGCCCGTCTGCGCGAAGGTGTGGGCCACCGAGAAGGGCGTGCCGGCGGCATGCCCCTGGGCGGTCCAGTCGGCCGGTGTCACCAGGCATTCCTCCTCGATGGCGGCGGCGATGCCGGTCAGACCCCGGCGTTCGAGGGTGGTGAGCAGGCGGTCGCGGTAGCGGGGCGCGAGGTCGTCCCAGGCCCGGGCGTCCGGGCCGATGTCGGTGTTGGGGCACGGTGCGAGGACGTAGTGGAGGTGGCGGCCCTCGGGGGCCAGGGAGGCGTCGCCCGCCGTGGGGCGGGTGATGAGCAGGGAGGGGTCGGTCATCAGGGTGCCGGTCCGGGTGAGTTCGTCGAAGGTCCGTCGCCACGCGGCGCCGAAGGAGAGCGTGTGGTGCGCAAGGTGCGGCCAGGTGCGGGTGGTGCCGGCGTGCAGGACGACTGCGGAGGGGGCGTGCCGCAGCCCGACCGGGCGGCGCGGACGGCGCCCCAGCAGCCGGTGGACGACGGGGAGGTCGGGGGTGAGGACGACGGCGTCGCACGGGATGCGCGCGTCGGCGGTGACGACCGCGGTGACACGGTCGCCGGAGCGTTCCAGACGGGTGACGTCCTGTCCGAGGCGCAGGTCGGCCCCGGCGTCGACGGCCGCGGCGGCCATGGCGCGGGGCAGGGCGTGCATGCCGCCGCGCGGGAAGTACACGCCGGCCACGGTGTCCATGTAGGCGATGACGGCGTAGGCGGCGAGCGCCCGGGCCGGTGCGACCCCGGCGTACAGGGCCTGGAAGGAGAAGACCCGTTTCAGGCGCTCGTCCGACAGGAAGTGTCCGATGCGCGCGTCCAGCCGGCCGAAGCCGCCGAGCGCGGCGAGCCGGGCCAGGTCGGGGGTGAGCAGGCCGAAGGGCGAGTCGAAGTTGGCGTCGATGAACCGGCGCATCTGCACGGTGTAGAGCTCCCGCAGCCAGGTGCGCAGCCGCCGGTACCCGGCGGCCTCGCGTGCGCCGGCGAAGCGTTCGACCTCGGCCTCCATGGCGGCCGCCTCGGTGTGCACGTCCAGCGTCCCGCCGTCGGCGAAGCACGCCCGGTAGGCGGGGTGCAGGGGCATCAGTTCCACCCGGTCGGCCAACCGGTCGCCGACGGCGGCGAACGCCTCGTCGGCCAGATGGGGCATCGTCAGGACGGTCGGGCCCGTGTCGAACAGGTATCCGCCCCGCTCGCGCCGCCCGGCACGGCCGCCCGGCAGCGGGTCGCGCTCCACCACCGTCACCCGTCGCCCGGAGCCCAGCAGGTGCAGCGCGGCCGACAGCCCCGCGAGCCCGGCTCCGACGACCACGACGTGGTCGGTGCGTCCGGGAACCGTCCGGGTCATCGCGAGCCCCTTCCGGCGGACGGCCGCTCACGCGGCTGTCGACCGCCGTCGTCTGCGGTGCTGGGGCGCATCCCGGGTCCTCTCGTCGTCGGCCGCGGCGTGAGCCGTGCCGGGCACGGTGGCTGCTGCGGCTACTTCGGCCGGGCGGCGCTCGATGGATGCACCGTCCGGCGGCGGCCACGGGCCGCTGGGGTGACTCGGCGTCATGCTTTCCCCCGCCGCCTCGGGAGCGACGCCGCCCGGGCCCGTTCCCGCCCGGCAGTCACCCGCCCGGCGGACACGCGTCCCGTCCCGGAAGGCGCGGCAGCCGTGCCCCGCGGGCACGCCGGTGGGTACGGGGGTGGGTACGGCGGCAGGGCGGCGCCCCGGCGCGTGCACGGCTCTACGCCCCCGCCCCCTCCGCGTGGTCGGCCAGCCCGCCCGCGCCGAGCGGGCCGGTGGGGTCCATGGCACCCTCCGCCTCCAGCCGGGGCAGCTCGTGCCGGGACAGACGCAGGACCATCGGCGGCAGGGTCGTACGCCCCACCTGCGCCAGGCGCAGCCAGCCGGGCACGTACACGGCCGTGCGGCGGCGCTCCACGGCGCGCACCAGCCGGGCGGCGACGTGCTCCGCCGGGAAGGTGCGGCGGGCCGGAGCCGGCATGTGCGCCCGCAGCTCGCGCAGGACCGTGTACCGGTCGGCGTCACGGATCATGTCGGTGTCGATCCAGTTGAGGTAGGCGATGCCCACGGCGATCCCGTGGTGGGCCACCTCGGCGCGCAGTGAGTGGGTGAAGGCCTCCACACCCGCCTTCGACGCGCAGTAGGCGCTCATCATGGGGGCGGCGCCGAGCGAGGCGAGCGACGCGATCTGGAGGTGGTACCCCGCGGTGCGGCGCAGGTCCGGCAGGAAGGCCCGGGCCGTGTGGGCGCTGCCGGTCAGGTTCACGTCGACGACGCGGCTCCACTCGGCGGGGTCCGACGTGCCGAAGGGTCCGCCCTCGGCGATGCCGGCGTTCGCCACCACCACCGACGGCGTGCCCAGGCGTGCGCGGACCTCGTGAGCGGCGGCGTCGAGCGCGACGGGGTCGGTGACGTCGACCTCGACGGCGACGGCCGGCGTCGGCAGTTGGACCGCCAGGTCGTCCAGCCGCGGCTTCTCGTGGCCGAGCAGCGCGATCCGGGCGCCCCGGTCGGCGCACGCGCGGGCCAGGGCGGCGCCCAGTCCGCGCGCGGCGCCGGTCACCACGACGATGCGGTGGTGCAGCGGGCTGTCTGTCACCGGGCCGACCCTTCCTCGGGGAACACGGGTGTCGCGGGCGGGCGTCTCACCGCTTGTCGCCGATGCGGTTGCGACGGGTGAGGGCACGCTGCGCGCGGGCGAGGCCCGCGAAGCGGTGCTGGCGCAGGGCGGCGCGCGCGGCGTTGGCGCCGGGCGCCCCGTGCACCCCGCCTCCCGGGTGCGCGCCCGCCGAGGCCAGGAAGAGGCCGGTCACCGGTGTCTCCGGCCGTCCGGTGCCGGGCACGGGCCGGAAGACGAGCTGCTGGTGCATGGCGGTGGTGCCGCCGTTGATGGCACCACCCTCCAGGTTGGCGTTCATGGCCTGGAGCGTCGGCGGGGCCAGGATGCGGCGGGCCCGGATCAGGCCCCGGAAGCCGGGCGCGAAGCGTTCCACCTGGCGCTCGACGCGGTCGGCCATGAGTTCCTGCTCCTTGGCGTCCCAGCTGCCGGTGATGCCCTCGTCGCCCGCGTCGGCCCGGATGTCGTGGGGGACGTGGGTGTAGGCCCACGCGGACTCCGTGCCGCTCGGGGAGCGGGACGGGTCCGTGGTGGTCATCTGCCCGAACAGCGAGAACGGACGGTCGGGGACCTGTCGCATGGCGATCTGGGCGGCGAAGCGGGTCAGCTCGTCGAGGCCGTCGGCCAGGTGCACGGTCCCGGCCCGCGCCGCGTCCTCGCACCGCCAGGGCACCGGGCCGTCCAGGGCCCAGTCCACCTTGAAGGTGGCGAAGTCCCACTCGAAGCGCCGCAGGTCGGCGAGGACCTGGTCGGGCAGGTGCTCCGGGGCGACGAGCTCGCCGTAGAGCGCGGGCACGGACACGTCGGCGAGGACGGCGCGCCGGGCGGTGACCGTCTCCCCGCCGACTGTGCGGACGCCCGCCACGCGCCGGTCCCGGACCAGGACCCGCTCGACGCGCTGCCCGCACCGCAGGGTGCCGCCGCGGGCCCGCAGCCGGTGCACCAGCGCGGCGGTGAGGGCCCCCGAGCCGCCGACCGGCACGGGGAAGCCGTAGGTCTGGCCGAGCATCGACATCAACCAGCCGAAACCGCCGCTGCCGGCGGCCTCGGGCGCGAGGTCGGCGTGCAGGGCGTTGCCCGCCAGGATCAGTTTTCCGCCCTCGCCGCGGAACTCCTCCTCGCCCAAGCGCCGCACCGGCAGCACCAGGGTGCGCGCCAGCCGCAGCCCGCCCCCGCCGCGCAGCCGCAGCGCCAGCCGGGCACCGGCCCGGACCGGCGGGAAGGGGGTGAACAGGGCGTCCAGGATGTCGGCCCGGTAACGGTCCCAGACCTCGTGCAGCCGGTCCCAGGCGGCGCCGTCCCCGGGCGCGAAGGCGTCCAGGGAGGCGGCGGTGGTGGCGACGTCGCGGTCCAGGACGGCGCAGGTGCCGTCGGTCAGGGGGTGGGCGAGCACATGGGGGGCGTGCCCCCAGCGCAGTCCGTGGTCCTGGAGGCGCAGCCCGGCGAGGACCGGGGAGGCGGCGGCGAGCGGGTAGAAGGAACTGAACAGGTCGTTGACGAACCCGGGGGCGACCTCGCTGTCGTGGCGCACCGCCCCGCCGGGTTCGGGCTGCTCCTCCAGGACCTCGACGCTCCAGCCGGCGTCCACGAGCAGGTTCGCCGCCACCAGGCCGTTGGGTCCGGAGCCGATCACGACCGCGTCAGGCATGACCGGCTCCCGGCTCGAACTTCACGGAGCCGGGCGAGTCCGCCGGGTCCGGCCGGCGCTGCTCCCCCGCCTCGGCCTCGCACAGCTTCGCGAGCCGGGCGAGCATCGCCCGGTGCCGCACCTGGATCAGCGCCTCCACCCCCACGTTGTGCAGCAGGCCGCCGGGGCCGCGCAGCGGGTGCTCGTCGACGATGACGAGACACTGCTCGCCCCAGGGACGCAGTTCGATGGCGATGCGTGCCGTGCCGAGCACGCCCGCCTTGGCCTCGATCTCCAGCACGGAGCCCGGCTCGCAGCGCCGGACGACCGACTCGTTCTGCAGCCGCACCGGCCCGAGCCGGACCTCGTACTCGATCGTCGCGCCGACTTCCGGCCACCGTCCGGACTTGGGGGTGACGTCCGAGGTGCCCACCACCCAGTCCGCGTACTCGTTGCCGTCCGCGAGAACGTCCCACACCGCCTGCGGGCTCGCCTGGACCAACCGATGCCGCACCGCCACGCGTGCCTCCCACGCCCAGTAGCCGTCACTGCGAGGACGCAGCACTGAGTGCCCCGTACGTCACCGGCCAACCGGGCGACTTCCCGGACGCGCCCGGCCGCGGAAGCCCCGGCGCGGCTCGGACCGCCGGGGAGGCGAGCGGGGACGGTTGCCCGTGCCTCCTGCTGCCTACTGCCTGCTGCCTGCTGCCTGCTGCCTGCTGCCTGCTGCCTGCTGCCGAACGGTACGGACACCGCACGGAAAGGCCCTGCATTGGCATGGACCTGTCGGTGTGGTCCGGCTACGCTCGGAACAACCCGATGAGAGCGCTCTCAGAACGCGGTTGTTCCACCCCCACCTAGCTGGAACGACGAAGGGCAACTCCTGTGAGACGCAGCAGACTCAGGCACCTCGGCCTGGCCGGCCTCCTTCTGTTCGGCAGCCTCACCGCGGTCGGCACCCTGCCGGCCTCGGCGGCCGACTCCCCCACCGGCGCCGCGAAGGCCCCGGCAGCCTCCACCGGCCTCCTCGACGCCATGGAGCGGGACTTCGGACTCACCCGGGCCGAGGCCGAGGACCGGCTGGCGGCCGAACGCCGCGCCACCGCCCTCGAACCCACCGCACGCCGGACCGCCGGGGGCGCCTTCGGCGGATCCTGGTTCGACGCGGCGACAGGGCGGCTGACCGTCGCCCTCACCTCGGACGCGCCCGCCGCCACGGTCCGGGCGGTGGGTGCCACCGGCGCGCAGGTCCGTACCGTCGAGCACAGCGCACGGCAGCTCGACGCGGCCATGGCACGCATCGACCGCCTGGACGCGCCCGCCGGCGTCAGCAGCTGGCGCGTCGACCCGTCCGCCAACACGGTGGTCGTCGACGTGGTCGGCGGCGAGCGTTCCGACAACGATGTCCGGCGGTTCGTGGACCGGGCACGCGAGGCCGGGCCCGTCACGGTGCGGTCGGTGCCGTCGGCTCCCCGGACCTTCGCGGCGGGCACCGTCGGCGGCGACCCGTACTACACCGGCAACGTCCGGTGCTCCATCGGCTTCTCGGTGCACGGCGGGTTCGTCACCGCCGGGCACTGCGGCGGCACGGGAGCCGGGGTCAGCGGCTGGGACCGCTCGTACATCGGCACCTTCCAGGGCTCGTCGTTCCCGGAGAACGACTACGCCTGGGTGAGCGTCGGCAGCGGCTGGTGGACGGTGCCGGTCGTGCTCGGCTGGGGAACGGTGCCGGACCAGCTCGTGCGCGGTTCGAACGAGGCACCCGTCGGAGCCTCGATCTGCCGCTCCGGCTCGACCACCCGCTGGCACTGCGGCACGGTGCTGGCCAAGAACGAGACCGTCAACTACAGCCAGGGCGCGGTGCGCCAGATGACCAAGACCAGTGTCTGCGCCGAGGGCGGGGACTCGGGCGGCTCGTTCCTCAGCGGTGACCAGGCGCAGGGCGTCACCTCGGGCGGCTGGGGGAACTGCTCCAGCGGCGGGGAGACCTGGTTCCAGCCGGTCAACGAGATCCTGAACCGCTACGGGCTGACCTTGCACACGGCCTGATCCGGACGTCGGGGAAGGCTCCGCCGAACCTCCGGCGGGGCCCTCCTCGCCGGACCCCGACCGCCCGCCGGGCCCGGGTCGGAGGCGGCCGGGCACGGGTCAGAGGTCGAGCGGACCCACGCCCGGCTCCGTCGTCTCGGGGCCGGACGCCGTGGTCAGCCGACGGTAGGCGGCCCGTGCGTGGACCAGGCGGGCCAACGCCGTGCCGACGAGGGCCGCGCCGAGCAGACAGGCCAGCCAGAGCGCGTCCCGCCGGCCCGTCCAGGTCAGCGTGCCGGCGGGCGGGACGGCGAAGCCGTTCAGGGAGAGCCAGCACAGCAGGGCCGTTCCGGGGGCCGCCGTGAACCGCGCCCAGATGCCCAGCAGCGCCGCCAGCAGCGAGAGCACGGCCAGCGCGAGTCCGGGACGGCCCACCCCCACGGTGCCGTTGAGGAGCGTGACGAGGACGAGGGCGCCGCTGAACGCGCACGCCCACACCAGGGGAGCCCCGACCGGGCGGGGGACGGGTCTCACGCCGTGGCTCAGCGGCACCCACTCGATCATCCTGACGGCTCCCTCCGGTCCCGGACGGCTCCGACCACGGCGTCGGACACCGGTCCTGCGGAAGGATTGTCCCATCGGGGTGCCGAGCGCCGTACCGGCCGGGGTGACAACCGGTCACGGCGGGCCGGCGCCACGACCGTGCGGGGCGCGCCGGCCGGACGCCGTTCCGTGGCCCCGCGGAGACCCGGCCCCGGGGGGCGCTCCACGGCCTGGCAAGGGACGGGGGCGCTCCCTCCAGGAGCGCGGTACCGGCCCCGCACCGCGACGTGTCTCCCTGTCCCGGACCCCTACCGTTCGGCCTCGGCAGGCTGCGCGGAGGAGGCCCCGGCGGAGGCCGACGCGGGCGTAGTGGAGCCGCCCTTCCCCGCGTCGTCGTCGCCGTCGCCGTCGCCGTCGTTGGAGCGGCTTCCCGGCACCGCGGCCGACCCCTTGGCACCGGGCAGCAGCCTCCCGGCGGCCCGCAGGGCACCGGCGAGCAGGTGCGCCCGGCCCGCGAAGACGGGGCCGAGGACGGCGAGGACGAGGACGTACCCGGCGATGAACGGGGCGAGCCGTCCGTCCAGCCCCGCCCCCGCGGCCATGGCGGCCAGGATCAGCGCGAACTCCCCGCGCGCGACCAGGGTCGTCGCGATCTCGGCGGCGGGTTCGGAACCGTAGCGGTACACCCGGGCCACGCACAGCCCGGCGACGACGTTCATGACGAGGGTCAGGGCCGCGGCCGCCGCGACCGGGCCGGCGACCGACGCGAGGTCGCCGGGGTCGATGGCGAGGCCGAACGCGAAGAAGAAGATGGCCGCGAAGGCGTCCCGGAGCGGGTGCACCAGTTCCCGGATGCGCGGTCCCGAGGGGGTGCCCGCGAGGATGAGGCCGACCATGAAGGCGCCGATGGCGTCGGCGACGCCGAGGACCTCCGAGACCCCCGCGACGAGCACCGCCGCCCCGAGGAAGCTGATGACCAGCAGTTCGTTGTCCCGGGTCGCGATCAGCCGGCCCACGAGCCGCGTGCCGTAGCGGGCCGCGGCGGCGAGCACCAGCAGGAAGCCGAAGGCCTTCCCGGCCTGCAGGGCCGTGTCCGCGAAACCGTGCGCGCCCGCGATGACCGGCTGGAGGGCGGCCAGGTACAGCGCGAGGAAGATGTCCTCCACCACGATGACGCCCAGGATCAACCGGGTCTCGGGCCGCCCGATCCGGCCCAGGTCGATGAGGATCTTGGTGACGATCGCGGAGGAGGATATGCCGAGCACGCCGGCGAGCACCAGCGCCTCCCGCACACCCCAGCCCAGGACGAATCCGAAGCCCAGACCGGCGCCGACGTTGAGCAGCAGATAGATGCCGCCGGCGGTCAGCAGCCGTTTGCCGCCGCTCTTGAGGTCGTCGAGGTGGAACTCGAGGCCGAGGTAGAAGAGCAGCAGCACCAGTCCGAGCGCGGAGAGCATCTCGAAGTCGTGCGCGTCCTCGACCAGGACGAAGCCCGGTGTGTGGGGACCGAGCAGGATGCCGGCGAGCATGAACAGCGGAATCGTCGGAAGTCCGATCCTGCCGCCGAGGCGGGCGAGGAACGCGGCGGCCAGGAAGGCGCCGCCCATGGCGAGCAGGGTGTCAGCGTGTCCCACGGGTCACCGCCTTCGACCGTGCGGAGGGTCGGGAGGGCTTCACTTGACGGGGATGGATGCGGGTTCTCCTTCATCTGTGACGCGTCGTCTGTCGTGCGGTCGGGCGCCGTCGGCCGACCGCGGGGGCGCGACACCGTTCCCGGCCCGGGCAGGGCACCGCTCCCGGCCCGCACGGGGCATCGTCGCGTCCGCGGCGTGCACGGGCGGCGCGCTCCGGAGGGCCCGGGTCCGCCCCCGGCGGTACGCCACGACGACCACCGGCCGCCTCGGTGCACGGGCGCGCACGGTGCGACCGGCCCGGACCACGCGGCAGCACCCGCGGCCAGGCGGGACGAACCTCCCCGCGACCCTCCCGGCGCCCGAAGAACCCCCGGGGCACGGCGTCGCTCCACGGTCACACGCCGGGCCACCGCTCCGCCATCGGGGACGGCACCCATAACGTCCGGTGGCCGACACCCATCACAGCGGGCCGGGGGCGCCGCCCGGCGAGCGGGAAGAGCGGTGCGGCCCGGCCGATGAGAGAGGTACGCCGCGGCCGATGCGGGGACCCCGGGGAGCGTGGTGCCCTCCTCGGCGAGGCGGTGGAAGACCAGCCACAACTCGCGGCACACCATCGGGTCGAGCCCGACGGTGGGGTCGTCCATCACCAGCAGGTCGGGCCGGTTCAGCAGCGCGACGGCCGGGGAGACCCGCGAGTACTGGCCGCCCGAGAGCCGGGAGACCGGCTGGTCGGCGTACGCGACGAGGTCCACCTCCTTCACGACCCGGACCACGGCGTCCCCGCGCCGCCAGCCGCGCATGCCGAGGGCGGCGGCGATGTACCGCAGGTTCTCCAGCACCGTCAGGTCCGTGTAGACGGAGGGTGCCTGGGTGACGTGGCCGACGCGGGTGCGCAGCGGCCAGGCACCCGCCGCGTGGCCGAGCACCTGGACGTGACCTGCGCTGGGCTCCTGGACGCCGACCACACAGCGCGGCAGGGTGGTCTTGCCGCAGCCGCTCGGGCCCAGCAGCCCCACGATGCAGCCGCGGGGGACGGTGAAACTGACGTTGCGCAGCACCGGTTGGGCTCCCCGGGCCACCTGCAGCCCGTAGGCGGCCGTGGCCGGGGGGTCACGCGGGGGGCGCTGCGCTGTGCTCGGTGTGCTGCACGGCTCCACTGTGTCTCGTCGTACCGGGGCCGCGGCGTACAGCCGCGACACGGCCCGCGCGAGGGGACGGAGCGGTCATCGCCAGGACAACGGTCCGCCGCACGTGAGGTCACGCACCGGCGGTCGCATCGCTCCGGCCGGTCCACCGGTCGAGGGGAGGGCGGTGGCGGCGCGGTTCAGGATTCGCGGCGGATCATCGCCCAGGCGATGTCGTGCAGCCGGCGGTAGGCGTCGGCGGTGGGCTGCGCCAGGGACAGGGAGCGCAGCGCGACCGCCATCTGCCGACGCGCCTCCTCCTCGGCCGCCCGCCGTCCGCCGGCCTCCTCCACCAGACGACGCGCCAGGTCGATGTCGCCCCCCTCCAGCGGGTGCGGACCCAGGTACAGCTCACGCAGCCGTTCGGCCGCCGGGCCCGGTGCCGCGAGGGCCGCCACGACCGGCAGCGACTTCTTGCGGGCGGCCAGGTCCGCGCCGACCGGCTTGCCGCTGCGCGCGGTGCGGCCCCAGATGCCGAGGATGTCGTCCGCGCACTGGAAGGCCACGCCGAGGTGCCGGCCGAACTCCCGCAGTCCTCCGACCCGTACGGCGTCCGCGCCGGCCAGCACGCCGCCCAGCGCGCAGGCGCAGCCGATCAGGGCGCCCGTCTTGCCGGCGGCCATGCTCAGGTAGTCCGCCACCGACACGTCGTAGGCCGCCTCGAAGGCGACGTCGTGGCTCTGGCCCTCCACCAGCTCCAGCAGCGCGGCCACGAGTTCCTGCACGGCCGCCCCCGCGCGCCGCGGTGCGGCCTGGGTCAGGGCGCGCAGGGCGGCGACCAGCAGGGCGTCGCCGGTGAGCACGGCCGCGGGGGTGCCGAACAGGGACCAGGCGGCGGGCCGGTGGCGGCGCAGCGTGTCGCCGTCGATGACATCGTCGTGCAGCAGGGTGAAGTCGTGCACCAGCTCGACCGCCACCGCGCCGGGCACCGCGGTCGCCGGGTCCGCACCGACGGCCGCCGCCGACAGCAGGGCGAGGGCCGGACGCACCGCCTTGCCACCGCCGGACACGGACGCGCGGGGCGCGCCGTCGGCCTCGCACCAGCCCCGGTGGTACCGGGCCACCAGGCGCTCCGCGGCGGGCAGCGACTCGACCGCCGTCCGCAGAGCGGGCGACAGCATGTCGTCGACCCACTCCAGACGCGGGAAGGCACCTGCCGGGGCCGAGTCGGTCATCTGCGACACGTACTGCTCCTCACGGGGTCAGGACTCCAAGACGGACAGCGGATCCGGCGACGCCCGCACGGGCCGCGCCGGCCGCGCCGGCCGCGCCCCCAGTCAATCGGTCGGCGTGCCGCGGGAAGCCTGCTCCGTGCACCACCCGGCGAAAGATCACCGAAGCAGACCAGCGCCATGACCATGCACCCAGCCGACAATCGGGCCGCACCGGAAGGGGTGCGGACGTACGCCGTCCGCCCCGCCGCGGGATGCGGCGGGGCGGACGGTTGCGGACGGTCCGTCAGCACGGTGTGCTTACCATCAACTTCTCGAAGGAAGCCATGCAGTCCGGGCAGTGGCGCGCCCGTTCACCGTCGGATGCCTCGATACGTTCGCGGAGCATCTCTCCGCACAGAGTGGCCGCTGCCTGTTTGGCCATCACGTGCCACACCAACGCTCCGCCCGCCTTCTCCGGGCCCACGCACATTTCGTACATGATCGGCCTCCCAGCCTGGACGCCGCTGACACTCACCAGGAGACACCGGATCGGCCGTCACCAGTAGCGCGCGGGGGCCATTCGGGTGACGGCCGCTTCGCCCCTCCGGGGTGGTGGCGCACCCGGACGGCTACAAACGATCAGCCAATCGGCCCCAACCGCGTGAGGGTGTGACGTGGCGTCGACACGTGCGGCCGGGGGTGGGTTGCCCCGGTCCGATGCCGACACAGACCGAACCGATCGCTCCGGTCCCCGCGGCGCATCGCTCCGGCAGGGGAAGGGTGATCGTCTCCTCGCCGGCCACGACCGACCACAGGCATGCCGCGCCGCTACGCGGACCACCTGGCCGCCGACGGCTTCACGGTGCTGAACACCGTCTCCTCCGTCGGGGCCTTCCTGCTCGGTCTGTCGACGCTGCCGTTCCCGTACAACGTCTGACGGACGGGGAGATGCGGCCGGCCGGTCGGGGTCGACGACCCTTGGGGCTACGGGCGTTCCCTGGAGTGGGCCACGTCCTGTCCCTCGCCCCGCCACGACTTCCACGCCCTGCCGCGGGTGCGTTCCGAGCCGCCGGCCTTCGACCTCCACACCCCGAGCTGGTCCAGCTGGACCAGGCGGAACGGACGGGGCAGCGCGATGTGCTGGAGCCCGGCGGGGCACACGGGGGACCGCGCCTCCTGAGGTGCGCATCGGGCCGTACGCCCCCGTAAGGGTGCGACGGGCGGTCGCGGTCCGCAGGGCGATGACGTCGGGAGGCCGGTCCCTCACCGCGGGCCACCCGCGCGAGCGCGGCGGAGCGGGTCCCCGGGGCGGGGAAGGTCGTGCGGCCGTACCGGTCAGGCTTGCGCGTCGCCGGTGCGCGTCCTGACCCGCTCCTCCAGTCGGCGCAGGCTGCTGTCGAGGGCGTCGTCGACCGCGGGCCGCCCGGGGTCGTGGCCCTCGTCGAAGAAGGACAGGTGCACCGTCACCTCGCTGACCCCGCCGTCGAGTCCGGCGACCTGCAGCCAGCCGGCGTAGGCGCCCTGGTCGCGGGTGCCCCATTCCAGGCGCAGCTGCTCGGGCCGGGCGCTGAGCAGGGCGGAGGTGTCCTGGTCGGTGCGGTCCTCGTGCACGGTGACGGCGGGCGGGTCCTCCGGCTCCACGTGCAGGTCCCGGGGCAGCCAGGTGTCCAGCTGGCCGACGTCCGCGGCCTGGTCGAAGACCTGCTCCGCCCCGGCGGGCATGGTGCGGGAACGCTCGTACTCGGACATGGGGCACCACTCCTCGGCAGTCGTGGTCGTACCAGGGGACGCGTGCCCCCGTCCGCCCGGGCCGAAGCGCTCCGCGAATGATCGGCTCGGCGGGCGGCGCCGGGTGCGCGGTGCCAGACTGCTGCGCAACGTGCCCCGTCGTGGCGTCACGGCGGGCGGACCGGCGAGGGGAGACGAGGTGTCCACGTCCGAGGCGAGCGACGTGCTGCTGCAGGACTTCCTCGCCGATCCCGCGCATCTGACCCTGGACCTGTCCGCCGCGGTGGCCCGCTGCGCCAAGGCCCTGGGCCTGCAGCACGCGGTGGTCTACCTCGTGGACCTGCAGCAACGGCACCTCGTGCCGCAGACCGACGTGGCGTCGAGCATCCCCGTCGACGGCTCGCTCGCGGGCTGGGCCTACCGGACCCAGGCCCTGCGGGTGGAGGAGTCCGAGAGCGGCGGTGTCACGGCGTGGCTGCCCCTGCTGGACGGGGCGGAGCGCCTGGGGGTACTGGCGGTGCACGCCTCGGCGCTCACGTCCGCCACCCTGGTCCGCGGCCGGGCCCTCGCCTCGCTGCTGGCCATGATGATCACCTCGAAGCGGGCCTTCGAGGACTCCTTCGTCCGCCACACCCGCACCGAGCCGATGCACCTCCCCTCCGAGATGCTCCGCGCGTTCCTGCCGCCCCGCACCATCGGCAACTCGCACGTCGTGTCGACAGCCGTCCTCGAACCCGCCTACGAGCTGGGCGGGGACGCCTTCGACCACTCGCTCACCCAGACGACCCTGCACGTCTCGGTGGTCGACGCCATGGGGCACGACCTGGCTTCCGGGCTGACCAGCGCGGTGGCGCTGGCCGCCTGCCGCAACGCCCGGCGCAACGGGGCCGACCTGCCCACGCTCGTGAAGTCCGTCGACGACGCCCTGGCCCGCTGGCTCCCGGATCAGTACTGCACCGCCGTCCTCGCGCAGCTGGACTTCGAGACGGGTCTGCTGCGCTGGAGCAACTGCGGTCATCCCGCGCCCCTCCTGATCAGGGACGAGCAGTTGATCACCGACGCGCTGGAACGGGACGCCGACCCCCCGATGGGGTCGCCGGCCCAGCTCTCCGCCGCTCCTCGCCGGACGCACGAGACGATGCTCGAACCCGGTGACCGGGTGCTGGTGTACACCGACGGGGTCACCGAGGCGCGGACCCGGGAGGAGACGCTCTTCGGACTCGAACGGTTCGCCGACTACGTCATCCGGGCCACGGCCGGCGGCGAGCTCGCACCCGAGGCGCTGCGCCGCCTGATCCACTCGATCCTGGACTCCCAGTCGGGCGGTCAGCTGCGGGACGACGCGACGATCCTGATGTTCGAATGGCGTCCGCCGGTCCGCTGACCGTCCGGCGGCGCGGGGCCTCGGTGGCGCGGTCCCGGGTGGAGCGGGCGCCCCGGTGGCGCGGGGGCGTGTCTCAGACCTGGTGGCCCCGTGCACGCAGCCAGTCGCGCACGGTCTCCTTGTCGGCGGGGGTGATCCGCACGGGTCCTTCGACGTAGGGTCCCTCGTCCTCGGTGAAGCCCGTGTCCGTGATCCTGGCGGTGACCCAGGTGGCCAGGTCCTGGGCGGCCCGCTCCGGGAGGGCGCCGCTCTCCCAGCCGGCGCGGGCCTCCCGGGCCGCGGCGCGATCGTGCTGCTCGGTCTCCGCGAGCCACGCCGTGACCAGCCGTTCGACGGTGCGTCGGTCCTCGGGTCCGGTCGGCTGCTGCTGCTTGTCGTCCATGCCGTCCGAGTGCCCCCGATCCCCCGGACGGCTCACCCCCGGAACAGCGTCCCGTGTCGGCGCTACCACGCCGGGTACCCGGGTTCCCAGGGGCGGACCGGCTGACCGGTCCACGGAAAGTGACCGTCCGGAAGGGGACAGCAATGACGCAGCACGCCGACGACAGCGCTCTCGACCAGCGCGCCGGCGTTTCGGAGCTCCGTCTGGCCGCGGGGGACCCGGACTTCGTCCCCCTGAACGACCCACGCCACGAGGATCTCCCGCTCGACCGCAACCAGGCGATCCTGCAGGCCGCCAAACAGGTGGGGTCGATCCTGAAGAAGAAGGAGCACCCGTTCGCGTTGGCCGGCAGCGTCGCCGTCTACGCGCACGGCGGCACCCAGAACCTCCAGCACGACGTGGACTTCTGCATCCGGCCGGACGACGCGGAGGCCGTCGCGGCGACGCTCAGGGAGGCGGGTCTGGCGGTGTACACGCCGCCCGAGGACTGGTTGCTGAAGGCGAACTGCCTGGGGCAGCAGGTCGACCTGATCTTCGAGCTGGCGCACGAGCCCGTCACGGCGGAGCTGCTGGCCCGGGCCCAGGACCTCTCGGTCGACTCCGTGCTCATGCCGGTGCTGTCGCCGACCGACCTGCTGCACGGGCTGCTGGCGGCCTTCTCCGAGCACCACTGCGACTTCGGTGCGGTGCTGCCGATCGCCCGCACCCTGCGGGAGAAGATCGACTGGGAGGAGCTGCGCCGCGAATGCGGTGACGACCCCATGCCCGCCGCGTTCTTCTTCATCCTCGAACGGCTGGACATCATCCCTCCGGCCGGCGCCTCGGGCGGCTCCCCGGCCGCCGCGGCGGCCACCGCCGCGAAGGAGGAACATCGATGAGCGACCCCGTCGCACACCAGGGGCCCGCGGCGAGCGGCACCGCCCCCGCGGCCGGCAACGTCGAGTACCGCGTCGCCCACCTGCACGACCGGCTCGCCGCCGAGGAGCTGGGCGAGCTGGGTGTGCGCGCCGAGATCCGCGCCGGGGCCATCGCGCTCACGGGCACGGTGCCCTCCGCGCAGTGCCGCGAGAGCGTACTGCGCGTCGCCCGCGAGGAACTGGCCGGCCTCACCGTGCACGCCGACCTCGTGGTGGCGGAGACGTCCCGCCCCGACCATGCGGAGGAGCTGTGATGATCCGCGTCGCCGCCGTCGGAGACATCCACATGGGCCCCGACAGCCAGGGGCTGCTGCGCCCCGCCTTCGAGACCCTGCCCGAATGCGCCGACCTGCTGCTGCTCGCCGGTGACCTGACCCGGCACGGGACCCCGGAGGAGGCGCGGGTGGTGGCGCAGGAGGTACGCGACCTGCCGGTGCCGGTGGTGGCCGTCCTCGGCAACCACGACCACCACGACGAGCAGCCCGAGAAGGTCACCGCCCTGCTCCAGGAAGCGGGGGTGACCGTACTGGAGGGGCAGGCGACCGTCGTCGAGTGCGCCGGGACGCGGGTGGGCATCGCCGGGACCAAGGGGTTCGGCGGCGGTTTCGTCGGGCGCAGCGCCGGTGAGTTCGGCGAACCGGTCATGAAGGAGTTCGTCCGCACCACCCGCCGCTCGGCGGACAGTCTGCACGCCGCGCTGAAGGAACTGGACGCCGAGGGCTGTGCCGCCCGGGTGGCGCTCACCCACTTCTCCCCCGTCGCCGACACCCTCGCCGGGGAGCCCCCGGAGATCCACCCGTTCCTCGGCAGCTATCTGCTGGCCGAGGCGATCGACACCGCCGGCGCCGACCTGGCCGTGCACGGCCACGCCCACCTGGGCACGGAGCACGGGATGACGGCGGGCGGGGTGCGGGTGCGCAACGTGGCGCAGCCGGTCATCCGCCGCGCCTTCAACGTCTACCGACTCGGGGCCGCCTGACCGCGGGCGGGGCGCGACACCGCCGGGCGGCGGTCGGACGGCCGCCGCCCGGTGCGTCAGGTCGCGGCGTCCTCCCGCGTCGTCCGTCCGAGACAGGTGACGTCGGC
The DNA here is from genome assembly GCF_043204535.1 of Streptomyces sp. NPDC047853. NCBI lineage: Bacteria > Bacillati > Actinomycetota > Actinomycetes > Kitasatosporales > Streptomycetaceae > Streptomyces > Streptomyces sp. NPDC047853. The sequence continues at coordinate 32,543 of NZ_JBIDCI010000015.1, read as the reverse complement.
GGGGTCCAGGCCCGCCGCCTCGATCTCGTGGAAGCCCATCCGGTCGTAGAAGGCCCTGGCGGGTGTGTTGGCGGTCGCCATGACCAGGTGGACGGCAGGCACCCCGCGGGCGCGCAGCGCCCGCCGGAACGTCCCCATCAGCGCCCGGCCGTGTCCACGGCCCTGCCACTCGGGAAGCAGGTCGATGTGCAGGTGGGCCGGGTAGGCGGCCAGCTCGGGGACGAGCATCCGCTCCGGGTCGTGCAGCAGCCCGGCCATGACCTCGTCCGGGGTGCGCGGCGGGCCGTCGGGCGCCGGGTGGCGGTGCGCCACTCTCGGCAGCCACTCGGCGCGGAACTCCCTGACGAAACGAGGGGTGTCGGCGGTGCCGAGGATGTAGCCGACCGCTCGGCCCCCTCCGTCGTCCAGGACGAACGCCAGGTCCGGGTCGAGGTGGACGTAGGGCGCGGCGAAGATGGCGGGCAGCAGCGCCGGGTCGGCGTACACCGGACGGCTGTCCCGGCCGCGGTGCGCGGTGCGGATGCAGATGTCGTCGAGTGCCGATGCGTCGGCGGGACGGTACGGGCGTACGGCGGCGGTCGGGGTCACTGCGGCATCCTGCCCGACTGGGAGCGCTCCCACAAGGGCGCCCGCGATGCCCCGCGTGTGCTCGCCGGCCCGCCGGGCTCCTCCGCGGGCGACCCCGGCGTGCCTCCTCCCGCCGACCGCGGTCACTGCGCCAGATGCGCCGCACCCGCACCATGACGGGAATCGGTCCTGCCGCCACCGACCGGCCCGTGACCTGCGCGGCACCCGCCCGGCGCGGTACCCGCGGGCGTCGCCGCCGCCGCGGGCACCGAATGGCGCCGGGTGTTGCGGGCACCTGATGATCCCAGTAGGCAGCACGTTCCTGGCAGTCCTTGGATATCCCTGGAGAGAGCGAGAGAGCACCATGAGTCTTTTCCGTGTGGTCGGCCGCCCGATGCTCGCCTCGATGTTCGTGGCCGGCGGTCTGAACTCCCTGCGCAACCCCGCGCAGGTGGCGCCCGCCGCCGAGCCGATCGTCCGGCCGGTGACCGACCGCGTGTCGGCGTTGCCGGACAGCACCGAGCAGCTCGTACGGCTCAACGGCGCCGTGCAGGTGGTGGGCGGGGTCCTGCTCGGCCTCGGCCGCTGCCCGCGGCTGGCCGCACTGGCGGTGGCGGCGACGCTGGTTCCCACCACGCTGGCGGGGCACCGCTTCTGGGAGGCGGAGGACCCCTCGGAGCGTGCCCAGCAGCGCATCCACTTCCTGAAGAACGTGTCCATGCTGGGCGGGCTGCTGATCGCCGCGGACGACACGGGCAGCGCCCCCTCGCTGCTGTGGCGCGGCCGGCATGCCGCCCGGGGTCTGCGGCACGACGCGCACCTGGTGCACCGCTCGGTCAGGGCCACGGCTCGCCCCGCGGCGACGGCGGGGGGTGTCCGGGCCAAGCTGGGCGTCTAGGGCCGGTCGGCCTCCCCGCCGGAGCGGGCGGCAGGGTGCGCCGGGCGCAGAAGGAGGCGCCGACACGCGTACCCGCCCGGCCCGGACAGCCCCCTCTCCGAGGCGGGCGGGGAGCGGGTGGCGAGCGGTGGCGAGCGCGTTCAGGCCCGTCGTTCCCCGACGCGCTCGGTGGTCACCATCCCGGTCGGCACCGGGTCGGGGCGGTCGCGGAGGGCGGCGACGGTACGTGCCAGGCCGTCCGGCCAGGTCACCCCGGGCAGCCACCCGAAGATCTCACGGGCGAAGCCGGTGACGGGCCGGGGTTCCGCGGGCCGGTCGCCCGGCCCGTCGACGAACACGAGCGGCGCGTCCGTGCCGGTCAGGTCGATCACCCGGCGGGCTATCTCCACGGCCGTGGGCGCCTCGTCGCCGCCGATGTCCACGGGCCGTACCGATCGACCGGCCGCGACGAGGAGGACGCCGTCGACCATGTCGTCCACGTAGCACAGCGGGTGCTTCCGGCTGCCGTCCCCGTCGACCGTGACCGGCCTTCCCGCGAGGGCCTGCTCCAGGAAGGCGGCGGGCGTGCCCCCGTCGTCCGTCCGCATGCCGGGCCCGTAGCCGGTGAACAGCCGGACGATCCCGGCGTCCGTGCCGTGGGCGCCCGCGTGCGCGGCGACCAGCGCCTCGGCGAAGCGGACGGCCTCGGCGCAGGCGCTGTGCGGACCGACCGGGTCGGCCCCGCTCCCCTGCCCGGCGTCGCGCGGCGCACGGCCGGGGAAGACCGGAGGCGAGGAGGCGAGCAGGAAGCGGGCGCCGTCCCGCTCGGCGACGGCCAGTGCGGCACGGGTGCCGAGGCTGCTCGCGTCGAGTAGCTCCACGGGCCGGTCGGGCCAGGCGGCCGGTGACGCCGGGCCCGCCAGGTGCAGGACCAGGTCGTAGGGGCCGGTGAGCGCGTCCGCGCCGCCGGGGTCGGAGATGTCCCACTCCAGGAACCGGAAGCCGGGGCGGCCCGCCAGCGGGGCGAGCTTCTCGGCCCGGCCGGTGGAGAGGTTGTCCAGGCAGTCCACCTCGACACCCGCGTCGAGCAGGCGGGCGCACAGAGGGGAGCCGAGGAAGCCCGCGCCGCCGACCACCAGGGCACGGTCCCAGGGCGGCCGGGCCTGCGACCACGGACCGGACGTCGCCGTCGGCATCATGGGGACGACCTTCCTTCCGCCGCGAAGCGCTGACGAGCGGGCCCCGGGTGCCCCGGCGGGTCGCGTTCATGCTCCGGCGTCCGCCGCGTCCCCTGCCCCGGCCGAGCGGACCGAGCCCTGTGGTGACCGTCACGCCGCCAGGTCTTGACCCGGGACGCGCGGAGGCCTGTGATCAAGCACACTCGGCAGGTCAAGGGGCCTGCGCGGTGGGGGAATTGGGCCGTGCGGGGCGAGCCCCCGAGCGGACGGCGGCGAGGACTGGCCGGTCCCTTCTGCCACGATGGTCGGCGCCGTCATCCGGCTCGGTGGAGTGGCCGCGCAGCGCAGCCGGTCTTCTCGCTCCCCTCCCCCCTTCCCTTCCGGGTCCCCCGACCCGTCTTCGAGTGGCGCACTGTGTCTTCTTCCCCTGTCTCCGCCGTCTCCGCCCCGCCTGCCTCCGCACCGGCGTCGCGTTCGCCGTGGCGGTCCCTGCGGTACCGCAGCATGCGCTGGTGGTCGGTCGCGAACTTCGTCTCGAACGCCGGCACCTGGATGCAGCTCACGGTGCAGAACCTGCTGGTCCTGCAGATCACCGGGTCCGCCGCCGCGACGGGTCTGTCGATGTCCGTCCAGGCCGCGCCCGCACTGTTGATCAGTGTGTTCGGCGGCGCCGCCGTCGACCGCTGGCCGCGGAAGCTGACCGCCGCCGTCAGCCAGGCCCTGCTCGGCGCGGTCGCCTTCGCGACGGCGCTCCTCGTGGCGCTGGACCGGCTCGACGTGACCACCCTGATGGTGCTGGCCGCCGTCACCGGTGTCGTCGCCACCGTCGACGGTCCGGCGTGTTCGCTGCTGGGCAACGACCTGGTCCCGCCGGAGGACGTGCCCTCGGCGATCGGTGTGGGCGCGCTGGTGCACCAGGCGGGCCGGCTCACGGGTGCCGCGCTGGCCGGAGTGGCGGTCGGCTTCCTCGGCACGGCCGCCGCCTACGCGGCCAACGGGCTCTCGTTCCTCTTCGTGGCCTCGGTCGTCCCCTTCCTGCGTCCGGCGCGCGGGGCGGCGGGGCAGACCGGCAAGGCCGCGCGCGACGAGCGGGCGGACAGCCTGTCCGTGCGGGAGGGGTTGGCCTTCTTCGCCCGCCGTCCGCGGCTGCTGGCGCTGGCAGGCGTGACCGGGATCAGCGCGGTCTTCGGGCGCAACTACCAGCTCACGCTGGCGGTGCTGGTGACCGGGCCGCTCGCGGGCGGCGCCGGGTCGTTCGGCACGGTGTCGACCGTGCTGGCGGCCGGCGGCATCGTCGGCGCCGTCCTGGGCGCCCGGCTGCGCCGGCCCTCCGTGCGGGTCGTGGGCGCGCTGGCGGCGGCGGGCGGGCTGCTGCAGGTGGTGGCCGGTCTCTCACCGTCGCTGGCCGTGCTGCTGGTGATGGTGCTGCCGATGGCGGTGGTGGAGTCCGTCTCCGACACCGCGGGCACCTCGGTGCTGCAGACCGACCCGCCCGCGCACCTGCGGGGCCGGGTGCTCGGCGTGTGGGGCAGCATCGGCACGGTGTGGGGCCTGGGCGGCCCGCCGGCGCTCGGCCTGCTGATGGAGCTGGCCGGCGCCCGCGGTGCCCTGGTCGCGGGCGGGCTGATCATCGCCGCGTCCATCGCCGCGGGTCACCTCCTGCACGGCCGCCGGCCCAAGGAGCCGACGGCGTTGCGGGCCGAGGACACGGTCGTACCCGCCCGGGTGGCGCTCGGGACGGCAGCCTGAGCGGGAGGCCCGCGGCGGTGCCGGTCGGCGGCCACGGCACGGTGCGACCGGGTCCGTGGGCCCGCGGCCCGCGACTCGGCTCCGGCCGACGGCGTCGCCCCGGTCACATCCCGCCGGACACGTCCCGGCCCGCCCCGGTCCGTACGGCCCCGGACGGCGGTGCCGGTGCACATGAGTCCCGTCCTTACCCTGGCGTGTGACCCTGGGCAGCCTTTGCCGGTCACCGGGGGTCCGCCCGGTTCACCTGTGGGGAGAAGAAGTCCTGAGTACCGCCGTCCTCGCCGAGGCCGTCCCCGTCGTCCTGCTCCTGGGCGTGCTGGCCTTCGCCGTGCTGCGTCCCGGGGGACTGCCGGAGGCGGTGGCCGCCGTGCCCGCCGCCGCGCTGGCCGTGGCCCTCGGCATCGTCACCCCGCACCAGGCGTGGGAGCAGACGCGTACGCTCCTGCCGGTCGTCGCCTTCCTCGCCCTGGTGCTGGTGCTGGCGCACCTGTGCGCCAGGGAGGGACTGTTCGAGGCCGTGGGGGCGGCCGTGGCACGCCGCTGCGGCGGGAGCCCGTCGCGGCTGCTGGCCGGGGTGTTCGCGATGGCCTGCGCGGTCACGGCGGTGCTCAGTCTGGACGCCACCGTCGTCCTGCTCACCCCGGTGGTCCTGGCCACCGCGTCCCGGGCCGGCGCCCGGGCCCGCCCGCACGTGTACGCCACGGCGCACCTGGCGAACTCCGCCTCGCTGCTCCTGCCGGTCTCCAACCTGACCAACCTGCTGGCGTTCACGGCCAGCGGCCTGTCCTTCACCAGGTTCGCCGCGCTCATGACGCTGCCCTGGCTCGCCGCGATCGCCGTCGAGTACGTGGTGTTCCGCCGTTTCTTCCGCGCGGACCTGACCGAGCCCGGGCCCGTGGGCCCCCCGCCCGTGCGCACGCCCGGCCTGGAGTCCCCGTCCGATCCCCCGCCGACGCCGGCCGTGCCCCGGTTCACCGTCGTCGTCGTGGCGCTGACCCTGGCCGGGTTCGCCGTGTCCTCGCCGCTGGGCCTGGACCCCGCGTGGGCGGCGCTCGGCGGTGTGCTGGCGCTCGGCGGGCGGGCGCTGGCCCGGCGCCATGTCGGGCCCCGGGAGCTGGTGGGCGCCGCGTCCCCGTTGTTCTGCCTGTTCGTGCTGGCGCTGGGGGTCGTCGTGCAGGCCGTGATGGCGGGCTCCCCGGCCACCGGGCTCGGGCGGCTGCTGCCGCACGGCGACTCGCTGCCGGCGTTGCTGGGGGTGGCGGCGGTGGCCGCGGTGCTGGCCAACGTCGTCAACAACCTGCCGGCCGTCCTGGCCCTGCTTCCGCTGGCCGCGCCCGCCGGGCCGGGCCAGGTCCTCGCCGTGCTGATCGGCGTGAACCTGGGGCCGAACCTGACCTACGTCGGCTCCCTCGCGACCCTGCTCTGGCGGCGGATCCTGCACGGGTACGGAGTCGAGGCCGACCTGGGCCGGTTCACCCGGCTCGGCCTGCTCACCGTGCCCGCCACGGTCGTCGCCGCCACCGTGGCCCTGTGGGCGGCTCTCCAGGTCGTCGGCGCCTGACACCAGGACGCCCGCCGGCGCGGCCCGCCTCTCCCGTCGACCCCGGGGCGCACCACTAGCCGGGCCGGGCGGCGCACCGGCCACCGGGCCGGGCGACAGACCGGCCACCGGGCTGGGGCGACAGACCGGCCACCGGGCCGGGGCGGCAGGCCGGCCACCGGGCCGGGCACCCGCCAGGTCACCGGGCCGGCACCGGATCGCCTAGCGGGCGGGTGCCATGCCGGTCACTGGGTCGCCACGACGAGACACCGGCGCAGCTCCTCGGCCGCCTCGGGGTCCCCGGTGACCGTCACACCGCCGTCCCCATCGCCTTCCCGGTTCCACAGGCGGCGCAGCAGTGCCTCGGGGGAGCCGCTCAGCGTCACGTCCGCCGTGCCGTCACCGGCCCCGTCCGTCACGGAGAACTCGCCGGGGCCCGTCCGCACCCGCCACGCCGCGTCCCCGGCACGCAGCAGGACTGTGCGCCCCGGTGAGCCGTCCAGGACGTCGGCGAAGTACTCGCCCCATGCGGCGACGGAGAAGGCGGCGAAGATCCTGAGCAGTTCGTCGATGCCGTCCACGGCGAGGTCGGCCGGGACGGGCGCGACGGCCTGCCCGGTGGCCAGCTCGGCGTCGATCCGGTGGACGACGGTCTCCTGGGCCATCCGCCGGATCCAGAAGCCGACGCTCTGGTCGGGGCCGTACCAGGTGGCGGCCGGGTCCCCGGGAGCGCGGGTGGCGAACTCGGCGCGCAGGGCGGTGTACCCCCGGTCGAGCAGCGCGGTGGGTTCCTCCTCCGCGAACTCCGGCGGCGGCCACGGCTCGGGCTCGACCCCCTCGCGCATGGCGACGGTCTTGTGCAGGTACACCTCGCCCACGTGACGGGTCAGATCGGCCACCGTCCAGCCGGGGCAGGTGGGCACCGGGGCGTCGGCGTCGTTCTCGACGACGGCCCGCAGCCGGTCGTGGTCGACGGCGAGGCAGTCGAGGTAGCGGGTGAACTCCATGCCGCAGAGCCAAGCACAGGCTCAGGGCCGGGGCGCGGTGTTTTCCGCCCCGGTGTGCGGGCGGGGGCTCACCAGGTCCCGGTGGGGATCGCGGGCCGGCGGACGGCTTCGACGGCGTCCCGCAGATGCAGGGCGACGGTGATCAGCGCGCGCAGGGCGGAGGGGCGCAGGCTCTGGGCGCTCTCGGCGGCCAGCACCAGCAGGCAGCCCGCGGCCTGCTCCACGACCGGTACGGAGAACGCGAAGTCGTCGCCGTCGGCCCCGCGGAACGCGCGCCAGGGGGTCGCGGCTCCGTCGATGGCCTTCTGGACGGCGTGCTCGAGGTGCTGCGCGGCCTGTTCGCACACGGGGGCGGGCAGGATGATGGTGCGATGGAACGCTGAACTGGTCATAGTCCCACTGCTCCCCCGCCTCCGGGGCGCCCAACGGCACACCGGGCGTCTTTCACCGGGTCGGCGGCAGTCCAGGCCCTAGTCTGGTGACCGTGTGTGCCATGACGACGCCCTCGGCGGCCGCGGCCGGGTTCACCGGTCGGACGGTGACGGGTGAGCGCCGGTGGTCCGCCTCCCTCACCGAGGTCTTCCTCGACGACGGACGCACGGTGGTGGTCAAGCGCGGCCACGACGCGGGTGCGGCACGGGCCGAGTCCGCCGGGCTGCGCTGGCTGGCCGACGCCGGCGCCGTGCGGATTCCGGCAGTGGCCGGCGCGGACGGGCGCTGGCTGGTCACCGACCGTGTGCCCGAGGGCCGGGCGAGCGCCCGGGCGGCCGTCCGGTTCGGCCGGGACCTGGCAGCGCTGCACGCGGCCGGAGCGCCCGCGTTCGGCGCCGCGCCGCCCGGCGGACCTGAGGAGGCGTTCATCGGTCGGGCACCGATGCGCAACGTCGCCGGGAGCGACTGGCCGAGCTGGTACGCGGAGCACCGGGTGCTGCCGTACCTGCGTCGCGCCGTCGACGCCGGCACCGTCCGGCCGGGCGAGGCGGCCGAGGTCGAGCGGGTCTGCGCGCGGCTGCCCGAGCTGGCGGGGCCGGCGGAGCCGCCCGCCCGGCTGCACGGCGACCTGTGGAACGGCAATGTGCTGTGGGGCGCCGACGGGCACGTCCGCCTGATCGACCCGGCCGCGCACGGCGGCCACCGGGAGACCGACCTGGCGATGCTCGGTCTCTTCGGCTGCCCCCACCTGGACCGGGTCGTGGCCGGCTACCAGGAGGTGGCGCCGCTCGCCGACGGCTGGGCGGCCCGCGTCGGCGTGCACCGGCTCTTCCCGCTGCTGGTGCACGCCGTGCTCTTCGGGCACGGCTACGCCGAGCAGGCCCTCGCGGCGGCCCGGGCGGCGTGCCCCCCGGGCCACTGAGCGTCAGCGCGTCACGACGTGCCGCTCGTTGGGCACGCAGTGGGTCATCTTCAGGCCCTCGACGTCCCGCGGCGGGTTCTTGCCGAGGTTGGCGAGCCGCTCGCGGTCCTCGTCGGTGAGGTCCTGGCTGGCCAGCGGCTCCAGGTGCCGGACATCCTGCGGGCTGATGCCGATGCCCTCGCCCACCCGCAGTCCGAGGTCGTTCTCGACCAGCAGGAAGTGCCACACCATGCGCTCCTGCACCGGCCGGTCGCACTGGGAGAGCAGGTCGACGAAGTTCGCCACGAGGTCGTCGCGCTCCCACTCCTCCAGCAGCAGATAGCGCTGCCCGGCCTGCAGGTAGTCGTTGGTGCGCGGGATCCGCTTGCGGGTGAGCCGGCCCTGGATCTCGGGTCCCTGCTCGTCGTGCGTCGGGTACTCGCCCTCGCGCAGGCCGCCGGTGATCGACGGTTCGTAGTTGACGATCGGGTTCTCCCCGCCGCCGTCCTGGTGGTAGGCCATCTGGCCGTCGCGCTGGTTGGTGCGCACGTGGGCGTTCTTGGCCTGGTTGACGGGCAGCTGGAGGTAGTTCGGGCCCACCCGGTAGCGCTGGGTGTCGCTGTAGGAGAAGGTGCGGCCGACGAGCATCTTGTCGTCGGAGAAGTCCAGCCCGTCGACGAGGACGCCGGTGCCGAAGGAGATCTGCTCGTTCTCCGCGAAGTAGTTCTCCGGCATCCGGTCGAGGACCATGCGGCCGACCGGCTTCGCCGGGAACTCGTTCTCCGGCCAGGTCTTGGTGTCGTCGAGCGGGTCGAAGTCCAGTTCCGGGTGGTCGTGGTCGTCCATCATCTGGACGAGCAGCTCCCACTCGGGATGGTCGCCGCGCGTGACGGCGTCGTAGAGGTCCTTGGTGGCGTGGCCGAGGTTCTGCGCCTGGACGTTGGCGGCGTCCTCCTCGGTCATGCTGCGGACGCCCTGCTTGGGCATCCAGTGGTACTTGACCAGCTTGGTCTCGCCCGCCGCGTTGACCCACTTGTAGGTGTTGACGCCGAAGCCCTGCTGGTGGCGGTAGTCCGCCGGGATGCCGCGCGGGCTGAACAGATTGATCAGCATGTGCATGCACTCCGGCGTCTGCGACATGAAGTCGAAGATGCGCCGGGGCTGCTGCTCGAAGGTCACCGGGTCCGGCTTGAGGGCGTGGATGACGTCCGGGAACTTGATCGCGTCACGGATGAAGAAGACGGCCAGGTTGTTGCCGACGAGGTCCCAGTTGCCGTCCTCCGTGTAGAACTTCACCGCGAAGCCGCGGGGGTCGCGTGCCGTCTCGGCGGAGTCGCGGCCGCCGATGACGGTGGAGAACCGGACGGCCAGGTCGGTGCGCTTGCCCCGCTCCTGGAACAGCTTGGCCCGGGTGTAGCGGTCGATCGGTTCGTCGCCCCAGGAGCCGTACGCCTCGAAGTAGCCGTACGCGGTGACCCCGCGGGCGTGCACGACGCGCTCGGGGATGCGCTCACGGTCGAAGTGGCTGATCTTCTCCAGGAACTGGTAGTTCTCCAGCGTGGCGGGGCCGCGGGCGCCGACCGTGCGCTGGTTCTGGTTGTCGTAGACGGGGTGCCCCTGGCGGTTGGTGAGCACCTTGCGGTCGTCGCCCGGGGCGGGCCCCTGGCTCGATACGTCCGTCATGTTCGTGGGCTCCTTCGACTCGTGGCCGCCCTCGGACGCGGCCCTGAGCTGCGAGGCGGCCTTCGGCCGCGCACGTGGTCGCTCCGGGTACCCCGCCATGCAAGGTCCGACACCTACCGATTTGTACTGTTTCCTTACCACACGCCGGGGCCCTGGGCACCCGCCAGAGGGGTCCAGGGGCCGCACGGACCGGGCGGGTACCCGGGGCGCCACGGGGCACACGGCACTTCCGGACCGGGACCGCAACCCGTGGCCGGAACGGCGCCGTTCGGCGCCGTTCGGCGCCGTCGACTCCGGCGCGGCATCGCGAGCGAGGCGACGCCCCCGGGAACCACGCGTCCCATTGAGCCTCATGTCCCACCGGGCCTCATGTCCCGTTGGGACATTTGCGGGTGTACGCTCGGAGGCATGACGGCGACGAAGCCTCCCCCCGCCCCCGAGGACCGGCGGCAGCGCAAAGCGCGGCGGACCCGCGACGCGCTGGCCACCGCCGCCTGCGACCTGATCCTCGATCGCGGGTGCGCGGCGACCACCGTGGAGGCCATCGCCGAGCGCGCCGACGTCACCCGGCGCACGTTCAGCCGGCACTTCGCCGGCAAGGAGGACGCCGCCCTCGACTTCGTCCGCCGGGACGGCGACCGCATCAACGCGCTGCTGCGGTCCCGGCCCGCCGACGAGCCGCCCCTCCTCGCCTACCGCCGGGCCGTGCGCGACTGGCTGGCCGACCGGGAGGACCCGGCCTGGCACGTGCGTCCACGCATGCGCCGGCTGGTGGCCCTGGCCGACAGCGAGCCCGACCTGTTCGCCGCCTACCAGCGCATCCGGGTCGACGCCCAGGAGGAGTCGATCCGCATCGTCGCCCGTCGGCTCGGCACCGACGAGACCCGGGACGTGCGTCCCGCGGCCGTCGTCGACGCCGCCGCCGGGGTCCTGATCGCCGCCCTGCGCCTGTGGGCGCGCGGCGACGACCGGGACTCGGGAGCCGCAGACCTCGCCGCCCTCGTGGAGCGGGCCTACGACGCCCTGACCTCGGAGGCCGCGGCCGCGGTCCCCGACAGCACCACCGAAGAGCGAGAAGCACCATGAGCACCACCGACACCACCCCCGCCGTCGTCCACACCGCCGAGTTCGCGGGCCGCACCGCCCTCGTCACCGGGGCCGCCTCCGGCATCGGCCTGGCCACCGCCCGCCGCCTCGGCGCCGGCGGCGCGAAGGTCGTCGTCGCCGACTTCGACACCGAGGGCGCCGAGAAGGCCACCGCCGAACTGAGGGCGCGGGGCGTCGAAGCCGCCGCCGTCGAGCTGGACGTGACCCGCCCGGAGTCCGTCGAGGCGGCCGTGCGTTTCACCGTCGACACCTTCGGCGGCCTGGACCTCGCCGTGAACAACGCGGGCATCGGCGGCCCGAGCGCCCCGACCGGCGCGTACGACGTGGACGCCTACCACCGCGTCGTGCGCACCAACCTCGACGGCGTCTTCTACTCGCTGCGCTACGAACTGCCCGCCATCGAAGCGGCCGGCCGGGGCGGCGCCATCGTCAACGTCGCCTCCATCCTCGGATCGGTCGGCTTCGCCGGTTCCCCCGCCTACGTCGCCGCCAAGCACGGCGTGGTCGGGCTGACCAAGGCCGCCGCCGCCGAGTACGCCGCCCAGGGCATCCGCGTCAACGCGGTCGGCCCCGGCTTCATCGACACCCCGCTGCTCAAGGAGATGGACAAGGCCGCCCACGACGGGCTGGTCGCCCTGCACCCGGCCGGCCGCCTCGGGCGCTCCGAGGAGGTCGCCGAGCTGATCGCCTTCCTGCTGTCGGACCGGGCGTCCTTCGTGGCCGGCAGCTACCACCTGGTCGACGGCGCCTACACCGCCGTCTGACACCGCCCGCTCACCCAGGGGGCCATCGACCGGGGGAGAACGAAGGAGTTCACCATGAAGGCACTGCAATACCGCACCATCGGCGCCCCGCCCGAGGTGGTGACGGTCCCCGACCCGGAGCCCGGACCCGGCCAGGTGCTGCTGAAGGTCACCGCCGCCGGCGTGTGCCACTCCGACATCGCGGTGATGAGCTGGCCCGCGGAGGGCTTCCCGTACGAGCTGCCGCTGACCCTCGGCCACGAGGGCGTCGGCACGGTCGCCGCGCTCGGCGCCGGTGTCACCGGCCTGCGCGAGGGCGACGCGGTCGCCGTGTACGGGCCCTGGGGCTGCGGCACCTGCGCCAAGTGCGCGGAGGGCAAGGAGAACTACTGCCTGCGCGCCGACGAGCTGGGCATCCGGCCGCCCGGGCTCGGCCGGCCCGGTTCGATGGCCGAGTACCTGCTCGTCGACGATCCGCGGCACCTGGTCCCGCTGGACGGGCTCGACCCGGTGGCGGCGGTGCCCCTGACGGACGCCGGGCTGACGCCGTACCACGCCATCAAGCGGTCGCTGCCCAAGCTGGTCCCCGGGTCGACCGCGGTGGTCATCGGCACCGGCGGCCTCGGCCACGTCGCCATCCAGTTGCTGCGCGCCCTGACGTCCGCCCGGGTCGTCGCCCTCGACGTCAGCGAGGACAAGCTGCGCCTCGCCCGCGAGGTGGGCGCGCACGAGGCGGTGCTGTCGGACGCCAAGGCGGCGGAGGCGGTGCGCGAGCTCACCGGCGGCCTCGGCGCCGAGGCCGTGTTCGACTTCGTGGGTGTGGCGCCGACGGTGAAGACGGCGGGCGCGGTCGCGGCCGTCGAGGCCGATGTGACGCTGGTCGGCATCGGTGGCGGGGCGCTCCCCGTCGGGTTCGGGCTGCTGCCGTTCGAGGTGTCGGTCAGCGCCCCCTACTGGGGCAGCCGGAGCGAGCTGATCGAGGTGCTCGGCCTGGCCCGCTCGGGCGCCGTGTCGGTGCACACGGAGACCTACTCCCTGGACGACGCCCCGCTCGCCTACGAGCGGCTGCACGAGGGGAAGGTCAACGGCCGCGCGGTGATCCTGCCGCACGGCTGACCGCTCCGGCCGGCGGGAGGCGCGGGCCCACGGGGGCGCGACCGGTCCCCCGTTCCGGTCGTGCCCCCGCGGCCCGTCGAACCTATGTGGACGGGTCCACCGTTGTGAATCGCGTCGATGCCCGCTGCCGGGCCATCCGGACTCACCCGTGCACAGGTGAGTCCGGATGGCCCGGTTTCGTCCCGTGCAGGAGGGGCTGCTCGAGGTCCCCCGCCGCGAGGTGGGCGAGCACCACCTCGTACAGGTCGCTGCCGGCGGCGAGCAGCCGGCGTTCGAGGACGGGCTCGGCGCTGCGGACGTGCTCGCGCACGGTCTGGGGATGCACGCCGAGTGTCTGCGCGGCCCGTTCGGCGTTCGCGCCGACGGCGAGCCAGGTGCGCAGGGTGCGCCGCAGCCTGCGGGTGTCCGGCTCCAGACGGCCGAGCAGGTCGCCGGCCCAGCCGCGCAGCGCCGGCCCGGCCAGGAGGTCGGTGAGGCGGGCGGGGGCGGGGCGCCCGGCACCGCCGTCGGTGAGGCCCTGGTCCAGTCCCACCTGGGCGTTGAGGGCGAGGTGGACGGTGGCACGGGCGCTCAGGTCGGTGAAGTCGGTGCGCAGCAGTGCCTCGACCCGCTCCATGCGGGCGCGGACGGTGTTGCGGCTGACTCCGAGGATCTTCGCCGCGGCGACCGCGGTGAACTCCAGGCCCAGGCGGGTGGTGGCGAGCAGTTCGGCGCGGGTGTGGTGCGGCAGGGCGTCGAGCGGGCGCAGCACCTGGGCGGTCCAGCCGTGCAGCTCCGCCGGGTCCATCAGGCGCTCGGGGTGGGTCCGCTCGGCGTACACCGCCGCCTTCCCCGGGCGGAACCGGGCGACGGCGAGGGCGCTCACGGCCTGCCCGTAGGCGGTGGCGGTGCGGACGAGGCTCTGCCGTGCGCTGCCGCCGAGGAAGACGCCGGGGGTGCGGCCGACGAGCGAGCGCAGCTGCCGGCCGGCCGCTTCACGGGGCGCGAGCACGATGACGTGGCCGTCCATGGCCGGGCACCGTACGACCAGCGCCCGGTCCTCCGTCGCCGCCAGGCACTCCTCCGCGAGCCGGTCGCGTTCCTCGGGGCGGCTCTCCACGACGTACACGCACGCCGTGTCGGTGTCGAGCAGACCCGGCCACAGCCCGGCGGCCACCCGCCGGGCGGAGACGGTGTCCTCGACCATCAGCAGCTGCAGGATGGCCAGGCGGAGGTCGGAGGTCGCCCGCCGCAGCCGGTGTCCGGCCGCGGCCGACTCGTGGCCCGCCAGCAGCAGCTCCACCACCTGGGCGGTGTGCGTGACGATCTCGGCGGCCCGCCGGTCGAACGGCCTCTCCCGTGCGACCGCGAGGACGGCGGCCGGTGCCGGGGGGACCCGCTCCACCCGGACGAGCCGCAGATGCCGGCCCCGGTCCTCCAGGGCGGCCGAGGCGATCCGGCCCGACGCGATGCCGGCGAGCAGATCCTCGTCCAGCGGAGCCCGGGTACCGGCCAGCAGGCGGCCGGTACCGTCCTGCAGCGACACCGTGGCGTGCGCGGCACCGGCGAGCCAGGTCACGACCTTGCGGACGTCGCGTCCGGCCGGCCGCAGGTGGTCCAGCAGCTCCGCCGCCCACTCCACCTGCTCACCGGCCCCGGCATCCCGCTGCCGTGTCCCGTCCTCGCGGCCCGCCACCGGCCTTCTCCTCGCCCTCGGCTCGTCTCCCGGCCCAGACCGGGGACGTTACCCCATGGCTCCCCGGCGCCCGCCCCGCCGGCCGGAGCCGCCGACCGGGCCCGCGCCACCGAACCGGGCCCCTGCTGCCGACCGGGCCGGTGCCGCGGACCGGGCGCTGTCGGGCGGGGCGCCCCGGCGGGCATAAGCTCGGTGAATGGCGAAGTACTTCGACGTGCACCCCGAGAACCCCCAGCCGCGCAGCATCGCCCAGGTCGCCGACAGCGTCCGCTCCGATGCGCTGATCGCGTACCCGACGGACTCCTGCTACGCCCTGGGCTGCCGACTGGGCAGCCGCGACGGCATCGACCGCATCCGCTCGATCCGGCAACTGGACAGCCGGCACCACTTCACCCTGGTGTGCCAGGACTTCGCGCAGCTCGGCCGGTTCGTACAGATCGACAACGACGTGTTCCGCGCGATCAAGGCCTCCACCCCCGGCAGCTACACCTTCATCCTCCCGGCGACGAGGGAGGTGCCGCGCATGCTCCAGCATCCGAAGAAGAAGACCGTGGGCGTGCGCATCCCCGACCACGTCGTCACCCAGGCCCTCCTCACCGAGCTGGGTGAGCCGCTGCTGTCGAGCACCCTGCTGCTGCCCGGCGAGGAGGAGCCGATGACCCAGGGCTGGGAGATCAAGGACCGGCTCGACCACGTGGTGGACGCGGTGATCGACTCCGGCGACTGCGGCACGGAGCCGACCACGGTCGTGGACTTCTCCGGCGGCGAGGCGGAGATCGTGCGGCGGGGCGCGGGCGACACGACCCGCTTCGAGTAGCGGGCCGTCGCAGGGAGTTGGCGGCCGGGTCCCGTCATGGTCCCGCGCGCGGGGCGTTGTTACCGTGCCCGGGTGTCCAACTCCTCACGTGATACCGCCGAAGGCGCCGGCTGGGGCTCCACCGAGCGCGGCTCCTACCGAGAGCTGATGCCGCAGCGCACCGAGAAGCTGTCCTGGCTCAGTCCCCGAACCCTGTGGGCCGCCCGCAACGGCGTACTGGCCTCCTGGTTCGGGGACCCGACGGGCCGCACCCGCGCCCGCTGGACGGCGCAGCGGACGGCGGCCGGGGCACCGGCCGACCGGGTCATCCGGCGTGCCGACCCGGACCGGTTCTCCTTCCTGGTCGTCGGCGACACCGGAGAGGGCGACGATCCCCAGTACGCCGTCGTCCCGGGCTTGCTGAAGGCCGGTCAGGACACGAGCTTCGCCGTCGTCGCCAGCGATGTCATCTACCCCGTGGGCAGCGCCGACGACTACGGCCCGAAGTTCTTCCGCCCGTACCGCGACTACCGGGCGCCGATCTACGCGATACCGGGGAACCACGACTGGTACGAGGACCTCGGCGCGTTCATGCGCGTGTTCTGCGACGACGCCCCGCCCCTGCCGCCGGAGCCGGCTCCGCGCCCCCTCACCCGGGCCTGGCTGCGGAACCTGCTGTGGCACCGGCCCCGCCCGGACGACGGCCGACACCTGGACGAGGCGCGCGCGATGCGCTCCGCGCCCGTCCAGCGGGCCACCCAGCCGGGACCGTACTGGGCGATCGACGCCGGCCCGGTGCGGATCGTCGGCATCGACACGGGGCTGCTGGGAACGGTGGACGCTGAGCAGGGCGCGTGGCTGCGCGAGGTGTCCCGGGCGCCCGGGCCGAAGATCCTCATCACCGGCTCGCCCCTGTACGTGGACGGCGAGCACCGTCCGTGCCCCGTCGAGGGCGGCGGTACGGTCGACGACATCGTCCGCGACCCCGCCCACCACTACGTCGCCGCGATAGGCGGTGACATCCACAACTACCAGCGCTACCCGGTCGACGTGGGCGGCCGCACCATCCAGTACGTCGTCGCGGGCGGCGGCGGGGCGTTCATGCACGCCACCCACACGATCCCCCGGGTGTCGGTGGCCGGGGTCACCGAGGAGGCCTTCCGCTGCTATCCGCTGCGGGGCGACTCCCTCGCCTTCTACAGCCGGCTGTACGGCCGGCGGCTGCGGCTGCGGCGCTTCTTCACCCTGACGGAGGCCGAGGCGACGGCCGTGGTCACCGAACGCCTCGGCATCCGCCCGGCGCGCGCCCCGCGGACCGACGCGCGGGTCACCCGGCGCACCCGGCTGGTCGCCGGCCTGCTGGGCACCGGACGGCGGCCCGACCGGGAGAAGCGGTTCCGGCTGCCGGTGCGCAAGATCTACACGCAGCTCTTCTCACCCGGCTCGGCGACGTACAGCCCGCCCTTCTTCAAGTGCTTCCTGCGGCTGGACGTCACCCCGGAGGCGGTGCGGCTGCGGTGCCACGCCGCCACCGGCAACCGGGCGCAGGAGCTGGATCCGCCGGTCGAGGACGAGGTGACGATCCCCCTCGTCTGAGAGTGCCCGCGGCGCACCGGTGGCCCGGCTCACCAGCGTCCCGGTGCGCTGCCGACGACCGCCTCCGAGCGGGTGCCGTCCACCCCGGCCGGCACGTCACCGGCGAGCATCACCCGGTGCATGGTCCGCGGGTGGTCGAGGTGGGCGTTGTCGCTCGGGGCGAGGTGGATGGTGGCCCTGTTGTCCCAGAAGGCGACGCTGCCCGGCCGCCAGCGGAAGCGGACCGTGTACTCGGGCCGGGTGGCCTGCTCCAGGAGCAGCTCCAGGACCGCCGCGCTCTCCGGGCGGGAGAGCCCGGCGATCTGCTCCACGTAGTAGCCGTTCACGAACAGCACCCGCTCCCCCGTCTCCGGGTGGACGCGTACCAGCGGGTGCACGGACGCGGTCTGATGGTCCAGCAGGTGCCGGACATAGGCGTCGTCGCCCGGCCTCGGCTGGTAGCCGACGCCCAGGCGGTGTTCGGCGCGCAGTCCGTCCACGAAGGCGCGCATCGGGGCGGACAGCCCGGCGTAGGCGGCGGCGAGGTTCGACCAGGTGGTGTCGCCGCCGTACGGCGGGACCGTCTCGGCGCGCAGGATCGTGGCGGCCGGCGGGTCGACACGGGCGCCGTGGTCGCAGTGCCAGCCGCGCAGCAGCGTGTGGCGCCTGCGCCGCAGCCACTCGTCGTGCTCCATCCCGAACCGGCCGCCCAGCTCCAGCCGGTCGGCGGTCGTCTCGACCTCCGGGAAACCGGCCGGTGACGCCTTGCCGCGCCTGGGCAGGACGACCGGATCGCCGAAGAGGCGCGCGAACGCCACGTGTCCGGCGTGGTCGAGGCGCTGGTCGCGGAAGAACACCACCTTCCAGCGCAGCAGCGCCGCCCGGACCGCCTCGACCTGCGCCGCGTCGAGACCGCGGGCCAGGTCGAGACCGTGGATCTCGGCGCCGATGTGTCCGGCGGCCGGCTCCACCTCGATCCCCGCCGCCCGCGCCGCCCTGCTCTCGGCCGTACGTTCCGCCGCTGTCCTGTCGGTCGTCATGCGCACTCCGTTGGTCGGTCGGTCGTCCCGCGGGTCCGTCGTTCGGGCTCCGGCAGAGATCGTGGCAGAGCGGGGCCTTGATCCTCTCCCCCGCCGCCCGGTTGATCATCGGTCGTCCCGTGGGCGACGCTGGACGGGCGGCGCCCCGCCGCACACGGTCGAGGGAAGGTCCCACGGTGATCAGCATCCCGGCACACACGCTCAACGACGGCACCGCGCTCCCCGCCCTGGGGCTGGGCACCTGGCCGATGACGGACGACGAGGCGCGGCGGGCGGTGCGCGAGGCCCTGGAGACGGGCTACCGCCTGATCGACACGGCCGCGAACTACCGCAACGAGACCGGCGTAGGCCGGGGCCTCGCCGACAGCGGGGTCCCCCGCGACGAGGTCGTGGTGACGACCAAGCTGCCCGGCCGGCACCACGGCTACGAGGAGACCCTCGCCTCCTTCGAGGAGTCCCGGGTCCGGCTCGGGGTGGAGTACGTCGACCTGTACCTGATCCACTGGCCGCTGCCCCGCGTGGACAAGTACGTGGACTCCTGGAGGGCCATGGTCAAGCTGCGCGAGGACGGCCTGGTGCGCTCGGTGGGCGTCTCGAACTTCACGGCCGGGCACATCGAACGGCTGGAGAAGGAGACCGGCGTGCTGCCGTCCGTCAACCAGATCGAGCTGCACCCGCTCTTCCCGCAGGAGGAGCTGCGCGCCTTCCACGAGCGCAAGGGCATCCGCACCGAGAGCTGGAGCCCGCTCGGCCGCGGCAGCGACCTGCTGGACGATCCGGTCCTCGCCGAGGTCGCCGAGGCGCACGGGGTGACCCCCGCCCAGGCGGTCCTGCGCTGGCACACCCAGCTCGGCGCCGTGCCCGTCCCGAAGTCCTCCGACCCGGCGCGGCAGCGGGCCAACCTCGATGTGTTCGGCTTCGACCTGGACGCCGGTCAGCTGCGCAGGGTCGCGGACCGCGCGCACCGGCGGATCGGCGGCGATCCTGAGGCGCACGAGGAGTTCTGACCCGGTAAGAGGTACGCGGGGTCCGGTCCCGGTCGGCGCAGGCGTCGCGGGGAAGGGGCCGGGTCACTCCTCGGGCAGGGCCTGTTCGGCCCAGATGGTCTTGCCGGTGCCGGTCTGCCGGCTGCCCCAGCGCTGGGTGAGCTGGGCGACCAGGAGCAGGCCGCGGCCGCCCTCGTCGTAGGCGTGGGCACGGCGCAGGTGCGGTGAGGTGGAGCTGCCGTCGGACACCTCGCAGATGAGGGCTCTGTCGCGGATGATGCGCAGCTGGATGGGCGGCTCGCCGTACCGGATGGCGTTCGTGACGAGTTCGCTGACGACCAGTTCGGTCACGAACGCCGCCTCCTCCAGGCCCCACCGCGCCAACTGCTCGTTGACGGAAGCCCGGGTGGCGGCCACGTCCGCGGGATCCGGCCGGACGTCCCAGGTGCGGATCCGGTCTGCGCCCAGCGCCCGGGTGCGGGCCAGGAGCAGTGCCACGTCGTCACCGGGTTCCTCGGGCATCACGGCCTTGAGCACGGTGTCGCAGAGTGCGTCGAGCGAGTGGGCGGGCACGGACAGCGCACGGCACAGCTCCTCGGTGGCGTGGTCGACGTCGCGGTCGCGATCCTCGACGAGGCCGTCCGTGTACAGGGCGACCACGGAGCCCTCGGCCAGTTCCAGTTCCGTCGCCTCGAACGGCAGTCCGCCGACCCCGAGGGGCGGTCCCGCGGTCATGCGGACCAGTCGGGTGGTGCCGTCGGGGAGGACGACGGCCGGCGCCGGGTGGCCGGCGGAGGCCAGGGTGAGGCGGCGGGTGACCGGGTCGTACACGGCGTACAGGCAGGTGGCACCCAGCTCGGCGACTTCCTCGCCCACGTCGCCGGCCGCGAGGTGGCTGACGAGATCGTCCAGGTGGGTGAGGAGCTCGTCGGGGGGCAGGTCGACGTCGGCGAGGGTGCGCACGGCCGTGCAGAGTCGGCCCATGGTCGCGGTGGAGGGGATGCCGTGGCCGACGACGTCCCCGACGACCAGGGCGACCCGGCTGCCGGACAGCGGGATCACGTCGAACCAGTCACCGCCGATGCCGGCCGCCGACACAGAGGGCAGGTAGCGGTGGGCCACCTCGACAGCCGCCTGTCCGGGCAGGTCCTTGGGCAGCAGGCTGTGCTGGAGGGCCAGGGCGGTGGAACGCTCGCGGGCGAACCGGCAGGCGTTGTCGACGCAGACGGCGGCCCGGCTGGCGAGCTCCTCGGCCAGCACCATGTCGTCCTCGACGTACGGGGCCTGGGCCCCGGAGCGGACGGCCACCGCGACGCCGAGCGTGGTGCCGCGGGCCCGCAGCGGCACCGCCAGGGTGGAACGGACGCTCAGACGGTAGGCCCGGTTGTGCGGGGCCTGCTCGTTGCGGACCCGCATCCACCGGTCGAAGTCCGGGTCGCCGGGGCCGGTGAGCACCGCGCGCCCCTCCCGCAGCGCCCGCGCGGGCGCCGAGTACGGCGGGTAGACGTCGGTCTCGCCCAGGTGCACGGACGCCCGGGGAAAGCCCTCGGTGGCGGCGCTGTGGGCCACGCGGCGCAGTTCGATGTCCTCGGCCGGGACCGCGAAGGGCTCCACCGAGCCCAGCACCCATTCGAGCAGGTCGACGCTGGCGAAGTCCGCGAAGCCAGGGACGAGGAGGTCGATCAGCTCCTCGGCGGTGCGCACGACGTCCAGGGTGGTGCCGATACCGGTGGCGGCCTCGTTCAGCAGGGCCAGCCGCTGCCGCGTGCGGTGTTGCACGGTGCTCTCGAAACCCGCCACGGCCACGGCCACCACCTCGGCGGACGCGTCGCGGACCGGCCACATCTCGATGGTCCAGGCGTGCTCGCCGAGCCGGGAGGAGGCGGAGGTGAAGGTCTCGTAGTGCGCGGGCCGGCCGATGTCCACGACCTGCCGCAGATGCCGCACGAATCCCGAACCGTCGGCGTCGACGTCCTCCATCACGTCGGACAACCGGCGTCCGATCAGGTCCTCCTGCGGCAGCCCCAGCATCCGGCGCGCCATGTCGTTCACCCTCAGGTAGCGCTGGCGGGTGTCGTGGACGGACATCGACAGGGACGCCTGCTGGAAGGTCTCCCCGGTCAGGCGCAGGCCGCTGCCGTCCGACGGTTCGACGGTCACCGCGTACCCGGACGGGGTACCGTCCGCCCCCAGCAGCGGCAGCCCGCGCAGGGACAGCGCCAGGGTGGAGCCGTCCCGATGGCGGAGCAGGGCCTCACCGGACAGTTCGGACAGCGTCCGGGGCGGTGGCTCCTGGGCGAGCAGGTCCCGCGCGGACCGGCCGACGGCCTCCTCGGCCGGGTAACCGGTCAGCCGCCGGGCGCCCTCGCTCCACCCCGTCACCGTGCCGTGCACGTCCAGGGTCGCCGCAGCGGAGACATGCTCCATAGCGTCCAGGATTGCCCCGTTGCGGCCGGGTTTCAACCGCGCGGGGGCGGAGCGCTAGCCGCGGTGAGCGCGCAGCGCCGCCAGGGCGCGGTCGGCGTGGGCGCTCATCCTCACCTCGCTGCGGACGACCTCGAGCACCGTGCGGTCCTGTGCGATGACGAAGGTGACCCGCCTGGTGGGAGCCAGGGCGAAGCCCCTCCGTACGCCGAACAGCTCGCGCACCGCGCCGTCGGCGTCGGACAGCAGCGGCATCCCGAGGGTGTGGCGTCCGGCGAACTCCCGCTGCCGCTCGACGCCGTCGCCGCTGACGCCGACGGGGCGGGCGCCCGCGGCGGCGAACTCGGCGGCGAGGTCGCGGAAGTGGCAGGCCTCGGCGGTGCAGCCGGGGGTGAGGGCGGCGGGGTAGAAGAACAGGACGACCGGGCCGCCCGCGAGCAGCTCGGACAGGCGGCGCGGGGCGCCGGTCTCGTCCGGCAGGGCGAAGTCCTCGACCGTGTCGCCCACAGCCGGGCCGCGGCTCACGACCGGCCCTCGCTGCCCCGGGCGACCCCGCGGGCCCACAGCACCAGCGGCACCTGCACCGGCAGCCGGCCGTAGGCGGCGGCCTTCTGCGGCGTGGGACGGTGCCGCCAGTCCACGGCCATCTTGACGTTGGCGGGGAACACCCCGACGAAGAAGGCGGCCGTGGCCAGCGCGGCGGCCTTGCGGGTGCGCGGCAGTGCGATGCCGGCGGCGAGCGCCAGCTCGGCGGCGCCGCTGGCGTAGGTCCACGCCCGGGGCGAGCCCGGCAGGCCGCGCGGCACGATCGCGTCGAAGGTGCGGGGGCGTGCGAAGTGGGCGGCGCCCGCGGTGGCCAACAGGCCGGCGAGCAGCAGGGGCGAACGTTCGGAACGGGACACGGTTCCTCCTCCGGGGGCCTGGCGCGCGATATTACTCGACGGTAAGGACGCGGGACGCACCGGCGCCGGCGCGGTCGCGGGGACGCCGGGCGGGTGGCCGTACCAGCGGTGGGATGTCCCTGGTACTTCCGCAGCCCCTGCAGTTGCCCGAGGCATCCGGTTGCGGTCTCGGGCGCTCCCTCCTGACCGCGGGCCTGGTCATGGGTGCGGTGCCGGCCGCCGAGACGGCCGCCGCGAACAGCAGCCTGAACACCCTCATGAGGTCCATCGGCACGTCGGCGGCCGGCGCCGGCTCCCCCGGGGACCGGCGCCGTTCAGGCGAACCTGCCGGGCAACGCGCGTGGCGGCCTGCGGGGGCGTCGAGAACTGACCCGTGGAGCTGCCGCTGATCCCTCCCATGCTCGCCACGCCCGGCACCCTGCCGCCCGCCGCGCAGGACCCGCGCTGGGCGTACGAGACCAAGCAGGACGGCCAGCGCGTGGTGGTCTACCTGCCCGGCGACGGCAGCGTGCTGCTGCGTGCCCGCTCCGGCCAGGACATCACGGCCGCCTACCCCGAGCTGGCGCCCCTCGGCACCGCGCTCGGCGCCACCCCCGCCGTGCTGGACGGAGAGGTCCTCGCCCTGGACGAACGGGGCCGCGCCGACTTCCAGTTGCTCCAGTCCCGGATGGGCCTGGCGCACGCCCCGGGCCGGGCGGCGCACCGGGCGGCGAAGGTCCCGGCCCACCTGGTGCTGTTCGACGCCCTGCACCTGGAACGCCGCTCCTTCCTGCGGCTGCCGTACCGCACCCGCCGCGACCGGCTGACGGCCCTCGGGCTCGACGGCCCCTCCTGGTCGACGCCCGGGGCCCTGGTCGGCCACGGCGAACAGGCGCTGCGCGCCACCCGCGAGCACGGGCTGGAGGGCCTGGTGTGCAAGCGGCTGGACTCGGTGTACGAGCCGGGCGTCCGCTCCCGGGCCTGGATCAAGATCCGCAACATGCGCAGCGAGGACGTCGTGGTCGGCGGCTGGCTGCCCGGCAAGGGGCGGCTCACGGGCCTGCCCGGCGCCGTCCTGGTCGGCCAGCGCGCCGCGGGTCGGCTGCGCTACGTCGGCGGGGTCGGCACCGGCTGGAGCGAGGCCGAGCGGACGGAGCTGGCCGCGTTGCTGCGGGCCGCCGAGACCGATGTGTGCCCCTTCGACCCCGTACCGCCGGTGCGGGGGGCGCGCTGGGCGGTCCCCCGGCTGGTCGGCGAGGTCCGCTACAGCACCCGCACCCGGGAGGGCCTGCTGCGCCAGCCGTCCTGGCTGAGACTCCGCCCGGACCTCGCGCCCGAGGAGTCGGCCGCCGACCTCCCGGACGACATGGTGTGACACGGAGTCAGGTACGGGGAGGTCAAGTATTGGGCTCTCCTTCACCGCGGGGACGCCTGGGGCCCCTTGGCACGGGAGGGGAAAGAGGGCACGCTGAAGTCCCTTTCCCCCCACCGTTGTTGGGCTGTGCCCGACCAAGAGGAGGACCGCGGTGCCTTCGCGTACACCCCGCACCCGCCGCCGGAGATGGCTCGCCGCACCGCTCGGCGCGCTCGCCCTCGTCGTCGCCTTCCCCGCCACCGCCTTCGCCGCACCGCCCCCGGGACTGCCCGGCAACGCCGACGCCGCGGAGCGGACGTACCAGCCCGCGTACGACTACGACACCGACGGCTGCTACCCCACCCCGGCCATCGGAGCGGACGGAGCGGTCAACGGCGGGCTCAATCCGACCGGCGCCCTGAACGGCAACTGCCGTGACGCCTCCGACCTGGACAACACCAACGGCTACTCGCGCGCCAAGTGCGACAACGGCTGGTGCGCCTACCTGTACGGCCTGTACTTCGAGAAGGACCAGGCGCTGCCCGGCAGCAGCCTCGGCGGCCACCGGCACGACTGGGAGCACGTCGTGGTGTGGGTGCGGGACGGCGGCGGCGTCGAGTACGTCTCGACGTCCAACCACGGCTCGTTCAGCGTGCACGCGCGGTCGGCGATCCGCTTCGACGGCACCCACCCGAAGATCGTCTACCACAAGGACGGCATCAGCACCCACTGCTTCCGGCCGGCGACCTCGGGCGACGAACCGCCGGAGAACCACAAGGGCGGGTGGCAGTACCCGACGCTGGTCGGCTGGAACGGCTATCCGGCCGGGTTGCGCGAGAAGTTGAGCACCTACGACTTCGGCAGCGCCAACTTCGGCCTGAAGGACGGCAGCTTCGCCTCCCACCTGGCCGCCGCCAAACCCTCCGGCGTCCCCTTCGACCCGTACGCCTGACCCGGCGGCTGGGCCGGTCGGGCGAACCGCAGGGCCCGCACGCCCCGGAGAGCACTATCGTGTCCGCATGTCCGTCCCCGAACTGATCCGCATCGTCTCCCGCGACTCCCCCATGGCCCTGGCGCAGGTCGAGCGCGTCCGGGCCGGGCTGGCGGCCCTCCACCCCGGCGTGCGCACCGAGGTCGTCCCGGTGAAGACCACCGGCGACAAGTGGCTCGGCGACCTGGCGCAGGTGGAGGGCAAGGGCGCGTTCACCAAGGAGGTCGACGCCGCGCTGCTGTCGGGCGAGGCCGATCTCGCGGTGCACTGCGTCAAGGACGTGCCCGCCGACCGGCCGCTTCCGGCGGGCACGGTCTTCGCCGCGTTCCTGGAGCGGGACGACGTCCGTGACGCCCTGATCCATCCGGAGGGGCTCACGCTGGACGAGCTTCCGGCCGGGACCCGCGTCGGCACGTCCTCGGTGCGCCGCGTCGCCCAGCTGGCCGCGACCCATCCGCACCTGCGGTGCGTGCCGTTCCGGGGCAACGCCAACCGCCGCCTCGCCAAGCTGGCCGCCGGCGAGGCGGACGCCCTGCTGCTCGCGGTGGCCGGCCTGGAGCGCATCGGCCGCCGGGACGTGATCAGCGAGGTCCTCTCGCCGGAGACGATGATGCCGCCGATCGGCGCGGGCATCCTCGCCCTGCAGTGCCGGGAGGGCGACACCGCCCTCATCGAGGCGGTGAGCGGCCTCGGACACCCCGCGACCCATCGGGAGGCGGCGGCGGAGCGCATGTTCCTGCACGTCCTGCAGGGGCACTGCAACAGCCCGATCGCCGGCTGCGCCCGGGTGGACCGCAGCGGGGAACTCTCCCTGCGGGCCTGCGTGTTCACCCCGGACGGCAAGACCCGGCTGAACGCCCACGAGTGGGCCGGCCGGCTCGACCCGGCGACCCTCGGCACCTCGGTCGCCGTGGCCCTGCTGCGTCAGGGCGCCCGCGAGATCATCGACGGCATCCCGCACTGAGGCGCCGCCGTCCGGCGGGGGTCAGGCGGTGCCCTTCTCCGCCTGGTCCCGCAGGAAGGCACTCACCTGGCACGCCAGCCCCTCGTCCCGCGCCCCGCCGGACAGGGGCTCGGCGCCCTCGTCGGGCAGCCCGAGGCCACCGGTCCACACCCGGCGGTCGGCCCAGTCCTCGTCCACCCGGACCTGCACCTGGACGTCCACCTGGGAGAGGTTCGCCTCCGGTCCCGCCGCGTAGAGCACGGCGGTCGCCCGGCGCAGCGGGTAGACGTCGAAGCCCTCGATGAACTGGGAGTTGCGCCAGTCGAGGAAGGCGCTCTCCCCGTCGGGACCGATCCGCACGTCGATCTGGCCGTCCTCGAGGTGGACGCCGAGATGCCGGGCGCCCCGGTTCTCCACGGTCACCCGGACGCAGAAGTACGTCAGCCCCTCGGCCGCGTCGTCCCGTCCGCGCGGCGGCTCGGCCGGCTCAAGGCGGTGGACACGGACCCGCAGGCCGGCGTGCTCGTCGTACTCCTGCCAGTCCCCGACCACGTTCGGCTCGTACACGGTGCCCCTCTCGACCTCTCGACGCTGCTTCCTATCTGTGCGCTCAGTGCACTGTCAAATGAGCGGAATGCGCTGTGGCCAGGGACTTCGCCCCTTTTGCTCGGCGATCAAGCGCTGCCCAGGAACGATCCGCCGGCACCGGTGCCGGACGATCATCCGCGGCGTGCCGCACATCACGTCCGTGGACGCCGTCGTCTCGCCCACCGGTCCGCAGCCGTTCGGGTGGCAGCCCGCGACATTCGCGCTCAGTATCCATATATATGAGGATTCGCCAGCGCCCTTGTTGAAGGAGGTGCGCATGACGCGTATCGCCGGCAGGACCAAGCCCCACCCCCACGACGACGCCCCCGACACGGCCAGAGCCTTCGTCCGGCTCGCGGAGCTGCCCGAGGGCCCGGAGCGCAAGGCGCTGCGGGACGAGCTGATCCAGGTCTGGCTGCCGATGTCCGAGCGGATCGCGGTCCGCTTCCGGGGCCGCGGGGAGAACCTGGAGGACCTCTACCAGGTGGCGGCGCTCGGCCTGGTCAAGGCGGTCGACCACTACGACCCGCGCCGCGGCCACGCCTTCGAGGCCTACGCCGTGCCCACCGTGACGGGCGAGATCAAACGGCACTTCCGCGACCACATGTGGACCCTGCACGTACCGCGCCGCATCCAGGACCTGCGCAACCGGGTCCGCAAGTCCGTGAAGGAGCTGGCGCAGGTCACCCCGGGGCGCGCGCCCACGGTCGAGGAGATCGCCGAGCACGCGCATCTGACCCCGGCCGAGGTCCGTACCGGCATGGAGGCCCTGGAGTGCTTCTCCGCCCTCTCCCTGGAGGCGGAGATGCCGGGGACCGACGGGTACGCCCTCGGGGACGCGCTCGGCGGCCCGGACCCGGCCTTCGACGCCGTGGTGGACCGGGTGGCGGTACGGCCCTGTCTGGAGGCGCTGCCCGAGCGCGAGCGCACCATCCTCTACCTGCGGTTCTTCGGAGGGATGACCCAGAGCCGCATCGCGCAGCAGCTCGGCATCTCGCAGATGCACGTCTCCCGGCTGCTGAGCGGCTGCTTCGACCGCCTCCGGGACGAGATCCTCGCGGAGGCCCGCTGAGAACGCGGGCTCAGCCCTCCGGCGGAACGCCGGGGATCTGCGTCGGGCCGTGGCGGTCGACGGACGCCTCCAGCGTGGCCCGGATCTCCGGCGGCATCACTCCCGTGCGCCCCCAGATGAGTATCATTTCTGCCACATTGCGCAGTTTGATGTTCGTATGCTGGGAAACTTCCTTCAAGACGATCCACCCCTGGTCGGGTGCCATCCGGCCGAGGACGACGATCATCCCTATCGCCTGGTCGACGACGGCGTGCGAGACGACCGCCTCCTTCAGCTGCCGGACCTGTTCCTGCAGCTGGAAGACCTGGTCCGAGCCCCAGTCCGTGGGCATGGTCACCTCCGGATCCGGCGGGTCACCGCCGCCTGCGCCGCGCGGTACGGCTCCGACGCGTCCATCGTGGTCACAAGTGACGCACCGCGCCACCGGACTGCCGGGGGCGCGCCCGCCACCGTTTCGGCGCCACGGCCGGGGTACTCGGCAGGCGCCCGCCGCACTCCCGGCCGGACACTGGTGTGGAGCCGGTGGCTGCCGGTGGACGAGATCAGGACGCGACTGCCATGAACCACCACGACATGCCCTCTTCCGCCGGCGGGGAGAGCCTGCTGTCCACGCACTCCGTGTACGGCGCCCCCTGCTGGGTGAGCCTGACCAGCCGTGATCTGAAAGCCACCGAGGAGTTCTACTCCGCCGTGCTGGGCTGGCAGTGGCGTCCCGCCAGGCTGGGCGAGCCGTTCCGCATCGCACTGGCCGACGGGGCGCCGGTCGCCGGGATCGCGGCGGTGGCCGCGATGTGGCAGATGGCGGTGGCGTGGACGCCGTACTTCGCCGTGCGCAGCGCGGACGACGCCGTGTCGCGGGCGCAGGAGCGCGGGGGCACGGCAGCCGTCGGACCCATCTCCCTGCCGCCCGGACGGGCCGCCCTGCTGGCCGACCGGGACGGCGCGACCTTCGGGATCTGGGAGGGCGAGCTGTTCTCGGACTGGGAGACCTGGCGCAGCTCGCGCCCGGCCTTCATCCGGCTGCACACGCGCGACGCCTTCGACGCCGCCATCTTCTACGGCGAGGTCTTCGACTGGGCCGGGCGCGACGGCTGCTGCGAGGTCCAGTACGAGGGCGACGAGGTGGTCCTGCGCAACCAGGGCGACGTGGTGGCGCGCATCGAGTCGGGCGCGCTGGGTGCGGCGCCCGACCCGGCCATCCGGCCGCACTGGCAGGTCCACTTCGCGGTCGGGGACGTCGCGGCCTGCGCCCGGACGGCGGAGCGGCACGGCGGCAGCGTGCTGTACCTCGGCGACGAGGAGGCCGTGCTCCGGGACGCCGACGGCGCGCAGTTCACCGTGACCGCCCGCGGCCCGGGCAGCTGACCTCACGGCCGGCTCACCGGCCGGCGCGGGTCGGCCGGGAGAGCAGCACCAGGCTGCGCTGCTCGACGGTGAGCACGGTGCCCGCCTTGTGCTCGGCCTCGTCGGGGATGCCCTCCGGGTCGGCGGTGTCGATCAGGGTCGTCCAGCGCTCGCCGTAGGTGACGTCGGGCAGCCGGAAGTCGGTCGGCTCCCAGTGGCTGTTGAGCAGCAGCAGGAAGGAGTCGTCCGTGACGGGCCGGCCGCACGGGTCCGGTTCGGCGATGGCGTCGCCGTTGAGGAAGACGCCGACGGCGTGCGCGTCGGAGCGCTGCCAGTCGTCGTCGGTCATCTCCCGCGCGTCCGGCAGCAGCCACACCAGGTCGGGCAGCGGCTGGTCCGCGTGGGTGACCGTCTCGCCGCGGAAGTAGCGGCGGCGGCGCAGCACCGGGTGGTCGGCCCGCAGGGCGATGAGGCGGCGGGCGAAGTCCAGCAGGGCGCGCTGTTCGCCGTCGAGCCGCCAGTCGATCCAGGAGATCTCGTTGTCCTGGCAGTAGGCGTTGTTGTTGCCGCGCTGGGTGCGGCCCAGTTCGTCGCCGTGGCAGAGCATCGGGATGCCCTGCGAGAGCAGGAGGGTGGCCAGGAAGTTGCGCTGCTGCCGGCCGCGCAGCTCCCGCACGGCCGGGTCCTTCGTCTCGCCCTCGGCTCCGCAGTTCCAGGAGCGGTTGTGGCTCTCGCCGTCCCGGTTGTCCTCGCCGTTGGCCTCGTTGTGCTTGTCGTTGTACGAGACGAGGTCGCGCAGGGTGAACCCGTCGTGCGCGGTGACGAAGTTGACGCTCGCGCGGGGGCGGCGCCGGCTGTGCTGGTAGAGGTCGGAGGAACCGGTCAGCCGGGAGGCGAACTCCCCGAGCGTGTGCTCCTCGCCGCGCCAGAAGTCCCGTACCGCGTCCCGGTACATGCCGTTCCACTCCGACCAGAGCTGCGGGAAGTTGCCCACCTGGTAGCCGCCCTCGCCGACGTCCCACGGCTCGGCGATCAGCTTGACCCGGCTGATCACCGGGTCCTGCTGGATGAGGTCGAAGAAGGCCGAGAGCCGGTCCACCTCGTGGAACTGCCGGGCCAGGGTGGCGGCGAGGTCGAAGCGGAAGCCGTCCACGTGCATCTCGGTCACCCAGTACCGCAGCGAGTCCATGATCAGCTGGAGTACGTAGGGGTGGCGCATCAGCAGGCTGTTGCCGGTGCCGGTGGTGTCGTAGTAGTGCTGCCAGTCGCCGTCCACCAGGCGGTAGTAGGACGCGTTGTCGATGCCGCGGAAGGAGAGGGTGGGGCCCTTCTCGTTGCCCTCGGCGGTGTGGTTGTAGACCACGTCCAGGATGACCTCGAGGCCGGCCTCGTGCAGGGTCTTGACCATCGACTTGAACTCGGTGACCTGCTGTCCGCGGGTGCCGAGGGCGGCGTAGCCGTTGTGCGGGGCGAAGAAGCCGATGGTGTTGTAGCCCCAGTAGTTGGACAGGCCGCGGTCCCGGAGGTGGCCGTCGTGCACGAACTGGTGCACCGGCATCAGCTCCACGGCGGTCACGCCGAGGGAGGTGAGGTGGTCCACGACCGCGGGGTGCGCCAGCCCGGCGTAGGTGCCGCGCAGTTCCTCGGGCACCTCGGGGTGGGTCCGGCTGATGCCGCGGACGTGGGCCTCGTAGATCACGCTCTCCGAGTAGGCGCGCCTGGGCGGGCGGTCGTCGCCCCAGTCGAAGAAGGGGTCGGTGACCACGCCCAGCATGGTGTGCCCGGCGCTGTCGCCCGGGTCGGCCCGGCCCTTGGCCCGTTCGAAGAGGGAGGCGTGGTTGTCCACCATGCCGTCCACGGCCCGGGTGTAGGGGTCGAGGAGCAGCTTCGCCGGATTGCAGCGGTGGCCCACGGACGGGGCCCACGGACCGTGGACCCGGTAGCCGTAGCGCTGCCCCGGGCCGACGCCGGGCAGGTAGCAGTGCCAGACGAAGCCGTCGACGTCGGGCAGCGGGACGGTGCTGTGGTGGCCGTCGTCGTCGACGAGGACGAGGTCGACGCGTTCGGCGACCTCGCTGAACAGCGCGAAGTTGGTGCCCTGTCCGTCGTACGCGGCCCCCAGGGGGTAGGGGTGCCCGCTCCACACGGGCGACCCCTTCCAGTTCGGCCTGGCGCGGGTCACCGGGCCTCCTCCAGTACGCCGTACGTCGTGCTGGCCCGTTCGGCCGGACGCGCCAGCCTGGCCACCGGCATGATCTCTCGCGGCACTTCCAACCCCTCCTGGGTGATCGGTTCCGGGGCGGTGGCGACCAGCGGGACTCGTTCGCCGGCCCGGGCGCGCTGCGAGAACCAGATGACCTTGGCCCCCGTGTCGGCGGCGCAGCAGCCCCAGCCGTCGCTGGTCGCGGCGAGGTGCTGCAGGCAGGTGCGCAGGTCCTGGTCGGGACGGAGCGCGTGGTCGTTGCCCCCTACGGCCGTGATGAGGTGCTGGTGGTTCCACCACATCTCGATCGACGTGTTCTTGTCGCTCGCGTGCTCGTCGATCGCCCGCAGCAGCATCTCGGCGCCTGAGCAGACGGGTTCGACGAGGTTCTCCAGGTTCCAGAACCGGAGGTGAGCGGCCAGGATGCGCCTGACCTGTCCGACCCGTTCCGGGCTC
Organism: Streptomyces sp. NPDC047853; assembly: GCF_043204535.1. Taxonomy (NCBI): domain Bacteria; kingdom Bacillati; phylum Actinomycetota; class Actinomycetes; order Kitasatosporales; family Streptomycetaceae; genus Streptomyces; species Streptomyces sp. NPDC047853. Next base: position 1,315 of record NZ_JBIDCI010000015.1, on the reverse strand, counting down.
ACTTCCACGTCGAGGTGGTAGTAGCAGGGCACTGCGGTCTTCATCGTCGTGGCTCCTCACCGCGAGAGCTCTCGCTCCTCCCGTCCCTTGGGGGACGGGTCCCCGATCACGAAGCGTGAGCGCTGATCGCTTCTGAGTCACTCCAGAGTGGGAGCAGTGCTCCATTCGTGCAACAGGAGAGAGAAGTTGAAGATCCAACAAGACGGGGAGTCACCGCGCATGCACCATGTGTGAAGACTCGCTCGTCCGTACCGGACCGTCCGGAAGGTGACCGGCCATGCTGCTTCCTGCGAAGACAGAAGTCGCCCGGCAGCTGCGGCGTTACCGCACCTGGGAACGCTCGATGCTCGCGTCCCCCGCGGACCTGCGGGTCCGGGCCACCTTCGAGGACGCCGGCTACACCCTCTGCGTGCTGATGGGGAAGCGGTGCGCTCGCGAGGCGGCGGACGCCGCCGAGCGGTATCTGCGCACGAACCTCGTCACCTATCTGCAGGAACAGAACGAACGGCCCCGGGCCGCCCGGGCGGCCCGCCGGGGCCCTCCGGTGGCGGACCGGCTCTCCCCGTCGGGGCGGAAGACCCCCTCCGGCGCTGCTTGACCCAATCGGCCGGGCCGGCGCCCGGCCCCGAGCACGGCGGAGGTGAGAACGGATGAGCACGACCGTGGGAATCGGACGTATCCCGGTACGGGACGTCCACCCGGTGGTGGAGTACGGCCGGCGCCCGGCGAAGGCGGTGGCCGGAGAGACGTTCGAGGTCACCGCCTCCGTGTTCCGCGAGGGACACGACGCGGTGGCCGCCAACGTGGTGCTGAAGGACCCCGAGGGCCGGCCGGGCCCGTGGACGCCGATGCGGGAGCTGGCCCCGGGCAGCGACCGCTGGGGCGCCGAGGTCACCCCGGGCGCCCCGGGTCGCTGGACCTACCGGGTGGAGGCCTGGGGCGACCCGGTCACCACGTGGAAGCACCACGCGCGGATCAAGGTCCCGGCGGGCATCGACACCGGCCTCGTCCTGGAGGAGGGGGCCGAGCTGTACCGGCGGGCCGCCGCGGGGGTCCCGAAGGACGCCGGGCGCGACGCGGTCCTGGCCGCCGCCACCGCCCTGCTCGACGACACGCTGCCCGTGGCCACCCGGCTGGCGGCGGCGTTGACGCCGCAGGTGGACGCGGTGCTGGCCCGGCATCCGCTGCGGGAGCTGGTCACCAGCTCCGACCCGCTGCCGCTGCTGGTGGAACGCGAACGCGCCCTGTACGGCGCCTGGTACGAGTTCTTCCCCCGCTCCGAGGGCACCCCCGAGCGGCCCCACGGCACCTTCCG
>NZ_JBIDCI010000014.1:0-236003 GCF_043204535.1 Streptomyces sp. NPDC047853 | reverse complement strand
CACGATCCACGGCCGCGACTGACGGTTTCCCATAACCAGACTTACGAGACAGCAGGCCGAGAGTCTCATGATCAGCAGCTTTTGTTAGAGCCAGTAAGCCGGGTGACGGGTCGGTGCCACCCGGCCCCGACCGGCCCGCCCCGCTCCGGGGCACCGCGGTGTCGGGTGAGCACCGCGGTGTCGGGGTGAGCACCGCGGTGTCGGGGTGACGAACGAACGTCGGAGCGTCGGGGTGTCGTGGTGCGGGAGTGTCGGGATCCGGCGTCAGGCGTCAGGCGTCAGGCGCCGGCCCGCAGTCGCTTGCGGGTCACCAGCCGCTTCACCAGCGGCCACGCCAGCAGCAGCACGATCACCGCGTAGACCGTCACCGCGAACGGCGTGTCGACCAGGCCCGTCGCGCTGCCGTCGCTGATCTGCAGCGCGCGGCGGAGCTGCTGCTCGGCGTTGGGGCCGAGGATGACGCCGATCACGGCGGGCAGGATCGGCAGACCGTAGCGCCGCATGCCGAAGCCGACCAGGCCGATGACGAGCAGGGTCACGAGGTCGATGACCTCGCCGCCGACCGCGTACGCGCCGACGGCCGCGAAGAACATGATCCCGGCGTACAGGTAGGGCCTCGGGATGCGCAGCAGCTTGGCCCAGACCGGTGCCAGGGGCAGGTTGAGGGCGAGCAGCAGCACCATGCCGACGAACAGGGAGGCGATCAGGCCCCAGACCAGCTCCGGTTCGCGTTCGAAGAGCAGCGGGCCCGGCTGGATGCCGTACTGCTGGAACGCGGCCAGCATGACCGCCGCGACCGCCGTCGTCGGCAGGCCCAGGGTCAGCATGGACACCAGCGTGCCCGCCGCCGAGGCCGACGCCGCCGACTCGGGACCCGCCACGCCCTCGATCGCGCCCTTGCCCCACTCGTCCTGGTGCTTGGACAGGCGCTTCTCCGTGACGTACGACAGGAACGTCGGGATCTCCGCGCCGCCCGCCGGGATGGCGCCGAACGGGAACCCGATGAACGGGCCGCGCAGCCAGGCCTTCCAGGTCCGCCGCACGTCGCCGCGGCCGAGCCAGGGACGGCCCACCGGGATCGGCTCGGCCGCACCCCGCCGCAGGTGCGCCGCCACCCACAGGGCCTCGCCGATCGCGAACAGACCCACCGCGACGATCACCACGTCGACGCCGTCGGCGAGTTGGAGGGAGCCGAACGTCAACCGCTGCTGACCGGTCATCTGGTCCAGGCCCACCAGGCCGATCGTCAGGCCGATCAGGAGGGAGGCCAGGCCTCTGACGCGCGACGAACCGAGCACGGACGTCACGGCGATGAACGCGAGCACCATGATGGCGAAGTAGTCCGGCGCACCGATGTCCACCGCCAGGTCGGCGACCACCGGTGCCAGGGCCACCAGCAGCACCGTGCCGATCATGCCGCCCGCGAAGTGACCTATCGCGGCGGCCGCCAGCGCCTGGGCCCCGCGCCCGGCCTTGGCCATGGGGTTGCCCTCCATGGCCGCGACCACGGCGGCGCTCTCGCCGGGCGTGTTGAGCAGGATGGACGTGGTCGAACCGCCGAACATCGCACCGTAGTAGATGCCGGCGAACATGATGAACGCGGCGACCGGATCGAGCCCGTACGTCACCGGCAGCAGCAGCGCCACCGCCATCGCCGGGCCGATGCCGGGCAGGACGCCGATGGCCGTGCCCAGCAGCACTCCGAGCGCGGCCCACAAGAGGTTGAGCGGGGTGAGGGCCGTACCGAAGCCGTCCATGAGGGAGTTCAGGGCGTTCATGTCAGAGCACTCCCATCAGCGGACCGCCGGGCAGCGGAACCCCGAGCAGCTTGTCGAAGACGACGTAGGTGAGCAGGGACAGCACCGCGGCGATCAACGGATCGCGGTCCACCCGGCGGCTGCCGAGGGCGAAGGCGGCACCCCAGAACAGGAGCGCACCGGCGACGGGGAAACCGGCCGGCTCGATGAGCGCCGCCGAGCCGAGGAAGATCCCGGCGAGCAGCAGCACCGTGCGCCAGTCGGCCGGTTCCGACAGGTCGACGTCCTCGCCGCCCTCGGCCTCGCCCCGGCCGCCGCGCAGGACGTCCACGGCGAGCAGCGCGGCGATCAGCAGCAGGCCGGCGCCGACCACGATCGGAACGGTCCTGGGGCCGACCGGCCCGCGCTGGGTGAGGTCGACGTCCATGGTGAGCGCGTCGGTCAGGACCACGGCGCCGAGCGCCAACAGCAGTACGCACACGCCCAGTTCGGACTGTTCGCGCAGCCAGGAGCGCCGCTCGGGCGTCGGCGTCGGGTCCGGGGCGGAGGTGGATTCGGTCCGCGTCGTCACAGTCCCAGCTCCTTGAGTACCGACACCACGCGCTTGTCCTGGGCGTCCAGGAACGCGCCGAACTTCTCACCGGTGAGGAAGGCGTCGTCCCAGCCGTTCTGCTCCAGGGACTTCTTCCACTCGGGGGAGGCGTGCAGTTCCTCGACCAGGCGGATCAGCTTGTCCCGCTCCGCGTCGGACAGGCCGGGCGGGGCGACGACGCCGCGCCAGTTGGTGAAGTCCACGTCGTAGCCGGACTCCTTGAGCGTCGGCGCCTGCGGGAGGTCGTCGACGCGCTCCGGGCCGGTCACCGCGAGCACCCTCAGCTCGCCCGCCTTGATCTGGTCCAGGTACTCGCCGACACCGGAGACCCCGAAGCCGACCTTGTCGCCGAGGATCGAGGCGAGCAGCTCGCCGCCGCCGTCGAAGGGGATGTAGTTCACCGACCTGGGCGAGATCCCGGCCGCCTGCGCCATCAGCATCGGCGCGAGGTGGTCGGGACCGCCCGGCGAGGAGCCACCGCCCACCGGGACCTTGCCCGGGTCCTTCTTCCAGGCGCCGATCAGCTCGTCGATCGTCCTGTACGGCGAGTCCTTGGCGACCACCACGACGTCCTGCTCCTCGGTGAGGCGGGCGATCGGCGTGGTGTCGGCGAGGGTCTTGGGCGCGTGGTTGGAGCGGGCGGCGCCGACGACACCGAGGCCCATGGACATGGCGAGCTTGCCGTTGCCGTGCTCGCTCACCAGTCGGCTCAGCCCCACGGTGCCGCCGGCGCCGGGCAGGTTGAACACCTCGATGTTGTGCGTCAGTCCGGCGTCCTCGGCGTTCTTCGCGGCCGTGCGGGCGGTGATGTCGTAGCCCCCGCCGGGCGTGTTGGGGACCATGAAGCGCAGGCCGGGGATCTGGGTGCCGTTCCCGGCGTCGCTGCCCGTGGAGAGCAACGGCGGTCCCGCGAGGACGAGCACGGCGGCCCCGAGCAGGGCGAGGGGGGTGCGCAGGCGCACGTATGACACCACCTGTCGGTCGGGTAGATCGGTCGGTCGGGTAGATCGGTACGGGAGAGCCCTGTGGGGGAGGGTGACGTGGGCCACATGGTGCCCGTGCTCCTGCTCCCTGTCTTCCTTGCGGAACCAAGGGAGGTTGTGGTCTTTGCGGTCACGGCCGTGCGGGCCGGCGCGTCTGCGAGGAGTCGCCGGTTCATCGCCGGTTCATTGCGAAGACAACACATCCCTTTCCTTCGCCGCAGGTGGGCGCCATGATGGCGACCCGGCACAGCCGCCGGCGCCCCGCCCTCCCGCCCCGACCCGTACTCCCGACCCTCCGTACCCCCGCCCCCGTACTCCCACCGCTCGTACTCCCACCCCCCGTACCCTCGCCCCGCCCTCCCGCCCCGCCCGTCCGTCGAGATCGAGTCCGCCGTGGCCCCCACCTTCCGCCGTCAGACCCTCGCGGGCGAGATGCTGGTCCTCCAGCTCGCCATCGTCGTGGTGGTCCTGCTCGCGGTCGCCGCCGTCTCGCTCGCCCAGTCCGAGGCCACCTTCAACCGCGTCGAGGGGCGCCGGGTCACCGCCCTGGCCGAGCAGCTGGCCGCCACTCCGCTGGTCCGCAGCCAGGTCCTGCGTCCGGTGCCGCAGGAGGCCCTGGCCCCGCTGGTGAACTCCACCCAGACCCAGTCCGGGGTCACCTCGGTCACGGTGGCCGACGCCGACGGCCGCGTCGTCAGCTCCACCGACCCCACGGCGATCGGTGGCCGGCTGGCGCGCGGAGAGGGGGCCTCCGAGGGGCGCGGCTGGTCGGGGCCGTTGACGGTGCGGGGCGGCCGGGAGCTGGTCGCCCAGGTGCCGGTGCTCGGCGCCACCCGGCAGACCCTCGGTCGGCACCTGGGCACGGTGATGGTCGGCGAGGCCGACCCCACGGTGTGGCAGCGGCTGAGCGGTGCCTCCTCGGCAACCTCGTCGACAACGCCGTGGACGCCGCCGCGGCGCCCGGCGACGGCCAGGAGGCGTGGGTGGAAGGTCGAGCTGCGGCAGGACGCCACCGGCGTCGAGATCGTGGTGCGCGACTCGGGGCCGGGGGTGGCCCCCGAGCTGGCCCGTGAGGTGTTCTCGCACGGCTTCACCACCAAGGCCGCCCGGCAGGGCGAACGCGGCATCGGCCTGGCACTGACCCGGCTGGTCTGCGAACGCCACGGCGGTGAGATCTCGGTGACCAACACCCCCGAGGGCGCCATGTTCACCGCACGCATGACCGTCGGCCACCTCACCGAAGCGGTGGCGGAAGGAGCAGCACCATGACGGGTACCAGCGGCCCCGCCGCCGCGACGGGAGCGGCGCCCCATGACGCCGGGGCCGCGATCGGCGTGCTGGTCGTCGACGACGACTTCATGGTGGCCCGGGTCCACCGGGCCTTCGTCGGACGCGTCGAGCCCTTCCGGGTCGTCGGCGTGGCCGGCACCGGCGAGGAGGCCCTCGCGGCGGTCGGCGAGCTGCGCCCCGACCTCGTCCTGCTCGACCTGTACCTGCCGGACGTCTTCGGCCTCGACGTCATCCCCCGGCTGCGCGCCGCCGGCCACGACTGCGACGTCATGGTCATCAGCGCGGCCCGGGAGGCGGACGCGGTGCGCGGCGCCGTCCGGCACGGCGTGGTCGACTACCTGCTCAAACCGTTCGAGTTCGAGGACCTGCGGGTCCGGCTGGAGCGCTACGCCGTCCAGCGCGGCCGCCTGCTCGGCACGGTGGTCCGCAGCCAGGCCGACGTCGACCGCGTACTGGCCGCGGCGGCACCGGCCGCCGCGGTGCCGGCGTTGCCCAAGGGCATGAGCGTGGAGACCGCCGAGCTGGTCGAACGGACCCTGCGCGCGGCCGACGACACCCTGTCCGCCAGCGAGTGCGCGGCGCTGACCGGCGTGTCCCGGGTCAGTGCCCGCCGCTACCTGGAGTACTTCCACACCGTCGGCAGCGCGGACGTGTCCCTGCGGTACGGCGTGGCCGGACGGCCGGAACGCCGCTACCGCTTCCGGGAGCGTCCCGTGGGGCTCGGGACGGCCGGGGCCGCACCCGGGGCCCGGCCGCCGGGACGGTGAGCACGCGCCGGGAGCCGGGAGGACGGCACGACGGAACAGCCTGACCGGTGCGCGGCCGGGGCGGCCGGCGCGGAAGGCGGGGTGGGCGCGGTCGGCATGGTCACCGGCCGGGCGCGCCCGCGCGCAGTCCGTCCATCACGAGGTCCAGGAGCCGGGTGACCCTCGGCTGCCAGTCCTCGCGCGGGTCGACCTGCCAGAGGCCACCGATGGCGAGAAGGAAGTCGTCCGCCGTGACGCCGGGGCGGATGGTCCCGGCCTCCTCGTTGGCGCGGAGCAGGAGTTCGGCCGCGTCCACCACGGGCGTGGGGCCCGGCTTGACCGGCCCTCCGGGCGTGGAGGTGACCAGCCGGATCGCGTCCGCCAGCCCGGCCTTGGTCATGGCGAACCGGGCCAGGCGGTCCATCCACTCGCGCAGGGCCTGCTCGGGATCCCGGGTGGTCAGCAGCTGTCGCGCGGCTTCGGCCACCTGCTGCATCTCGTAGCGGTAGACCTCCAGGACGAGCGCCTCGCGGTGCGGGAAGTTGCGGTAGACGGTGCCCTGTCCCACGCCCGCCTTCCTGGCGATGGCGCTCAGCGGCGCGTCCGCGCAGCGCGTCAGTTCCTCCCTGGCCACTTCCAGGATGCGCTCGCGGTTGCGCTGGGCGTCCGAGCGCAGGGGAGTGTCCTTCTTGTCCCTGCCCGGGTGAGGCACTCCTCCTCCTTCCATGGTCATGGCCGAATACCGTCCTTGCTAAGCGGACAACTGTCCGTTACGTTTTCGTGAGCGGACGGTTGTCCGGTTGCCAGTCACGATAGCGGCGGAACGGGTCGGCGTGACCCGCAGGTGCGCTCGAACACGGGCGAAACCATTCTCCGCAGCCTGTTTCCCCCCTCACCGGACACAGCCGACCGCCCACCGCTCACAGCCCGCAGCCCACAGTCACCGGACCCAGTCACCAGACGCAGTCACCAGACACAAAGAAGGCTGATCATGGCCCCAGCGCCCTCGTCGACGTCCAGCGCCGTCGTCCTGACCATCAACGGCGAGAAGCACCAGCTGACCGTCGACCACCGCACCACCCTGCTCGACGCCCTGCGCGAGCGCCTCGACCTCACCGGCACCAAGAAGGGCTGCGACCAGGGGCAGTGCGGCGCCTGCACCGTCCTGGTCGACGGGCGCCGCGCCGTCTCCTGCCTGAACCTCGCCGTCGCCGCCGAGGGGCGGGAGATCACCACCATCGAGGGCATGGCCGAGGGCGACCGGCTGCACCCGGTGCAGCAGGCCTTCCTCGACCTCGACGGCTACCAGTGCGGCTACTGCACGCCCGGCCAGATCTGCTCGGCCGTCGCCGTCATCGAGGAGCACGCGGCCGGCTGGCCCAGCGCCGCCACCGAGGACGTCCGCCCCGAGGCCGGACCACCACCCCTGACACCGGAAGAGATCCGCGAACGCATGAGCGGCAACCTGTGCCGCTGCGGTGCCTACGTCTCCATCGTCCAGGCGGTCGCCCGCGCGGCCGAGGCCCACGACGCGACGGCCCACGACGGCGACGGTGCCCGCGAGGGCTCCACCGAGGGAGCGGCGGCATGAGGGAGTTCGGCTACCAGCGCGCCGACGACGTCTCCGGCGCGGTGGCACTGCTCGCCGCCGACCCGGACGCCCGCTTCCTCGGCGGCGGCACCAACCTCGTCGACCTGATGAAGACCGGCGTCGAGCGCCCCGCCCGCCTCGTCGACGTCCGCGACCTCCCCCTGGACGGCATCGGACCGACCGCCGACGGCGGCCTGCGCATCGGCGCCACCGTCACCAACAGCGACCTCGCCGCCCACCCCGACGTGCGCCGCCACTACCCGGCGTTGACCCAGGCGGTGCTGGCCGGCGCCTCCGGGCAGCTGCGCAACATGGCCACCGTCGGCGGCAACCTGCTCCAGCGCACCCGCTGCGGCTACTTCACCGACGTGAGCAAGCCGTGCAACAAACGCGACCCCGGCAGCGGTTGCCCTGCCGTCACCGGCGAGCACCACAACCACGCCATACTCGGCGCCTCCGACCACTGCGTGGCCGTGCACCCCTCGGACATGGGCGTCGCCCTCACCGCCTTCGACGCGGTCGTCTCCTACGAGACGCCGGACGGGCCGGGCGAGTCGCCGCTCGCCGACTTCTACCTCCCCGTCGGCGACACGCCGCACCGCGAGACCGCCCTGCCCCCCGGCGCGCTGATCACCGGCGTGACCCTGCCGGCCGCCCCGGTCGCCGCCCGCTCCCGCTACCGCAAGGTCCGCGAGCGCGCCTCGTACGCCTTCGCGATCGGCTCGGTCGCCGCCGCGCTCGACGTCGAGGACGGCGTCGTACGCGACGCACGGCTGGCCTTCGGCGCGGTCGCCTCCCGGCCCTGGCGGGCCCGTGCCGCCGAGGCCGTGCTGATCGGTGCCCCGGCCGACGGCGCGACCTACGCAGCCGCCGCGGACGCCGAACTCGCCGCCGCCAGGCCGCTGCCCGACAACGGATACAAGGTGACCCTCATGCGCAACCTCGTGGTGGCCGTCCTGACCGAACTCACCGAGGAGGCCGCCCGATGAGCACCACCACCACCGGCCCCGCGACGGTCAAGGGCTCCGTCGGCACCTCGCACACGCGCGTGGAGGGCCGCGACAAGGTCACCGGAGCGGCCCGCTACGCCGGCGAGATCCCCTTCGCCGACCTCGCGCACGGCTGGCTGGTGCTGTCCACCGTCGCCCGCGGCCGCATCCGCTCGATGGACACCGACGCCGTCCTCGGCATGCCGGGCGTCCTCGCCGTCCTGCACCACGGCAACGCCCCGCGCCTCGACACCGACTACATCGGCATGCTGGGCATCCCGCCGGACCCGACCGCCGCCGTCTTCCAGGACGAGCGGGTGCCGCACGCGGGCTGGCCGGTCGCCCTGGTCGTCGCCGAGACGCCCGAGCAGGCGCGGGAGGCGGCCGAGGCCCTCGCCGTCACGTACGACACGGAGCCGCACGACATCGCGCTCACGGCGGACCACCCCGGCGCCTACCCGGCCGACGGACACATGCCGGCGGAGACCGAGAAGGGCGACCTGGCGGCCGGGCTCGCCGCGTCCGCCGTCGTCGTCGACGAGGAGTACACCACTCCCGAAGAGCACCACAGCATGATGGAGCCGCACGCGGCCACGGCCCGGTGGGACGGCGGCCGGCTGGAGGTCGTCGACTCCAACCAGGGCGCCACCTGGGTCCAGGGCGAACTGGCGAAGATGTTCTCCCTCGACGAGTCCGCGGTACGGGTGCGCTCCGAGCACATCGGCGGCGGCTTCGGCAGCAAGGGCCTGCGCGCCCACCAGGTGTCCGCGGTCATGGCGGCGACCCTTCTGCAGCGACCGGTGCGGGTGGTGATGACGCGGCGGCAGATGTTCTCGCTGGCCGGCTACCGCAGCCCCACCGCCCAGCGCGTGCGGCTCGGCGCCGACGCCGACGGCCGGCTGCGCGCCCTGGAGCACCGTTCACTGAACCAGACGTCGACCGTCTACGAGTTCGTCGAGCCCGGCGCCGGCGTCGCCCGGGTGATGTACGACGCCGAGGCCCACCGCACCGCCAACCACGTCGTACGGCTCGACGTGCCGTCCCCGACCTTCATGCGGGCCCCGGGCGAGGCGCCGGGATCCTTCGCGATCGAGGTGGCGCTCGACGAACTCGCCGAGCGCTGCGGCGTCGACCCGATCGAACTGCGCCTGCGCAACGAGCCCGAGGTCGGCCCGGTCTCCGGGCTGCCGTTCAGCAGCCGCAACCTCGCGGCCTGCTTCCGCGAGGGCGCACGGCGGTTCGGCTGGGCGGAGCGCGACCCGCGCCCCGGTGTGCGCCGGGACGGTCGCTGGCTGCTGGGCACCGGTACGGCCGCCGCCTCCTTCGGAGCGGGCGCCGGTCCCTCCACGGCCCTGCTGACCGCGGAGGCCGACGGCACCTTCACCGTGCGGATCGCCGCAGCCGACATCGGCACCGGCGCCCGTACCGCCCTGACCCTGGTCGCCGCCGACGCGCTCGAGGTGGCGCCCGAGCGGGTCCGGGTGCGGATCGGGGACAGTGACTTCGGGCCGGCGATGATCGCGGGCGGCTCCATGGGCACGCGGTCCTGGGCGTGGGCGATCACGGCGGCGGCCGGTGAACTGCGCGAGCGGCTCGCCCTCGGCACGACCGTCCCGCCGGAGGGCATCACCGTGCGCTCCGACACCACCGAGGCGCTCGGTGCCCTCGCGCAGAAGGAACGGCACTCCTTCGGTGCGCAGTTCGCCGAGGTAGCCGTGGACACCGCGACCGGTGAGGTGCGGGTGCGCCGGATGCTCGGCATCTTCGCGGCCGGGCGCATCGTCAACCCGCTCACCGCCCGCAACCAGCTCGTCGGCGGCATGGTCTGGGGCATCTCCATGGCCCTGCACGAGGAGGCGGTCCGGGACCGGGTGAGCGGCGGCCTCTACGGCCCCGACCTCGCCGGCTACCACGTCGCCAGCCACGCGGACGTCCAGGACGTCCAGGCGGACTGGGTCGACGACCCCGACCCGGACGACCCGGTCGGCATCAAGGGCGTCGGCGAGATCGGCATCGTCGGTGCGGCGGCGGCCGTCGCCAACGCCGTCTGGCACGCGACCGGGGTGCGCCACCGGAACCTGCCCATCCGGCCCGACCGCGTGCTCTCGGCCCAGGCACCAGACGGCGGGGGAGCGGACGGTGCTTGACATCGCCGACGAGCTGGACGGATGGCTCGCCGAGGGCCGGGAGTTCGCGGTCGCCACGGTCGTCTCCGTCGGCGGCAGCGCGCCGCGCGGCCCCGGCGCCGCCCTCGCCGTCGACAGCGCGGGCACGGCGATCGGATCGGTCTCCGGCGGCTGCGTCGAGGGCGCGGTGTACGAGCTGTGTGCCGAGGCCCTGCGAAGCGGCGAGGCCGTGCGGCAGCGGTTCGGCTACAGCGACGAGGACGCCTTCGCGGTGGGACTGACCTGCGGCGGGGTCATCGACGTGCTGGTCACGCCGGTCGGCGCGGACGCGCCCGTACGGGAGGTCCTCCGGGCGGCCCTGTCGACTGCCGCCCGGGGCGGGACCGCGGCCCTCGCCCGGGTCGTCGAGGGCCCGGCCGGGCTGCTGGGCCGGGCCCTGCTCGTCCGCCCCGACGGCTCGTACGACGGAGGGCTCGGCGGCCACCCGGACCTGGACCGCACGGCGGTGGCCGAGGCCCGGGCCCTGCTGGAGGCCGGCCACACCGGCACGGTCGGCCTCTCGGAGGACGGTTCGCACTGCCCCGGCGGACTCACGCTGCTCGTCGAGACCAGGGTGCCGCCGCCCCGCATGATCGTCTTCGGGGCGGTCGACTTCGCCGCGGCGCTGGTGCGGGCCGGCAAGTTCCTCGGCCACCATGTGACGGTGTGCGACGCCCGGCCCGTCTTCGCCACCGCGGCCCGCTTCCCCGAGGCCGACGAGGTGGTCGTGGACTGGCCGCACCGCTACCTGCGGAGCACGCCGACCGACGAGCGCACGGTGCTGTGCGTCCTCACCCATGACGCCAAGTTCGACGTACCGCTGCTGACGGAGGCCCTGCGGACGCCGGTCGCGTACGTCGGTGCCATGGGCTCGCGCCGCACCCACGAGGACCGCGACCGGCGGCTGCGCGAGGCGGGCCTGACCGAGCAGGAGCTGTCCCGGCTCCGCTCACCGATCGGTCTGGACCTCGGCGCCCGGACGCCCGAGGAGACCGCGCTCTCCATCGCGGCGGAGATCGTCGCCACCCGGCGCGGCGGAACGGGCGCACCCCTCACGGGCGGGGCGGCACCGATCCACCGCGACCTCACGGGTGTGGCCGCCTGACCTCTGCCGGCCGGTGGCTCGGTCCTGCGGCACCGTCCGGTGGGTCCGTCCGGTGGCAGTGGCACGGCGGGGGAGCCGTGCGGGTGGCGGGTGGCGAGCGGGTGTGTCGTGGCCCTGTCACCGGGCGGGGGACGGTCGAGAAGTGGTCCGTCCCCCTGTCCGGCGGCTCCCCGGTCGCCCGCCCCCTGTCGGCCGGTGGCTACCGGCCGGTGGCGGCTGCCCGGCCGGGCCGTCACCGGGCAGGTGCCGGCGTGTGCCGCGCGTCCGGCCGGCCCACCGCGTGCTCCCCCAGCGGCCCCACCGTCAGCCCCGCCTCCCGGCAGTCGCGCACGATGCCGGACAGGGCACCGAGGGCCGACCGCCAGCTGCCGGGGGCGGAGGCGTGGTCGGTGTCGTGGAGGAGGATCGTGCCGCCTCCGCGCAGGTCCGCCGCGACGGTGGCCCGCACCGACGCGGGCGTGGCGTCCGGCCGCCAGTCCTTCCCCCACGCCGTCCACAGCACCGGCCGCAGACCCGCCCGGTGTGCCGCGGCCCAGCGTCCGGAGGTGAGGATGCCATAGGGCGGGCGGTACCAGAACGGCGCGTGCCCGGCGACCTCGCCCACCGCGTGGGCCGCCCGCAGCAGCTCGCGCGCGTCCCGCGCCGGTGCCGGTGTCCAGGGGCGGTCGTGCGACCAGCCGTGGACGGCGAGTTCGTGTCCCCGCCGGGCCTGTTCACGGGCGGTCGCCGGGTGGCGGACGACGTCCTCGCCGAGCAGGAAGAACGTCGCCCGTACGCCCAGCTCGTCCAGCAGGTCCAGGAAGCGCGGGGTGGACGCAGGATCGGGGCCGTCGTCGAAGGTGAGCGCGATGTGGTCGGGGCGCCCCAGTCCCGCAAGACCCGGGAACGCGCGCCGACGGAACCCCGGCAGCCAGGTCGCGGCCGGGCCGACGTGGGCCAGCGCGAGGGCGACCGGTGCGGCGGCGTACACCGCTGCTCCGACGGCCGGTCTCCTACGCATCGTGTGCCTCCTGTTCCGGCCCGCGCGGACCCGTCACGCCCCCCAGCGGTCCTGGTCGCGATCCCGCTCCCGACCCCGCTCCCGACCGCGGTCACGCTCCCGCTCTCTCTCACGTCCTGGCTCAAGCTCCGCCTGTCGTCCGTCCGGCCGAGGCCCGTCCCGCGCCGCGGGGGCCGTGTCCCACGCCCCGTGGACCGACGGTGCCCGGGCCAGTCCGATGCTGCCGAGGCCGATCAGCGCCACGCCGACCAGCTCGGGCACCACCCGCACCCCGAGGGCGATCTCCTCGCCGAACAGCGTCCAGCCCAGGGCGACACTGGTCAACGCGTCGCCGAGGGTCAGCGCCGGCTGCGACGCCGCGAGGGTCCCCGCCCGCAGCGCGCTCTGGAGCAGCAGGAAGCTGACGACCCCGACGACCGCCGTGGCGTACGGCGGCCACTGGGTCAGCATCGCGCCCACCCCCTGGGGCAGGCGACCGGTGACCTCCTTCAGCAACGCCGCGGTACCGCCGAACGCCACCGCGGACGCCGATCCGAACAGCGCGGCGCGGGGTGCGCCCCGCACCAGGCTGCCGACCGAGGCGAGGGCCGTCACCAGGACGAACAGCACCAGGCCCGCCCAGCCCCAGCGTCCCGGGGTGGCGGTGTCCTGACCGGCCGACGGGCTGGCGGCGCCGAGGAACAGCGCGAGCCCCACGGCCAGGGCCACGAAGGCCAGCCAGGTCCGCAGGTCGGGCCGCCGGTGGAAGACGACGCTGCCGACCATCAGGGTGAAGAGCAGTTCCGTGGCCATCAGCGGCTGGACGACGGCCAGGCTGCCCACCGCCAGCGCGGCCCCCTGCAGGACCGTCGTCAGCGCGAGCAGCGCCGCGCCGCCCACCCAGTACGGGTCGCGCACCAGCCGCAGCAGCGAGCGCACCGCCGTGTGAACGGCGCCCGCCCGGTCCTCGTCCTGTGCCGCGGCCCGGCGCTGCAGGACCGACGCCGCGGCGTTGGACAGTGCCGCGAACAGGGCGAGGACGACGGTGAGGACACTCACCGCCGCGCGTTCCCGCTCATCCTGAAGTCACCCGAACCGCGTGGCCAGTCGCCGGTACAGTCCCGGAGCCGCACCCCGCACCCGGCACGGCAGCCGCAGCCAGCCGGGGACGTACACCTCGTCCCGGCCCCGCACCACCGCGGTGCGCACCGCTTCGGCCACCCGCTCGGCGGACACGGGACGTGGCCGTGACCGCCGGTAGGGCGTCCCGCGGCGCTCGAAGAACGGCGTGTCGACGACACCGGGCACCACATGCGTGACCCCCACCCCGGTGCCCCGCAACTCGTAGCGCAGGGCGTCCGCGAAGGCACCGACCGCGGCCTTGGCGGCGGAGTACACGGCCTCGTCGCGCACCGCCACGCTGCCCGCCAGCGATCCGATGAGCACCACCCGCCCGGCCCCGGCCTCCACCATCCCCGGCAGCACCAGCCGTACCAGCCGCAGGGTGGCCGGCACGTTGATCTCCAGCACCTCGTCGATGGTGTGCGGGGGCATGTCCACGAACTCCCCGGCCCAGCCGACCCCCGCCCCGGCCACCAGCAGGTCCACCGGCCCCACCGTCGCCAAGGTGAAGTCGGCGAGCTGCCGATCGGCGCCGGGAAGGGTCAGGTCCGCCGCGAAGGCGGTGGCCGACGCGTCCTCGGCGACCGCGCGCAGCCGGGACGGGTCGCGTCCGCTGAGCACCAGCCGCCAGTCGCCCTCTTCGCCCAGCCGGCGGGCCACGGCCGCGCCGATGCCGGAGGAGGCCCCGGTCACGAGCGCGGTGCGCGTCCGTGTGCCCCGGCCGCCGACGGGCTCCCGTCGCGGCCGGGCGTGATCCGCGTCGGGCGCGACGACCCGCGGTCCGGGGGCCGACCGGGGGCGGGAGAACGCATGGACCATGAGGACCACCTTGGCTCGGGGCGGACACCGGCGAGCGGCCGACCGGGCGGTCGGGCTCCGGCGTCCGGCCGGACGGGCGATCACGGAGTATCCCCGACGCGGCGCCCGAAACGCCCGCTTATGCAGCGGTTTGGATCGTGCCACACGGGCAACCCGGGCCGCCGTGCGTCCCCGCAGCTCATCGATGTCCCGCCGTTCCGCGGACCCCCCGCCCGGTCCGCCGGACGGCCGACGCCTGCTGGTGCTCAGCGCGAGCATGGGCGCCGGGCACGACACGGTCGCCGCCGAACTCGTCCGGCGGGCCGAGGAGCGCGGTGAGACGGCCGTGACCGTCGACGTCCTCACGCTGCTGCCGTACGGCCTGGGCGGGGCGCTGCGACGCTTCTACCGCGGGTCGGTACGCCACTTCCCCTGGGCGTACGCCCTCCTGTACCGCCTGTTCCTGCGCCCCGGCACCGGACGCCGCCCCGGCGGCACGCCCCTGGCCCGGCTGGCGGGCGGCCGGCTGCGGGAGCTGACCGAGCGCACGGGTGCCGACGTCGTCGTCCCCGTCTTCCACCTCGGCGCCCAGCTGACCGGCCACCTGCGTGCCCGGGGCCTGCTGCCCGTGCCCAGCGTCGTCCTCGTGATCGACTTCGCGGTCCACCGGCAGTGGCTCCACGCCGGCAACGACCACTGTCTGTGCCTCACCCCGGACGCGGCCCGCGAGGTGCGGGAGAGCACCGGCACGCGCGCGTCGACGTGCGGTCCGGTCGTGGCGCCCGAGTTCTTCGCCGACCCTCCCGGGGCGGCCGCGTGGCGGGGTCTCTTCGACCGGCTCGGCCCGGGGCGGCCCGCCGTGGTGCTCTCCGCCGGCGCCTGGGGGGTCGGCTCGCGTCTGCGCCCCACCGTCCGGTTCCTGGCGGATCACGGGTTCCTGCCGGTGGTGCTCTGCGGGGACAACGAGCGGCTGCGCCGTGCGCTGTCCGGGACCCCGGGGGTGCTGGCGCTGGGCTGGGTGACGGACATGCCCGGCCTGCTGCACGCCGCCCGCGCCCTGGTCGACAACGCGGCCGGCCAGACCGCCGTACAGGCGCTCGCCGCCGGGCTGCCGGTCGTGGGGCACCGCCCCATCCCCGGCCACGGTGCGGACGGCGTCCGGCGGATGGCCGCGCTGGGC
The DNA here is from genome assembly GCF_043204535.1 of Streptomyces sp. NPDC047853. Classification (NCBI taxonomy): domain Bacteria; kingdom Bacillati; phylum Actinomycetota; class Actinomycetes; order Kitasatosporales; family Streptomycetaceae; genus Streptomyces; species Streptomyces sp. NPDC047853. Next base: position 220,706 of record NZ_JBIDCI010000014.1, on the reverse strand, counting down.
GTCTCGGACCTCGCCGAGGACGACACCTCGCTGCTCCGCGCGCTGCGACGGCTCACCGCCCCCGGCCCGGCCCGGCGGGAGCGGATCGCCGCAGGACGGGCGCTGTTCACCGACGACGCCGTGTCCCGGTTGCTGGCCCTCACCGACGCCCGGCGGACGTGCCGGTGAGGCGACCCGCGTTTCCCCCACCGGGCCACGGGCACCCGGCCCGCAGGAGAACCGGCGGAAGGAGGCGACGCCGTGCGGCTCGACGCATTCCTGACCCTGGTCCGTGACCGCGGCGAATACCACAGCGACGACGAGGCCGAGCAGGTCAGCGCGGCCGTCCTCTGGGCGGTGGCGTCCCGGGTGGGGCCGGAGGAGGCCGCCGCGCTGGCTTCCGACCTGCCGGAACCGCTGGGCGACGCACTGCGCCTGGAACGCGGGCGCCCGGAGACCTTCGGTCGGGAGGAGTTCCTCCGACGCGTGGCCCAGCAGACCGGGGCCCGGCCGCGCACCGCCGAGTGGGACGCGGGTGCCGTGCTCTCGACCCTCACCGAAGCGGTCCCCGGCGAACGCGTCGACCGTCTCCTGACCCACCTGCCCGCGGACTGCGCCGACCTCTTCGGCAGGACCGCGGAGCGCTGAGACCGACCCGGTTCACGCGTGTGGACGGCGGACCGGGCACGCGGCTCCGGTGAGTCGGTGACCGGTTCGGTGCCCGCGAGCGCGTCCGTCGCGGAAGGTCAGTCGCGCTCGGCCCGCTCCGCGCGCTCGGCGTGCAGCTTCTTCACGCGGGCCGACTCCTTGCGCACGTCGGCCTGGACGTTCTGCTCCCGCTCCAGCCATTCCGGGCGCTCCTGCTTCAGCGCCTCGATCTGGTCCGTGGTGAGCGGTTCCGAGACGCCGCCCCGGTGCAGGCCCGCGATGGAGACACCCAGCTTGGCCGCCACCACCGGCCGCGGGTGCGGACCGTCGCGCCGCAGGTCCCGCAGCCACGACGGCGGATCGGTCTGGAGCGCGTTCAGCTCGGCGCGCGTGACGACGCCCTCCCGGAACTCGGCGGGTGTGGCCTCGAGGTACACACCCAGCTTCTTCGCCGCGGTCGCGGGCTTCATGGTCTGGGTGTTCTGGTGCGACGTCATGGTGACAAGGGTATCGAGCGTCCGAGCGACCGCCGACCACGCCGGGTGACCGCGGAACCCGGCCCTCCCCGGCGACCACGTCCTCGGCCACGGGCATCGACCGGGTCCCTCGCCCCCGGCTCCCGCCCCCGGTCCTCGACCGCGCTCCTCGGCCACGCCCGGTAACCTGGCCGGGTGACAGGCTCGGTAGAACCCCCCTCGTTCCGGCTCGCCTACGTCCCGGGGGTGACGCCCGACAAATGGGTGCGCATCTGGAACGAGCGAGTGCCCGACGTCCCGCTGTCCCTGACCCAGACCACCCCCGCCGAGGCGGCCGGCGTGCTGCTGGGCGGCGACGCCGACGCCGGGCTGGTCCGGCTGCCCGTCGACCGGACCGTGTTCAGCGCGATCCCCCTCTACACCGAGACCACGGTCGTGGTGGTCCCCAAGGACCACCTCGTCACCGCGGCCGACGAGGTGACCGTCGAGGACCTGGGCGACGAGATCGTGCTGCACCCCCTGGACGACGTCCTCGGCTGGGAGCGGCCGCCCGGCCGGCCCGCCCTCGAGCGTCCGGCCACCACGGCGGACGCCGTCGAGCTGGTCGCGGCGGGGATCGGTGTGCTGCTCGTGCCGCTGTCCCTGGCCCGGCTGCACCATCGCAAGGACCTCACGTACCGGACGGTCACGGACGCGCCCGAGTCGGGTGTGGCGCTGTGCTGGCCGGAGGACGCGCACACGGACCGCGTGGAGGACCTGATCGGCATCGTCCGGGGCCGGACCGTCAACAGCACGCGCGGCCGGCCGGCCGCCACGGCACGGCAGCAGGACGAGCGCACCGGAGCGCCCCACGCCGGGCGCAAGCCGACCGCCGGGGGACGGGCCGGCGGCGGAGGGAAGAGCGGCGCCAAGGGCGGAGCCAGGAGCAGCGCCAAGGGCGGCGCCAGAGGCGGAGCCAAGAGCGGCGGCAAGGGAAGCGGCGCCGGCAAGGGCGGGCGGCGCGGCAGGCCCCGCCAGCGGTGACCCGGCGGGGCGGCCGCGTCAGCGGACCGTCGGACTGGGCGTCGGCGCCGAGGTGTTGACGTCCAGCCCGGGCGGTTGGGTGAGGGAGAGCACCGGCTCACCCGGCTGCGGCGCCGGAGGCGTGAGCTGCACCTTGGGCAGGCCGGGCGGGGCCGACTGCTGGAAGTTGACCTGGTCGAAATTGACCAGGCCGGTCTTCTCCAGCACGGTGATGTGGTCCAGGACCGTGTCGTTGGCCTGGTCTGCCAGCTGCCGCACCAGGGAGTTCTTGGTGTTGGCGCGGATCTTGGCGATGGCCGGGAAGATCTGGCCGTGCGTGATGCGCATGATGTTGACCGCCGTCGTGTCGAACTGCTTGCCCGTGGTCCCGTCCACGGTCGACACGAACTGCTGCTGTTGCGGGGAAGCGAGGTTGGGCAGGGTGATGCCCAGCTCGGGCGCGATCTTGCGGCAGGTCGCGTCGAGCCGCGCGTGCCCGACGACGAGGTGCTCCCCGGCCTCCTTCATCTCCGGTGTCGTCCCCCGCTCCATGGCCATCAGCCCCAGCGGGTGCTCCCACAGCCCCGCGGCCCTGACCTTCACCACGAAGTCCCGGTCGGCCTCGGTGAGCGGCCCGTACAGCGTGTTGGTGATGACGCGGTCCTGGGCACTGGACGTGTTCTGCACCCCGAGCATGGTCGGATACGCGAGCGCGGTGAGGGTGAGGACCAGGGCACCGGCCACGAAGGCGGTCCCTGCCGTGGTGCGCGTGATGCGCATCGTGCCTCCTGGGGCGAGGGCAGACTCGGACACCAGGAGGTACGGACGCGGGCGGCGAACCGATCACCTCACCGGGCAAAATCTTGGCGCCCGGTACGGTCAGGCGGCCCGGTCCGCCCGCACGAGCCACTCGTACGCCGCCCGCGCCGTGAACTCCGCCTGCCCTCCGCGCACCAGCAGGTCGGCGGTGGCGAACTCCGGGGCATCGGCCTGCGCCGCGAGGTACGGGACCGCGATGCAGCGCATTCCGGCCGCGTGCGCGGCGGCGGCTCCGGGGGCGGCGTCCTCCAGGACCACGCAGTCGCCCGGGTCCGCGCCGAGCCGGCGGGCCGCCTCCAAGAAGACGTCGGGGGCGGGTTTGCCCTCGGTGACCTCGTCCGCCGAGACGGTCGTGCGCAGCCACGCGTCCAGTCCGGTGCGGGCCAGGATCGCCTCGATGGCCTCGGGCGACGAACCCGACGCCACCGCCAGGGGCACCCCGTCGTCCGCCAGCAGTTCGACGAACGCGCGCATCTGCGGGTACGCGCGGACCGAGGTGCGCGCCAGTTCCAGGTAGTGGCGGTTCTTGACGGCCAGCAGTTCCTCCACCGGGACCCGCAGGCCGTAGCGCCGCCTCCAGTCGGCGACGGTCTCCCGGGTGCTGATGCCCACGTATCCCTCGTGGTCCGCCCATCCGAAGTCCGGCACGCCGTACTCGGCCAGGGTCCGACGGCCCGCTTCGTAGTAGTTCGGCTCGCTGTCCACGAGCGTTCCGTCGAGATCGAAGATGACCGAGATGCCGCCGAGAGTGCTCATGGTGCCCAGCATGCCAAGGGGTCGGGGGTCACTTCCGCGCCGTCCGCCCGATCGACTCCACCAGGGGCAGCAGCCGGTGCGGGACACGCTCGCGCAGCGCCACCTCGCTGCGGGTCCGCACGACGCCGGGCAGGCTGATCAGCTTCTGGACCACGTCCTCCAGGTGTGCGTTGTCGCGCGCCACCACGCGGGTCATCAGGTCACCGCCGCCCGTGATGGAGAAGGCCTCGACGATCTCCGGGACGGCGGCCAGCGCCTCGCCCACCTCGTCCAGGTGGCCCTGGGTCACCTCGATGTGCACAAAGGCGAGGACCGGGTGGCCCAGTGCGGCGGGGGAGAGGGAGGGCGCGGTGCCGGTGATCACACCGTCGCGTTCCAGGCGGTCCAGCCGGGCCTGGAGCGTGCCCCGGGCGACCCCGAGGAGGCGCGCGTACTCGCGCACGCTGGTGCGCGGCCGCTCCAGCAGCAGCCGGAGGATGCGGGTGTCGAGTTCGTCGACCGCCATGGTGCTGCGTCCCTTCGTCGGCCATTGGCTCTTCGGTGGCCGTGGAAGTGCCGCGGAAACTGTACCAATGGCCCACTCGCACGCGGGCCTGTTGAGCCAGTGGTGGGAGGGATGCTCCTATAGGAAGGTCGATGGCGCTGCGGATCCCGCGGCGCCTTTTTCGTGCCGGTGACGTCCGGGTCCGTAGAAGGGGGCGGTAATCAGTGCTGAAGAGGGTGTTCGTGAGCCCGGACCCGGGGCGGACGCGGCTGCGGTTCGCCGCCCGGGCCGTCCTCGGTATCGGTCTGGCCGTCGTCGTCTGCGGCCTGGCCGGCACCTCCCTGGTGGGTGCCGTCACCGGCGGGCTCGCCGCGCTGCTCGCCCTGTTCACCGTCACCGACGCCACCGTGCGCGGGCAGGCGGTGACCACCGCGCTGCTGCCGGTGACCGGACTGCCCGTGCTCGCCGCGGCGGCCGCGCTGCACGACCTCCCCGTGGCACGGGACCTCACCTTCCTCGCCGTCGTCGGCGTCGGCGTGTACGCCCGGCGCTGGGGTCCGCGCGGGCACAGCCTCGGCGTGTTCGCCTTCATGACCTTCTTCGTCGCCCAGTTCCTGCACGCGACCACGGACCGGCTGCCCGAGATGTTCGCGGCCGTCCTGCTGTCCGTGGCCACCGCCGCGGCGGTGCGCTTCGGCCTGTGGTGCTACGAGCGCCGCCAGTCGCCGCCCTCCGCCCCCGCGGCCTCCTGGGCGTACCTGCCGAGCCGTCCGGGCACGGGAGGCGTCGTCCGCCCGGCCCGCATCACCACCCGCCAGGCCGTCCAGGCCACGGCGGGCGCCGGTTTCGCCCTGGTCGTGGGCCAGCTGGTGTCCGACGAGCGCTGGTACTGGGCCGTCGGCGCCACCTGGTGGGTGTTCGTCAACACCACCTCGCGCGGCGAGACCCTGGTCCGCGGCTTCCGCCGGGTCCTCGGCACGGTCGTGGGCATCGGCCTCGGCTTCCTCGTCGCCGTCCCGGTCGCCGGGTCCGCGGTGCCGACCGCCGTACTCGCCGGCGCCTGCGTCTTCGGCATCTTCTACACCGCCGCCGTCTCCTACACCTGGATGATGCTCTGCGTGACGCTCCTCGCCGAGCTGCTCTACGGCCTGCTGGGCGTCCTCACCCCCGGGCTGCTCGCCCTGCGGCTCGTGGAGACCGCAGTGGGCGCGCTGGGAGCCGCGCTCGCGGTGCTGTTCGTCCTGCCCGTCACCACGCACGCCGTCAACGACGCCTGGATCCAGCGCGCGCTGCGCTGCGTCCACGCCTGCACCGCCGAGGCGGCCGCGCGCCTCGCCGGAACCGAGGGCGCCGACCCGGCACCGCGGGTGGCCGAGCTGGAGCAGCTGCTCGGCCGGGTACGGCTGTCGCTCGCCCCGCTCGTGCACCCGCTGAACCCGATGTACGGCCGCAAGCGCCGCGCCCGCCGGGTCCTCGCGCTGCTCGACGACTGCGCCCGGGAGATCCGGGGCCTGGTCGCCGTCGCCGCCGACCCGGAGGCCTCGCACGACGCACGGCTGGCCGCCGCCTGCTGGCGGGTCGAGCACGCCGTCGAGGCACTCACCGCCGGCGGAGCGGTTCCCGCCCGGGCCGACGCACCCGGCGCCACCGAACCCGCGCTGGTCCATCTCCACGGCGTGGAACGCGCCCTGGCCGAACTCGCCGCGCCGCTGCACGCCCCCTCCCGCTCACCGATCGCCGGCGCCTGATCCCGGCCGGCCCCGCGCCACCCGTTTGGTCTAGACCGCAGCTGATCGACTGCTACCGTCGCCCCGGGGCAGACGATCAGTCGGCACTCGACCAGAAGCCGCACGAGCGGCGCGAAGCGTACGAGGCGGCATGAGCCGACACGAGAGGGGCCAGCGGTGGCAGACGGCGGCAGGCGGCAGCGACGGGCGTTCATCGGGTCGTTCACGGCGGCCGGCGGGCCCGGCATCGTCATGGCGGCCGTCGCACCCGACACCGGTGCGCTGACGGTCCTGAACGGCACGGACCGCCTGCCCGACCCCTCCTACCTGGCCCTGGCGCCCGACGGGGACACGCTCTACGCGGTCAGCGAGACGGCCGAGGGTGCGGTGGCCGCCTACCGGGTGAGCGGGGACAAACCCGAGCCCGCCGGGCGGCCGGTGTCCGTCGGGGGCGACGGACCGACCCACCTCAGCCTCCACGCCGGACACGTCCTGACCGCCAACTACGGTTCCGGCAGCGTCACCGCCGTGCCGGTCCGACCCGACGGAACCCTCGCCCGGACCCTCTCCGGCGTCCTGCGGCACACCGGCTCGGGCCCGCACGCCCAGCGCCAGCAGGGACCGCACGCCCACCAGGTGCGGCCCGACCCGAGCGGGCGGTGGGTGGTCAGCGTGGATCTCGGCACCGACTCGGTACGGGTCTGCACCCTGACGGACGGCGCCCTCGCCGTGCACCGGGAGATCGCGCTGCGCCCCGGCTCGGGCCCCCGGCACCTGGCGTTCCACCCGGACGGCTCCCGCGCCTACGTGGTCAACGAACTGGCGCCGACGGTCACCGTCTGCCGCTGGGACGCCGCCGACGGCGTCCTGCAGCCCGTGAGCGAGGTGCCGGTGCTGCCCGGGGCTCCGTCCGGTGACGCCTACCCGTCCGGGATCGTCGTCTCGCCCGACGGCCGCTTCGTGTGGACCGCGACCCGCGGTGAGGACGTCCTGTCCGTGTTCGCCGTGGAGCCGGACGGGCTGCGGCTGTCCGGGACCGTGCCGTGCGGCGGGCACTGGCCGCGGGAGATCACCGAGTCGGGCGGCTTCCTGTACGCGGCCAACGAGCGCTCGGGAGACGTGACCTGGTTCGTCCCGGACCCGGAGACGGGCGTCCCCCGACGGGCCGGCTCGCTCGCGCTGCCCGCGGCGTCCTGCGTGATCTTCGGCTGACCGGCGCGGCCGGCGGCCCGCCGGCGGTTCCGGCGGCCGCACGCCGCAGGTCACACGGTGGCCCCGGCGAACCACACGCCCGTACGACGGAAGGGGCCCGCTCCTGCAACGGAGCGGGCCCCTTCCGTCGTACGGGTCGCGTCGGCGCCCGCCGCGCGCGTCAGCGGACCGGCGCGCCCTGCGGCTGCTGCGGCGAGATGCCGAGCGCCGTCGTGTACTTGGCCAGCGTCAGCTTGCCGATCGCCGGGTAGGGGCCGAGGGGCTCGGCGGTGGAGCAGCCCGCCTCCTGGGCCGCCTCCGCCAGCAGGCTCGCCTCGATCTCCGGACCGATCAGGTACGGCGCGAGCGCCAGCTGCTGGGAACCCGAGGAACGCAGCTGCTCGGCCACCGAGGCGATCGAGCCCTCGTCGTCCAGGGCCGCCGCCATCACCGGCACCGCGAGCCGCGCGGCGAGCAGCATGCCGGTGATCCCGGCCGCCTGCACGGCCTCGTCACCGCCCACGGAGGCCAGGATGATGCCGTCCGCGGCGGTAGCCACGGTGAACAGGCGGGCACGGTCGGCGCGGGCCAGTCCGGCCTCGGAGAGCCGCACGTGCAGCGCCTCGGCCAGCAGCGGGTGCGGGCCGAGCACGTCGGTCAGCTCGGCCGCGATCCGGCTGTCCATCACGGCCTGCCGGATGCGGCGCAGCAGCGCGTTGTCCGGGCCGGCGAGCAGGGGAACGACCACGGCGACGGGGCCCTCGGGCTCCTTCACGTCCAGGCCGGCGGCGACCGCCTGCTCGTAGCGCGCGGCGCGTTCCTCGGCGGCGCGTACGAGCACGGCCGACAGGGAGGGGAACTCCTCGTCGTCCCCGTCGAGGTGGCCGATCCGCGCGTCGAGGCCGGGAAGCTCCGAGCGGGCGATGCTGATGACCTCGTCGGCGAGGCCTCGGGTGGCGCTGCTGGGCGTCCCCGGCACCGCGAGGACGAGCGCCGGCGCGCCCTCGGGAGCCACCAGCGGCTCGGGACGGCGGTGCCGTCCGGGCTGGCGGGGGCGCGGCATTCGTACTGGCAGGCCGGCGGGCCCAGTGGGGGAGCTCATGGCGCCGCATGTTACTGGTTTCCCGGGTTTCCCTGTTCGGGGAGGGTGCAGGTGAGCGGTATCCGTCCGGTTTTGTCGGAAGAGTGATGTACGGATCGGCTGACATCGGCACGATTCACCTCACCGGAGGGCGATTACCGGCCGCCCGGCACGGTTGTCACCCACAGCATCCGGTCATCGCCCGGAACGGTGAGCGAGCCGGCCGCCAGGTCCGTCGCGATGCGCACCGAGCCCCGCAGGGGATCACCCTCCGCGGCCGTCCGGCGCGCGTGCGGCAGCCGCTGCGCCAGTGCCTCCGCCAGGGGGACGACCAGCGGGTCGCCCAGCTTCAGCAGGCCGCCGGTGACCGCGACGCGCGGCTCCCCGTCCGGGGGGCACACCGCGGCGGCGGAGTCGGCCATGTGCCGTGCGGCGGCCCGCAGAACGTCCGCGGCGACCGGGTCGTCGGCGGCGCAGGCGGCCACCTCGGGCGCGAAGGAGGCGAGGACGGCGGGGCGGTCCGTCCGCGGATACAGCCGGCCGGGCAGCCCGGTCACCGGCCCGAACCGCTCCTCGGCCCGGGTGAGCAGCAGCGGGGAACCGCCCTGGCGCCCGTCGTGGGCGCGCAGCGCCGCCTCCAGGCCGGCCCGGCCGATCCAGGCGCCGCCGCCGCAGTCGCCCAGCAGATGACCCCAGCCGTCCGCCCGGCGCCAGCGGACCAGGTCGGTGCCGGTGGCGATCAGCCCGGTGCCCGCGGCGACCACGGCTCCGGCGCGGGGGCCGAGGGCGCCGACGTACGCGGTGACGGCGTCCGCGACGAGCGCGACCGTCCGTACCCCCAGCTCCCGGGCGAGCGCGCCCGGGAGTTCGGCCCGCAGGGCGTCGCCCAGGGTGGCCAGTCCCGCGGCCCCGACGACCACGGTGCCGAGCCGGTCCACGCCGGTCTCCGCGCTCAACGCCCTGGCCATGGGCAGCACTTGCGCCAGCAGGTGCGCGGGATCGATACCCCGTTCCCCGGTGCGGACGGGCTCCCGCGACGAACGCCGCGCCAGCCCCTCCGCGCCGTCACCGCCGTCACCGGCCCTGCCGACGACGACCCGCAGACCCGAACCGCCGGAGTCCACGGCGAGGAAGCCGCCGCTCACGGCAGGCGCCAGTCGACCGGCTGCCCTCCCAGCCGGACCAGCAGGTCGTTGGCCCGGCTGAAGGGGCGGGAGCCGAAGAAGCCCCGGTCGGCCGACATCGGGGACGGATGCGCGGACTCCACCGAGGGCAGGTCGCCCAGCAGCGGGCGGAGATTGCGGGCATCGCGGCCCCAGAGGATGGACACCATCGGCTTGCCCCGCGCCACCAGGGCCCGGATCGCCTGCTCGGTGACCTCCTCCCAGCCCTTGCCGCGGTGCGCGGCGGGCTTGCGCGGGGCGGTGGTGAGCGCCCTGTTGAGCAGCAGCACGCCCTGCCGGGTCCATGGGGTCAGGTCCCCGCTGGACGGCTGCGGGAGGTTCAGGTCGGTGTTCAGCTCCCGGAAGATGTTGACGAGGCTGCCGGGCAGCGGCCGCACCTCGGGCGCGACCGAGAACGACAGCCCCACGGCGTGCCCCGGGGTGGGATACGGGTCCTGTCCGACGATCAGGACACGGACGTCGTCGAAGGGCTGTTGGAAGGCCCGCAGGACGTTGGCTCCGGCGGGCAGGTAGGTGTGTCCGGCGGCGATCTCCGCGCGCAGGAACTCACCCATCGAGGTGATCTGCCCGGCGACGGGTTCCAGGGCCTTCGCCCAGCCCGCTTCGACGATTTCGTTCAAGGGTCGTGGTGCCACGGGCGTCACCCTACTGCCGTACGGGTGACGTGGATCAACCCGTGGCCGAGGCCGGTCCCCCCGGTCCGGATCACCCCACGACCGCCGCGCGCACGCACAGCACGTCCGGCAGGTGGGAGGCCAACTGCTCCCAGCTGTCCCCGTCGTCGGGGGAGGCGAACACCTCGCCGTTGCGGTTGCCGAAGTAGACGCCCGCCCGGTCCGCGTCGTCGGTGCACAGCGCGTCCCGCAGCACCGTGCCGTAATGGTCCTCCTGCGGCAGCCCCGCGGAGAGCGGCTCCCAGCTCTTGCCCGCGTCCGCCGTGCGGAAGACCCGGCAGCGGCGGTCCGCCGGGACCCGGTCCGCGTCGGCGTTGATCGGGAAGACGTAGGCCGTGTCACCGCGGTGCGGGTGGGCGGCCACCGCGAAGCCGAACGTGGACGGCAGCCCCTCGCCGATGTCCGTCCAGCGCGCGCCCGCGTCGTCGCTGCGGTACACGCCCCAGTGGTTCTGCAGGTAGAGCCGGTCCGGCGTCGCCGCGTCCCGTGCGACCTTGTGCACGCACTGGCCGAACTCCGGGTCGGGGTCGGGCAGGAAGACCGCGGAGACACCGGAGTTGGACGGGGTCCAGCTCTCGCCGCCGTCCACCGTGCGGAACACGCCCGCGGTCGAGACGGCGACCGTCACCGACTTCGGGTCCCGCCGGTCGGTGAGCACGGTGTGCAGTCCTTCGCCGCCGCCGCCCGGCACCCACTGGGACCGCGTGGGGTGCTCCCACAGGGGACGGACCAGCTCGAAGCTCTCGCCGCGGTCCTCGGAGCGGTAGAGCGCGGCCGGCTCCGTGCCCGCGTAGACGACGTCCGGCTCGGCGGCGGCCGGGTGCAGCTGCCACACGCGCTCCAGCGAGGCGCCGGTCTCCTTGGGGAACTTCACGGCCGGCCGCGCCGGTTCGGTCCAGGTGCGGCCCAGGTCGTCCGAGTGGAACACGGACGGCCCCCAGTGCGCGCTGTCGCCGCCGGCCAGCAGCCGCGGGGTGTCGCCGCGGGTGTCCAGGGCGACCGAGTACACGGCCTGCGCGTTGAAGTAGGGACTTTCGTCGAACTCCCAGGTGCCACCTTGCCGGCGCCCGATGAACAGGCCCTTTCGGGTGCCCACGGCGAGCAGTACCTCGGTCATGCCGATCACCTCCGCGGCGTCGTCGACGCCTTTGTCTCGGACACGGGCCAGTCTGCACCCAGGCACTGACAGTCACCTCTGCACGGCACGTCGTCGCAGGTCGGGGCGGTGGCGTCGGGTCCGACGCGGGGTCCGGCGCGGGTGCTCAGCCCTCGCCGGGCAGCGCCCGCGCCAGGACGCCGTCGAGGTCCGCCCCGGCCGGCAGCGTGCCGAAGGAGTGCCCCCAGTCGCCACCGAGCCGGCTCGCGCAGAAGGCGTCGGCGACGGCGGCCGGGGCGTGCCGGACCAGGAGGGAGGCCTGGAGGGTGAGCGCCATCAGCTCCACCAGGCGGCGGGCACCGCTCTCGGACGCCTCGGCCAGCCCCGACTCCAGCCGCGCCACGGCCGCGTCCAGGCGGGCGTCCGCCCCGCGCGCGAGGGCGAGTTCGCCGAAGAGGGCGTGCGCGGTGGCGGGGGAGCGGCCGAGCGCCCGCAGCACGTCGAGGGCGTTGACGTTCCCCGAGCCCTCCCAGATCGACAGCAGGGGCGCCTCGCGGTAGTGGCGGGGCATGCCCGACTCCTCCACGTAACCGTTGCCGCCCAGGCACTCCAGGGCCTCCGCGGTGAACGCCGGGCCCCGCTTGGTCACCCAGTACTTGCCGACGGCGGTGGCGATCCGCCGGAACGCCGCCTCCCCGGCGTCGCCGCGCGCCGCCCGGTCCGCCGCGCCCGCCAGCCGCAGGGTGAGCGTCGTCGCGGCCTCCGACTCCAGCGCCAGGTCGGCCAGGACGTTGCGCATGAGCGGCTGGTCGACCAGCCGGGCGCCGAAGGCGCTGCGGTGCCGTACGTGGTGACCGGCCTCGACGAGTGTCTTGCGCATCAGCGTCGCCGAGGACATCACGCAGTCCAGCCGGGTGCAGTTGACCATCTCGATGATCGTCTTGACGCCCTGCCCCTCGGGCCCGACCAGCCAGGCGACCGTTCCGTCGAACTCGGGTTCCGACGACGCGTTGGAGCGGTTGCCGAGCTTGTCCTTCAGCCGCTGGATGCGGAACGTGTTGCGGCTGCCGTCGGGCAGCACGCGCGGCACCAGGAAGCAGGACAGGCCCCCGGGCGCCTGGGCCAGGACCAGGAAGACGTCGCACATCGGCGCCGACGTGAACCACTTGTGCCCGCGCAGCGTGTACACGCCGGGCTCGGCGGTCGCGGTGGCCGCCGTGGTGTTGGTGCGGACGTCCGAGCCGCCCTGCTTCTCGGTCATCCCCATCCCGGCCAGCAGGCCCCGCTTCTCCGTGGGCGTGCGCAGCCCAGGCTCGTACTCCCGGCTGGTCAGCAGGGGTTCGTAGACCTTCGCGAGATCCGGCTGGACGCGCAGCGCCGGGACGGCCGCGTAGGTCATGGACGTCGGACAACCGTGGCCGGCCTCCGTGTGCCCCCAGACCAGCCCACCCGCGGTGCGCGCCACATGGGCGCCCGGGCGGTCGTCGGCCCAGGGCGCTCCCGCCAGCCCCTCGCCGACCGCCACGCGCATCAGGTGGTGCCAGCTCGGGTGGTACTCGACCTCGTCGACCCGGTTGCCGTACCGGTCGTGGGTGCGCAGCACGGGTTCGTGGCGGTTGGCCAGGTCGCCCCACTCCTGCGCCGCCACGCTCCCGGCCCGCCGGCCGAGCCGCCGCAGCTCCTCCTCGGCCCACCCGGCGCCCTCCCGCCGCAGGCCCTCCCGCAGGGCCGCGTCGTCGAAGGCGTCGTAGGGAGCCAGGGGAGGGGGCTGGTTGGTGACGTCGTGCGTGGCGTGCCCCTCCGGACGGCCGGCGGACTCCTCGTACGGCTCCTGCGCGCGTGTCGTCATGCACCCGAGTGTTGCACTCACGCTACGGCCGCAGCAATAGTGCAACACGATGGCCGCACGTACAGTACGTCTCCATGTGGACGGACGACTCGTGCTCGAACGGAGGGACCGGATGAACGATCCGGCACCCCCGGGCGATCTCGCGCTGCGCCCGCTGTCCGCGCGCTCGGTCGTCCTCAGCCTGCTGCTCGGCACCCATCCCCCCGAGCTGCCGGTCCGGGAGCTGGTGCGGCTGGTGGAGGGATTCGGGATCGGCGGGTCCACCGTGCGCGCGGCGCTCAGCCGGATGGCCGCCGCCGGGGACCTGCGGCGCACGGACGGCGGCTACCGCCTCAGCGAGCGGCTGCTGGAGCGCCAGCGGCGCCAGGACGAGGCGGTGCACCCGCGCACGCGCGCGTGGGAGGGCGACTGGGAGACGCTCGTGGTCACCGCCACCGGGCGTGAGCCCGGCGAGCGCGCCGATCTGCGGGCCCGGCTGACCGCGTTGCGCCTCGCCGAACTGCGCGAGGGCGTGTGGCTGCGCCCCGCCAATCTGTGCCGCCCGCTGCCCGCCGGGCTCGACCGGGTGGCCGAGCGCCTCGACGCGCGCCCCGGCCGGCCGTCCCGCGAACTGGCCGCGAGACTCTGGCCGCTGGCGGACTGGTCCGCGACGGCGGGGGCGCTGCTCGCCCGGGTGGACCGGGCCGGGAGCCCGGCCGACCGCCTCACCGCCTTCGCGGCCGTCGTGCGCCATCTGCTCGCGGACCCGGTCCTGCCCTCCGAACTCCTCCCGGACCACTGGCCGGGCGCGGCCCTGCGGGACGCCTACACGCACTACCAGCGGGAACAGGCCCGTCAGGTCCGGACGCGGAGCACCCGGACCTGACGGGGCGGGATCACCCGCGGGTCACCCGCGGCTCACTTGTACGTGATGTCGGACGACGCGTACTTGCAGTGCGTGCCGTCGGGGCCCGAGCCGTTCGAGTCCGGCTCGTCCCCGTCGTCGTTGCCGATGTACTTCTGACACGGGACGATCTTCTTGCTGCTGTCGCCGACGATCGTGATGTTGCGCAGGGTCGCGCTGTCGCCGTAGTTGGTGTTGATGCCGGCGATCCGGCTGCCCTTCCAGCTCACCTCGATGGTGTTGAGGTTGATCGTCCGCTTGTACTGCGTCGAGCAGTTGCCGCAGGAGCGGATGAAGGTGCCGAAGTTCTTGACGGCGAAGTTGGACACGTTCAGCGTCCCGGCGCCGTTGAACTGGAACACCTTGTCACTGGCTTCCTTCGCGCCGCCGCCGGAGACGGTGTAGACGTTCGACGAGGAGGAGCCGCGGAAGGTCGCGGCGTCCTCGCCGACGTCCTCCCACCAGACGTTCTGCAGGGTGCAGCTGCCCTTGCAGTGGACGCCGTCCGCGGCGGGGGCGCCGATGATCACGTTCTTGAGGACGGCGCCGGGTGCCAGTTCCAGGATCGGCCCCTGGTCCTCGTCCTGGCCGCCGGAGCCGAGGTCGCCGGTGCCGTAGAGGCGCTTCATCCCGTAGTCCTTGGTGCCGGACACCGCGATGGTGGAGGAGACGCCCTCGCTGCCGTTGGGGGTCGGCCAGGTCGCGGCGTGCGCGCCGGTGCTCCCGAGTGACATGAGCATGCCAATCGAAAGGCCGAGGGCGGCCAGCGCGCCGGTCGCCGCGCGCCCGTGGGTGCGGAGCCGTGTCACAGGAGTCATGTTCGGGTCCCTTCCGAAGGGAGTGGGGGTTGGAACGGAACATGTACATGAACGCCGTGCATGATGCTGTCCACATCGGTGCGGACGCTGTACGACCCACGCTGCTGGCGCGGGTCGACAGCATCCGTGGCGGTCATGCTGATGAACGGACCGTAGAGGGCAAGCGCTTTCTAGTCAACGCTTCCCGCGAAGATCCCACCCCGTGCTCCGGTCGCGCCCCGTCACATGCCCCAGCCGTACTGGTCCGGCATCCGGACCTCGTCGCCCAGCTCCCGGGCCGCGTGCTGGGCCCAGGAGGGGTTGCGCAGCAGCTCGCGCCCCAGCAGTACCGCGTCGGCCTCACCGTTGGCGAGGATCTTCTCGGCCTGTCCGGCGTCGGTGATCAGTCCCACGGCGGCGACCGGCAGGGTGGTCCCGGACTTCACCCGCGCGGCGAACGGCACCTGGTAGCCGGGCCCGGTCGGGATGCGGACGCGCGGGGCGTTGCCGCCGGTGGAGACGTCGAGGAGGTCGATGCCGTGCGCCTGGAGGTCGCCGGCGAAGCGCACGGTGTCCTCGGGCGTCCAGCTGCCCTCCTCCAGCCAGTCGGTCGCCGAGACGCGGAAGAACAGCGGCTTGTCGTCGGGCCACACCTCCCGAACGGCGTCGACGACCTCCAGGGCGAACCGCGTGCGGTTCTCGTACGACCCGCCGTACGCGTCGGTGCGGTGGTTGGAGTACGGGGACAGGAACTCGTGGATCAGGTAGCCGTGGGCGCCGTGGAGCTCGGCGATCTCGAAGCCGGCGGCGAGGGCCCGGCGGGCCGCGTCGGCGAACCGGCCGACCAGCTCCTGGATCTGCGCGACCGTCAGCTCGGCCGGCACCGGGTGCCGCTCGTCGAACGCGAGCGCGCTCGGGGCCACCGGCTGCCAGCCGTGGGCGTCCGGGCCCACCGGGGCACCGCCCTTCCACGGCTGCGCGGTCGACGCCTTGCGGCCGGCGTGGGCCAGCTGGACCGCGGGCACCGTGCCCCGGTCCCGGAGGAAGCCGGTGATCCGGCGGAAGGCCTCGACCTGGGTGTCGTTCCACAGGCCGAGGTCCTGCGGGGAGATGCGGCCCTCCGGTGTGACGCCGGTGGCCTCGACGACGATCAGGCCGGTGCCGCCGACCGCGCGTGCGCCGTAGTGGGTGAAGTGCCAGTCGCCGGGCGCCCCGGCCGCCGGGCCCTGGGGGGCGGCGGAGTACTGGCACATCGGCGGCATCCAGACCCGGTTGGGGATCGTGGTGCCGCGCAGCTGGAGAGGCTGGAAAAGGGCGCTCATGGAGGGCTGCTCCCAGGTCGAGGCGGGGCGGGACGCTTCGTACGATAGCCCTCGTAGTACGGTGAGTGTCAAACTACGGCGCCCTTCGTACAATGGGCCTTCTCGACGGAGGCCCCTCCTGGACGGTGGGCCCTCCCGGACGACTGGAGCCGCCGTGACCCCCGCCGCCACCGCCGCCGGCACCCGCGACCTGCCGCACCCTGCCCGGGACGAGATCAGGCTGGAGGGCGTGCTGCACGCGCTCTCCGATCCGGTGCGGATGCGGATCGTGCGCGCCCTCGCCGCCGACAGCGCGGAGCTGTTCTCCTGCTCGTACTTCGACCTGCCGGTGACCAAGTCCACCACCACGCATCACTTCCGGGTGCTGCGGGAGAGCGGGGTGATCCGGCAGGTCTACCGGGGCACGGCCAAGATGAACGGCCTGCGCAGGGACGACCTGGACGCGCTGTTCCCCGGGCTGCTCGACGCCCTCCTCGCCGCCGCCGCCCGCCAGGCCGCCCGCCTCGGCGCCGGCTGACGCCCGGTCGGCCGGAGCTGCTCAGCCCGTGGCGGTACGCGCCGCCGCCAGCAGCGACTCCCAGTCGGGCAGCTTCGCCACGCGGCGCCCCAGGGAGGCTCCGAGTTCCGCCTCGGCCCGCTCGATGGCCCGCCATCCGGCCCACTCGACCGGGTCGACGCCCTCGGCGCGCAGCATGCCGAGGGGGTCGGCGGGTACCTCCCGCTCCGCGAGCGCGCGGGCGTCCGCCAGCAGCGATCTGACGGTCTCCTTGGCGCAGGGGCGGTTGCTGCCGATGACGCCGGTGGGGCCCCGCTTGATCCAGCCGGCCACGTACTCACCGGGGACGACGGTGCCCGCCCGCAGGACGCGCCCCGCCCGATGCGGCACCGTGCCGCTCGCCGCGTCGAACGGCAGCCCTTCCAGCGCCACCCCGCGGTAGCCCACCGAGCGCAGGACCAGTTGGGCCTCGATCTCCTCGTACCGTCCGGTGCCCGTCACGCCGCCGCGCCCGTCCGGCGCCGTCCGCTCGAAGCGCACGGCGCCCACGCGGCCCGCGCCGTCCGCCGTCAGCTCCACCGGGCGCAGGAAGAAGCGCGGGTGGATCCGGCGGGCCGCGTCGCGCGGGGGGTGCCCGGCCCAGACGCGCAGCACCTCGACGTTGCGGCGCAGCGGACCGGGCAGGCCCGAGGGGTCCCGGAAGGCCGGGTCCAGCTCCAGCTCCGCCGGGTCCACGAGGACGGAGGTGTCCGGCAGCGCGCCCAGCTCACGCAACTCCTTGGTGGTGAAACGGGCCTGCGAGGGACCCCGGCGGCCCACCACGTGCACGTCGGCCACCCGCCCGGCGGCGAGGGTGTCGAGCGCCGTCTGCGGCATGTCGGTGCCGCTCAACTCGGCCGCGCCGCGGACCAGCATGCGCGCCACGTCGACGGCGACATTGCCCACCCCGATCACCACCGCGGCCCGCGCCCCGCGCAGGAAGCCGCCGTCCACGGCGTCCGGGTGCGCGCTGTACCAGGCCACGAACTCGGTCGCCGACCAGCTGCCCGGCAGGTCCTCGCCCGGAACGCCCAGCCGTCGGTCGGCGGCGGCGCCCACGCAGTACACGACCGCGTGGTAGAGCTCCCGCAACCGAGCGGTCGCAAGGCCGCCCGGGCCGACCGTGACCCCGCCGAGGAACCGCACCCGCTCGTCCTCCAGGACCGTGCACAGGGCGCCCTGCAGGGACTTGATCCTCTCGTGGTCCGGCGCCACGCCGTACCGCACCAGCCCGTACGGGCAGGGCAGGCGGTCCAGGACGTCGACGCGCACCTCGTGGTCGAGCTGCACGAGGCTCTGGGCGGTGTAGCACCCGCTCGGTCCCGAGCCGACGACGGCGACACGCAGCACGGCGGAACTCCTTGCCCTGGGCGGACGGACGGAGGTCGCTGGGGCTTTTCCAGCATCCCACCGCCGCCGCTCCGCTGACAGGGTGCTGCGCCCGGTGAACGACAGGTGTTCCGTGCGTGTTCTGTTCGTATGGAATGTGATCATGCGGTTACGTTGCGTGTGTGCTCGAAGCATCCTTCGTTGATCGTTCTCTTCAGCTTTCCGACCGCTGTCCGGACGACGGGGCGATGTCCGTGCGGCAGACCTGGGTGGTGCGCGAGGGCGGCGACACGACCTCCTGGTTCGACGTCCGGCTGACGTTCACCGACGGCGCCCGGGTGGAGGCGCTCGCCGTGCTCTCCGGTCAGGGCGTGCTGGTGGAGGACGTACGGGCCGAACCGCCCCTGTCCCTCGACGACCTGGCGGCACTCGCCGAGTGGCTGGAGAGCCCGCTCTTCGAGGCGTGCCTGCCGGCCTCCGCCCGCGCCGCCCGGGCCGCCGGCCGGCGGGCCCGTCCCGCATGGCCGCGGGGCAGGGAGGGGCGTCGGCTGGTCGCTCAGGAGTACCGGGCGGCCCGCGCGAAGGGCGCCGATCCCGTGCTCGCGGTGATGTGCGCGACGGGGCACAGCCGGCGGAGGTCGCTCCGGCTGATCGGGCAGGCGCGCGACGAGGGCTTCCTGGCGCCGCGCCGCGCCCGTCGCTGAGGCGTCGCCGGGAGCGTCAGAGCATCCCGCGCATCCGTGAGATCTCGCTCGTCTGCTGGGCTACCACGTCGTCCGCCATCTCCTCGACCTGGACGTTGTTGCCCTGCGACTTCACGTCCGTGGCCATGGTGATCGCCCCCTCGTGGTGAGTGATCATCAGCTTGAGGAAGAGCTGGTCGAAGGCCTTCCCCTTCGCCGCGCGCAACTTCTCGAGCTGGGCCTCGCTCGCCATGCCGGGCATCGCGGCGTGGTCGTGCCCGCCGTCCGTCTCCTTCTCGCCGTGTGTCTTCAGCCAGCCCTGCATCGCCGTGATCTCCGGTCCCTGCGCCGCGGAGATCCGGTCGGCGAGCTTGCGGACCTGGCCGGACCGGGCGCGCTCCGGCACGAGTTCGGTCATCTCCAGGGCCTGCGTGTGGTGCTGGATCATCATCCGGGCGTACGAGACGTCCGCCGAGTTGGGGGAGTCGTCGTCGGCGCGCTGCTCCTCGGCGTCCTGCGCGGAGAGCGTCCGGTTGGCCTCGCCCGGCTTGCCGGGGGCGATCACCGAGGGGCCGGACGAGGCCGCCGACCCGGTGTCCGAACCGGAGTCGCAGGCCCCGAGGCCGAGCACGGCCAGTGCGGTCAGTGAGGCCGTGACGAGCGACGCGCGGGTCGACGCGGAACGGAAGGGCACAACGTCCTCCTGTGGCTGGGCCCCCGGTGGGGGAGGAAAGCGGAACACCTCGTGAGTGCCGTGACCGTCTTAGCACGGTTGGGCGCGTCACTGATCAAAAAACTTCATTGCGAGTTTGTTGCCCCCTGTTGATATGTGCATGGTGAAGACGATACTGCGGGGTGCGTGAACCGTTCCGAAGGGAACGGACGTAGGGAGGAAACAGTGACCCTGTTCAATGACCCGCGAACGCGGCGCAGACGTCTGGGAGTTGCGGCGGCCGCCGCCGGTCTCCTGTCCGCGCTGCTGACGGCCGGCCCGGCGATGGCGACCCCCGACCCGGGTGACGGGCCGGCTGCCTCCAAGGAGGTGTCCAAGAGCGCGCGCGCCGAGGTCCGCGAGGCGATCGAGAGCGGCGAGATACCCGGTCAGGACGAGATCGTCCACTCGGACAACATCGAGCACCTGGCCAACATCCCCAAGGACGCACTGCCCGGCACCAACTCGGACCTGGCCTTCCAGGGCCGGTACGCGTTCGCCGGCAACTACGACGGCTTCCGCATCTTCGACATCAGCAACCCGAAGAAGCCGAAGACCGTCGCCCAGGTGCTCTGCCCGGGCTCCCAGAACGACATCTCCGTCTCCGGAGACCTGCTGTTCCTGTCGACCGACTCCTCGCGCAGCGACAGCAGTTGCAACAGCACCACGCAGCCGGCGACCGAGAAGTCCTCCTGGGAGGGCATGAAGGTCTTCGACATCAGCGACAAGCGGAACCCGAAGTACGTCGCCGCCGTCGAGACGGCCTGCGGCTCGCACACCCACACCCTGGTGCCCGAGCGCAAGAACGTCTACGTGTACGTCTCCTCGTACTCGCCGAACGCCGCGTACCCGGACTGCCGGCCGCCGCACGACGGCATCTCGGTCATCAAGGTGCCGCGCAAGGCACCCGAGCGTGCGGCCCTCGTGGGCTTCCCCGTGCTGTTCCCGGGTGAGGGCCCCGACGGCGGCGGCAACCCGGGCGGGCCCACCAACCCGGGCGTGTCCAAGACCACCGGCTGCCACGACATCACCGTGCTGCCCTCCGAGGACCTGGCGGCGGGCGCCTGCATGGGCGACGGCATCCTGTTCTCCATCAAGGACCCCGAGCGCCCGAAGGTGATCGACCGCGTCCAGGACAACGTCAACTTCGCGTTCTGGCACTCGGCGACCTTCAACCAGAAGGCGAACAAGATCGTCTTCACCGACGAGCTGGGCGGCGGCGGCGCCGCCACCTGCAACGCGGAGATCGGCCCGAACCGCGGCGCCGACGGCATCTACGACATCGTCGGCCGGGGAGACCACCGCGAACTGGTCTTCCGCAGCTACTTCAAGATCCCCCGCCACCAGGCGGACACCGAGAACTGCGTCGCCCACAACGGCTCGCTGATCCCGGTCAAGGGCCGCGACCTCATGGTCCAGGCCTGGTACCAGGGCGGCGTCTCCGTCTGGGACTTCACCGACTCCAAGCGCCCCAAGGAGATCGCCTACTTCGAGCGCGGTCCGCTCACCACGGACGGTGTCACCACGGGTGGTTCCTGGTCGGCGTACTACTACAACGGCTACATCTACTCGAACGACATCGCCAAGGGCTTCGACGTCCTGAAGCTCAGCGACCGGCGCACCGACCCGGCCAAGCGGGTCCACCTGCGCGAGCTGAACACGCAGACGCAGCCGGACTACTTCGACTGAGTCGTCCGTCCGGCCCCGTCGGCCCCGTCGGCCCCGTCGGCCCGGTCCGTCCGGGCCGGCCGGCGGGACCCGCCGGTCGCGAAGAAGCGCGACAGGTCCGTCTCGCACCCCGTCCCGCCGGGCGCCTCGGCGTCCGGCGGGACACCCAGCTCCCAGGCCAGCCGATAGCGTCCGAACAACTCGGCGCGCAGCACCGGCACGGGCATCGGCGCGCCCGGCACCAGAGCGGCGAAGACGGCGCCCATCAGCAGGGCACGCAGCATCGGGTAGTCGCGGTCGACGTCCCGGGAGCCGTGCCGGGCCACCGTGTCCCGCAGCAGCTCGGCCAGCCGCCGCTGCTCCGGGCACGGCACGAAGCCCACCTCGGCCTGGAGCAGGCCCGCCATGTGCTGCCGCATGAGCACCGGCCGGTCCCGGGCGAGGCCCAGGATCGCGTCGATGGCCCGGGCCATCCGCTCCGGTCCCTCGACCGTGCGCGGCTCGCGCTCCAGCGCCTCCTCCAGCGTGCGGTGCATCAGCCGGTGCACGGCGGACTGCACCAGCTGGCGCTTGCCGGGAAAGTAGTACGACACCAGACCGCGCGCCGCACCGGCCCGGTCGGCGATGTCGCCGAGCGTGGTCGCGTCGTACCCGTGCTCGCCCACCAGCTCCACCGCGGCCTGCAAAAGCCGCTCCTTGGAACGCCGACGCAACTCTTCATTGACCGAGGCGCTGCGCGGGGACATGCTGTACTCCTGCGTTGACTGGCTGCCAGCCAACTATACTCAGCGCAGGCGGACGGGCCCCGGTGGGCCCTGTCCGGCTACGTCTGCCTCGGGCGACACGGGGGATCGTCCGAGGCGGACGGCCCGCCCTGCTGGTTGCCTCGGGCTACGTGCCCGGCGGGAGGCCGCTTTCGCCACGTGTCCGCCGGTGAAGCTGCTCCGGTGACGACTTCGGGTGCCCGTCCTTCGCGCCCTCCCCTCGGCAGGCAGTGCCGTGCGGCGCGTTCTTCTGTGCGGCTCGTGCGGCTCGTACGGCCCCGGTGGCCGTCCCGGCCGGGGCGGTCCGCGCAACGGGCGTGGAGGGCGTGGTCAGGGGTGGCGGCGCCGGTGGACCAGTACCGCGACGGCCACGACCAGGGCGCCCATGAGCCAGCCTCCGACGACGTCCGTGGCCCAGTGGACGCCGAGCCACACCCGGGTCACGCCGACGCCGACGACGGAGACCACCGCCACGGCCAGGGCGGCCAGGCGCGCGCCACGGGGGGCGCCGTAGTGGTGGACCAGCCAGACCAGCAGGCCGCACACGAAGGTGGCGGTCATGGCGTGGCCGGAGGGGAAGGCCGCGTAGTGCGCGGAGTCCACGGGATCGGTCCAGACCGGGCGCGGGCGGTCCACCGCCGCCTTCAGGGCCTGCTGGAGCAGGCTGCCCAGCAGACACGTCGCCCCCAGCCACACGGCCGTCCACCGGTCCTCGCGCCGCAGCCACAGCCACAGCACGACCACCGCGCACAGCAGCCTCATCGTCCACGTGTCCCACACCCAGTCGGTGAGGATGCGCATGGCCTGCGTGATGCCCGGCTCGTCGACCGCCCAGCGGTGCGTGGTGCCGGCGATGTCGTCGTCCATGGCGATCAGCGGGTGCCACTCGACCGCGACCAGGGTGAGCAACAGCGCGGAGCACAGGGCGAGTACCCACGTCACATGGAGGGCGGTGCGGGCCTGCGGGGGACCGGGCGGGGATTCGACGGGCGGCGTCTGCATGCTGCGATACTCGCGGACTCGGGGGCTCCGGGGCCAATTGCCGGAGCGGGCGAGCGGTACGGGACCTACCCGAGCGCCCGCAGTCCCGGGACGAACGCCACCAGCACCGGCACGACCGGCACCAGCGCGGCCGCCGCGGTCAGCCGCAGCCGCCGGGCCGCCGTCAACCGGTTCGGCGGGGTGAGCAGCCGGTCCACCCGCTGCGGGACGTGGGCCTGCGCGGTCGGGCAGGGGCCGAAGACACCGCGGTCCTCGTTGAGTTCGACCAGGGCGAGGGCGGTGGTCAGCCGGCCGAAGTGCCGGGAGGCCACGTCGTCGGCGGCGAGTTCGACCAGGCGGTGCATCTCGTCGCGGAACGCCGCGAACACCGGGACCTGCGGGAATCCGTCCGCCAGCGCGGCCGAGCAGTGCAGCAGCCAGTCGTGCCGCGCCTGCGCGTGCCCCTTCTCGTGGGCGAGGACCGCGTCCAGCTGCCGGCCCTTGAGGCGGCGCAACGCGGCGGTGGTGACGACCAACTGCGGGGGAGTGCCGGGCAGCCACCAGGCGTCGGGCCGCTCGCCCTCCAGGACGACCAGCGGCTCCGAGCGGGGCGCCTCGCCGGGCAACAGCGGAGCGCGCAGCAGCAGTTCGGCCCGGCGGCGGCGACGCCGGGCCCTGGCCCGTACGATCTCCCGGGCCAGCATCGCGACGCTCCACAGCCCGCCGCAGGCCAGCGTGACAGCGGTGGCGTCCGCCCACGGGCCGGACGTACCGAGCGCGTAGGCCTCGACCGCCGGGCCCGGAGCCGTCGCGAAGACGTGCCCGCCCACCGCGTGCCAGGCCGCCGCCGCGCTGAGCGTCATCGACAGCGCGCAGCACAGGATCACGGCCGCCACGACGCACTGCCACACCCACAGGGCGACCACCGGTTCGCGGTCCGGCCAGTCGGCCCGCGCGAGCAGCCTGGGGGCCAGGACGGCGGCCAGGGCGCCGAGCAGCAACAGTGCCGCGGGGAGAATCATGGGGGCAGCCTATGAGCGCCGGGGGGCCGGGCGTACGGCCCGCGGCGCAAAGTGACGCAGGCAACGGCCGTCCACCGGGCCGGCGGGTGTGCCGGGCGCACGCCGATGTCACATCGCCAGCAGCATGGCGAGCATCGCGATCCCCATCGAGAGCCGACAGGCCCGGGCCAGCTCCGGCCGATCACCCCACCCCGCCGCCGGAACGCCCCCCGCCGGAACGCCCGTCGGCGGACCGCCGGCCGTCGGAACGCCTCCGGCCACGGCGGCGACCGGTATCAGGCGCACGCCGGTCAGCAGTACGTACCCGGTGAAGTAGAGCAGCAGCAGCCCGGTCAGGATGGGTACGCCGGAAGATCCGTGCCCATGGGCGTGGGCGGGGGAGACCGCCATCGCCACCGCCATGTGCACCATGGCCGCGGCCCCGACCAGATGGTGCAGGTGGTGCCGTCCGGACCGGGCCGCCCACAGGGCGCGCAGCCCGGCCGCCCCGAACACCACCGCGTACACGGGCCAGGCCCACCGCGGCGGAGTGAAGACCGCCGCCGGCACCGCCATGGCGGCCATGCCGAATCCCATGAGGGCCTCGCCGCCCGCCGCGTGGCGCTGCTCCTCGACGCTGCTGCGCATGCGCAGCAGGCAGTAGGCGCCGGTCGCCGCGCAGAGCGCGACCAGCAACCATCCGGACGACGCCGGTCCGTGCACGCGTGCCTCCCCGTTCGACGCTCGCCGGTCGGTCAAGGACTGCCCGGGCCGCGCGGCGCACACGCGAGCGCAAGGAAGTACACGGGGAGTATTCGGGGGAGCGTGGCGGGTCGCCGCAGGTGGCCGAGGTCCAGCTCACACAGCGAGCATTTATTTACAGGTAAAACACCTGTTAAGCTTTTCGTCATGAGCAGTGCGACCCCCACCTCCGGCATCTCACTCGGCCGACGCCTGTCCCTGGCGGGCGTGCTGCGCCTGCGCCGCCCTTCCGAGATCTGGTTCAAGCCCGCCCTCAGTTCGGTCGCCGCCGTGGCTCCGCCCAACCTGATCCTGCTGGCGCTCGGCCGGCTCGACCTCGCGATGTACACCATGGCGGGGTCCCTGTGCGCGCTCTACGCCCACAACCGCCCCTACGCCGCCCGGGCCCGCACCCTGGCCGGGGTGGTGCTCGGCATGCTCGGCGGCGTGGCCGTCGCCCTGGTCACCGCCTCGCTCACGCATGACGCCGTCGTGCTGGTCACCGTCGGCGCCCTGCTGGCCGCCGTGCAGAAGGCCCTGTGCGACGCCACCCGCCTCGGCCCGCCGGGCAACGTGGTCCTGACCTTCATCAGCTCCGCCGCCCTCTTCGTCCCGCAGACCCTCGGCCAGGTCCCCGGCCATCTGGCCCTGGGCGCCGCCGCGGGCGCCTGGGCCTGGATCGTCGGCATGGCTCCCGCGCTCGTCCGGCCGCACGGCCCCGAGCGCCGGGCCACCGCGCAGGCCCTGCACGCGGCCGCCGCGTACGCCGACACCCGCGGCGGCGACGACGGTCACGATCCCGCCCGCGCCGCCGGATATGCCGCGGTGCAGGCCGCCTGGCAGACGCTGCTCTCCCTCCCCGCGACCGGCAGGCGCGCCACCACCCGGCGCGCCCTGGAACACCTCGTGGTCCGTGCCGAGGTCGCGCTCGCCGCGCCCGCCGACTCCGATCCCGAGCGGCTGCGGACCTGGGCCCGCGCCCTGCGCGGCACCGGCCGCATCCCCCGCACCGGCGACGCCCCCGGGGCCGTGGAGGAACTCCTCGGCGTGGAGGCCGAACTCGCCGCCCGTCCCGCGTCCCTGTGGCAGCGGCTCGGTCCACTGACCCCGATCGCTCTGCGCACCGCCCTCGGCTGCGCCCTGGCCGGCTACGCCTCCCTCGCGCTCGGTATCGGCCGCCCCTACTGGGCGCTGGTCACCGCCGCCGCGCTGTACCAGGCCAACCTGACCCTGACGTGGAGCCGTGCGGTCCAGCGCGTGGTCGGCAACGTCGCGGGGGTGCTGGTGTTCGCCGCCATCGCCCCGCTGGCCCACCTCGGGCAGGCGCTCCTGGTCCTGTTCTGTCTCGCCCTCAACTTCGGGGCCGAGGCGCTCATCACCCGCAACTACTGGCTCGGCAGCGTCTGCGTCACTCCGATGGCGCTGCTCATCACCGAGTTCACCGGGTACCGGGCGCCCGGCGAGCTGATCACGGAGCGCGTGGTGGACACCCTCGTCGGTGCCCTCGTCGGCTTCCTGGCCGCCGTCGTCGTCACCGACCGGCGCGCCGGGAGCCGCGTCGGACAGGCGGTGACCGCCGCCGACCGCGCCCGCGAGCACGCCGCCCGCCTCCTCGCCGGGCCGGACCCCGCGCCCGGCGCCCTGGAAGCCGCCCGCCGGGGCCTGGCCGCCGCACTGACCGACCTGCGGACCACCGTCGACGCGGCGGCCGGCGAATGGTGGGGGCGCGCCCTGCCCCAGGAGAGGGTCGTGCTCGCCGAGCAGGCCGGACACCGTACGCTCGCCGCAACGGTCCGACGCCAGGCAGCGCGTGCGGACCGGGAAACGGGCACGAGAGTGGAGGACGTACGGCCATGACCGCAACCGACGGGGGCTCGGCGGCCGGGGACGACGCGAGGGGCGGACCGGGCGGGGACACCGTCGCCGCGGTCGTACGGCAGTGGCGGGCCGTCCACCCCGACCTCGACACCGGGCCGATGGAGATCATCGGCCGCATCAACCGCTGTGCGGCCCTCCTCCAGCAGGCCGAGGACGCTCCGCTGCGCCGGGCCGGCCTCAGCCGCGCCGAGTTCGACCTGCTCGGGGCACTGCGCCGCACCGGGCACGAGCTGACCCCCGGTGACCTGGCCCGGGAGACCTTCTCCTCGGGAGCGGCCGTCACCAAGCGCCTCAAGCAGCTCACCGAGCACGGTCTGGTGGAGCGGCGCGGCGACACCCGCGACCGTCGGGTGGCCCACGTCCGCCTCACGGACGCCGGACGCGACCTCGTCGACGGCATCCTGCCCGAGCAGCTCGCCTACGAGTCCGCCGTGCTCTCCGGCATCGACGGGGCCGAACAGCACGAGCTCGCGGTGCTCCTCGGCGGGCTGCTGGGCCGGCTGGAGGGGCGCCTGGACGCCCTGCGACGGTGACACCCGGCCCGCCCCGGTCGATCACCGCCCGCCCCACGTGCGGTGCGCGGGCTCACCGACCCGGTGCCGTACCGGCGGGATCGCTCCCGGGTCCCGCCCGGGGCCGTCAGCCCCAATTCCGGTCCCGCCCGAGGCCGTGACCCCAGGGTCCCGTCCGGGGCGCCCCCGGGGCCCGCGCGTGGCCGTCAGCGCTCGTCGCCCGCCCGGTAGACGCCGAACATCGCCCCCTGGGGATCCCGCAGCACCGCGATGCGCGGGCCGTCGGGCGGGGACGTGGGCAGCATGAGTACGGTGCCGCCGGCATCCGTCGTGTCGGCCGCGGCGGCGTCCACGTCCGCGACCGCGAAGTACGGCAGCCAGTGCGCCGGTACCTCGTGCGGGAACTTCTCGTCCATCGTCACCATCCCGCCGAAGTCCGCGCCGTCGATCCCCCACTGCGGGTAGCGGTCCGAGGCGGTCACGGTCCAGCCGAACACCGTGGTGTAGAAGTCGGCGGCCCGGCCGGGTTCCCGGGTCAGCAACTCCACCCAGCCCAGCGAACCGGGCGCGTTGAGCAGCTCCGCGCCCGGGAAGGACCACCCCTGCCACAGCTGGAACACCGCCCCGGTCGGGTCGACGGCCACCACGGACCGACCCGAGTCGAAGACGTCGGCGGGGCCCTGCGCGACCGTCCCGCCCGCCGCCGTCACCTGCCGTACGGCGGCGTCCGCGTCGCGCACGGCGAACGAGACGTTCCACGCGACCGGCCGGCCCCGCCGGTCCAGCGGGGCGAGGGCGGCGACGGCCGCGCCGTCGAGGCGGGCGATCGTGTAGCCGCCCGCCTGCGCACGGGTTTCCGTCCCGGAGTGCCAGCCGAACAGTCCGGCGTAGAACCGCTTGGCCGCTTCCAGATCGCTGGTCCCCAACTCGGCCCAGCAGGGCCCGCCGGTCACCGGTTCGTGGAGCTTCATGGCGTGGGGCGTCCTTCCGCTCGACCGCAGACCCGTCCGTCCCCCTCCAGCACGCTAAGGCCGGCTCGTGACCCGGGCCAGCCGGCACGATCCGCCCCGACGGCTCAGATCCCGGGCCGGTAGCGCAAGGGGTGGTCCGCGGGCACCTCGACCAGGACGATCCGGGTCGCGTCCGGGTCCTCGATCCACATCTCGACCAGCCCCCACGGCTCCTGGACCGGCGGCCGCACGATCCCGACCCCCTTGGCGCGCAGCTCGTCGTGGGCCGCCGCAGCGTCCTCCACCTGGAGCCACAGCCTGAGCGAGGGCGAGAGCGGGGTGTCGGCGCGGCCGGAGAGCTCCAGGAAACCGCCGCCGAGGAAGTAGACCGTGCCCCGCTCGTCACCCGTACCGAACTCGCGGTGGACGGCGAGGCCGAGCTGTTCCCCGTAGAAGGCGCGGGAGCGCTCGGGGTCGGTGGGACGGATCAGGATACGGCTGCTGAGTACATGCACCATGCGGCCCGAGCCTAAGGGCGGCGCTACGCTCATCGGTGCCCGCGCCGCGCCCGAGAACGAACCGGAGAAGCCTCCATGGACACCGCCGCCAGCCGACTGACCTACCGCGACGCGACGGACGCGGACGTGGACGCGATCGTCGCCCTCGTGGAGTCCGCGTACCGGGGCGAGTCCAGCCGGGCCGGATGGACCACGGAGGCGGACATCCTGCAGGGACAGCGCACGGACCCCGAGGGCGTGCTCGAGGTCGTCAAGTCGCCGGACAGCCGCCTGCTGACCGTCGAACGCGACGGCGTGCTCGTCGCCTGCTGCCAGCTGGAGCACCGCGGTGCGCACGCCTACTTCGGCATGTTCGCCGTCAGCCCGGTCCTCCAGGGCGGGGGACTCGGCAAGACGATCATCGCGGAGGCGGAGCGCCGCGCCCGCGAGACCTGGGGCGTGACCGAGATGCACATGACCGTGATCTCCGTGCGCGAGGACCTCATCGCCTGGTACGAGCGCCGCGGCTACCGCCGTACGGGAGAGACGACCCCGTTCCCGTACGGCGACGAGCGCTTCGGCATACCGCAGCGGGACGACCTGCGGTTCGAGCTCCTGGTCAAGTCGCTGGTCCGACCCGCGTGACGCTCACGGGGCTCACGCCGTGAAGCGGCCGGTGCGCTTGATCTCCGGGTAGTCGGTCGTCGCGCCGTCGAGACCGAGGGCGCGCACCAGCCGCAGCTGGTCCTGCGTGTTCACCGTCCAGCACAGGACACGGAGGCCGGCCTTGCGGGCCCGCTCCACGATCTCCAGCGTGATGCGGTTGATGTCCAGACACAGGGTCCCGGCACCGGCCTCGACGGCACGGTCCACGACGTCGGGGCCGTAGTACTGCGCGACCAGGGCGGTCCGCACCCCCGGCACCAGCCGGGCGATCTCGACGATGGCCTCGTCGTGGAACGAGATCACCTCCACCCGGTCCACCAGGCCCCGCCGGTGCATCACCTCGGCGAGCGTCCGCGCCGCCGCCGCGTCCTTGATCTCGGCCTGCAACGGCACCGAGACGGCGTCCAGCACCTCCTCGAAGACCGGGATCCGCTCCCCGCGGCCCGCGTCGAGCGCCCGCAGCTCCTCGAGGGTCTTGTCGGCGATCGCGCCCGTCCCGTCCGTGGTGCGGTCCACGTCGGCATCGTGCATGACGACGAGCGCGCCGTCCTTGCTCAGGTGCAGGTCCAGTTCGACGACGTCGAGGCCGGCCCGCTCGGCGGCGACGAAGGAACGCAGGGTGTTCTCGGGTTCGACACCCATCGCTCCGCGGTGACCGATGGTGAGGAAGTTCAAGGCTCGACTCGCTTCCGTCGACGGCGGCGATGGCAGGGCGCAGCCTAACGGCCCTGCCGGACCGTTTCCCCTCTGCCGCGCCTGGTATACGACTCAAGGACCCCGCAGGAAAAAATGCGGTCGAGGACCGGGTCGGGCAGGATAATTTACGGAGGCCTCCCTTGCTGGAAGAAACCTCGTATGCATACGGTGTCCTGACGCTAGCTTCTCCCGTGGAGGATGGGACATGACGGAAATTCTTGTGCAGGTGGGTGCGGAGGAGAACGTTCCTCCGGCGAGCAGGGTGGTGGAGCACCCGGCGTGGCCCGTGCTCAAGGATGCCGTGGAGCGGATCCGGCCATGGCAGTCCAAGGACGGGTCGATCGACTTCGACTCCGAGGGCGCTCCGGACCGGGCCGCCGCCGAGGACGCCGTGCGCCGTGTCGCCGGGGCCGTCCAGGAGCTGTCCCCGTTGCTCCCGCACGACCGCGCCTACCACGAGGCCCTCGTGAAGGACCTCGGCCGGTGGGCCGACAGCGGTTTCCAGGTGCCCGACTTCCTCGACTCGCTGCTGGCCTTCCAGCCCGCCGCGAGCCGCGCGGACGGCCTCCAGCACCTGGTCGTCTTCCCCATGTACACGCAGAACGGCAACCCGGACCGCAACCTCGAAGCGGTCGTGCTGCGCATGGTCTGGCCCGACTGGCTGGCCGAACTGGAGCGCACCCGCTACGACAACCCGCTGTTCTGCGGCATCACCTTCGAGGACTTCACCTCGGGCTACGACACCAACTCGGCCGTCCTCTTCCCGGAGACCATCGCCGTGCGCGAGGCCCCCGAGCGCTTCTCCTGGGGCGGCATCTTCTGCGACCGCGAGGCCGCCCGCTTCCGCCGCGTCACCGAGGCCGCCGTCGGCATCCTCGGCCTGGAGCTGCCCGAGGACATCGCCGCGATGGTCGACGACCAGAAGCGGTGCGAGGAGGCCTTCGTCCTGTGGGACATGGTCCACGACCGCACCCACAGCCACGGCGACCTGCCCTTCGACCCGTTCATGATCAAGCAGCGGCAGCCGTTCTGGATGTACGGCCTGGAGGAGCTGCGCTGCGACCTCACCGCCTTCCGGGAGGCCGTGAAGCTGGAGGGCGACGGCGTCCCGCAGGCCCGTGACGTGCAGTACGCGGTGCTCTTCGACCGGATGTTCCGCTTCCCGGTCACCGGCGAGCGGGTGCGCAACTACGACGGCCTGGGCGGCCAGCTCCTCTTCGCCTACCTGCACCAGCACGACGTCGTGCGCTGGACCGACAACAAGCTCTTCATCGACTGGCAGCGCGCCCCCCAGGTCACCAACGAGCTGTGCGCCGAGATCGAGACGCTCTACCGCGACGGCATCGACCGGCCCAAGCTGGTCCACTGGTTCGCCGGCTACGAGCTGGTCTCCACCTATCTCGCCCCGCACCCGGGCTCGAAGTGGGCCAAGGGCCCCGACGCCCTGGACCTGACCCTGCCGCCGCGCAAACTCGTCGATGACGTGCTTCCGGACGAGTTTCCGCTGAGCATGTTCTACGAGGCCCTGTCCAAGAAGCTCAAGGGCGTGATCGCGTCGACCCGGGGCATCACCAGGGACGGCGCCGAGCGGGCCGCCGCGTGAGCGACGGCACGGACAGGCAGGCACAGGCACAGGCTCGGGAGGCGAGGACCATGGGGAACGGGGCGCTCGACGGCGCGGTGATCGCGGTGGCGGGAGCGGGCGGGCCCGCCGGACGGGCCGCGCTGCTGCGGCTGGCGGAGGCGGGCGCGACGGTCGTCGGTGCGGACAACGACCCGCAGCGGCTGGCCGAGGCGGTCGACGCGGCGCGCTACGCGCACGGCGGCGCCACCGTCACCGGCGAGACGGTCGACCTGCTCGACCGGGACTCCGTCCGCGAGTGGGCCGACGGCATCGAGAAGGAGTTCGGGCGGATCGACGGCCTCGTCCACCTCGTCGGCGGCTGGCGCGGCAGCCAGAGCTTCACCAAGACCAACCTCGACGACTGGGACCTGCTGGAGCTGCTGCTGATCCGCACCGTGCAGCACACCTCCCTCGCCTTCCACGAGGCGCTCCAGCGCAGCGACCGCGGACGCTACGTCCTGATCAGCGCCGCGGGTGCGAGCAACCCCACCGCGGGCAACGCCGCCTACTCGGCCGCCAAGGCCGCCGCCGAGGCGTGGACGCTGGCCATGGCCGACTACTTCCGCAAGGCGGGGGGCGAGCAGGGCCCGACGTCGGCGGCTGCGATCCTGGTCGTCAAGGCGTTGGTGCACGACGCGATGCGCGCCGAGCGCCCCAACGCGAAGTTCGCGGGCTTCACGGACGTGCGCGACCTCGCCGAGGCCGTCGCCGGAGTCTGGGAGAAGCCCGCCGCGGAAGTGAACGGAAACCGTCTGTGGCTGACCGAGAAGCCGTGAACCCTCCGAAGACCGACGCGCGTCGCCACCACGACCCCGAGGTCCGCGGTTTCGCCAGTGACAACTACGCCGGCGCGCACCCCGAGGTGCTCGCCGCCCTGGCCCTGGCCAACGGCGGTCACCAGGTCGCGTACGGCGAGGACGAGTACACCGAGAACCTCCAGCGGGTGATCCGCAGCCACTTCGGCTCCGGCGCCGAGGCGTTCCCGGTCTTCAACGGCACCGGCGCCAACGTCGTCGCGCTCCAGGCGGTCACCGACCGCTGGGGCGCGGTGATCTGCGCCGAGAGCGCGCACATCAACGTCGACGAGGGAGGCGCCCCCGAGCGCATGGGCGGCCTGAAGCTGCTCACCGTCCCCACCCCCGACGGCAAGCTCACGCCCGACCTGATCGACCGGCAGGCCTACGGCTGGGACGACGAGCACCGTGCGATGCCGCAGGTCGTCTCGATCACCCAGAGCACCGAGCTGGGCACCCTCTACACGCCCGACGAGATCCGCGCGATCTGCGAGCACGCCCACGCGCACGGCATGCGGGTGCACCTGGACGGCTCCCGGATAGCCAACGCCGCCGCCTCCCTGGACGTGCCCATGCGCACCTTCACCAACGCGGTCGGCGTCGACCTCCTCTCGCTCGGCGGCACCAAGAACGGCGCCCTGTTCGGTGAGGCGGTCGTGGTCCTGAACCAGGACGCCGTGCGCCACATGAAGCACCTGCGCAAGCTGTCGATGCAGCTCGCCTCCAAGATGCGCTTCGTGTCGGTGCAGCTGGAGGCCCTGCTCGCCAAGGACCTGTGGCTGCGCAACGCCCGCCACGGCAACGAGATGGCCCAGCGGCTGGCCGAGGGCGTGCGGGCGGTGCACGGCGTGGAGATCCTCTACCCGGTGCAGGCCAACGCGGTCTTCGCCCGCCTGCCGCACGAGGTGAGTGAACGCCTGCAGAAGCGGTTCCGCTTCTACTTCTGGGACGAGGCCGCGGGCGACGTCCGCTGGATGTGCGCCTTCGACACCACCGAGGACGACGTGGACGCCTTCGTGGCGGCCCTCAAGGAGGAGATGGCGCGCTAGACCCCGCCGTCGGCCGTCGGGACCGTGCCGACGGCGCGGGTCCGCCGCCGCCCACGGGCCCCTCCGGCCGGCCCGGTCCGCACGACGGATCCGGGCCGGTCCTCGTCCGAAGAGGCCTTGGTGACGCCGAGGCGGCACTTCCCTGATGTGGGCGGCACCCTGTTCGTCGTGCATAGATATGCGGTTACCCGAAAAATCATTGACTGAAAGGTGATCGCGTTCCTATGCTCTGCGGGCATGGAGCTGATCCAGACGTCCCCTGACCTGTCAGACTATCTGGCCGCCGACGATGCCATCGACCATCACCATCCGCGCGTGCGGGAAGTGGCCGGGCGGCTGGCCAAGGAGGCCGAGGACTCGTATGCCTATGCACGCCTGGCCTTCGAGTTCGTACGCGACACCATCCCGCACTCGCACGACTCCGGAGATCCGCGCGTCACCTGGCGCGCCTCGGACGTGCTGGAGCAGCGCACCGGCATCTGCTACGCCAAGGCGCACGCGCTGGCCGCGCTGCTGCGGGCCGAGGACATCCCGACCGCCCTGTGCTACCAACGGCTCGGCGTGCTGCACGGGTTGGTCGCCGTCCGGCTCGACGGCGCCTGGCACCGCCAGGACCCGCGGGGCAACAAGCCCGGCGTGGACGCCCGGTTCTCGCTCGGGCGGGAGCGGCTGGCCTTCACCCCGGACACCGCGGCCGGTGACGCGGACTACCCGCAGCTGTACGCGGCGCCGCACCCGGTCGTCCTGGACGTCCTGAAGGCGGCCACCGACCGCTCCCACCTCTGGGCGACGCTTCCGCCCGGGCTGCCGTCGTAGGGGAGGCGGCCCGGGGCGGCCTCAGTGCGCCTCGGCCGTGCGCACCTGCTCGGGGGTGGGGGCGGTGCCGCCGAGGTGGGCCGGCATCCACCAGGTGTCGTCCGCTCCCTTGGGGCGCACCGGGTAGGCGCGCTGCGCCGCCTCGAGCAGCTCCTGGACCCGCTCGCGCAGCCGGCGGGTGATGGCGCCCGCGTACTGGTCGCGGGGGGCCTCCATCGCCTCGCCGACCCGGATCGTGATCGGGGTGTGGCTACGCTTGAAGTTGCGCGGGTGCCCCTTGGTCCACAGCCGCTGGGTGCCCCACACCGCCATCGGGACCAGCGGGACGCCGGCCTCCTGCGCGAGGCGCGCGGCGCCCGACTTGAAGCTCTTGAGCGTGAACGACTCGGAGATCGTCGCCTCCGGGAAGACCCCCACGATCTCACCGGACCGCAGCGAGTCCAGGGCGTGCGCGTACGCCGCCTCGCCCTGCTTGCGGTCCACGGGGATGTGCTTCATGCCGCGCATCAGCGGGCCGGAGACCCGGTGCCGGAACACCGACTCCTTCGCCATGAAGCGCACCAGCCGCTTCTGGGGCAGCGCGGCCAGGCCGTCGAAGATGAAGTCCAGGTAGCTGATGTGGTTGCTCACCAGCACGGCGCCGCCCGAGCGCGGGATGTTCTCCGAACCCTGGCAGTCGATCTTGAGGTCCCACACCTTGAACAGGGTGCGGGCGAGACCGACCACCGGGCGGTAGACGAGTTCAGCCATGGGCGGGTCGAACCCTTCCTTGTCAGCCTGGGAAGGGGCTCCCAGTCAAAAGTTACGCAGCCGTAGGTTTACGGCTTGTCGCAGATCGTGCCCCAAGAACGGCCGGTGTACCAGCCTTGGTGCCCGCCCACGGCGAGATCCTCATCACGTCCCGGCCCTCCGATGGCCGAAACACGCCGGTGATCCGGGAATCTCACCCGTCCCCCGAGCGCTGCACCTGTGGACGACCGGACTGGTGGCGCGCGTGTGAGGCGTGCCCGGGAGTGCCGCGGGGCGGCGGAACGGAGTGCGCGGGTGGGCGGGCAGGGCGACGGCAGGCGGCTCGATCCATCCGGCCCCCGCCTGGACGCGAACGACCTGGACGGGGAGCTGGGCGCCCGCGCGACGCTCGTCCAGTTCTCCAGTGCGTTCTGTGCCCCCTGCCGGGCCACCCGGCGGATCCTCGGGGAGGTGGCCGGCATGGTCCCGGGCGTCACCCACGTCGAGATCGACGCCGAGGCCCGCCTGGAGCTGGTCCGCGCCCTCGGCGTGCTCAAGACCCCCACCGTGCTGGTCCTCGACGCCGACGGACGTGTCGTACGGCGCGCCGTGGGGCAGCCGCGCAAGGCGGACGTCATCGCCGCGCTGGGCGAGGCGGTGTGACGACCGACACCTCACTGGTGAGGCGTTCTCCACTGCTTCCAGCTTCCGGGACGTATTTGACTGTGTGTGCCACCCGTCGTCAGCCTGCCCCCAGGTCCTCGATCCCCACGCCCCGGACCGAGGCGCCCCGCGGAAGGACACCCCGTATGACGGTCACCCCCGACCTGGCCGCACCGAGGCTCGCCGGTGCCGACCTGCTCCGGTCCGCCTTCCGGCGGCACGCGGCGGGGATCGCGGTGATCACCGCGCGCGGTGACGCCGGCCCCGTCGGGTTCACGGCGACCTCCCTCGCCTCGGTCTCCGTCGAGCCGCCGCTCCTCTCCTTCGGCATCGGCACCGGCTCCTCGAGCTGGCCCGTGATGTCCGAGGCGGAGCACGTCGGCGTCCACCTGCTCGGCGAGCACCAGGAGGAGCTGGCGGCCACCTTCGCCCGCAGCGGCGCCGACCGCTTCGCGCCGCCCACCGCCTGGGGCGAGGGTCCCGAGGGCGTACCCGTGCTGGACGGAGTGCTCGCCTGGCTCGTGTGCCGCGTGGTCGGCCGCGTGCCCGCGGGCGACCACCGGGTCGTGCTCGCGGAGGTCCTGCTCGGCGACCCCACGGGCATCGGCAGCCCGCTCCTCTACCACCAGGGGCGATACAACGGACTGCGGGAGTGACCCCCCTCCGGGGCGCTTCTGCGGGGGCGTCGGGTTCCGGTTACGCTGCGTTGCGAAGGTCACAGTTCAAAGCGCTTGCTTAGCGGGAAAGAACTGGATGTACTGACGAGTAATATTCCGGGCGGAGCGCGGGTCGCCCCGACCGGGATCGGCCGCTTGGGGCGCCTATGCTGCCTGCAAGAGGCAGCACTGAAATGTCGACGCAGTAGGAGAGCCGGCGTGAGCTTGAGGATCGTTGTCACCGTGAAGTACGTGCCCGACGCCACCGGCGACCGGCACTTCGCCGATGACCTGACCGTCGACCGCGACGACGTCGACGGTCTGCTCTCCGAACTGGACGAGTACGCGGTCGAGCAGGCGCTGCAGATCTCGGAGAATTCCGACGACGACGTGGAGATCACCGTCCTGACGGTGGGCCCCGAGGACGCGAAGGACGCGCTGCGCAAGGCGCTGTCCATGGGCGCGGACAAGGCCATCCACGTCGAGGACGACGACCTGCACGGCACCGACGCCATCGGCACCTCCCTGGTCCTGGCCAAGGCCGTCGAGAAGGCCGGCTACGACCTGGTCATCTCCGGCATGGCCTCCACCGACGGCACCATGGGCGTCGTCCCGGCCCTGCTCGCGGAGCGCCTGGGCGTGCCGCAGGTGACGCTGCTGTCCGAGGTCTCGGTCGAGGGCGGCACGGTCAAGGGCCGCCGCGACGGCGACGCCGCGACCGAGCAGCTCGAGGCCTCCCTGCCGGCCGTCGTGTCGGTCACCGACCAGTCCGGCGAGGCCCGCTACCCGTCCTTCAAGGGGATCATGGCGGCCAAGAAGAAGCCGGTTCAGTCCTGGGACCTCTCCGACCTCGACATCGACGAGGACGAGGTCGGCCTGGAGAGCGCCTACACCAAGGTCGAGTCCGCGACCGAGCGCCCGGCGCGCACCGCGGGCACCATCGTCAAGGACGAGGGCGAGGGCGGCAAGCAGCTCGCCGAGTTCCTCGCGGGCCAGAAGTTCATCTGAGCGCCGCTGGTTCCGCTGACCGCCCCTCCCATCTCGCAAGCAGGAGAGAAGAAGTCCCATGGCTGAAGTTCTGGTCTACGTCGACCACGTGGACGGTGCCGTCCGCAAGCCCACGCTGGAGCTGCTGACCCTCGCCCGTCGCATCGGCGAGCCCGTCGCCGTGGCTCTGGGCAACGGCGCCGGTGACACCGCCGCCGCGCTCGCCGAGCACGGTGCGGTGAAGGTCCTCACCAGTGAGGCCGCCGAGTACGCCGACTACCTGGTCGTACCGAAGGTGGACGCCCTCCAGGCCGCCGTCGAGCAGGTGTCCCCGGCCGCCGTGCTGGTCCCGTCCTCCGCCGAGGGCAAGGAGATCGCCGCCCGTCTGGCGCTGCGCCTGGGCTCCGGCATCATCACCGACGCCGTCGACCTGGAGGCCGGCGACGAGGGCCCGGTGGCCACCCAGTCGGTGTTCGCCGCCGCCTTCACCACCAAGTCCCGCGTCTCCAAGGGCACCCCGGTCATCACGGTCAAGCCGAACAGCGCGGCCGTCGAGCCCGCCCCGGCCGCCGGTGCGGTCGAGGCCCTGTCGGTGTCCTTCTCCGCCGCCGCGACCGGCACCAAGGTCACCTCGCGCACCCCGCGCGAGTCGACCGGCCGCCCGGAGCTGACCGAGGCCGCGATCGTCGTCTCCGGCGGCCGCGGTGTGAACGGCGCGGAGAACTTCGCGATCATCGAGGCCCTCGCCGACTCCCTCGGCGCGGCCGTGGGCGCCTCGCGCGCCGCGGTGGACGCCGGCTGGTACCCGCACACCAACCAGGTCGGCCAGACCGGCAAGTCGGTCTCCCCGCAGCTGTACATCGCCTCCGGCATCTCCGGCGCGATCCAGCACCGCGCGGGCATGCAGACCTCGAAGACGATCGTGGCGATCAACAAGGACGCCGAGGCCCCGATCTTCGAGCTGGTCGACTACGGCGTCGTCGGCGACCTCTTCGACGTCGTCCCGCAGCTGACCGAGGAAGTGAAGACCCGCAAGGGCTGAGCATCCCTCCGGACACCGGCCGAGGCCCCCGCGACCGTCCTGGTCGCGGGGGCCTCGGCGTCTGCGCAGGATGGGTGTTGACCGGCGCGTGACCGGCAGATAACTTCGCTCTACGGATTATTGATTCCGTTCAGCGGAAAACAGGAGGGTGTGGGATGGGTCAGCAGGAGAAGGTGGCAACGAGCCTCGCGGGCGCCGTCAGCGAGGAGATCAGTGCCTCCCTCGCGCCGGTCGACGCGGAACTGGAGCGCTGCTACCCCGGCGACCCGGGCACCCGTCAGCCCGTCCACACCGTCTACGTCCCGGGCGACGTCTTCGCCGCCGACACGATCCGCACCTGGGGCGACCAGGCACTCGCGGCCCTCGACGAGCACGCGCCGGACGCCTCATCCTTCGCCGCAGTCCTCGGCCTCACCGACGACCTCGCCGAGCCGGTGTACAGCCGCGTACGCGCCAAGCTGGAGCGCGAACCGATCGAGGACCTCCGCGTCGACTTCGAGGACGGGTACGGCAACCGCTCCGACGCCGAGGAGGACGAGGCCGCGGCCCGCGCGGCACGGCTCATCGCCGAGGCCTACGACCAGGGCACCGCGGCCCCGTACATGGGCATCCGCATGAAGTGCATGGAGGCTCCGGTGCGGGCCCGGGGCATCCGCACCCTCGACGTCTTCCTCAGCGGCCTGATGGAGGCCGGCGGCCTGCCCGACGGGCTGGTGCTCACCCTGCCCAAGGTGACGTACCCCGAGCAGGTCACCGCCATGGTGCGGCTCCTGGAGGCCTTCGAGAAGGCGCGCGGCCTGGAGCCCGGCCGGATCGGCTTCGAGATCCAGATCGAGACCAGCCAGTCCATCCTGGCCGCCGACGGCACCGCCGCCGTCGCCCGCATGATCCAGGCCGCCGAGGGCCGCGCCACCGGCCTCCACTACGGCACCTTCGACTACAGCGCCTGCCTCGGCGTCTCCGCCGCCCACCAGGCCAGCGACCACCCGGCCGCCGACCACGCCAAGGCGATCATGCAGGTCGCCGCCGCCGGCACCGGCGTACGCGTCTCGGACGGCTCCACCAACGTCCTGCCGGTCGGCCCCACCGCGAAGGTCCACGACGCCTGGCGCCTGCACTTCGGCCTGACCCGCCGCGCCCTGGCCCGTGCCTACTACCAGGGCTGGGACATGCACCCCGGTCACATCCCCACCCGGTACGCGGCCGTCTTCGCCTTCTACCGCGAGGGCTTCGAGCAGGCGGCCGCCCGCCTCGCCCGCTACGCCAACCGCACCGGCGGCGACGTCATGGACGAGCCCGCCACCGCGAAGGCCCTCAGCGGCTACCTGCTGCGCGGCCTGGACTGCGGCGCCCTCGACATCGGCGAGGTCGCCCGGCTCACCGGTCTGACCCGCGCCGACCTGGAGGGCTTCTCCGCGCCGCGGCGCGGTGACCTCACGGCATCGGCGCAGTAGGCGGCGGCTGGGTGCGGGGGAGGGGCGCGGGGCCGTCCCTCCGACCGTCGGAGCGCACGTAACGCTCCAGGCCGGAGGCGGTCACCCGGCCTTCCTCGGCGAACAGCCGCGTCCCCCGCTCGCACAGCCGCCGGTCGGCCCGGGCCCGCGCGCAGAACTCCTCGGGCGTAGCCCCGAACAGCCCCCGCAGCCGGGCCGACCCCCCGAGCAGCTCGCCGATCAGCACCCGCTGGTCGCCGGGGTGCCTGCGCACAGCTCCGTCAGCGCCGCGCAGGACACCGTGACGGTTGACGTAGGCGTAGGCGCCGGGCAGGACCGTGCCCTCCTCGGGCTCCACGCGTACGTCGGGCGCGGGGAGCCAGGCGCGGTCGAAGTTGCCGCCCGCCATCGGCACCCCCTCGCTCGCGTCGATCACCGCGAGCTGCTCGGTGTCGAGCCAGAGGACGAACAGCTCCCGTACGACGCCGGGGGCGCCCACCGGTGAGGCGGACAGGTAGCCCATGCGGCTCACATGGGCGGAGACACCGATGTCGACGCCGGTGACCCGGGCCCGGACCATGGGCAGTGGGGCGTCGACCCCGAACTCCGCCATCTTGTGCCGGAGCTGGCCCGGGGAGGCGTTGGAGCCGATGGCCAGTACGGGGACGCGGTCCTCGTAGGTCAGCCGGTCCAGCGGCAGCAGCCGGTCCCCGTCGAGCAGCCCCGACTCCCGCGGCCACGCGCCGGGGTACAGCAGCGGCTTCTCGCGCGGGACCCCGTCCAGCCCGAGGCCCCGCAGCGTCCGGTCGGTGCTGTCGGTGCTGTCGGTGCTGTCGGTGGTGTCGGTGGTGTCGGTGGTGTCCGTGCTGACCGTGGCGTCGGTGGTGTCCGGTGAGGTCCGCGCTCGTAGGCCCGCGTTGCGCCCGTCCGTGGGGTCCTGCGTCACGGGGCCGCTCAGTCCGCCGGCCGCAGCTCGCCCGAACCCCGGGTGACCAGCCTGGTCGGCAGTTCGATGCGGTCGGGCGTGAGCAGGGTGCCGTCCAGCTGCTGGAAGAGCCGCTCGGCAGCGGTCCGGCCGAGGGCCGCCGCGTCCTGGGCGACCACGGTGACGCCCGGCTGGAGCAGGTCGGCCAGCTCGATGTCGTCGAAGCCGACGAGGGCTACCGCGCGCGAGTGCTCGGCGAGCACGCGGATCACGGTGACCGTGACCCGGTTGTTGCCGGTGAAGATCGCGGTGACCGGGTGCGGATCGGCCAGCATCTCCTCCGCCGCTCTGCGCACCCGCTCGGGGTCGGTGACGCCCAGGGACATCCAGGAGTCCTTCACCGGTATGCCCGCGTCCTCCATGGCGGCGCGGTAGCCACGCAGCCGCTCGGCGGCGGTGTGGATGCGGGGCATGTCACCGATGAAGCCGATCCTGCGGTGCCCGTGCGCGATGAGGTGGGTGACACCGTCCCGGGCGCCGCCGAAGTTGTCGGACACCACCACGTCGGCGTCGATCCGGCCCGCCGGACGGTCGACGAAGACCGTGGCGACGCCCGCCTTGAGCTCGGGCTCCAGGTACCGGTGGTCGTCCCCGGCGGGGATCACCACCAGGCCGTCCACGCGCCGCGCGCACAGCGCCAGCACCAGCTCCTGCTCACGGTCCGGGTCCTCCGCGCTGGACCCGTTGATCAGCAGGGCCCCGTGGGCACGGGCCACCTCCTCCACGGCACGGCTGAGCGGCCCGTAGAAGGGGTCGGCCAGATCCTCCAGGACCAGGCCGATGCTGGCCGTACGGCCCTTGCGCAGCACCCGCGCGCTGTCGTTGCGCCGGAAGCCGAGCGCGTCGATGGCCTCGTGGACCCGGCGCTCCGTCTCCGGAGTGACCCCGGGCTCGCCGTTGACCACCCGGGAGACGGTCTTGAGACCGACCCCGGCCCGGGCGGCGACGTCCTTCATGGTCGGGCGATTGCCGTAACGGTTCCCGGGGAGGCGGTCTGCGCGGCGGGGCGTGTGGGGCACGATGCGGTGTCCTGTCCTGTCGTCCACGGGAGTGCGTCGGCTCCTGTCGTCCACGGTGTCGTCCGAGGGGATGTGTCGGTCGTGCGTTTGTATGAGGATGTGGCGTCGAGCATAGAGCCTGGACAACGTTGTCAGATGCGGGAGACACTGTTCATCGCACTCTCCGGTCCTCGTCCCCCACCCGGGGGCCGGTCTGCTGCGTGCTCTTGGGTTCGTCATTCCTTCTTTCTTTTTCGGTCCGACGGGGAGATCCGACTCTGATGCACACCGATCTCGTGGCAGCGCTGGACATCGGCGGTACCAAGATCGCCGGGGCGCTGGTGGACGGCCACGGCCACATCCAGGCCCGCGCGCAGCGCGCCACGCCTGCCCGGGAGGACGGCGACACCGTGATGCGGGCCGTCGAGGCCGTGATCGGGGAGCTGACGGCGTCGCCGCTGTGGGGACGGGCCACGGCCGTCGGCATCGGCAGCGCGGGCCCGGTGGACGCCTCCGCCGGCACCGTGAGCCCGGTGAACGTGCCCGGCTGGCGCGACTACCCGCTCGTCCGGCGGGTCCGTGCCGTCGCCGGTGGCCTGCCCGTCGAGCTGATCGGCGACGGGGTGGCCATCACGGCGGCCGAACACTGGCAGGGCGCCGCCCGCGGGCACGACAACGCGTTGTGCATGGTGGTCTCGACCGGCGTCGGCGGCGGTCTGGTCCTGGACGGACGGCTGCACCCGGGCCCCACGGGCAACGCCGGGCACATCGGCCACATCAGCGTGGACCTGGACGGTGACCCCTGCCCGTGCGGCGCGCGCGGCTGCGTGGAGCGCATAGCGAGCGGCCCCAATATCGCACGGCGTGCCCTGGACGCCGGCTGGCGTCCCGGTCCGGACGGCGACACCTCCGCCGCCGCGGTCGCCGCCGCCGCCCGGCTGGGCGACCCCGTCGCCGTGGCGTCCTTCGAGCGGGCCGCGCAGGCCCTGGCCGCCGGTATCGCGGCCACCGCGACCCTCGTCGAGATCGACATCGCGGTGGTCGGCGGAGGCGTGGGCAAGGCGGGGGACGTCCTCTTCGCCCCCCTGCGCAAGGCCCTGAGCGACTACGCGACCCTGTCCTTCGTGCAGCGCCTGACGGTGGTGCCGGCCCAGATGGGGACGGACGCGGGGCTGGTGGGCGCTGCCGCCGCGGCACTCACGAGGACGGCCGGCGTGACCCCGGCGGGGGTCTGAGCCGAGCGCGGTGGGCGGGCGGGGCGAGCCCGGCGCGTCCGGCCCGACCGGGTGCGGGCGGGAAGCCGGTCATGCGGAACCGGTCGCGCCCATGCCTGCCCCGGAAGGCGGCGGCTCCTCCGGTTCCGGGCCGGGCCGGCGGTGGACCGATTCTGCGGCTCCGGCGCCCCCGGCCGTGACCACGGAGCCGCGACGCAGTTGAAGCAGGGCATGAAGAAGCGCAGCATGCTCGCCATCGCCTCCCTGGCCACCGGTTTCGTCGTCGCCGCCGTCAGCCCCTCCCACTCCGCCCCGGCCGAACTCCCGCTCCACCTCGGTGTCGAGGACGCCGTCGGGACCGTCCAGGACACCGTCGCCGTCGAGAGCCTGAGTGTGGACGAGGACACCCTGGAGCAGCTGGGCTGACGCACGGGCCGCGTCGCACCGCACGGACCGCACGGCGCCGGTGCCCTTCCGAGGGGCACCGGCGCCGTTCCCGTGCGCCCTCAACTGGGCCTGGTTTCCGTGGCAGGGTGGAGCGGGCAAGCCACAGGGGGCCAACAGAAGAGGGGGACCTGTGACCGTCGTCTGGATCAACGGCGCGTTCGGTGCGGGGAAGACCACCACCGCACGGGAACTGATCGAACTGATCCCGAACAGCACACTCTTCGACCCCGAGGTCATCGGCGGTGCACTCGCGCATCTCCTGCCGCCCAAGCGCCTCGCCGAGGTCGGAGACTTCCAGGATCTGCCGATCTGGCGCCGCCTGGTGATCGACACGGCGGCCGCGATGCTCGCCGAGCTCGGCGGGACGCTCGTGGTGCCCATGACCCTGCTGCGCCAGGAGTACCGCGACGAGATCTTCGGCGGCCTCGCCGCCCGCCGGATCGCGGTACGGCACGTCCTGCTGGCTCCGGCGGAAACGATCCTGCGGGAGCGGATAGCGGGCCGCGAGACATCGGAGGGCGCGCCCGACGGTGAGATACGGGTACGGCAGTGGTCGTACGACCACATAGAGCCGTACCGGAACGCCCTCGCCTCCTGGCTGACGGCCGACGCCCACCCGATCGACACCGGGGCCCTCACCCCGTGCGAGGCCGCCGCCCGGATCGCCGAGGCCGTCGGCACCGGCTCCGTCCCGGCCTGCGACATCGTGCAGACACCCGAGCCCACCACCGAGACCACCGCCGCGGGCGTGCTCCTTTTCGACGAGCAGGACCGGGTGCTGCTGGTCGACCCGACGT
The DNA here is from genome assembly GCF_043204535.1 of Streptomyces sp. NPDC047853. NCBI lineage: Bacteria > Bacillati > Actinomycetota > Actinomycetes > Kitasatosporales > Streptomycetaceae > Streptomyces > Streptomyces sp. NPDC047853. The sequence continues at coordinate 176,891 of NZ_JBIDCI010000014.1, read as the reverse complement.
ACAAGCCCGGCTGGGAGTTCCCCGGCGGCGTCGTCGAACCCGGTGAGGCGCCCGCCCGCGCCGGAATGCGCGAGGTCGCCGAGGAGACCGGCCTACGCCTCGCCGACGTACCCGCCCTGCTGGTCGTCGACTGGGAGGCGCCCGTGCCCCCCGGCTACGGAGGGCTGCGCCTGCTCTTCGACGGGGGCCGACTCGGCTCCGCCGACGCGGCGCGGGTGCTGCTGCCCGGCCCCGAACTGCGCGCCTGGCGGTTCGTCACCGAGGACGAGGCGGCCGACCTGCTCCCCCCGGTTCGCTACGAGCGGCTGCGCTGGGCCCTGCGGGCCCGGGAACGCGGGGCTGCGCTCTACCTGGAGGCGGGCACTCCGGTCGGCTGACGTCAGCCGACGGCCCCGTACGTCCGGGCCGAGGCCCGGAGTGCGTCGCCCGCCCCGCGGCCACGGCGGCACCGCCACAAGCGCGGCACCGTGTCCGATGCGCGGCACCGTGCCCGTGAACAGGCCACCTCCGCGTCGTGGCCCGCCACCGTCCGATGGGGGCGCGATGCTACCGGCCGTGTACCCGGGGCGTGGACGACGCGCGCGCCGCCGCCGATGTCCGGCACGGCGGCGGCGGACACCTCGGTCACCCGCGCCGGACGGCCGAGACCGCCCCTAGGGGAGCCGCCGGAACGGGCGCTGCCGACGGCGGAACACGTCCCGAGCGGCTCGAGCGCGACCAGGGCGGGCTCAGCTCGCCGTGCAGGCGCGCGGGAGGAGGGGCGTACTCAGCTCGCCGCGTAGTTGCGCAGGAACAGCGCCTCCGCCACCGACAGTCGCTCCAGCTCCTCGGGGGACACGCTCTCGTTCACGGCGTGGATCTGCGCCTCCGGCTCGCTCAGCCCGATCAGCAGGATCTCCGCCCGCGGATACAGCGAGGCCAGGGTGTTGCACAGCGGGATGGAGCCGCCCTGACCGGCGTACTGCATCTCCTGCCCCGGGAACGCCGCCGCCATCGCGTCCGCCATGGCCTGGTAGGCGGGGCTGGTGGTGTCGGCGCGGAACGGCTGGCCCTGACCGATCTGTTCGACACCGACCCGGGCGCCCCACGGCGTGTGCGCCTCCAGATGGGCCTGGAGCAGCTTGGTGGCCTCGGCGGCGTCCACGCCCGGCGGCACCCGCAGGCTGACCAGCGCGCGGGCGCTCGCCTGGACCGACGGGGTGGCGCCGACGACCGGCGGGCAGTCGATGCCGAGCACCGTGACGGCGGGCCGCGCCCAGATCCGGTCGGCGACCGAACCGGAGCCGATCAGTCCCACGCCGTCGAGCACCCGGGCGTCCCGGCGGAACTGCTCCTCGTCGTACTCCAGACCCTCCCACCCGCTGTCCGCTGCCAGACCGTCGACGGTCGTCGAACCGTCCTCGGCGCGCAGCGAGTCCAGGGCGCGGATCAGGGCGGCCAGCGCGTCGGGGGCCGCGCCGCCGAACTGCCCCGAGTGCAGGTTGCCTTCGAGCGTGTCGACCTTCACCCGGACCAGGGTCATGCCGCGCAGCGTCGAGGTGACCGTCGGCAGCCCGACCCGGAAGTTGCCCGCGTCGCCGATGACGATGGTGTCCGCGGCGAGCAACTCGGGGTGCTGCTCGGCGTACCGCTCCAGGCCGCCCGTGCCCTGCTCCTCCGAGCCCTCGGCGATGACCTTGACGTGCACCGGCACGCCGCCGTTCGCCTTCAGCGCGCGCAGCGCGAGCAGATGCATCAGCACACCGCCCTTGCAGTCGGCGGCGCCGCGCCCGTACCAGCGGCCGTCGCGCTCGGTCAGCTCGAAGGGAGGGGTGACCCAGCCGGCCTCGTCCAGGGGCGGCTGCACGTCGTAGTGGGCGTAGAGCAGCACCGTCTTCGCGCCCTCGGGGCCGGGCAGATACCCGTAGACCGACTGCGTGCCGTCCGGCGTGTCGAGCAGGTCCACGTCCTGGAAGCCCTCGGCGCGCAGTGCGGTGGCTATCCACTCGGCCGCACCCACGCTCTCGCTCCGCGGGAACTGGTCGAAGTCCGCCACCGACTTGAAGGCCACCAGCGCGGCGAGTTCCTCCTTCGCCCTCGGCATCAGGGCGGAGACGGTCTCGGCGACCGGATTCGACGACATGGGCACGCTCCTTGTGGGTGCGACGTTGTACCAAGGAGTACTTGGATTGATGGGCCCGATCCTCCCACAGTGGCCTGCGGCGATGCCCGCCGTAGGATGCGGGGGTCAGGTGCGGCATGCGGTTTGATCGGAGCAGTAGACCATCGTGAGCAGCGAGAACTCTTCGGCGGACGACGCGCGTCAGGTCTGGGACGTCGTCGTGGTGGGCGCGGGACCGGCGGGGGCCTCGGCCGCCTACGCGGCGGCGGTCGCGGGGCGGCGCGTGCTGTTGCTGGAGAAGGCGGAGCTGCCCCGCTACAAGACGTGCGGCGGCGGCATCATCGGTCCTTCGCGCGACACCCTGCCGCCCGGCTTCGAGCTGCCCTTCCGGGACCGGGTGCACGCGGTGACGTTCTCGAACAACGGGCGGTTCACCCGGACCCGGCGCTCCCGGCAGATGCTGTTCGGGCTCATCAACCGGCCCGAGTTCGACCAGCAACTCGTCGAGCACGCCCAGAAGGCGGGCGCCGAGCTGCGCACCGGGGCGACGGTCACACGGGTGGAGCAGCACGGGTCGGCGGTTCCGGACCGGCGCACGGTCGCCGTCGTCCTCCAGGGCGGCGAGACGGTCCTCGCGCGGGCGGTCGTCGGCGCCGACGGCAGCGCCAGCCGCATAGGGGCGCACGTCGGGGTGAAGCTCGACCAGGTCGACCTCGGCCTGGAGGCGGAGATCCCGGTGCCGGAGACCGTCGCCGAGGACTGGAAGGGGCGGGTGCTCATCGACTGGGGGCCGATGCCCGGCAGTTACGGCTGGGTCTTCCCCAAGGGCGACACGCTGACGGTCGGGGTCATCTCGGCGCGCGGCGAGGGCGCGGCGACCAAGCGGTACCTGGAGGACTTCGTCGGCCGGCTCGGCCTCGCCGGTTTCGAGCCGAGCATCTCCTCCGGTCACCTGACGCGCTGCCGTGCCGACGACTCGCCGCTGTCCCGCGGCCGGGTCCTGGTCTGCGGGGACGCGGCGGGGCTGCTGGAACCGTGGACGCGGGAGGGCATCTCGTTCGCGTTGCGCTCGGGGCGGCTCGCGGGGGAGTGGGCGGTGCGGATCTCCGAGGCGCACGACGCCGTGGACGCACGGAAGCAGGCCCTGAACTACGCCTTCGCGATCAAGGCCGGGCTCGGCGTCGAGATGAGCGTGGGCAAGCGGATGCTGGCGGTGTTCGAGCGCCGGCCCGGCCTCTTCCACGCCGCCCTGACCGGTTTCCGTCCGGCGTGGAAGGCGTTCAGGGACATCACGCAGGGCTCGACCTCGCTGGGCGAACTGGTCCGCAGCCACCCGCTGGCACAGCGGGCGCTGGCGGCGATCGACCGGCGCCCCGCGGCTGCCGCGGAGTCCGCGGGCTCCGCGGACTCAGCGGGCGGTGCGAGCGGCGCGGGCGGTGCGGAGGCAGCGGGCGGCGCGGTGGCTCCGGGTCGCGGTCCGGAGGGTGCGGGTGCCGCGGGCGACGAGGTCAGCGGCTGACCTCGATCCGGAAGACGGGATGGTCCGCGGCGGCCGCGGCGATCTCCTCGTCGGAGGACGTGGCGGTGACGCCCTGGAAGTACTGGTTCACTTCCCAGCCCCACTTCTCCAGGTAGGTCCGCAGGATCGGGAGTTTCTCGGCGTCGGGAAGCTCCACCGCGGTAAAGGAGCGGACCTTGCGCCCGACGCGCAGTTCCCCGCCCCCGGCGACGCGCATGTTGCGGACCCACTGGGAGTGACCGCGGGCGGAGACGAGGTACTGCTCGTCGCCGTGAGTGTGCGGGTTCACGGGGACGCGCTGCATCTGTCCGCTCTTGCGGCCGCGGACGGACATCTCGGCGGCGCCGGCGAGGCTGAGACCGTGCCGGGCCAGCCAGCCGATGACGCTGTTGAACCGGACGTTGGCCTTGCTGCCCTTGCGGTAGTACGTCGCTGACGACATCGGTGACCCCCAGGTCGCTTGGGCGCCGAGGGCTCGCCCCGACGCCAAGAGCGTCGCTCTCTTTTGTGAGCACTGCTCTCTGACTGCTTCCAGTGTGCGCGCTGTCGTCATGGAAAAGCAAGAGCGGCGCTCTCGCTTGTGTGCGCCGCTCTTGGATGGGTGCGCTGCTCTCAACTGTGCACGCCGTTCCCAACCGTGCGCACCGCTCTTGTATGCGCGCAGCGCTCTCGTTTGTGTGCACTGCTCCGGCTCTGTGGAACACTGGACCGTATGAGCAGCACCGCACAGGGCAGCACTGCACAGGGCGTTCGCGCCCGCGCCCGTATCGAGGTCACCGCCGCCATCAAGGACGCGGCGCGCGCACAACTCGCGGCCGAGGGTGCCGCCAAGCTCTCGCTGCGGGCAGTGGCCCGCGAACTGGGCATGGCATCATCCGCCCTCTATCGCTACTTCCCGAGTCGCGACGACCTCCTGACCGCCCTCATCATCGACGCCTACAACTCGCTGGGCGAGGCCGCCGAGGCGGCACACGACGCGGTGGCCGACGCCGGGCACACCCGCCGCTGGACCGCGGTGTGCGAGGCGGTGCGCACCTGGGCGCTGGCGCATCCGCACGAGTATGCGTTGATCTACGGTTCGCCGGTGCCCGGTTACAGTGCGCCGACGGACACCGTTCCCGCAGCCTCCCGGGTGGCCTACGTGTTCATGGGCATCGTGCGCGACGCGTACCGGGGGCCGGGCCTGGCCAAGCCTCCGCTGCCCGCCGAGCTGCGCCCCGAAGCCCACCGCATGGCCGCGGACCTCGCCCCCGACCTTCCGCCGGAGACGGTGACGGCGTTCGTGGCGGCCTGGGCCGAGCTGTTCGGGCTGGTCGGCTTCGAGGTGTTCGGGCAGTTCAACCGGGTCGTCGAGGACCGGGAGGCGTTCTTCCGCCACGCGGCGGAGCGGCTGGCCCACGCCGTGGGGCTGGTCTTCCCGTCGGGTTGAGGAAGGCCCCGCGCCGGCAGTAGAGGCGTAGGACTGGACGGGGGACGGGGGACGGGGTGCGGGGGACGTCGACGACGTGACCTCAGCGCAGAGCGCGGCCCCCGCCCACGCACGAGCCCGGCGAGGTCGTCCCGACACGCTTCACGGCGTGGGTGCCCGGGCGGTAACTGGTCTCCCAGGCCTACGAGTCAGGGCTGGTGGGGCCGGGTCGGCCGGGCCGGCTCCCCCGGTCGAACCGGACGAGCACGCTCACCACGCGGGCGAGGAACACCACGACGGCCAGCACCGTGCCCGAGCCGACGAGCAGGCTCCGGACACCCGGGGGCGGACCGAAGAGGTACGCCGGTCCTGCCACGGCTCCGAACAGCACCGCCGCCGCGAACACCGCGCTGCACAGCGCGTATCCGATCTCGATCGTGATCGCGTCCCGTTCGCCCTGCGTACGCCGTTCCCCGTGGGTGTCCATGCGGGCAGTCTCCCGAAAGCGTCCGTCTCCGGCGGTCGGGCCCTGTCTCAGACCACGCACGACTTCTCACGCCACAACGCGGCGAGGGAGGCGTCGCCGGTCACCTCGGGGAACGGGCAGCGGTTCCACAGTGCGGGGTAGAGGCGCGCGGCCGGCCCGGTCACTTCGCAGTCGGCGTCCCCGGTGTCCCCGCGCTCCGTCACCGGTATCCGCGTCGACAGCCGGACGGTCCACACGGCACCGGGCGAGTCCGTCGCCCGCATCCGCAGTGTGCGGGGTACCTCGGTGCGCACGGCGCTCTTCGGTCGGGCGTGGAAGCCGCGCAGCAACTCGTCGATGCCGTCCACCGCCAGCTCCACGCCCACGGGGGTGGGGTCGCCGCCCCTGGCCGACTCGGCGTCGATGCGGTGCACGGTCGTCTCGTGCGCCTGCCGCCGGGCCCAGAACGCCAGGGGCGACGGCGCGGGCAGGAAGTGCCAGCAGTCCACGTCGGGCGAGGCGTCGGCGAGGGTGCCGACGAGCCGTCCGTGCCCTTCCCGGAACCAGGCCAGGAGGGCGCCGCCGTCGAGGTCGGGCAGGCCGCCGTCGCGCCGCGGGCCGGTGTGGCCCTCGGCGACGAACGCTGTCGCCCAGCGGTGCACCATGCCCGTGTGCCGGAGCAGGTCCCGCACCTGCCAGCCGGGGCAGGTCGGCACCGTGGCGTCGGGGCCGGCGAGTTCGGCGGAGGCGGCCAGCAGGTCGCCCTCGCGGCGCAGGACTTCGACGAACGCGGTGGTCTCCATGACGGTGAGTGTGCCGGATGGAGTGACCTCGAAGGGAGACCGCCGGACCGGGTGATCGAGAAGCCCGGGAGACGATCGCCTTCGCTCAGACCGGGGGACACGATCGCCCCGCTCGGCGAGGGACGCGGGCGCCCCCTCAGTCGGGCGCCGCCGCACGCCGGGTGGCGACGGCCACCAGCACCGCCACCGCCGCGAGCGCCGCCACGCTGGTGAGCGCGGCCGGCAGGGAGAACCAGTCGGCCATGAAACCGATGGCGGGCGGCCCGAGCAGCATCCCGCTGTAGCCGAGGGTGGACGCCGTCGCGACGCCGGTGGGGCCGCCCAGCGCGCCTGCCCGTTCCACCGCTACGGGAAAGATGTTGGCGAGCCCGAGTCCGGTGATCGCGAAGCCGAACAGCGCGGCCCACAGTGAGGGGGCGAGCGAGCCGAGGAGCATGCCGGCCACGGCGGTCGTCCCGCCCGCCACCACCGTCGTGGTGCGGCCGAGCCGCTCCAGCAGCGTGGTGCCGGTCAGTCGGCCCACGGTCATGGCGAGCGCGAAGCAGGAGTAGCCGGCCGCCGCCATGCCCGGCGACGCGTCGAGGTCCTGCTCCAGGTGCAGGGCACCCCAGTCGGCCATGGCGCCCTCGCCGTAGGCCGTGCAGAGGGCGATCAGGCCGAAGGTGATGACGAGGCGGCGGGTACGGCCGTCCAAGCGGCGTGGGGCGTCGTCGTCCTCGGCCTTGCGGTCCGGCGGCGCGGCGGGTGCGCAGCGCAGCAGGGCACGGCCCGCGAACAGGGTGACGAGCAGGCCGATCGCGGTGAGACCGAGCAGGTGCCGCAGCGGGGACAGCGACCCGGCGACGAGTCCGCCGAGCCCGGCGCCGACCATGCCGCCGAGGCTGAAGGCCGCGTGGAAGCTCGGCATGATCGGACGCCGCAGCACCGCCACCAGGTCGACGGCGGCGCTGTTGAAGGCGACGTTGATCCCGCCGTAGGCGCTGCCGAACACCAGCAGGACGGCGCCGAGGGCCGGGGCGGAGTGGGTGAGCGGGGGCAGGGCGATGCTGAGGCAGAGCAGGACCGCGCACGCGACGGTGACGGGGTGGCTGCCGTAGCGGCGGCACAGCCGCCCGGTGAGGGTCATGGTGACGACGGCACCGGCGGAGACACCGAGCAGCGCCAGCCCCAGGGCGCTGGCCGAGGCGCCGGTCTGCTCCTTGATGGCGGGGATCCGCACGACCCAGCCGGCGAAGACGAAGCCGTCGAGGGCGAAGAAGGCGGTCAGGGCGATGCGGAGGCGGGTGAGGTCGTCGCGAGGACCCGGCACGGCGTTGTGCGATCGGGCTTTGTTTATTTGCGGCACAAAGGCAGGCTAGGGTCGGGGACGGGACGTCGGCAAGGGCGTCGCCGACCCGTCGTAGGGGGGCGCGACCCGGCGCCGGGTGTCGCATACGCTCGACACCACCATGAAGAACAACCTCACCCCCCTGGGCCCGAAGGCCGACAAGGCCTCGGTCAGACGGCACAACCTCAGTCTGGTCCTGAGAGCCGTGCACGACGCGGGGGAGGTGACCCGGGCAGGGGTCGCCACGCAGGTCGGGCTCACCCGCGCGGCGGTGTCGTCCCTGGTCGAGCAGTTGCTGGAGTACGGCTTCGTCTCGGAGTGGGGCAAGACCAGCAGTGGTCAGGCGGGCCGGCCCGGCACCGTCCTGAAGGTGTCCCGGTCGGGTCCCGCGGGTCTCGGGGTCGAGGTCAACATCGACTACATCGCCGTGTGCGTCGTCGACCTGGCCGGGACCGACCGGGTGCGGCTCGTGGAGCACTTCGACAACCGCGGGGCGCAGCCCGCCGACGTACTGGCCCGCGCGGCGCGGCTGGCGGCGCGCGCCATCGGCTCGGCGGCCGAGCAGGACCTGGCGCCGGTCGGCGCCCATGTGGCGCTGCCCGGTCTGGTCACCGGCGGCACCGTGCGTCAGGCCCCCAACCTCGGCTGGCAGCGGGTCGCCGTGGAGGGCCTCTTCGCCCACGCCCTGCTCGCGCTGCGCCCTGCCCACCGGCCGCTGCCGGTCAGTTCCGACAACGAGGCCAACGCCGCCGCCCTCGCCGAGCTGTGGTTCGGCGCGGGCACCGAGGGCGTGCGCAGCTTCCTGTACCTGACCGGTGAGATCGGTGTCGGCGGCGCGCTGGTGCTCCGGGGCGAGTTGCTGCGCGGTGCGCACGGGTTCGCCGGGGAGATCGGGCACATGGTCGTCGACCCGGACGGGCCGCTGTGCCGGTGCGGGGCCCGCGGCTGCCTGGAGCAGTACGCCGGACAGGCCGCGCTGCTGAAGGCCGCGGGCCTCGACGCCGACGCCGGCGTGCAGGGCGTCGCCGAACTCGAACGCCGCGCCCGGCGGGGCGATGCGGCCGCGCTGGCGGCGATCGAGGGGGCCGGACGCCGACTGGGCGTCGTGGTGTCCGGCGCGGTGAACCTCTTCGACCCCGACGCGGTGATGCTCGGCGGTGTCTACCGCGAGCTGATGGACTGGCTCGCGCCCGCCGTCGACCGGGAACTCGCGCTCCGCGTCGTGTCCGGGCTGTGGACCGAGGACGGGAAGCGGCTGCGGGCCTCCTCGTCCCTGGGCGACGCGGCCCGGGGCGCGGCCGGCGTGATCGTGCGTGAGGTGCTGGCCGACCCGGCGGCGTACGCGGAGCGCGAGGCGGACTGAGCGGGAGGCGGCCGCGGAGCGCCAGACGGACCGACGTGACGTGGGGGCGTACGCGGTGCGCGCGGCGCACCGACGCGGGGGCCGTCCGGTGGCCCCCGCGCGGTACGGCACGTCATCCGCGGTTGGCGGCGATCATCTCCCGGTACCAGCGGTAGCTGTCCTTCGGCGTGCGCTCCTGGGTGTCGTAGTCGACCCGGACGATGCCGAAGCGCTTGTCGTAGCCGTACGCCCACTCGAAGTTGTCCAGCAGCGACCACACGTAGTACCCGCGCACGTCCACGCCCGCGTCCATCGCCGCCCGCAGCGCGCGGAGGTGGTCGCGCAGGTAGGCGACGCGGTCGGCGTCGTGCACCGCGCCGTCGGCCGCGGGCGCGTCGTCCTCCGCCGAGCCGTTCTCCGTGATGTGGATCGGCGGCAGCGCGTCACCGTACTGCTTCTTCAGGCGCACCAGCAGGTCGGTGAAACTGTCCGGGACGACCGGCCAGCCCATCGCCGTCTCCCGGACGCCGGGCAGTCGTACCTCCTCGTAGCGGTTGTCGGTCGCCACCCGCCGCGCCGGGTCGCTCTCGCGGTGCGGGGCGCCGGCGACCACGATCGGGCGGTAGTAGTTGACGCCGAGGAAGTCCAGCGGCCGGGAGATCAGCTCCAGGTCGCCGTCGAGCCGGAAGTCCGCGCCGGTGATCAGCTCGCCCCAGGTCTCCTCCTCGGTGGCCGGGTAGCGGCCCGCCAGGATCGGCTCGGTCCACACCAGGTTGTGCTGGGTGTCGGCGCGGACCACGGCCGCCAGGTCGGCGGGGGAGTCGGTGGCCGGCAGGTTGCGGTCCAGGTTGAGCGTGATGCCGACCTCGCGCACCCCGGCCGCGCGCAGCGCCCGCACGGCCAGACCGTGCCCGACCAGCAGGTGGTGCGCGGCGGCCAGCGCACCGCGGCCCTCCTTGGCACCGGGGGCGTGCCGGCCGATGGAGTAGCCGAGGAAGGAACTGCACCACGGCTCGTTGAGGGTGATCCAGCGCGGCACCCGGTCGCCCAGGTGCTCCGCGACCACGGCGGTGTACTCGGCGAACCGCTCCGCCGTCTCCCGCACCCGCCAGCCGCCCCGGTCCTCCAGGGCCTGCGGCAGGTCCCAGTGGTAGAGGGTGGCGGCGGGTTCGATGCCCGCCGCGAGCAGTTCGTCGACCAGGCGGGAGTAGAAGTCCAGGCCCTTCCGGTTCACCGCCCCCGAACCCTCCGGCACGATGCGCGGCCAGGCGATCGAGAAGCGGTAGGAGTCCACGCCCAGGTCGCGCAGCAGCGCCACGTCCTCCCGGTAGCGGTGGTAGTGGTCGCAGGCCACGTCGCCGGTGTCACCGTTCGCCACCAGGCCGGGCGTGTGGCTGTAGGTGTCCCAGATCGACGGTCCGCGGCCGTCCTCCCGCGCCGCGCCCTCGATCTGGTACGAGGCGGTCGCGGCGCCGAGCACGAAGCCGGGCGGGAAGCTGGGGTACTCACTCATGCTGTGCGGCTCATCTCCATGTGAACGGGGTGTACGGCGTGTACGGGGTGTACGGGGTGAACGAGGTGTACGGCGCGTGTGGCGTGTGCGGCGTGTACGGGGGTCACTTGACGGAACCGCCGGTGATCCCGGCGGCGATGTACTTCTGGGCGAGGACGAGCAGGATCGCCGCGGGCACCGCGGAGAGCACGGACGCGGCCATCACCGAGCCCCAGTCACCGACGTGCGCGCCGATGTACTGGTAGATACCCAGCGTGATGGGCTTCACCTCGTCGGTCGTGTTCAGGGTGAGCGCGAACATGAAGTCGCTCCACGCGAACAGGAACGCGAACAGCCCGGACGTGATCAGCGAGTTGCGGCTCATCGGCAGCACGACCCGGGTGAACGTCCGCACCGGCCCGGCACCGTCGATCTGCGCGGCCTCGATCACCTCGCCCGGGATCGACACCATGAAGGAGCGCATCAGCACGATGGAGAACGGGATGCCCAGCGAGGCGTCCGCCAGCATCAGGCCGAAGTACGAGTTGACCAGGCCCAGGTCGACGTACGAGCTGTAAAGCGCGTTGGCGATCACGATGCCCGGCACCATCTGGGTGATCAGCGTGCCGAACACGATCGTGCGCGAGCCGCGCAGCCCGAACCGCGCCAGCCCGTACGCCGCCGGCGCCGAGACCGCCAGGCAGATGGCGACCGCGCCGAGCGAGACGGCCAGCGAGGTCAGCAGGTGCCCTCCCTGGTCGCTGACGGCCTTGGAGAAGCCGGACAGGTCCAGGGTGCCCGGGACCGGGTCGACCTCGAGCAGCCCCGACTCGGGCTGGAGCGCGGTGTTGAGCATCCAGTACAGCGGGAACAGCATCACGCCGAGGACGAGAACGCCGGCGACGGTGGAACCCCAGCGGCGCCGGGAGGCGGTGGGCGTGTGGGCGGCCATGGACGTCACTTCCCCTCGGTGCGGTTGGCCCGCAGGTAGAACACCGCGAACACGGCGGAGATCAGGATGAGTACGTTGCCGACGACGGCGCCGGCGCCGAAGTCGAGCTGCACGAACGAGTTCTGGTACGTGAGCGTGCCCAGCGTCTGGGTGGCGTCGGCCGGGCCGCCGTCGGTCAGGGCGAGGATCAGGTCGAGGATCTTGACCGTCGACATGAAGCCGAGCACGAGCACGACCGTGATGACGGGCTTGAGCACCGGCAGGGTGACCGACCGGAAGGTCCGCCACGCCGAGGCGCCGTCCAGTGCCGCCGCCTCGTGCAGCTCCTTCGGGATCTCCTGGAGGCCGCCGTACAGGATCACCATGTTGAACGGGATGCCGATCCAGATGTTGACCAGGATCACGGAGACCAACGCCATCTCGGGGCTGGTCAGCCAGGGTGTGCTCCCGCCGATGCCGAGGGTGTCCAGGAAGGAGTTCAGCACGCCCGTGTCCTGGTCGAGGATGCGCCGCCAGACGATGCCGGACACCACCATGGGCACCAGCCACGGCAGCAGGATCAGCGAGCGCAGCACGCCGTTCAGCGGGAAGCGGCGGCTGAAGAACACCGCGAGTGCCATCCCGATGCAGAACTGCCCGAGCAGCGAGCCCGCGGTGAAGACGAGGGTGTGCCACAGCGCCTTGCCGAACAGGGCGTCCTGAAACACGTTGGACCAGTTGTCGGCGCCGTTGAAGGGCGCCTCGCCGGTGAAGAAGGTCTCCGGCGTGTAGTGCTGGAAACTCATCACGACGTTGCGGACGAGCGGGTAGCCGAAGAACAGCAGCATGAAGACGACGGCGGGGGCGACGAACCCCCACTGGGTGAGCCGGCGCCGGCGGGCGGCGCGGGCGGGGTCCGGCGCGGCGGCCGGCGCGGACGCCTTCGCGGGCGTCTGTGCGGTGACGGTGGACGTGGTCATGGGGCGCGTACCTCAGTTCCCGCTCGTGGCCCGCTGCTGGGCGCGCTTCAGGGCGGTCTCACTGGACTGGCCGGTCAGGGCGGACTGGAAGGCGCTCTGCAGGGCGAGCGAGACGCTCGACCAGCCGGCGCCGAGCTGCGCCGTCCGGGAGCGGGCGACGGCCACCTGGTCGGCGAGGGAGTCCAGTTCCGGCACCCGCTCGCGCCAGACCTCGGCGGCCTCGGCGTTGGCCGGGACCATCCAGCTGTTGAGCGCGTAGGTCAGCTGCTCCTTCTCGCTGGACAGACAGGCGACGATCTTCCCGGCGGTCTTCTCGCGCGCCTCGTCACCGGTGTTCGGGACGGTGAGCACGGCGCCGCCCAGCGGGCCCACCGAGTCCTCGCCGGCCTCGGGCACGGGGATGGGGGCGATGCCCCAGTGCAGCGACTTCTGGGCGTTGAGGGTCTCCACCTGCCACGGCCCGTTGATCATCATCGCCGCGTTGCCGGCCATGAACTGGTCGTTGACGTCCGCCTGCGTCCAGTTGACCGTCGACTTCGACAGCGAACGGTCCTTGAGCAGGTCCTTCCAGTAGTCGAGGGCCTCGACCACCTGCGGACTGTCGAGGTCGGTCTCGTCACCGCCGTTGGACCACATGAACGGCGTGAACTGGAAGACCCCGTCCTCCGCGCCGCCCGCGCTCAGCGCCAGGCCGTACTGCTTGCCCCGGGTGAGCTGCTTCGCGGTCTCGCGCAGCTCGGCCCAGGTGGCGGGGACCTCCACACCCGCCTCGTCGAGGACGTCCTTGTTGTAGAACAGCGCCAGGGTGTTCACCGACCGGGCCGCGCCGTAGTACGTGCCCTCGTACGAGCCGAAGTCGACGATGCCCTCGGGGATGTCGTCGGTGCTCAGCCCCAGGGACCTCAGGTCGACCAGCCCGCCCGCGTCGGCGAAGGTCGGCATCTCGGAGGCGTCGAACTGCACGACGTCGGGGAGCGACTTGGACGACGCCATCCGCAGTGCCTTGGTCATCACCTGGGCGGCCGGCACGCTCTGCTGCTCGATGGTGACGCCCAGCCGCTCCCCGCACCGGGCCATCGCCTCCGCGTCCCAGCGGTGGTAGGACTCGTCGGTCGAGGAGTTCAGCACGGTGTACACATCGGCGTCGCGCTGCTGTCCGCAGCCGGTGAGCGCCACCCCGGCGACCAGCACGGAGACGGCGGCGAACGGGGCGACGACGCGGCGTGAGGGTCCTCGCCCGCGGTGCCTGGCGGCAGGAGGGTGTGCTGTCAAGGCGAGCGAAGTGAAGCGCTTCGACATGGTGCGGCCCTTGCTGTCGTACCGTCCGGCTTCCCTGCCGGACCGTTTTGTTTGATGGGATGACTAATACGTCAAGGACCTGCTGTCGCGCTAGAGGAAAGTGGCCCCGGTCTCTCCGCTCCGTGGGGTGAGGGACCTGTTCTTGTCGGTGATCCTGCCTGATCAGAACGGTGAAGTCGGTGCAGAGGGCTCGGCTGCCGGTTTTGTTTTGTGTACGATCAAAATGCTGTGAGACGGCCCCCGTGCTCCCCATCCGACAGCTCCCGCCCCACCCGAGGAAGATCATGAAGTTCACCGACGGCTTCTGGCTCATCCGTGAGGGCGTGCATCTCTCGTACGCGACCGAGGTACGCGATGTGCGCCCCGAATCGAAGCGCTTCACCGCCCATGCCGCCGTGAAGAAGGTGACGCGGAGGGGGGACACGCTCAACGCGCCGCTCCTCACGGTCGAGTGTTTCTCTCCCGCCGAGGGCGTCATCGGCGTCCGCGTCACCCACCACGCCGGCAAGCGCCGTCCGGGCCCCGACTTCGCCCTCGCGGGCGCGGCGGACGGTGCCGGGACGGTGCGCGAGGACGGCACGGTCACCGAGCTGACCAGCGGCCCGCTCACCCTCCGCCTGGACCGCGAGGGCCCCTTCGGCCTCGTCTTCCACGACGCGGACGGCCGCGAACTGACCCGTGCGAACGCCAAGGGCACCGCGTTCGCCACCACCGGCGACGGCGCCCACCACATGCTGAGCCGGCTCGCCCTCGGCGTCGGCGAGCAGGTCTACGGCCTCGGCGAGCGCTTCACCCCGTTCGTGAAGAACGGCCAGGTCGTCGACATCTGGCAGGCCGACGGCGGCACCAGCAGCGAGCAGGCCTACAAGAACATCCCGTTCTACCTCTCCTCCCGGGGCTACGGCGTCTTCGTCAACCACCCCGGTGCCGTCTCCTTCGAGATCGGCTCCGAGTCCGTCGGCCAGGTGCAGTTCAGCGTCGAGGACCAGACGCTGGAGTACTACGTCGTCGCCGGCCCCACGCCGAAGGACGTCCTCGCCCGCTACACCGCCCTCACCGGCCGTCCCGCCCTGCCGCCCGCCTGGTCCTTCGGCCTCTGGCTCACCACGTCCTTCACCACCTCCTACGACGAGGAGACGGTGACGAAGTTCGTCGACGGCATGGCCGAGCGGGGCATCCCGCTGACCGTCTTCCACTTCGACTGCTTCTGGATGCGCGAGTACCAGTGGTGCGACTTCCGGTGGGACCCGGACGTCTTCCCGGACCCGGACGGCATGCTCGCCCGGCTCAAGGCCAAGGGCCTGAAGGTCAGCGTCTGGATCAACCCCTACATCGCCCAGAAGTCCCCCCTCTTCGAGGAGGCCGCCGCCCTCGGACACCTGGTGCGCCGGCCGGACGGCGACGTCTGGCAGTGGGACCTGTGGCAGGCCGGGATGGGCCTGGTCGACTTCACCAGCCCCGCGGCCCGCGACTGGTTCTCCGGGAAGCTCAAGCCGCTGCTCGACCAGGGCGTGGACTGCTTCAAGACCGACTTCGGCGAGCGGATCCCGACCGACGTCGTCTGGCACGACGGCTCCGACCCCGAGCGGATGCACAACTACTACACCCACCTCTTCAACCGCACCGTCTTCGAACTGCTGGAGAAGGAGCGCGGACAGGGCGAGGCCGTCCTCTTCGCCCGTTCCGCGACCGCGGGCGGCCAGCAGTACCCGGTCCACTGGGGCGGCGACTGCTGGTCGTCGTTCGAGGCGATGTCCGAGTCGCTCCGGGGCGGTCTGTCCCTGTCGCTGAGCGGCTTCGGCTTCTGGAGCCACGACATCGGCGGCTTCGAGGGGACGCCCGACCCGGCGGTCTTCAAACGCTGGCTCGCCTTCGGTCTGCTCTCCTCGCACAGCCGGCTGCACGGCTCCTCGTCGTACCGGGTGCCGTGGGAGTTCGGCGAGGAGGCGGTCGACGTCGCCCGCCGCTTCACCCTCCTCAAGCACCGCCTGATGCCCTACCTCTACGGCGTCGCCGCCGAGGCCCACCGCACCGGCGTGCCGATGATGCGGCCGATGGTCCTGGAGTACCCGCACGACCCGGGCTGCCGGACGCTGGACCGCCAGTACATGCTCGGCCCCGACCTCCTGGTCGCCCCGGTCTTCACCGAGGACGGAGAGGTCGAGGTCTACCTCCCCGAAGGGACCTGGACGCACCTGCTGTCCGGCGAGCGCGTCACCGGCCCGGCCTGGCGCACCGAGCGCCACGGCTACGACAGCCTGCCGCTGTACGTCCGCGAGGGTGCCGTCCTGCCCCTGGCCTCCGACGACCGGCGCCCCGACGGGGACTGGCTGGACGAGCCGACGCTGCTGGTCCACCCGCCCGCCTCGCCCGGCTACGTCGCCGAGGTCACCGTGCCCGACCTGCTGGGCACACCGGCCGCGACCTTCCGGGTCCGGCGGGACGGCGACGCCCTGCGGGTCACCGCGAACGGCACCGACCGGCCCTTCACCGTGCGGGTCGCGGGCGGGGCGAGTGAGCGGGGCAGCGGGGAGGTCGCGGTGCCGCTGGTGTGAGGCCGGGCGGCGCAGCGGCACGCGGACGGCGTGTCGCTCCGCCGCACGCGCAGCTCAGCGCCGCAGGGCGCCCAGCGCCGTCAGGAGCCGGTCCACGTCCTCCGCGCTGGTGTACGGCGCGAGCCCGACCCGTACGCCGCCCGCGTCACCGAGACCCAGCCGGCGTGCCGCCTCCACCGCGTAGAAGGAACCGGCGGGCGCGTCGACCGCCGCCTCGGCGAGCTGCCGGTACACGTCGGCCGGGCGCAGCCCCGCCACGGTGAACAGCAGGGTCGGCGTGCGCCGGGCCGCGCGCGAGAACACGGTGATCCCGCCGAGGTCCGCCAGTCCTCGCTCGATCCGTTCGCGCAGCGCGTCCTCGTGGGACTCCAGCGCCGCGAAGGAGGCCACCAGGCGGTCCCGGCGGGAGCCCCGGGCCCGCGGGTCGAGTTCCGCGAGGAAGTCCACCGCGGCCCGCGCCCCGGCCAGCGACTCGTAGGGCAGCGTGCCCAGCTCGAACCGTTCGGGCACGGTGTCGGCGGACGGCAGCAGTTTGTCCGGCCGCAGCGACTCCAGCAGCTCCGCCCGGCCGGTGAGCACGCCCAGGTGCGGCCCGAGGAACTTGTACGGCGAGCAGACCAGGGTGTCCGCGCCGATCGCCGCCAGGTCCACCACGGCGTGCGAGGCGTAGTGCACCGCGTCGACGTGGAAGAGCGCTCCGGCCGCGTGCGCGAGGGAGGAGAGGGCCGGCAGGTCGGGGATGGTCCCGATCAGGTTGGACGCGGCGGTGACCGCGACCAGCCTGGTGCGCGGCCCGAGCACCGCCTCGACGTGCTCGGGCCGCAGCTCGCCCGTGGCCGGGTCGAAGTCCGCCCACCGCACGGTCGCCCCGGCCGCCTCCGCCGCCTGCACCCAGGGCCGGATGTTGGAGTCGTGGTCGAGCCGGGTGACCACCACCTCGTCGCCCGGCGCCCAGTCCTTGGCCAGCGCCCGGGACAGGTCGTAGACGAGCTGGGTGGCGCTGCGCCCGAAGACCACCGTGCCCGGCGTAGTGCCCAGGAGGTCGGCCAGGGCGGCGCGTGCCTCGGTGACGATCCGGTCCGCGTTGCGTTCGCCCTCGGTGTTCCGGCCCCGGTTGGCGAGCGGGAGGGTCAGCGCCGCCGCGATCGCGTCGATCACCGGCTGCGGCGTCTGCGTGCCGCCCGGCGCGTCGAACCGCGCGGTACCGGACTTCAGGGCGGGCACGTGCGCGCGGATCGCGGCGACGTCGAGGGCCATGGCTCAACTCCAGGGACACGGGGGCCGGGCGGGTGGGGGAGGCGGGGCGGGCGGTGCGGTCCTTCGGCCGGGGCGGCGGGTACGTCGTGCGGCGGGGCCGCGGGCCGTACCCGCGACTCCGGGCACATGATCGCAGCCCCCGTCGGGTCGGCGACAGGGGCGGGCGGGGCGTCGTCGGCCCGGCACCGCGAAAGGGCGGCGGCCACGCCCGGCCTCCCCGGACCGTGGCACGGACCCCGGTCGGCGGTCTCCGAGCGTGGGCAGCCCCGCACCCCGACGGCCTTCAGGAGGCGGTGGCCTCCGGCGTCGGCTCCGGTGACTCCTTGTCCCTGCCGCCGGGATGGCGGTGCCGCCAGGTCCAGAAGACCGCGCAGGACAGCAACGCCCATCCGCCCAGTACGAGGAAGGGGAAGGCGTGCTGGTGGCCCTGGAAGTACACCGCCGTGTGCTGCGCGTTGACCGAGGCACCGGGCGGCAGCCACTGGCCGATCGTCCCGAGCGGGGACGGCAGCAGCGGCCAGGACACCGCGCCGCCGGACGACGGGTTGCCGAGGAGCACCATCAGGCCCCAGGTCGGCAGCATCGCCCAGCGCCCGAAGAGGGTGTTGAACATGGTGAAGACCATGCCGGACGCGAACAGGGTGAGCGCGAGGATCAGCCACGACTCGGCGAACGGCAGGTCGAGCGCGTCCAGCAGCCAGTCCACCGTCGCGGCGATGGCGAACCCGCCGAGCAGCGCGTAGGCCACCGTGAAGAGGATGCGTTCGAAGGGGGTCAGCGAGCGCGCGTGCACGCTGAGCTGGATGGCCCCGACGAAGCCGATGATCACGGCGGCCAGGGAGATGTAGAAGATCGCCAGTCCGCGCGGGTCGCCCTCCTGCAAGGGGTTGACCTCCCGGACGGTGACCCGCACGCCCGTCTGCCGCCCCACGGCCGGCGCGGTCTCGGCGAGCACCTCGGCGACCGAGGCACCCGAGGCGCTGGACAGGTCCAGCACTGCGGTCAGTCCGTCGCCGCGGAACTCGAAGAGCCCGAAGACCTCCTGGTCCTGGATCGCCTCCCGGGCCTCGGCCGTGCTGTCGTAGGCGTGCACCTTGACCGAGGCGTTGAGCGCCTTCTCCAGACCGTCCAGGAAGGCCCGCCCCCGGGCCTCCTCGTAGGAGCCGACCACGGCCGTGGGGATCGAGCGCGGCGTCGGATCCGCCATCGAGTACGTGTACGAACCCGCGAAGAGACCCGCCGCGGCGGCGAGGATGAGCACCAGCACGGTGGCCGGCCAGAACGGGGACCGCCGGAAGGTGGACCACCGCTGCCCGCGCGTCGGAGGCTGGGCGTGGGCGCCGTGGGACATGTGGGGCATGCCCCGGACGTTTCCACAGCCGCGGTGAAAGGGCATCAAGAGCGCCCTCGCCCGGGGGTGCACGGAGCGTGACGGCTGCCCCCGGCGACGCGGTGGAGGGAGCTCAGGAAGGGGCCGGGCCGCGGACCACCGGCCGACGGAGCGGGTCGCGGCGGTACCGGAAGGGCGCGTCGGCCAGGAGTTCGGCACCGTCGAGCAATTCCCCCGGGGGTTGTCCAGCCGCTCGCCTTCCACCTAGGGTCTGGCAGGGAGAAAGCGCTTTCTGGCCGGCAGGTGTGCCTGTCCCGCGCCGGTGTCCGATGTCCGAGGAGGACCGCATGCCCCCACGTCCCGCCCGCCACCGTGTCGCCGTGGTCGGCACCGGTGCCGTCGTCACCGGCGGCCACCTGCCCGCCCTCCGCGCCCATGCCGACCGCGTGGAACTGGTGGCCGCCGTGGACGTGGATGGGGCCCGGCTCGACGCCTTCCGGGCCCAGGCCGGCGGGGACGTCGCCGGGTACACCTCGATGGGCGCCATGCTGGACGCCGTACGCCCCGACCTCGTCCTCGTCGGCACACCGCCGTCCCTGCACCGGGAGCAGACGGTGGCCGCCCTGAAGGCGGGCGCCTGGGTGCTGTGCGAGAAGCCGCTGTGCCTCTCGCTCGCCGAGTACGACGACATCGCGGCGGCCGAGGAGGCGTCCGGCGCGTACGCCTCCGTCGTCTTCCAGCACCGGTACGGCTCCGGCGCCGCGCACGCCCGTGACCTGATCGCGCGCGGTGAACTGGGCGCGCCGCTGGTCGCGCACTGCCAGACGACCTGGCACCGCGACGCCGCCTACTACGCCGCGCCGTGGCGTGG
The DNA here is from genome assembly GCF_043204535.1 of Streptomyces sp. NPDC047853. Lineage (NCBI taxonomy): Bacteria > Bacillati > Actinomycetota > Actinomycetes > Kitasatosporales > Streptomycetaceae > Streptomyces > Streptomyces sp. NPDC047853. The sequence goes on along the minus strand of NZ_JBIDCI010000014.1, from coordinate 157,210 downwards.
ACGCTGGGCCGGTGAGGGCGGCGGTCCGACGATGGGCCACGGCATCCACCAGTACGACCTGCTGCTGCACCTGCTCGGCCCCTGGGCGGAGGTGCGGGCGATGGCCGCGCGCCTGGTCCACGACACCGAGAGCGAGGACGTGTCCACGGCGTTGGTGCGCTTCGCGAACGGCGCCCTGGCGACCGTCGTCAACAGCGTGCTCTCGCCCGACGAGGTGAGTCGCGTCCGCATCGACTGCGCCGACGCGACGGTCGAGCTGACCCACCTGTACGGCCACCGCAACGACGACTGGACCTACACCCCCGCCCGGCACGTAGCCCCCGAACGCGCCGCCGCCTGGCGCACCCCGCCGGCGGACGTGCCCAGTTCGCACACCGGGCAGCTCGGTGCCGTGCTCGACGCCCGGGACGCGGGAGCGAGACCGCCCGGCAGCGGCCCCGACGCCCGCGCCACGCTGGAGTTCGCCGCGGCCCTGTACAAGGCGGCGTTCACCGGGCGCCCGGTGCTCGCGGGCGAGATCGCCCCCGGCGATCCCTTCCATACGGCCATGCACGGAAGCCACCCCGGCTGGGCCCCCGAGGAGCGCGCATGAGCACCTTGAGCGTCACCCACGTCCACGGCGACCACGTCGCGGTCACCGCGGCGAACGGCACCGAGATCCTCCGCTACGTCTACCGCCCCGACCCGGAGGCCTTCGAGTCCCGCAAGCCCTACGCCCACCCGGTGCGCACCCTCGCCGGGCGGACGGTGACCGGATACCGCCCCAGCGACCACCGCTGGCACAAGGGCCTGCAGATGACGGCCAGTCACCTCTCCGGGCAGAACTTCTGGGGCGGCAACTCCTACGTCCACGGCGAGGGTTACCGGCCGCTGCCCGGGCGGATCGGCTCGATGCGCCACGACGGCTTCCCCGGTCTCGTCGTCGAGGACGACCGGTTCGCCCTCACCGAGCACCTGACCTGGATCGAGAACGGCGGCGCCGAGTGGGCCCGCGAGGAGCGGGGTCTGACCCTCCACTCGGTCGACACGGCGGCCGGTGCCTGGGCCCTCGACTGGTCGCTGCGCCTCACCAACATCCGTGCCGAACCGCTGATGTTCGGCTCCCCGACCACGGCGGGCCGCGAGCTGGCCGGCTACACCGGACTCCAGTGGCGCGGTCCCCGCGACTTCACCGGCGGCACCGCCTTCGCCCCCGGCGGCGAAGCGGGCGCCGCCGAGTTGATGGGGACCCGGGGCGCCTGGCTCGCCTTCACCGCCGAGCACGACGAGGTCGACGCGCACTCCACCGTCGTCTTCGCGCACGCGCCCGAGAACCTCGACGAGAAACGGGCGATCCACCCCTCGCACTGGTTCGTGCGCGCCGAGCCGATCCCGTCCGTGGCGTTCTCCTGGGCCTTCTTCGAGGAGTTCGAGCTGCCGGCGGGCGCGTCCTTCGCCTACCGGTACCGCATCGTGGTCGCCGACGGCGCCTGGGACCGGGACCGGGTCGGGGCGCACCTGGAAGGACTGCCGTGGTGAGCGGACGCCCTCGTTCGCACGCCGTCCGCGCCCGGCGCGGCCGCTCGTCGGTGAACGTTCACGTCCCCATCCCGTCGGACGTTTCAGAGTTAACGGTTCATTAGGGTGGCGGAGGTGTGAAGGGGTGGGTGAAGTGCGCATCATCTTGACATGAACCTGCGGCCCGAGGGGCGGGTCGCAGCCTCATGGAGGTGTGGGATGCACCGCAGACTCGCCACCGGACTCGCCGCCTCGGCCATGGCAGTGACCACCGTCTTCGCCACCGCCGCGACCGCCGAAGCCGCTCCCGCCGACAAATCGCAGGTCCTCGCGAGCTGGACCCAGACCAGCGCGTCGAGCTACAACACCTGGACCGCCGCGCGGGCGAACCAGTCCGCCTGGGCCGCCTACGGCTTCGACTGGACGACCGACTACTGCTCCTCCTCGCCGGACAACCCGTTCGGCTTCCCCTTCAGCACCTCCTGTGCGCGGCACGACTTCGGATACCGCAACTACAAGGCCGCGGGCACCTTCAGCGCCAACAAGTCCCGTCTCGACAACGCCTTCTACGAGGATCTGAAGCGGGTCTGCGCCGGGTACGGCGGTGCCACCAAGACCGCGTGCAACAGCACGGCATGGACGTACTACCAGGCCGTGAAGGCCTTCGGCTGACGCGCCGTCACACGACCCGTCACACGGAGTCCGGGTGAGGACCGGGCCGGCGCCGCCGAGCGGAGCGGCCGCAGGCCCGGCACCTCGGCGGCGGCCGCCACCGCGAGCGCGGCGGCCGCGCCGGCGACGCCCAGGACGGCGCCCGCGGCCAGGGCCGGCCCGGGTGCACCGCTCGTGTCGCCGTCTGCGGCGGTCGGTTCGCTCATGGGTCCTGCTCCGCGGGGCGAGGGGGTGCGCGGCACGCCCGACAGGGCGGTGGGTACGTCGGCGCACCAGCCTGGCCGGTCCTCGGGCGCGGGGCGCGTCGGTGGGTCCGTCCGGGGGACGGCCGGCGGGGCGACCGGCCGACCGGTGAGGGTCGGCCGGTGGCGGGGAGGCTGGGCAGATGGGTGCGGTCGGGCGGATTCCGAAACCTCGGTCGGCTCGGCATGGCTCACCCCGCTCGCCCGGAGCGGTTGCGAGACGGGTCAGTTCGCGGCCTTGAAGCTCCGCAGGCGCAGGCTGTTGCCCACGACGAAGACCGAGGAGAACGCCATCGCCGCGCCGGCGATCATCGGGTTGAGGAGACCGGCCGCGGCGAGCGGCAGGGCGGCGATGTTGTAGGCGAACGCCCAGAACAGGTTGGACCTGATGGTGCCGAGGGTCCTGCGGGCGAGCCGGATGGCGTCGGCGGCGGCCCGCAGGTCGCCCCGGACGAGGGTGAGGTCACCGGCCTCGATGGCGGCGTCGGTGCCGGTGCCCATGGCCAGTCCCAGGTCGGCCTGGGCGAGGGCGGCGGCGTCGTTGACCCCGTCGCCGACCATGGCCACCGAACGGCCATCGCCCTGCAGCCGCTTGACGACGTCGACCTTGTCCTGCGGCATGACCTCGGCGATCACGTGGTCCGCGTCGATGCCGACCTCGCGGGCGACGGAGTGCGCCACGGCACGGTTGTCGCCGGTCAGCAGCACCGGCGTCAGACCGAGGGCACGCAGCCCGGCGATCGCCTCGGAACTGGTCTCCTTCACCGCGTCGGCGACCTCCAGCACCGCCCGTACCTCGCCGTCCCAGGCGACCGCGATCGCGGTCCGGCCGGCGCTCTCCGCCTCGGCCTTGGCCCGTGCGAGCTCCGCCGGAAGCTCCATGGCCCACTCCGCGAGCAACTGTTCGCGCCCCACGAGAACGGCGTGGCCGTCGACCACGCCCTGCACACCGAGCCCCGGGACGTTGGCGAAGTCCTCGGGGGCGGGCAGCGCGCCCACCCGCTCCCGTGCCGCGTGGGCGACGGCCCGGGCGACCGGGTGCTCGGAGGCGTGCTCCAACGCTCCGGCCAGGCGCAGCACGTCGTCCTCCCGCGCGTCGTCCGCGGTGTGCACGGCGAGCAGGGTCATGCGGCCGGTGGTGACGGTGCCGGTCTTGTCGAGGACGACGGTGTCGACCCGGCGGGTGGACTCCAGCACCTCGGGACCCTTGATGAGGATGCCGAGCTGGGCACCGCGTCCGGTGCCGACCATCAGCGCGGTCGGGGTGGCCAGACCGAGGGCGCAGGGGCAGGCGATGATCAGGACCGCCACGGCGGCGGTGAAGGCGGCCGTCGGTCCGGAGCCGTTGCCGATCCAGAAACCGAGGGTGGCCAGCGCGAGGGCGATGACGACGGGCACGAAGACACCGGAGACGCGGTCGGCGAGCCGCTGGGCGGCGGCCTTGCCGTTCTGCGCGTCCTCCACCAGCTTCGCCATCCGCGCCAGCTGGGTGTCGGCGCCGACCCGCGTCGCCTCGACCACCAGCCGACCGCCCGCGTTCACGGTCGCACCGGTGACCGCGTCACCGACGCCGGCCTCGACCGGCACCGACTCACCGGTGAGCAGGGACGCGTCGATGGCCGAGGTGCCCTCGGCGACCGTTCCGTCCGTCGCGATCTTCTCGCCGGGACGGACCAGGAAGCGGTCCCCGACCTTCAGCCCGGCGACCGGGATCTGCTCCTCGCGGCCGTCGCGCAGGACCGTGACGTCCTTGGCGCCCAGCTCCAGCAGCGCCCTCAGCGCGGCCCCCGCCTTGCGCTTGGAGCGGGCCTCGAAGTACCGGCCGGCCAGGATGAAGGCGGTGACCCCGGCGGCGGCCTCCAGGTAGATGTTCCCGGCGCCGTCGGTGCGGGCGATGGTCAGCTCGAAGGGGTGGGTCATGCCCGGGGTGCCGGCGGTGCCGAGGAACAGGGCCCACAGCGACCACAGGAACGCCGCCGACGTGCCGATGGAGATCAGCGTGTCCATGGTCGCCGCGCCGTGCCGGGCGTTGGTGACGGCGGCCTGGTGGAAGGGCCAGGCGGCGTAGGTCACCACGGGCGCCGCCAGGGTCAGCGACAGCCACTGCCAGTACTCGAACTGCAACGCCGGCACCATCGCCATCGCGATGACCGGGACGGCCAGCACCACGGCGGTGATCAGCCGCTCCCGCAGCGGCCGCAGCTCGTCGGCGGTCTCGGCGGGCTCCGTGCCGGACTCGGACGCGGTGCGCGGCGGCTCCGGTTCACGGGCCGTGTAACCGGTCGCCTCGACCGTGGCGATCAGCTCGGGGACGGACACGTCGGCGCCGTAGCTGACCCTGGCCTTCTCGGTCGCGTAGTTGACGGTGGCGGTGACCCCGTCCATCCGGTTGAGCTTCTTCTCGATCCGGGCCGCGCACGAGGCGCAGGTCATGCCGCCGATGGCGAGTTCCACCTCGGCCGGTGCGCTGGTCGTACTGGTCGTCATGGCAGCTCCTGGTGCGGGGGCGTCGGCCGCGACCCGGTGCGCGGGTCCCGGCGGTGCGGTGGGGGAGGGCGGGCCGCTCAGGCGCGGCCGGTCAGTTCGTAACCGGCGTCGTCGACGACCTCGGCGAGCGCGACGTCGTCCGGCTCGGCCGTGCCGGTCACGGTGACGCGGCCGGCGGCGCGCCGGACCTCGACGCCGGTGACGCCGTCCAGCTCGCCGATCACCCGGGTGAGCGTCGCCTCGCAGTGTCCGCAGCTCATGCCGGCGACGGCGTAGGTGACGCTGACGGCCGGGGTGGCCGGGGTGCCCGGGGTGGTGACGGACGAGGTCATGGCTTCCTCCATGAGGGGGTACGGGTACGCCCCGGGGGTATCCCGGCGGCTCCACCATGTATACCCCCAGGGGGTAAGGCAGGCAAGTCTCCCGGACCGCTTGACTCCCTACCCCCCAGGGGTATGGTGAAGTGCATGAAGGGGCCTCGGAGGAGCGCCAGGCCCGGTATGAGAGGGGACCGACCGCCATGCACACCGGACTCAGGATCACCGCGTTCGCCGCCGCACTGGCCGCCACCTTCGGCACCGCCTACGGCGTAGGCAGGGGAGTGGACCCGGTCGTCGCCGACAAGGCGCCCGCACCCCACGAGACACACGGCCGGCCCTCGACGGAACAGCAGGAACGGAAGGAGGGCGGCGATCACGAGGATCGGGAGAGCGCCCCGCCCGGCGGGCTCCAGATCTCGGAGAACGGCTACACCCTCGACCTCGCCACCGCCCGGGTCACCGCCGGTCAGCGCACCGAACTGCGCTTCACCGTCCGGGACGGCAGCGGCAAGGCCGTCACCGCGTACCAGCGCGAGCACGACAAGGAGCTGCACCTCGTCCTCGCCTCACGCGACCTGGTCACCTACCGCCACCTGCACCCCACCCGAGCCGCCGACGGCACCTGGAGCACCCCCGTCGACCTGCCCCGCGCGGGCGGCTACCGGGTCTTCGCCGACTTCACCCCCGCGCGGAAGGGCGCCGGGAACCTCACCCTCGGCGCCGACCTCGCCGCCTCCGGCCCGTACGACCCCGCGCCCCTGCCGGCCCCGAACGGCACGGTCCGGACCGGCGACTACCAGGTCAGGCTCGACGGCGCCCTGCGCCCCGGCAGGGCGAGCGAACTGAAGCTGAGGGTCTCCCGCCGCGGCGAGCCCGTCACCGACCTGCAGCCCTACCTCGGCGCCTACGGCCACCTGGTCGCCCTGCGCTCCGGCGACCTCGCCTACCTCCACGTCCACCCGAACGGGGAACCCGGCGACGGCGCCACGAAGTCCGGCCCGGAGGTCTCCTTCACGGCCACCGCGCCCAGCCCCGGCACCTACCGCCTCTTCCTGGACTTCCGGCACCAGGGCACGGTCCACACCGCGGCCTTCACCGTGCGGGCCGGCACGGCGCCGGGCACCCGGCCCTCCGCCCCGGCCGCCGAGACGGAGCACTCCGAGGGGCACGGGCACTGACACCCGCCTCCGGACCGTCACGATCGCGGGCCCGAGCGGGCCCGCCCCGCACCCCTAGGCCAGTACGACCCGGACCCCCGCCTCCTCGAAGCCCCGCACCAGGCCCGGGTCGGCCGCGCCGTCCGTGACCAGGGTGTCCACCGACTCGGCCGCGCAGATCCGGGCGAAGGCCCGCCGGCCCAGCTTGCTGGAGTCGGCGGCCACCACCACGCGCTCGGCGCGCTCGCACAGCAGCCGGTTGATCGCGGCCTCCGCCTCGTCGTGGGCGGCGGCACCGTGCGCCACGTCGAAGGCGACCACGCCCAGGACCGCCACGTCGACCGTGATCTGCCCCAACACCCCGTCCGCGAGCGGCCCGATCAACTCGTACGACTGCGCCCGGGCCACCCCGCCGGTCACCACGATCTTGAACTGGGGGCGGACGGCCAGCTCGTTGGCGATGTTGAGCGCGTTGGTGACCACCGTCAACGCGGGCGTACCGGAGGCCAGATCGGTGCGCACGGCCAGAGCGCGCGCCACCTCGGTGGTGGTCGTGCCCCCGGTGAGCCCCACGGCCTCGCCGGGTGCCACCAAGGCGGCGACCGCCTGCGCGACGCGCTGCTTCTCCGAGACCCGCCGGGCGGTCTTGTAGCGCAACGGCAGTTCGTACGACACCCCGTGCACCACCGCGCCCCCGCGCGTGCGCACCAGCATCTGCTGCTCGGCCAGCCGGTCGAAGTCGCGGCGGATGGTCGCGGCCGAGACCTCCAGCTCGGTCGCCGCCTCCTCGACGTCCAGCCGGCCGCGCTCGACGAGCAGCTCCAGCAGCGCCTTCCAGCGGGCGTCGCGCGACATCCGCGCCTCCGTTCCTCGATCTCCCGCGACCCTAGCGCACCGCACTCTTTCCTCGAATTGCTTGATTGTGCTTGAAAGGCCGCTATATCTTGCAGGAACAATCAGCCTGCTGAGCGTGGGGCCAGGGACCGGGGAGTGTGCGGCATGACGTATGTCGAGGACGAGCTCAACAGCCAGCCCGAGTGCTGGGCACGCGCCGCCGAACAGGCGGCCCGGCACACGGCGGCGCTCCCCGCGGCGGGGGAGCGGGTGGCCGTCGTCGGCTGCGGCACCTCGTACTTCATGGCGCAGTCGGTCGCGGCACTGCGCGAGGAGGCGGGACTGGGCGAGACGGACGCCTTCGCCGCCTCCGAGTTCCCGCGGGGGCGCGCGTACGACCGCGTCGTGGCCCTGACCCGCTCCGGCACCACCACCGAGGTGCTGGAGCTGCTCGCCGCGCTCCGGGGCCGCACCCGCACCGTCGCGCTCACCGCCGACCCGGACACGCCCGTCATGACCACCGCCGACGACGTGGTGGTGCTCGACTTCGCGGACGAACGCTCGGTCGTGCAGACCCGGTTCGCGACCACCGCCCTCACCCTGCTCCGCGCCCATCTGGGGCTGCACACCGACGCGGTCGTCGGCGACGCCCGCACCGCCCTCGCGGCCGAGCTGCCCGAAGGGCTCGTCGAGTGCACCCAGTTCACCTTCCTCGGCCGCGGCTGGACCGTCGGACTGGCCAACGAGGCCGGTCTGAAGATGCGTGAGGCCTCCCTGTCCTGGACCGAGGCATACCCGGCGATGGAGTACCGACACGGTCCCATCAGCATCAGTACCGCCGGCACGGCGACCTGGATGCTCGGCGAGGCACCCGAGGGCCTGGCCGGTCAGGTCCGGGACACCGGCGCGCTGTGGGTGCCCGGAGATCTCGACCCGCTCGCCGAACTGGTCCGCGCGCAGCGGCTCGCCGTGGCCGTCGCCGCCGCCCGGGGCCTCGACCCGGACCGGCCGCGGCACCTCACCCGCTCGGTGATCCTCGCCCCCTGACACCCGCCCCGACACCCGCGTTCCCCCGCCCGGGAAGGGAGAGACCGTGCCCCTCGCCACCACCGGTGACCTGGTCGGCCGCGCCGCCGCCGCGCGCTCCGCCGTCACCGCCTTCAACGTCATCACCCTGGAGCACGTCGAGGCCGTCGTGGCCGGCGCCGAGTCCGTGCACAGCCCCGTCGTCCTCCAGGTCAGCGAGAACGCCGTGAAGTACCGCTACGGCCGTCTGCTGCCGCTGGCCCGCGCGGCCGTCGCCGCCGCCGAGGCCGCCGCCGTTCCCGTCGCGCTGCACCTCGATCACGTCCAGAGCGACAGCCTGCTGCGGCAGGCCCCGGACGCCGGGTTCAGCTCCGTGATGTACGACGCCTCCGGGCTGCCGTACGCGGAGAACCTCGCGGCGACCCGGGCCGCCGCCGACTGGGCGCACGCCCAGGGGCTGTGGATCGAGGCCGAGTTGGGAGAGGTCGGCGGCAAGACCGGGCCGGGGAGGGCCGCCGCGCCGCCGCTCGACGCCCACGCGCCCGGGGCCCGCACCCGGCCCGCCGAAGCGCGGGCCTTCGTCGCCGACTCCGGTGTGGACGCCCTGGCCGTCGCGGTCGGCAGCTCGCACGCGATGACGACCCGCACCGCCGCCCTCGACCACGACCTGCTCAAGGAGCTCTCCGCCGCGCTGGAGGTGCCGCTCGTCCTGCACGGCTCCTCCGGGGTCCCGGACGACGAGCTCACGGCGGCGGTCGCGGGCGGCATCGCCAAGGTCAACGTCGGCACCGCCCTCAACCTCGCCATGACCGGCGCGATCAGGGAGTACCTGGCCGCCCGCCCCGACGCGGCCGACTCGCGGGGCTACCTCACCGCGGGCCGGGAGGCCATGGTGCGGACGGTCGCCTCGATCATCCGGGTGGTCGCCCCGACCGCTTCCTGACGGTTGCCTTCGGACGACCGCTTACTGACGGCTGCATTCGGACGACCGCTTACTGACGGCTACTTCCTGACGGCCTTCAGCACCACGAACTTCCGGTCGCTCGCCACCAGGCGGCTGCCGCCGAACAGCCGCCGCAGGGTGACGTGGTAACCCAGGTGCCGGTTGCCGACCACCCACAGCTCACCGCCGGGGCGCAGCACCCGCCGCGCGTCGGCGAACATCCGCCGGGCGGTGGCGTCCGTCGTCGCCTGGTGGGAGTGGAAGGGCGGGTTGTTGAGCACCAGGTCGACACTGCCGTCCGGCACCCCCTCCAGACCGTCACCGACCCGGAACTCGGCCTTCCCCGCGGCCCCGCTCGCCCGGTACGTCGCCTGCGCCGAGGCCACGGCCTGGAAGGACTCGTCGGTGAACAGCACCTCGGCCCCGGGGTCGGCCAGCGCCACCGCGGTTCCCACCACACCGTTGCCGCAGCCCAGGTCCACCACCCGCCGCGCGCCCGCCTTCGGCAGGTGCCCGAGGAAGAAGCGGGTGCCGATGTCGAGGCGGTCGGCGCAGAAGACACCGGCGTGGTTGACGACCTCCAGGCCGGAGAAGGGACCGACGTCGTCGGGGAGCCGGTAGGCGAGCGGCCAGGGGTTGGCGGGCCGCTTCAGCGACAGGTCGGGCGTGCAGAAGACGAGTCGGGCCTTCTTCTCTGCCAGCGAGGTCCGGGTCGGTCCGACGATCCGCTCGAAGAGCCTGAGCGTCGAGGTGTGGATCTCCTTGACCATCCCGGTGCCGACGACGACCGTGCCCTCGTGCAGGGCGGGCGCCAGCCGCAGCAGCTGGTCCTCCAGCAGCGCCAGACTCTTCGGCACCCGCACCAACAGCACGTCGACGCGGTCCGGCGGCGGGTCCTGCGTGGTCAGCAGGCGCACCGAACCCGGCTCGACGCCGGCCCGCTCCAGGTTGGCGCGGGTCGCCTCCCGCGTGAGATGCGAGTCGGTGACCTGCACCGGCCGGTGCGCCGCCAGCGCCGTCACCAGCGCGCCCCAGCGGTCGCCGAGCACCACGACGGTGCCGGACAGCGGGACCTCCCGCTCCGCGAGGTGCCGGAGCAGGTACTCGTCGGAGGCGTCCCAGGCGCGGAGCCGCTCACGAGGGTCCTCGGGGAAACGGGCGAGCACGAGCTCGCCCCACGGTGTCGTCATACGGTCGCTGCGGTCGTTCATCGTGCGACCAGGCTAGCCGAGCCGCAGCTCAGGCCGGGTCGGGCGGAGCGGGGCCGGGCCGGGCAGGATGGGAGAATGGACGCCGAGCTGTTCCCCAGGGCCCCTGCCGAGATCGCGCCCGGCGCCGTCCACCTGCCGGACTGGCTGGACGTGGGGCGGCAGCGCGAGTTGCTGCGGGCCTGCCGCGCCTGGGCCCGCCCTCCGGCCGGACTCCGCACGGTCCGCACCCCCGGCGGCGGCACCATGAGCGCCCGGCAGGTGTGCCTCGGCTGGCACTGGCACCCGTACGGCTACGCACGCACCGTCGTCGACGGCGACGGCGCGCCCGTGAAGCCCTTCCCCGGCCGGCTGGGCGAGCTGGGCCGCCGGGCGGTGACCGACGCGCTGGGCGCCGACGCGGTGGCGGAGGCGCCCTACGACATCGCGCTGATCAACTTCTACGACGCCGACGCCCGCATGGGCATGCACCGCGACGCCGACGAGAGATCCGACGCGCCGGTGGTCTCCCTGAGCCTCGGCGACACCTGCGTCTTCCGCTTCGGCAACCCCGACACCCGCACCCGCCCCCACACCGACGTCGAGCTGCGCAGCGGCGACCTGTTCGTCTTCGGCGGGCCCTCCCGGCAGGCGTACCACGGGGTGCCGCGGGTGCACGCGGGCACCGCGCCGCCCGCGTTGGGACTCACCGGGCGTCTGAACATCACGCTGCGGGTCAGTGGCTTCCAAAGCCTAGACTCGCCCCCATGACCGGCAAGGCGGACCCCCGGGCGGGGGAAGGGACCACCTCCAGGACGCGGTTGGACCGGGGGCGCGGCGCGCTCGGACCCGCGCTGGAGCTCGTGCACACCGGACGCGCCCCCACCCGGGCCGTCCTCACCGCGGAACTCGGCGTCACCCGCGCCACGGCCGGCGCGGTCGCCGCCGAACTGGAGGCGCTGGGCCTGATCCGGGTCGACGCACGGCCCGGCGCGGCGGCCGGTTCGCAGGGCCGCCCCTCGCACCGGCTCGCGGTCGCCGAGGACGGGCCGGTCGCCCTCGCCGCGCAGGTCCACTCCGACGGGTTCCGCGCGGCCCTGGTCGGTCTCGGGGGCCGCATCGTCGCCACCGCGCCCGGCTGCGAGGTCGTCGACGCCGACCCGGCGAAGGTGCTCGGTTCCGTCGTCGAGGCGGGTGCGGAACTCCTCCGCGAGACCGGGCGGCGCTGCGTCGGTGCGGGACTCGCCGTACCGTCCGCCGTCGCCGAGCCGGAGGGCCTGGCCCTGAACCCGCTGCACCTGGCCTGGCCGGCTGGCGCGCCCGTGCGGCGGATCTTCGCCGAGCAGGTGCGCGCCGCCGGTATCGAGGGACCGGCGTTCGCCGCGAACGACGTCAACCTCGCGGCGCTGGCCGAGCACCGGCACGGTGCCGGGCGCGGCGCGCGCGACCTGCTGTGCGTGGCCACCGGCCACCGGGGCGTCGGCGGCGCGCTCGTCCTCGACGGCCGCCTGCACAGCGGCAGTTCCGGTCTCGCCCTGGAGGTCGGCCACCTCACCGTCAACCCCGAGGGCCGCCCCTGCCACTGCGGCAGCCGGGGCTGCCTGGACGTGGAGACCGACCCGCTGGCCTTCCTGACGACGGCCGGCCGCGAGCCGGGACCCGAGGTGTCCCTCCTCCAGCAGTCCCACGAGCTGATCCGCGACCACTACACCGACCCGGCCGTCCGCACCGCCACCGAGACCCTCATCGACCGTCTGGGGCTCGGTCTCGCCGGGCTGGTGAACATCCTGAACCCGGACCGCATCGTCCTCGGCGGACTCCACCGGTCACTGCTCGACGCCGACCCCCAGCGCCTGCGCGCCGTCGTCGCCGACCGCAGCCTGTGGGGGCAGAGCGGCGGGGTCCCCATCCTGCCCTGCGGCCTTGACCACAACAGCCTGGTCGGCGCGGCCGAACTGGCCTGGCAGCCGGTCCTCGACGACCCGCTGGGCGCGTCGGCCTAGCGGATCGCGCCCGGCACGGGGAGCGGGCGGGCCCGCCCGCTCAGGGCGCCGGCCGGTTGCCGCCGCTGGGGGCGCGGCTGAGGTCGACGACGCAGAAGATGTTGTCGTCCGGATCGGCGAGGACGACGAAGTCGGGGTCCGGCGGGTACAGGTCCCACTCGACGGCGCGCGCACCCAGGCCGATCAGCCGCCGCACCTGTGCCCGCTGTTCCTCCTCCGTGTCCGTGAAGAGGTCGAGGTGGAGGCGGGGTCGCGGCTCGGCCGGCGAGGCACTGCGCATCAGACCGAGAGCCCGCCCGGAGCCGTCGGCGTGAGCGAGCGTCCGCCACGTCTCGCTCGTCCACTCCTCCGCCACGATCAGGTCCAGGGCCGCGGTCCAGAACTCCACGGCGCGATGCAGGTCCGTGACGCCGATGACAGGGATACCGAGTCTCAACATGGCTGCGAGCCTACGGCGTTGCTCCGCGCGGCCCGGCCGGGGACCCGGTCGTGCGCGCCCGCCCCGTCCGGGGAGGGCCCGGGAGTACTCCGCGCGAGCCACCCGTACTGCCGCCGGCCGCCGTGCCGGCCCGCCGGCACCCTGACCACAAGCCCGCACCAGGCACCCGTCACGAGACGCACGGGCGCACGGTACGAGGCACCAGGCGACCGGCACGAGGCGACCGGCACCGAACCGCTCGCGGTCGGCGCGTCACCCGCCCAGCAGCCCACCCGGCAGCCCACCGCACGGCCCGCGGCAGCGAGGGGTCACCGCCCGGTCAGCCTGCAACGGCCGACCGGGCGGGAGCGGGTTGGGGCCCGCGCAGGTCGACCGCGTGCTCGACCTCCGCCGCGAAGGCGGCGGCCGGCACCTCCTCGACCAGGCGCCGCGGCGGACGGGCGGAGACGGGTGGCGCGGTGACCGGCGCGCAGGAGGCCGTCGGGAGCGTGAACCAGACCACCTTGCCGGACTCACCGTCCGGCCGGGCACCCCAGCTCTCGCTCAGCGAGGCCACCATGGACAGCCCGCGCCCGCACGTCGCCAGCGGCTCGGCGTCGTCCACCACGGGCAGGCGCGGATCGTGGTCCCGCACAGAGACGGTGAGCCGGTCCAGGAGCAGCTCTATCTCCACGGTGCACGTCTTGTCGGGTTGGGCGTGCAGATGGACGTTGGTCAACAACTCCGTCACGCCGAGCGCGGCCCGGTCGATCAGGGAGTCCATATGCCAGTAGCGCAATTGCGCAGATACGATTCTGCGGACCTGGCCGATCCGCGACGGCAGGGCTTGGAGCTCCACCGTGCAGTGTCTGCTTGGGTGACTGATCACGGCTGCGACTCCCCGACATAGAGGTCCGGAAGAACACGGAGTTCGGATCCAGCAGGGCGCACGCGGCACGCCGCCGCCTGCTGTCGTGGCCGGCGGGCTGGTTCGCAGCGTTATCGCCGGTAAACCCAGAGTGACGTGAGACCAGCGTGACGCAAGGGGTGAGGCACCGCAACTTACGGACATCTCAACCGCGATGCCCGCCCGCCCTGCGCACCGCTTCGATGAAACGGTGAGCCGCGGGCGGACCCGGCTCACCCGGCGCGGGGTCCCGCTCACCGAGGGTCAGCAGGTAACGCGTGCCGTCGAGGTCGGCGAAGGCCCGGTCCTCCGGGGCGAACCAGGGCCGGGAGGCGCGCACGGCCCGCACCGGAGCGCTGTCGATCTCACTGCCGTAGCTGGTGAGCAACTCCACCCTGCCCCCGCTGATCCGGACCGTCCCGGCCCGGGTGAGTGAGCGCAGCCGCTTGCCGATCCGCACCCCCGTGGCCCTGAACTCCGGCTCCGCCATGCCGTCGCCCCCTTGCCCCTCGATCGGCCGGACCGTGTACCGCGCTGGGCCCCCGGTACGGCCGGCTCGTGTCGTGCTCCCGTGTGCGTCCGCGGCGGGTACCCGGTCCCGCCCGCTGGCAGTCTGCCCGCACCACGCGCCGAGCACCAGTACGCACCCTCCCTTTCCGAGGGCGACCGGAGCATTCGCGCGAATGCGCCCCCACCGGGCCGGACGCCTTGCCCCAGGCCTGCCTTTGGTGCCGTCAAAGGTGTGTTTATGCAGGTGAGAAGCGTGCTGTAGGTGCCTATGATCGAGGCGTCGGCCGCGCGACGCGCCGTCGGCGCGCAGCGTAAGGAGCCCCCTCGTGAGCACCCCCCAGCACACCCGTACCGGCGCCACCCTCGACGTCGACCACAGCGATACCGCCTACCGAGCCTGGCTGAAAGAAGCCGTGCGCAAGGTCCAGGCCGACGCCAACCGCTCGGCCGACACCCACCTGCTCCTCTTCCCGCTGCCCGAGCGGTGGGGCATCGACCTGTACCTGAAGGACGAGTCCACCCACCCCACCGGCAGCCTCAAGCACCGGCTCGCCCGTTCGCTCTTCCTCTACGGCCTGTGCAACGGCTGGATCCGGCCCGACCGCCCGGTGATCGAGGCGTCCAGCGGTTCGACGGCCGTCTCCGAGGCGTACTTCGCGAACCTGATCGGCGTGCCCTTCATCGCCGTGATGCCGCGCACGACCAGCGCCGAGAAGATCCGCCTGATCGAGTTCCACGGCGGGCGGTGCCACTTCGTGGACGACTCCCGGCGGATGTACGAGGAGTCCGCCCGCCTCGCGGCGGAGACCGGCGGCCACTACATGGACCAGTTCACCTACGCGGAACGTGCCACGGACTGGCGCGGCAACAACAACATCGCCGAGTCGATCTTCCGGCAGCTGCGGCTCGAACGGTTCCCCGAACCCGCGTGGATCGTCGCCACGGCCGGTACCGGCGGCACCTCGGCGACCCTCGCGCGCTACGTGCACTACATGCAGTACGACACCCGCATCTGCGTCGCCGATCCCGAGAACTCGTGCTTCTTCGAGGGCTGGACCACCGGCGATCCGGACGTCACCTGCGACTGCGGCTCCCGCATCGAGGGCATCGGCCGGCCCCGGATGGAGCCGAGCTTCGTGCCCGGCGCCGTCGACCGCATGATGAAGGTGCCGGACGCGGCGAGCGTGGCCGCCGTCCGGGCCCTGGAGCGGGCCATCGGCCGCAAGGCGGGCGGTTCCACGGGCACCGGACTGTGGAGCGCGCTGAAGATCGTCGCCGAGATGGTGGCCGAGGGCCGCCGGGGCAGCGTGGTGACCCTGCTGTGCGACCCGGGTGACCGGTACCTCGACAAGTACTACTCGGACGCCTGGCTCGCCGGCCAGGGCCTCGACATCGGGCCGTACACGGCGGCGATCGAGTCCCTGCTGCGCACGGGGGAGTGGCCGGTCTGATTCCGGCGCCGCGGCCCAGGGCGGCGGCTACGGGCGGGTCAGTCGCCGGTCCAGCGAGGCGACCGCGTCCCGGAAGGCGCGCGCCAGGCCCGGTCGGGCACGGTTCAGCACGAAACGGAACGGAGCCGTACCGTCCGCGGCGAACGTCCACCGCACGCGCGTACCCGTCCCGGCGGGCGCCAGCCGCCACTCCTCGACCACGGCCCGGGCACCGGGCGCGTTGGTGACGTCCACGCGATAGGCGTACACCTCGGGCCGCCGGGCCGTCAGCACCGTCTCCACGAAGCGCGTACCGCCCCTGAGCCGGATCTCGCGCCCCGCTCCCTCGCCGATGGGCCGGGCCAGCGTCACCGCCGAGAACCACGCGGGCCAGCCCGGCACGTCCTCGGCGAGCGCCCGGAAGACCGCATCCGGAGATGCGGAGATCTCCCTGGCGAAGACCAGGCGTACCGGTGCCTTCTCGACGAAGCCGAGTCCCACCGGACGCAGACGGCGAGCCATGGACGCAACCCCCTTGAGCAGAGCCGCGGACGAGGGTGACCGGGCGGATGGCGCCACGATAGCCGCGGACCGGCCCGGTGTCAGCGGGGCCGGACAGGACGAGGGGGGCGGGCTTCAGCCGGCCGTCTCCGGTTCCCCGGCCGCGACTTCTCCGGCCACGACTTCTCCGGCCACGACCAGGCCCAGGTGCTCCGAGATCTCCGCGCGGGCGTCCGACGGCAGACCGGCGTCGGTCACCAGGGTGTCCACCTGCTCCAGCCCCGCGAAGGAACTCAGCCCCACGACCCCCCACTTGGTGTGGTCGGCGACCACCACGACACGCCGCGCGGACTGCACCAGGCGCCGGTTGGTCTCGGCCTCCGCCAGGTTCGGCGTCGACAGACCGGCCTCGACCGATATCCCGTGCACACCGAGGAACAGCACGTCGAAGTGGAGCGTCGCGATCGCCTGGTCCGCGACCGGCCCCACCAGGGAGTCGGAGGGAGTGCGCACCCCGCCCGTCAGCACCACCGTGGCCGCGCCCTGCCTCGCCCCCGAGGTGCGCTGGGCCACGTGGAACACGTCGGCCACCCGCACCGAGTTGGTGACCACCGTCAGATCCGGCACGTCCACCAGCCGGTGCGCCAACGCGTACGTCGTCGTACCGCCCGACAGGGCGATGGCCGCGCCCGGCGCGACCAGCTCCGCCGCCGCCCGGGCGATGTCCTCCTTGGCGGTCGGCTCCAGACCCGACTTCGCCTCGAACCCCGGTTCGTGCGTGCTGGCCTCGACCACCGGGACCGCACCGCCGTGCACCTTCTCCAGCACGCCCTGCCGGGCCAGTGAGTCGAGGTCGCGGCGGACCGTCATGTCCGACACGCCGAGCTTGCGGGTCAGCTCGTTGACGCGGACCCCGCCCCGGCGGCGCACCTCGTCGAGGATCAGGGCGCGCCGCTGCTCCGCGAGGAGGTTCGGATTCTCACTCACGTACGCCTCGGTCCTTTCGCCGCAAACCGTCCGCCACGCCCGGCGCACCGGCTCCGACGAGGAGTTCTCCCCGCTCCGGTGCGCGGACGTCCCATCCTCGCACGCCGTGCCTCGGGCCGCGCCACCGCCTGTCTGCCGCGCACATGTCATTTCTGTCCCGTTCCGGTGTCGCCTGTCACACGGTTCGGGGAGATCCTGTGCCGAGGGGTGTGCGACGTCCTCGCAACGGAGATCCTTGTGCCCGCGCGGACAGAGCCGACGGCGCGTCACGGGGGAGTGCGGACAGTGGAACAGGCGCAGGAACCGGCCGGGACGGGCACACCGGACGCCCCCGGGCCCGGTGACGGGGGAGACGGGAGAGCCGGCACCGCCCTGGAACTCCTGGTGCACGGAGTGGGCGGCACCACCCCGGCGGACATGCTGGACGACCCGCGGACCGTACGCGTCACGGGCGACGACGTCGCGGCCGTCTTCCGGCGCACCGAGGACGCCGACGCCGAGTCCCGGCCGGAGGACTACCGGGGCCGGCCGGTGCCCGAGGCCTACGTCTGGTGCAACCTCACCTCCGGCAACGGCACCCGCGCCCTGTGGCTGCTCCTCCTGCCCTTCATGGTGGTCAACCTCGCCCACTGGATGCGGCCCACCGCCGAGGGCAGGACGCGCACCGTCCGCCTGTACGGCCTGCTGGTGCGGCTCGCCGGGCTGACCCTGACGGTCCTGCTGGTCGCCGCGGCCTGCGAGGTCGCGCTGGACCTCGTCGCCTGGCAGTGCGCGGGCACGAGGCGCTGCGCCGAGCGGCACTCCTGGCTGGGGTTCCTGTCGCCGACGATGTCGGACGGCGGCTGGTGGAGCGCGCCGGGCCGCAGGCTCGCCCTGGCCGCCGCGGTACCCGCCGCGCTCACCGGCCTGCTGTGGTACCTGTCGCTGCGCACCTGGCGGGCGTACGAGTCCCAGCAGCCGATCGACCGCGGCACAGGACCCGAGGAGGAACCCGCCCGCAACGCCCTGAGCAGGCCCGGTTTCTGGTACGGGCGCCGCCTGGTGGCCCGGCTGCGCGCCGCGCACACCGCAGCCGCCCTGCTGACGGTCGCCGCGGCGGTCGGCGTACCGGCGGCCCGGTTCGACCACCGAGGCGGCGGACCCGCGCCGCTGGACACGCTGGGTTGGCTCCTGACGGCGGCGCTGGCCGCCGGGGCGGTCGCCGTGGTCGCCGTGGTCTGCCGCCGGGGCCGCAGCGAGAGGCGCCTCGACCGGGCCCTGGACGAGCGCCTGGTCCGGCGCCTGCCGCTCGCGGCCCTCCTCCTGCTCGCCGGCGCCCTGCTGTACGGCGGCTGGACCCGCCCGGGGTGGACGTCGGCCGGCCGGCTGCCGGGGGACACGGCCTTCGGCGGACTCGCGCTGGCGCAGGGCCTGCTGGTCATCGTGCTCGCCGTGGTCGCGCACCTGCTGCACCGCAGCCTCCCCGACGCCCGCGCCGCGATCCGCGGCCTCGGCGGCCCCGCCGTCGCCATGCTGGCCTGCGCGCTGGGCGGCGTGATGTCCGGCGGTGTCTCCCAGCGCGTGTCCGACTGGCTGGACGGCACCGACGCCTCCATCGACGGCCCGCCCGTCCTGCTGACCTGGCAGGCGTCCGTCATCCCGCCGCTGCTCGTCGTCGTGCTGCTGATGTGCGCCGTCCTCGCCCGCCACACCTGGCGCCTGGTCCGCGCCGAACGGGCCGCCGTGGAGGAGGGCCACGCCGGCGAGGACGGTGACCCGGGACGCACCCGGCGCATCGCGGTCGCCCGCGCCACGGCCGGTCTCACCGACCGGGCGCCCCTCCTCGTCGCGATCACCTCCGCCGCCACCCTGCTGCTGGGCGCCGCGGCCCTGGTCGGCGCGATGACGACCGACCGGTCGCCTGCCGACGCCGCACGGGGAACGCCCGCCGCCGTGCACGGCGCCGCCGAGACCGCGCAGGCCCTGGGCTCCTGGCTCATCGGCCTCGGCTTCATACTGTTCGTCACCTGGGGCAGGCGCGCCTACAAGGACGCCTCCGCGCGGCGCACGATCGGCATCCTGTGGGACGTCGGCACCTTCTGGCCGCGCGCCGCCCACCCCTTCGCCCCGCCCTGCTACGCCGAGCGCGCGGTCCCCGACCTGACCTGGCGGATGGCGTCCTGGACCCGGGCGACCGGCGGACGGCTGGTCATCTCGGGACACTCCCAGGGCAGCGTCCTCGCCGCCTCGGCGGCCTGGCAGCTGGAACCGTCGGCCCGCAAGCGGGTCGCCCTGCTCACCTACGGTTCCCCGCTGGAGCGGCTGTACGGCCGCTGGTTCCCCGCCCACTTCGGGCCGGCCGCGCTCGACTCCCTGCACACGGAGGTCGACTGCTGGCGCAACCTGTACCGGCGCACCGACCCGATCGGCGGCCCGGTGCGGCTGCCCGGCGCCTCGGGCCCCGCCGTGGACCGCGCCCCCCTCCAGGACCCGCTCAGCTACGGCCGTACCGCACTGCACCCCCTGCCGGCACCGATCCTCGGCCACTCCGACTACCAGGCCGATCCGGCCTTCGCCGAGGAACGACGGCGTCTGCTGGCCCGGCTGCGTCCGGAGGTGCCCGCCCCGCGCCACACCGGCCGGCCGGAGTCCGTCCCCGCGGCGGACGACGGGCCCGGCTCCTGCTGAGGCGACCGCCGGTGCGCTACGGCAGCTCCGGCAGGTCCTCGGCGTAGAGCAGCGTCAGGTCGTCCGTGCTGGGGTCGGTCAGCTGGGCGACCCGGCTCGCGTGCCGTTCCACCATCGCCTCGAACGTCTGGCGCGCCGTGCGGCCGTTGCCGAAGGCCGGGCCCTTCGGCAGTGCGGTGAAGTACTTGGTCAGCGCCTCGGCCGTACCCGGCGCCAGCCGGTACTCGTGCTCGTCGGCCTGCTGCTGCACGATCCGCAGCAACTCCTCGGGCCCGTAGTCGCCGAAGGTGATGGTCCGCGAGAAGCGGGACGCCACCCCCGGGTTGACGGACAGGAACCGCTCCATCTCCGCCGTGTAGCCCGCGACGATCACGACGACCGAATCCCGCTGGTCCTCCATGAGCTTCACCAGCGTGTCGATGGCCTCCTTGCCGAAGTCGCGGCCCGCGTCCTCGGGGGAGAGCGCGTACGCCTCGTCGATGAACAGCACGCCGCCGTGCGCCCGCTGGAACGCCTCCTGGGTGCGGATCGCCGTGGAGCCGATGTGCTCGCCGACCAGGTCCACTCGGGACACCTCGACGAGGTGCCCCTTGTCCAGCACCCCGAGGGAGGCGAGGATCTCGCCGTACAGCCGGGCGACGGTGGTCTTGCCGGTGCCCGGGGAGCCGGTGAAGACCAGGTGGCGTTTGACCGAGGCGGCCTTCAGGCCCGCCTGCTGCCGGCGCCGGCCCACCTCGATCATGTCGGTCAGGGCCCGCACCTCGCGCTTGACGCTGTCCAGGCCGACCAGCGCGTCCAGTTCACCCAGGACCGCCTTCGACGTGCGCGCCGGCTCCCGCGGTCCGGGGTCCGCGATCAGGGACTCCTGCTCGGTGCTGCGCTGGCCGGGGATCGACCCGAGGAGCCCCGCGGTCTGCACGACCGGCTCCGGTGCCGCGGGCGCCGCCGGACCGCCGCTCTCGTCGCTGGTGCAGTCCTCGACCAGCGGGCCCGAGTCGGACCCCGCGTCCGGGCCGGCGTCCGCGAACTCGTACCCGCCGCGCGCGCACCGCTCCGTGCGGCACTTGCGCAGCGTCGTACGGCAGCCGTCGATCACGTGGAAGCCGTAGCCGGCGCTGCCGGTGACGCGGCAGCCGAGGAAACTGCCGCGGCCCCCGGCCGACACGTAGACCCCCGCCTCCGAGGGCGAGTCGACCGTGCAGCGCTCGATGGTCGGGTCGGCGCCCTTGGTGACGATCACGCCGGTGCGGTTGCCGTCCAGGGTGCAGTTGTTGAGGGTGCCGCCACTGCCGTGGTCGCGGAACCAGGCGCCGGTCGCCGCGTCCCGGATGCGGCAGTCGTCGAGCTGGGCGGTGGCCCCGTCGCTGACCGACACGGCGGTGTTGCGGACCTGGGAGAGGTCGCTGTCGACCACGTCCACGCGGGAGCCGCGGTCCAGGACGAACAGCGCGTCCGGCACGTCGTGCACCCGGCAGGAGTCGAGCACCGCGGTGGCGCCGTCGCTCACCCAGACCGCCGGATAGTCGCCGGTGCTGTCGAAGATCTCGCACTGGTTGGCGTCCACCCGCGTGCCCGGGTCCCACACCGACAGGCCGTTGCGGCCGAACTGGCGGACGGTGGTGCGGGTCAGGGTGAGGACGGAGCGGGAGCGCAGGTCGACCGCGTTCTCCGGGATGTCGTGGATCCGGCAGTCGGCGAGGGTGAGCACCGCGTCCGTGTCGAGGGTGACACCGTCGCCCGTGGTGCGGTGCACGTCACAGTCGGTCAGGTGCGCGGTGGCGCGGCCGGTGACCTGCACGCCGCTGCCCCGCACCTCGTAGACCTCGCAGCCCACGGCCTCCAGCGCGGAACCCTCGCCCGTGACCGTGAGGCCCGAGCCCGCAGCGTGGTGGATCCGGCAGCGGTCCAGCCGGGGGTGCGCGCCGGAGCGCACCGCGACGCCCGCCTGACCGGCCGAGACGACCTCGCACTCCTCGAAGACACCGCCCCCGCCGTCGAGGACGGCGATACCGACGCCGGCCGGGTTGTCGACGGTGCAGCGTCGCACCGTGGGACGCGCGCTCGCGCGCACCTCTATCCCGGAGGCCGAACGCGCCACCACCCTGAGGCCCAGCAGCTCCGGTGTACCGTCCTCGACGAGGACCGCGGGCGCCGCCGCGTCCTGGCCCTCCACGTGCAGGTCCTGGATCACCGCCGCGGCCCGCACGGTCAGCGGGACACCGTCGACCGGCGCGATCCGTACCGAGCCCTGTCCGCCCTCGGGCCCGCGGAGGGTCACCGCACGCTGGACGACGAGGTTCTCCCGGTAGGTCCCGGGGGCGACGGTGAGGACGTCACCGTCGGCCGCGGCCTCCAGGGCGGCGGCGAGCGATGCGTACTCACCTGTGCGGCGCCGCCACCGCGAGGTGCCGGTGTGCGTCACCTGGACCGTGCCCTGTGCCATGGCGTTGCTGTGCCCCCACCTCGTCGTACGCGGGTCGTCGCCGATTCGGTTCGGCCGGTCCACCGTAGCGTGCGCGCAGGTGGTGAGTTGACCGGAGCCGGAAGCCCGTCAGCTGCCCGTGCCGGTCCTGCCCCAGTCCGGCCCCGCCCGTTCCCACTCCTGGTCCAGGCGGGCGTACCGGCGGCGGACCAGGCGCCAGACGACGAACCGCCGACCGGCCTCGACCAGGGCCGCGGCCCCCAGGGCGGCGCCGAGCCCGGCGAGGGTGGCGTGCGTCGTGGCGCTGGCGGAGTCGAGCGGCCGGGCCACCGCCCTGCCCTGCCCGTCCGTCCACAGTGCGAAGCGGTCGCCGGCGCCGGGGTCGTCCAGGCCGGCCGTGACCGGACCCTCGTGCCGCGAGCCGTCCGGCGCCGACCAGCCGGCGAGGACACGGCTGCGCAGGTCCCCGCCGACCGCGCCCTCCGGGTCGAGGGTCAGCGGCGGACGCTCCAGGGTGCGTATCACGGTGGCCGTCACCCGGTGCCGGGACTCGTGCTGCTCGCGCACCGAGCGCTGGAGGACGTCCTGTACCGCCCCGCCCACGACCACGCCGATCAGGGGCGCCGCGAGAAGGATCGAGAGCAGTCCGGCCAGGGCCACCCAGGCCTCGGCCAGGTCGGTCCTGCGGCACAGCGGATTGTGCCGCCAGTGCCAGAGCCCTCCGATCGCCCGCACGATCAGCTCCCCCTTCCCGCTCGCCCCCGGTCGAGCCGTGCACACGCGGGCCGTCGGGGGACTCCGTCCTGCGCGGACGACCCCCCACCGCGCTTCTCACGCATCTCTCATGAACCCCAACGCCCCAGGCCGTGGGCCGGGTTCCCGTACTACGGCGCCTGACCGGAATCCGTCCGTGGGGAAGCGACGGGTCACTCGATGACCCGCACCGGGTCGCCGACCCGGACCGTGCCGCGGCCGACCGGCACCAGGTTCTGCCCGAACACCAGCTTGCCGTCGACGCGGCGGTGCCGGCCGAGGCTGTGCAGGGGCTCCCTGCCGCGCCCGGCGGTGCCCTGGTCGGTGGTGGTCACGACGCAGCGTCCGCACGGCTTGGCGACCCGGAAGACGACCTCACCGACGGAGACGAGGGACCAGTCGTCCTCGGCCCAGGCCGCGGTACCGGAGACGACCACGTTCGGCCGGAAGCGCGCCATGGGCAGCGGGCCCTCGTCCGCGTGCTCCCCCTCGGCGATCAGCGAGTTGAGGGCGTCCAGGGAGGCCGTCGCCGTCAGGAGCAGCGGAAACCCGTCGGCGAAGGTGACGGTCTCACCCGGCAGCCCGTACTGCGGGTCCACGGGCCGGCGGGTGGCGGGGTGGTCCAGGTACACCAGCCGCACGTCGGCGCCGAGGAAGGCGCTGTACCAGGCGTGCGCGGACTCGTCCTCGGCGGGAACCGCCTCGACCTTGTCTCGGAAGACCTGGGTGACGACGGTGCTCGTGGCGCGCGGCACCGGCACCGTCAGCGGCTCCCGGCCGGGCGCGGACAGCCGGACGCCGCCGCCGGGCAGAAGCTCGGCGGCGGCCAGGGCGAGGCGCGGCTGCTGGCGTTGCGTGACGACCTTTCCCCCGTCGTCGATCAGCATCCAGCGGCGGTCTCCGGCCAGCCCCCAGGGCTCCACGACGGCCTCCCGGAGCGACAGGCTCCGGGACGACTTGACCGGATGGACGTGAATCGACTGCAGTCGCGCGTTCCCCATGACGCCATCGTGCCAGGTGGCACCGACAAACCCCGGGGTCGGCTCAGTAGCCGCGGTACTGCTGCTGGTTGTACGGGTCCTGGTACGGCGCCGGCGCCGGCCGGGGCGCCGCGGGACGCATCGCCTCGTACCCCGCCGGGCCGGGAGCGGCCGGCCGGGGCTGCTGCTGGTACTGGGGGCCGGGGTACCCGCGGGGCGCGGTCGCCTGTTGCGGGATGTACGCGGCGGGGGCCTGCTGCAGCGGGGCGGGCTGCGGGGCCTGCTGCGGGTAGCCGTAGGAGGATTGCGAAGGTGCCGCCGGGAGGGCGGGCAGGGCCGACGGGAGGGCCGGCAGGTGGCTGGGCGCGTCGTACGCGGCCGGGACCCGGATCGGGGCGATCTGCGGGGTGCCCCGTTCGGCGACGAGGGAGTCGTAGATCGGGGTGTCCGGGAAGGAGGCGGAGTAGTAGCCGCCGCCATAAGTGGAGCGGGGGGAGGTCATGGCACATAAGTTAAGCCCACGATGTGCTGGTTGGGGAGACCGATAAGAGGGTTGTTTTCCGTGCCCGCGGCGCCCTGGTACCACCAATGGGAGCGAACGCGCCGAAATGGGGCGTCACGTCACGCGTTCCAGGGGTAAAGGCCGAGTTCCGGGCGGGTTACCGGCGGTTGTCCCCGCCTCTTCGCACACTCCTCGCCAGGGGTGGGTGGCGGGGGAGCGGGTTGACGCGGAAAACTGGCGGACCCGCCGGGAAACGGCCCGGCTCGGTGGAACGCGATGGGGGCGGACATGTCGATGTCGAAAGGTTCCAACACCCCGGTGCCGACGACGGCGCTGCGGGTGGAGCTGGGCTGGCGGTCCGGCCCCGGGGTGCCCGACGCGGACGCCTCGGCCCTGCTCCTGGTGGGTGGGAAGGTCCGCTCCGACGCGGACTTCATCTTCTACAACCAGCCGGCGCACTCCTCCGGAGCGGTCCGCCACGAGGGCAAGCGGGAGGCCGGCGGCCGGGTGACCGACAGCCTGCTCGTCGACCTCACGCGCGTGGAGCCCGCGATCGAGACCGTCATCCTCGCGGCCTCCTCCGACGGCGGATCGTTCGGAAGAATTCCCGAGTTGTACATCGAGGTCCGCGACGCCGCGCGGAACACCGTGGCGGCCCGCTTCGACAACCCGGGCGCGACCGTGGAGACCGCCTTCGTGCTCGGCGAGTTCTACCGGCGCCAGGGCGCCTGGAAGTTCCGGGCCGTCGGCCAGGGGTACGACAGCGGGCTGGAGGGCCTGGCCACGGACTACGGCATCTCGGTGGACGAACCGCAGCAGGCACCGCCGCCCGCCGCACCGGCCCCCACCGCGCCACCCCCGGCCCCTCCCGTGACGCGGCCGGCCACCGCCCCGCCGCCCGCTCCGGCCGCGCCCCCCGCCGAGCCGGTCCGGCTGACCAAGGTCACGCTCACCAAGGCGGCGCCCTCCGTCTCCCTCACCAAGCAGGGCGGCACCTCCGGCGCCCTGCGGGTCAACCTCAACTGGGAGGTGCGCAAGCAGTTCTCCGGCTGGGCCCGCAAACTGGGCCGCCCGGTCGCCCTGCACGACGACCTCGACCTCGACCTGTGCTGCCTGTACGAACTCACCGACGGCAGCAAGGGCGTCGTCCAGGCCCTCGGCAACGCCTTCGGCGCCCTCCACCAGCCGCCGTTCATCCACCTCGACGGCGACGACCGCACCGGCGCCGTGACGAGCGGCGAGAACCTCACGGTCAACCTGGACCACAAGCAGCACTTCCGGCGCGTCCTCGTCTTCGTGACCATCTACGAGGGCGCCCGCTCCTTCGCCGACCTGCACGCCACGGTCACCCTCCAACCGCAGTACGGCGCCCCGATCGACTTCTCGCTCGACGAGTGCACGGTCCCCTCGACCGTCTGCGCCCTCGCCCTGATCACCAGCACCGGCAGCGACCTGGTCGTCCAGCGCGAGGCCCGCTACCTGGTGCCCGAGCGGGGCGTGAGCCCGCAGCGCACGGTCGACCACGCCTACGGGTGGGGCATGAACTGGACCCCCGGCCGGAAGTGATCAGCCACCCGCGGTGGGCCGGCCCTCGTCCGGCACGACAGCGGGACGTGCGTAGGTGCGGCCCTTCCAGGCCGCACCCCGCCCGCGGTAGTGCTGCACCGCCGAGTCGACCGTCATCAGCAGGTACAGGAACGCCGTGAACGGCAGCAGCGGAGCGAGCCACCCCGGCTGCCGGTAGTAGCGGAGCATCGGCAGGTAGGTGCCCGCCATCACCAGCCACGCCGCGGCGCCGAGGACGGCCGCCACCGCGGACCCCGTCACCGCGCCCACCACCACGGCCACGGGCGGCACCAGGTACACGAGCGCCAGGCCGGCCACGGTCCCGGCCAGCAGCAGCGCGTTGTGCCGCAGTTGCGCGTACGCACTGCGCGAGACCATCCGCCACAGGTCGTGCAGCCGCGGATAGGGGCGCACGCTGTCCACCCGGTCCGCGAGACCCAGCCAGACGCGTCCGCCGCGGCCCTTGACGGCCCGGGCGAGGGCCACGTCGTCGATGACGGCGTGCCGGATGGCGTCCGGGATCCGCGCCCGCTCGGCCGCTTCGGCGCGCAACAGCACACAGCCCCCCGCCGCGGCGGCCGTTCCCGTCCCGCGGCGCCCGCGCTCCTGGGAGATCCACCGGAACGGGTACAACTGCGCGAAGAAGTACACGAAGGCCGGCACCACCAGCCGCTCCCACCCGCTCTCCACGCGCAGCCGGGCCATCTGCGAGACGACGTCGAAACCTCCCGTGCGGGCCGCCGCCACCAGCCGGCGCAGACTGTCCGGGGCGTGCGCGATGTCGGCGTCCGTCAGCAGCAGGTACTCGGGCTCGCGCCCCCGGGCCAGACCGACGCCGTGCCGCACCGCCCACAGCTTGCCCGTCCAGCCGGCCGGCGGCTCCCCCGGTGAGGCCACCGTCAGTGGCAGCCCGCCGTGCCCGCGGGCCAGCTCGCACGCCAGCCCGCCCGTCCCGTCCGTGCTGCCGTCGTCGATCAGGAAGACCTCCGCCCGCCCGGGGTAGTCCTGGCCCAGCAGCGACGGCAGGCTCGTACCGAGGACGGCCGCCTCGTCGCGTGCCGGGACGACGACGCACACCGAGGGCCAGTCGGCGGGCTCCCGCAGCTCGGGCAGCCTGACGTCCGTACGCCAGAAGAAGCCCCGGGCGAGCAGCAGCCACAGCCAGGCGGCGAGAGAGAGGGCGGGCACGACGGTCACGGCGGAAGACCACACATCGGCGCTCACCTGCGCAGTGTGCCCCACGACAGCGGCCCGCGGCGGACCATCGACTATGGTGGCCGGGTGAAGATCGCGCTCATGGACTCCGGAATCGGTCTGCTGGCGGCCACCGCCGCGGTACGGCGCCTGCGACCGGACGCCGATCTCATCCTCTCCCTCGACCCCGACGGCATGCCCTGGGGTCCGCGTACCCCCGACGACCTCACCGGACGCGCCCTCGCCGTCGCGGAGGCCGCGGCCGCGCACCGTCCGGACGCCCTGATCGTCGGCTGCAACACCGCCACCGTGCACGCGCTGCCCGCGCTGCGCGACCGGTTCGAGCCCGCACTGCCGGTCGTCGGCACCGTCCCGGCGATCAAGCCCGCCGCGGCGGGCGGCGGGCCCGTGGCGATCTGGGCGACGCCCGCCACCACCGGCAGCCCGTACCAGCGCGATCTCATCGAGAGGTTCGGTGGCGGCGCGGCGGTCACCGAGGTGCCGTGCCCGGGGCTCGCCGACGCCGTCGAGCACGCGGACGAGGCCGCGATCACCGCGGCCGTCGCCGCGGCGGCCGCCCTCACCCCGGACGACGTGACGACCGTCGTCCTGGGCTGCACCCACTACGAACTGGTCGCCGAACGCATTCGCGCCGCCGTGCAGCGCCCCGGGACGCCGCGCCTGGTCCTGCACGGCTCCGCGGGTGCCGTCGCGGCGCAGGCCCTGCGCCGGATCGGTGCCCGCCCCGAGCCGGGCGCCCCGGCCGAGGGCACCCTCACCGTGCTGCTGAGCGGACGCGAGGGCGTGCTCCCCGCGGCCGCGCTGACGTACGACGAGGGCCGGCTGCTGCGCACGGTGACACCCGCGCGCTGACCGACGGCACGCCCGGTCGGCCCAGTCACCCTGTGCGACCGAGTACCCGCGCAGCGAAACCTGAGTAACCTCATAGCCATGAGGCATCGCCACGGCGAGACCATCCCCCCACCGGACGTCTGGACCGGACGCGCCACCAACCGGGTCCAGTGGTTCCTGGCGCTCATCGGCGCCGCCTGTGTGGCGTTCGGCATCGCGCTGGCCGTCGAGTCGGCCTGGGAGTCGGGCGTCGCCCCGCTGGCCATGGCCGTGGTCGGCTGCATCGCGGCGGGCCTCCTCGTGCTCTTCGGGACGCTGGCCTTCGTGCACGTCGCCCTGAGAGTCGACGAGGAGTGCCTGGAGGTGCGCTGCGGCCACATCGGCGTGCCCCGCCGCCGCATCCCGCTCTCCCAGGTGGTCGGCGCGGAGTTCGCCCCGCACGTCACCCCGCGTCACTGGGGCGGCTGGGGATACCGCTGGAGGCCCGAGAAGGGCACCGCGGTCGTCGTACGGCGCGGGGAGGGCCTGATCCTGCGCCTGGGCGACGGCCACACCTTCACGATCACCGTGGACGACGCGGAGGCGGCCGTCCAGGTCATCAAGAACCGGCTGCGCCCGAAGGCCCCCGGCCCGTCCGCCGAGCCAGCGCCGTGAACCCCGGGCCGGACAGCGTCCGGCCCGGTCACGGCGCCACCGCGCTGTCGGCGGCGCGCTCACCCGCCGTACACTCCGGGGGGTGACAGCCACCGCAACCTCCGTCGGCGAGTCGGATCGGACGCAGCCGCGGACCACGCCCGCCGCGCGCGTCGCCGCCCGGCTCCCGCGCCTCCTTCCGGCAGCCGCCGCCGCGCTCTCCGGAGTGGCGCTCTACGTCAGCTTCCCGCCGCGCGACCTGTGGTGGCTGGCCCTGCCTGCCTTCGCCGTCCTCGGCTGGGTGCTGCGCGGGCGCGGCTGGAAGGCCGGCCTCGGGCTGGGTTACCTCTTCGGTCTGGGCTTCCTGCTGCCGCTGCTGGTGTGGACCGGTGTGGAGGTGGGCCCCGGCCCCTGGCTCGCCCTGGCCGTGATCGAGGCGATCTTCCTCGCACTCGTCGGCGCGGGCGTCGCCGCGGTGTCCAGGCTTCCCGGGTGGCCGGTGTGGGCCGCCGCGCTGTGGACCGCGGGGGAGGCCGCACGCGCGCGGGTGCCCTTCGAGGGCTTCCCCTGGGGCAAGGTCGCCTTCGGGCAGGCGGACGGCGTGTTCCTGCCGCTCGCCGCGGTCGGTGGCACCCCGGTCCTCGGGTTCGCGGTCGTCCTGTGCGGCTTCGGCCTCGCCGAGGCGGCGCGGTGGGCCGTGCGGGCGCGCCGCACCCGCGAGGTACGGCGCGGTGCGGCGGCGGTGGCCCTGCTCTGCGTGGCCGTGCCCGTCGTGGGCGCCGTGGCGGCCCGGCCCCTGGTCAGCGACGCGGCGGAGGACGGCACCGCGACCGTCGCCGTGATCCAGGGCAACGTGCCCCGGGCCGGCCTCGACTTCAACGCCCAGCGCCGGGCCGTCCTGGACCACCACGCGCGCGAGACGGAGCGGCTGGCCGCCGAGGTCAGGGCCGGGAAGGTCGACCGGCCGGATCTCGTGCTCTGGCCGGAGAACTCCTCGGACATCGACCCGTTCGCCAACGCCGACGCGCGCGCGGTCATCGACCGCGCCGTCAAGGCGATCGGCGCGCCCGTCTCGGTCGGCGGCGTCGTCGAACGCGACGGCGAACTGCTCAACGAGCAGATCCTGTGGGACCCGGACAAGGGCCCGATCGACACCTACGACAAGCGGCAGATCCAGCCGTTCGGCGAGTACCTGCCGCTGCGCTCGCTCATCGGGGCGATCAACGACGACTGGACCTCGATGGTCAGCCAGGACTTCAGCCGGGGCACCGAGCCGGGTGTGTTCACCATGGCCGGCACCAAGGTGGGGCTCGTCACCTGCTACGAGGCCGCCTTCGACTGGGCCGTGCGCTCCGAGGTCACCGACGGCGCCCGGATGATCTCCGTGCCCAGCAACAACGCGACGTTCGACCGCAGCGAGATGACCTACCAGCAGCTCGCCATGTCCCGCGTCCGCGCGGTCGAGCACAGCCGGACGGTCACCGTGCCGGTGACCAGCGGCGTGAGCGCGATCATCATGCCGGACGGGAGGATCACCCAGAGGACCGGCATGTTCGTGGCGGACTCCCTGGTGCAGGAGGTGCCCCTGCGCTCCTCCCTCACCCCGGCCACCCGGCTCGGCGTGGCGCCCGAGATCGCGCTGGTGCTGGTCGCGGCCGGCGGGCTCGGCTGGGCCGTCGGCGCGGGTGTGCGCGGGCGGCGCGCCCGTGGCGTGTAGCCGTACGCCGACCGCACGCCCCGCCGGGGCACCGGGGGAGCTCCGGGAGCCCCGTTAGGGTCGGGGCATGGCTACTCCCGACTTCCTCCTCGACCTGCGCGCCACCGCCGGGCATCAGCTGCTGTGGCTCCCCGGAGTCACCGCCGTGGTCTTCGACGACGAGGGCCGGGTCCTGCTCGGCCGACGATCCGACAACGGACGGTGGTCGCTGATCGGTGGCATCCCCGACCCGGGCGAGCAGCCCGCCGCCTGCGCCGTGCGCGAGGTGGAGGAGGAGACGGCCGTCCGCTGCGCCGTGGAGCGCCTGGTGCTCGTCCAGGCGCTGAACCCGGTCACGTACGAGAACGGCGACGTCTGCCAGTTCATGGACATCACCTTCCGCTGCCGGGCCGTGGGCGGGGAGGCCCGGGTCAACGACGACGAGTCGCTGGAGGTCGGCTGGTTCGCGGTGGACGCGCTGCCCGACCTCGGGCCGTTCGGGCAGCTCCGCATCAAGCAGGCGCTGTCCGACGCACCCACATGGTTCGAGACCACTGACTGCCTCTGAAATATGGGGCGTGCCCACATGGGGTGCGAGGGGGGCCCTCCCTAGGGTCGGAGCATGACCTCGCCCAGTGTCCTCCCGGCCCCCCACGCCCCCTCGCTCGACCTCGGCGGCCGTACCGCCCTCGTCACCGGCGCCGCCGGCGGCATCGGCCGTGCCTGCGCGTTGCGACTGGCGGCGGCCGGGGCCGAGGTCAGAGCGATCGACCGGGACGCCGGTGGTCTGGACGCGCTCGCCGAGAGCTGCGCGGACCTCCCGGGCAGCGTGCGGACCCAGGTCCTGGACCTGACCGACCTGGACGCCGCCGAACGCGCCGCCGCCGGCACCGACGTCCTCGTCAACAACGCCGGGTTGCAGCTGGTGCGGCCCCTCGAGGAGTTCCCGCCCGACGTCTTCCACACCGTGCTCACCGTGATGCTGGAGGCCCCCTTCCGCCTCATCCGCGGAGCCCTGCCCCACATGTACGGGCAGGGCTGGGGACGCATCGTGAACATCTCCTCCGTCCACGGGCTGCGGGCCTCGGCCTACAAGGCGGCCTACGTGTCCGCCAAGCACGGACTGGAGGGTCTGTCCAAGACCGCCGCCCTCGAAGGCGCCGCCCACGGCGTCACCTCCAACTGCGTGAACCCCTCCTACGTGCGCACACCGCTCGTGGAGAAGCAGATCACCGACCAGGCCCGGGCGCACGACATCCCCGAGGAGCAGGTGCTGACCGACGTGATGCTGCGGGACAGCGCGCTGCGCCGACTCATCGAACCGGAGGAGGTCGCCGAGGCCGTGGCCTACCTGTGCGGCCCGCAGGCCTCCTTCGTCACCGGCACCTCACTCGTCCTGGACGGCGGCTGGACCGCGCACTGAACCGCGGGCCGGCCCGCGCCTCCGGCAGCCCTGTGGACAACACTGACCGCCCGCGCCGGGTTGTCCACAGGGCTGCCGGGACGACCGTGCGATGGGGAATCCTGTGAGCATGTCCCGTGATCACCTGCAGGCCGCCGAGCGCTCCGTCCACGATGCCGGAGCTCCGGCCGGCGACGCCGGGGACCGGAGGCCCGCCGCCGTCGAGACACCCTTCCTCGAACTGCTGGCCCGGGGCGCCTCCGCCGACGCCTACGAGCAGCCGGAGCTGCTGGCCCGCGCCGAGGGGGCGCCGGCGGAGCGGCTCGCCGCGCTCGGACAGGCCAAGCGCCTCGCGCTCCGCGTGCGCTCGGAGCTGGAGGGCCGCCGACGTCGCGAGGCCGAGCTGTCGGCGCTGTTCGAGACCGCCCACGACCTGGCCGGACTGCGCGACCTGGACGCCGTACTGCGCGCGATCGTGCAGCGGGCCCGCTCGCTGCTCGGCACCGACGTCGCCTACCTCAGCCTCAACGACCCGGCCCGCGGCGACACCTACATGCGGGTCACCGAGGGCTCGGTGGCGGCTCGCTTCCAGCAGCTGCGGCTCGGCATGGGCGAAGGGCTCGGCGGCCTCGTCGCCCAGACCGCCCGCCCCTACGTCACCGACGACTACTTCAAGGACGCCCGCTTCCAGCACACCCGCACCATCGACGCGGGGGTCAGCGACGAGGGCCTCGTCGCGATCCTCGGCGTCCCCCTCATGCTCGGCCACCACGTCATCGGGGTGCTCTTCGCCGCGGACCGGCGGGCCCGCGTCTTCGAGCGCGAGCAGATCGCCCTGCTGGGCTCCTTCGCCGCCCTCGCGGCGGCCGCCATCGACACCGCGAACCTGCTCGCCGAGACCCGCTCGGCCCTCGCGGACCTGGAGCGGGCCAACGAGATCATCCAGGACCGCAGCGGTGTCATCGAGCGCGCCTCCGACGTCCACGACCGGCTCGCCGAACTCGTCCTGCGCGGCGGCGGCGTCCACGACGTGGCCGCCGCCGTCTCCCAGGTGCTGGACGGCACCGTCGAGTTCACCGAGGCCGGCGCGGCACCGGCGCACGCCCTGGAGGCGTCCCGCGCCGAGGGACACGCGGTGCCCCACCGGGCGGACTGGATCGCCGCCGTCGCCGCCGGCGACGAACTGCTCGGCGCCCTCGTCCTGCGCGGCCACCCGGGACTCGACCCCGTCGACCAGCGCACCCTGGAACGCGCGGCGATGGTCACCTCCCTCCTGCTGCTCGCCCGTCGCTCCGCCGCCGAGGCCGAGCAGCGCGTCCGCGGCGAGCTGCTGGACGACCTGCTCGACGCCCGCGACCGCGACCCCCGCCTCCTGGGCGACCGCGCCCGCCGGCTGCGCGCCGACCTGGACGCCACGCACGTCGTGCTCGCCGCCCGCCTCGACGCCACCGCACCCGACGCCGACGAGGAGGCGGACGCGCGCAGACGCCTGTGGGCCGCCGCCTCCCACCTCGCCGCCACCCGCCACGGGCTGGCCGCCGCACGCGACGGCGGCACCGTCCTGCTGCTCCCCCTCACCTCCGGGGACGGCGCCACGGACCTGGCCCGCCGTACCGCCCGGCACCTCGGCACGGCCGTCCACGAGGCGGTCACGGTCGGAGCCTCGGCCCCCGTGGAGGACCTCGCCGCCCGCCCCGACGCGGTGGCCACCGCGTACACCGAGGCGAGACGCTGCCTCGACGCCCTGCGTCTGCTGGGCCGCTCCGGCGACGGCGCCGCGGCCGAGGACTTCGGCTTCCTGGGCCTGCTGCTCGCCGGCGACCAGGACGTCACGGGTTTCGTCGAGCGCACCGTCGGCCAGGTCGTCGCCTACGACACCCGCCGCGGCACCGAGCTCCTGCGCACCCTGGACGCCTACTTCGCCTGCGGCATGAGCCCCGCCCGCACCAAGGACGAACTGCACGTCCACGTGAACACGGTCGCCCAGCGGCTGGAGCGCGTCGGCCGCCTGCTGGGCGAGGACTGGCAGCGCCCCGACCGCGCACTGGAGATCCAACTGGCCCTCAGACTCCACCGGTTGTCGACACCGACGACACCGACGACACCGACACAGCACTGACCCCCGCACGCACGCGCGTACGGGGGTCGGTCCCGGAGCGGGTCAGAGACTGCGCGCACCCGGTGCGCGGGAGGCCGCCGCCTCGGCCTCCTGGCTGACCCCGCCCCCGTCCCCGTCCGCGGGGGACGGCTCGACCTCGGCGAGGTCGCGGTGGCGGGTCTCCTTGGCCACACCCACGGCGATCAGTGTCAGCACCACCGAGGCGATGACGTAGAGGGAGATCGGGGTGGAGCTGTCGTACGCGCTGAGCAGCGCGGTGGCGATCAGGGGTGCGGGCGCACCGGCGGCGACCGAGGCGAACTGCGCGCCGATGGAGGCACCCGAGTAGCGCATCCGGGTCGCGAACATCTCCGAGAAGAAGGCCGCCTGGGGGGCGTACATCGCGCCGTGCAGCACCAGGCCCACGGTGACCGCGAGGAGCAGACTGCCGAAGCCGCCGCTGTCGATCAGCATGAAGAACGGGAACATCCACAGTCCGACCCCGGCCGCGCCCAGCAGGTACACGGGGCGTCGGCCGATCCGGTCCGACAGCGCGCCCCAGGCGGGGATGACCGCGAAGTGCACGGCGGACGCGATGAGCACGGCGTTGAGCGCGGTCTGCTTGGACACGTCGGCGGCGGTCGTGGCGTAGACGAGGATGAAGGCCGTGATGACGTAGTAGCTGATGTTCTCCGCCATCCGCGCGCCCATCGCGATCAGGACGTCGCGCCAGTGGTGCCGCATGACGGCGACCAGGGGGAGCGGCTCGGCCTCGGCCTTGCGCGTCTCGGCCTGTGCCAACGCCTGCTTGAAGACGGGCGATTCGTCGACGGAGAGCCGGATCCACAGACCGACCATCACGAGGACGCCCGAGAGCAGGAACGGTATCCGCCAGCCCCAGCTGTTGAACGCGGCGTCGGACAGCAGGGCCGTCAGCAGCGACAGCACACCGGTCGCCAGCAGCTGCCCCGCCGGCGCACCGGTCTGCGGCCAGGAGGCCCAGAAGCCGCGCCGCCGCGCGTCCCCGTGCTCCGACACCAGCAGGACGGCCCCGCCCCACTCACCGCCCAGCGCGAAGCCCTGGACCAGCCGCAGCACGGTCAGCAGCACGGGAGCGGTCGTGCCGATGGTGGCGTGCGTGGGCAGCAGCCCGATCGCGAAGGTCGCCCCGCCCATCAGCAGCAGGCTGAGCACCAGCAGCTTCTTGCGCCCGAGCCGGTCGCCGTAGTGCCCGAACACCAGGGCGCCGAGGGGACGTGCCGCGAAACCCACGGCATAGGTGAGGAACGACAGCAGCGTGCCGACCAGGGGGTCGGAGTCCGGGAAGAACAGTTTGTTGAAGACGAGGGCGGCGGCGGAACCGTAGAGGAAGAAGTCGTACCACTCGATGGTGGTGCCGATGAGGGAGGCGGCGACGATGCGCTTGAGGTTGTTCGGGGTGGGTGGAGCGGTTGCGGGCGACGACATCGGCACCACTTCCTGGGGATCTGCGGGGACGGTTGTGTGTCGCCATACCGTAGGAAGGTGCAGGTGAGAGACGTATGTGGTGGGACACCATAGTTCGGAGGCGAGCTATGCGCACAGTCTCCATGTGTCCTCACCAAGGGGCGCTTCGGCCGCCTGGAAGGGGGCGGATCGAGCGGCACCTGTACCGCGTAGATTGACATGATTTGCCGATGGCGTGCTGACTCCCGTGCTGGCTCGGTGCCGACCGAAAGCGCACGTCATCACCCGTCCTCACCCGCACACACAGGACTGTGACCCGCAGTTCACGGTGCCCGCGTCTCGTTCCTCGGGCGGAGACAGGCGGCGTCGATGAAGGCGTGCTCGGCGGCGGTGGCGTTGGCGAGCATCACCATGGTCCGGCAGTTGCGGACATCGCCGGTCAGGCCACAGTGCAGTCCCTCGGTGAACTGCGCGACCACCACCCGAGGCCCGGACCGGTTGGACAAGAACTCCAACGAGCCCTGCAACGCTGATGGTTCGGCCTCCTGCTCGGGGTATCTCCTCAGCCGTCACGCCGCGCATCATGCCCGGTCAACGACACCACACGAGCGCCGTCACAGATCTCCGGCTGTGGTACGTGGGCCTCGGAAGACGTAGGCGGCGGTTCCGGCGACGGTGAGTACCGCTGCCACTACGACCGCGGGTCGGCTGTCGGGGGCCTGTGTCTGCCAGGTCAGTGCCTCCCCCGCGGTGCCCGCGCCCGGGAACGCCGTCGCGCCGAGCGTCCACCCGAGAGGCAGGAACCACGAGCGGGCGGTGCCGACCGTGGCCGTCCCC
The DNA here is from genome assembly GCF_043204535.1 of Streptomyces sp. NPDC047853. Taxonomy (NCBI): domain Bacteria; kingdom Bacillati; phylum Actinomycetota; class Actinomycetes; order Kitasatosporales; family Streptomycetaceae; genus Streptomyces; species Streptomyces sp. NPDC047853. The sequence continues at coordinate 121,041 of NZ_JBIDCI010000014.1, read as the reverse complement.
AGGGCGGTCAGGCCCAGCAGGCCGGCCGCGTCGCGGACGACACATCCGAACGGCCCGAACCGCGCGCCGGTGAGCAGTGTGGCCAGCAGCAGCATGAGTACGCATCCCAGGGCCGCGGCCAGGTGGGACATCCGCAGCCACCCCCACGGCCTCGCCGCCGTGCGGTCCAGGGTGTCGTCGGGGCCGCCGAGCGTGGTGGTGGCGACGGCCACCAGGAGCATGACCGTCAGGGCGAGTACGGTGCTGCTCACCTCGCTCCTGACGCTGAAGGCCGTCGCCAGCAGCCACGTGAGAGCGGTGCCCGCGCCGGCCGCGCCGAGCGCCGCCGGCACCTGGCGCGAGCGGACGTAGAGCGTCAGTCCTGTCATCGGGCGCCTCCGCTCAGGAGGTCGGTGGTGTCCTGGCACTTCTGGGCGGCCTGATAGACGGCGACAACCCGGGCTTCGGCCTCGGCTCGCGGCAGTGTCTGCAGTCCCTTCCAGAGCTCGACGGCGTCCGGGTCGTCGAATTCGAGGCCATCGGGACCGGCGGTCGGCTCCCGGTCGAGTAGCCAGTAGGCCGCAGCGGTGGCGACTGTGAAGTTCTGGTTGTCTCCGCAGCTGAGAGGGCTGATGAACACCCTGGTGAGCATCGTCGGTTCGAGCCGTCCCGGGTGGGCGAGGCGACCGTGCTCGTCGACCGTGATAATCATCAGCGCGGTGTCGGCCCGCGACCTCGGTGACGTAGGAGGAGAGAACGTGGAGGTGTCCTCATGGGCCTCGACGATCGATGTTCTCGTCAGGAGTTCCAATGCGTGCCGGGCCTTGGGGGTTACCTCGGGCAGCAACCCTTCGTGCGCCCGGCTGACGCAGACCCGTGGGGTGTCGTCGGTGCACACCAGTTCCTGGGCGACCGGATCGAGCGTCCCTTGGTCGTAGGCATCGCCGGTCGGCACCACCAGGGCCGTGGCCGTGGCCCCGATGGCCAGCGGCAGCAGCGCGGCGAACGCGAACTTATGGTCTTGGACGGTGAAGAGCACGACGCCGGCCACCGCGACCGCGGCCGTCCAGAGTGCCTGGGCGGCGCTGACTCCGCCGTCGACGGTGTCGTAGTCGCTGAACACGCTCATCCCCATGGCCGGGGAGAACGCCGCCGTGAATCCGCCGTCCGGAAGGGCGTGGGGCGCGAGGATCAGTAGCGCGAAGCCGATCAAGGCCAGCGCGGGTGCGGTGGCGAGCGCCGGCACCAGGCGTCCGACGGCCAACCCGAGCCAGACCGAGGCGATCATCGCGACCAGCCCGACGGCCACGACGAAGAACGCGGCCGGCGGCAGGTAGCGCGCCGTGTCGGCGATCCGTGGTGCCGCCGCGAGGAGCGCGACCAGGTAGGCGACGACCACCGCCAGGGCCGTCGTGGCCAGGATCGGCACCATGCGATGCGGTCTCGGGCGGGGCACGGTGGCGAACAGTTCGGCCACGTTCGCCCGGTGCTCGCGATAGGAATGCCAGGCGCCGGCGGCCATCGCAAGGGGCGAGAGAACCGCGAGGTATTCGCGCTGCGTCATGGCCAGCGCCATCCACCCCGTGGACCATCGCCCCGCGGTGGCGTGGAGGATGATCGTGCCGGCGACTGCGATCAGGAGCGCGGCGCCGAGGGCGGCCGAGCGCCGGAGTTCGATGCCGAGGATGCGGTTCATGCGTTGCTCCGGTGCTGGCGCAGGAGTGCGGAGTAGCCGCGTTCCGCCGGGCTGTCGCCCGCGTCGCCCTGCCCACCGCGGGCGGTCAGGTCGTCGGGGGTGCCCTGGAAGAGGAGTCGGCCTTCGTTCATGAGGATGACGTCGGTGCAGGCGGCGGCGACGTCCTCGACGAGGTGGGTGGAGACCAGGACACAACTGTCGGCGCCGAGGTCACGCAGCAGGTCGCGGAAGTCAAGACGTTGTTCGGGGTCGAGTCCCACGGTGGGCTCGTCGAGCAGGAGCAGTTCGGGGCCGTTCACGATGGCCTGGGCGATGCCGGCCCGGCGCAGCGTGCCGCCCGACAGCGTCTTCATCTTGGCGTCGGCCTTGGTGGTGAGACCCACCCGATCGATCGCGCGTTGTACGGCGTCGGGTATCGCGGTTCTGGGCATTTCCTTGAGCCAGGCCATGTACGCGACGAACTCGCGGACAGTGAACCGCGGGTAGAAGCCGAACTGCTGCGGCAGATACCCCAGTTTGCGACGCACTTCGCGCAGGTCGGCACGGCCGTCCACCTGCGCGCCGAGCAGGGTCAATGAGCCGCCGGCGGGCTTGACGACGGTGGACAGCGCGCGCATCAGCGTGGTCTTGCCGGCGCCGTTCGGGCCTAGCACACCGTGCACACCAGAGGTCAGCGTCAGGTCGAGTCCGTCGACGGCCAAGTGCCGGCCGGCCCGAACACGCAGTTCTTTTGCGTGGACGAGCCAGGGATGAAGGGTGGGAGCCGTTTCGGCAGCGCGCACCGCTCGCATGGGTCACTCCTGTTGATCCTGTTGATTGGGGGGTCAGTTGCTACTGCTCAGGCGGCGGAAGCGCGGGGCGGCGAGCGGTGTGATCATGGCGAGGGCCACGGTGGCCACCCCCCAGTCGGCGGTGCTGCCCGGTTGCAGTGCCGGGGGCAGGGACTGGGCCGCCACACTCGGCAGCAGGACCGCCGCGGACCAGACCACCGCGAGTCCGATCGCCGCGCGCCGTACGCCGATGAGGGCGCCGAGCACGAGGGTGGCTGCCGTGAACGCCAGGCACGGAAGCAGGGTGAGGGCCAGCGAGGTCCCGGTGCTCACACCCGCCACCAGCAATGCCGGAAGCACGACGACGAGCACCGCGAGCGTCCGCCGCAGCACCATGGCCAGGCCGGCTGCCGGTGTAGTGGCGATCAGTTCCCAGGCGGGGTCGATCCGCCGGCTCCAGGCCACCGCGACGCCGGGCAGCGGAGCCACCGGGGCCAGCAGCAGCACGAGCGACGGCAGGCTCGGCTCGGCGGAGTCCAGGAGGACGCCACAGCCCAGCACCGCGACGGTCACCGCGAGCCAGGGCAGCAGCGTCCACGCGAGCCAGCGTCGGTGCACGGCCGCCGCTGGGGTGGAATACCGGGTCGGCGACGGGCTCGCTTCGATCGCCTGGCCGAGCGAGACGGCGACACGGTCGAGCAGATCCGTCGTGGCAGGGGTGGCCTCGGCGGCCAGTGACTCACGGCAGTGGGCGCACGCGTCGAGATGGACCTCGATCGACCAGAGCGCGGCGTCATCGAGTCCGCGCCCGCCGTCCGCGTAGCGGGCTAGGATCGTGGTGGTGGGATGAGTCATGAGAGCGCCTTCCGCAACGCCATCCGAGCCCGCCGCGCGCGGGTTTTCACCGTGCCCTCCGGCACACCGAGCAGCACCGCCGTCTGACGGACCGACAGGTCATCGAGCACCATCGCCTGCAGCACCTGCCGCAACTCCGGTGGCAGCCGCAGCAGCGCCTGCTCGAAGTTCTGGTCGACGCGGTTCGCCATCACCTCGTCCTCGGCGGCCGGTGCGGTCGTGTCGAGCAGGGCAACCGTCGGTACCCGCTCCTGCCGGGCACGTCGGCGAAACGCGTCGACGAGACGGTTCGCGGCGATCGCCCAGAGCCAGCCGACCGCGCTGCCCTCGGTAACGGAGCCCGCATAGCTGCCGGCCGCGCGCCAGACCGCCAAGTACGTCTCCTGGAGCACGTCGGCGACGACGTCGTCGTCGGCGCAGCGGCGGCGGAGCCGCACGGCCAACCAGGGCGAAGTACGTCGATACAACTCGTCGAACGCTGCCCGGTCACCACCGGCGACGCGACGCACGAGTTCTGCCTCGTCGAGGTCTGCCATCCCTTTCACGATCAGGGAGACGAAACGACCGTCCATTCAGGTTCTCGGACGCTTCGGCGGCTACCGAAAGCAACGGCGTCTTGCGCCGAGCGCGAGGTCGTCCACATCACCGACCGGCCCGAATCGCACCGTGGGCCTACCCAAGGCCACTCACGCCGGGCGATCGCCCGGCACCTGGGCTGGGGCCTCCACACCGTGCTCCGATACGCGAGCGCCGCCCGCTGGCAGGACAGCATCCGCGAGAACCAGCCCCGACCAAGCAGACCGGACCCTACAAGCCCTACTCGGAACGGCGATGCACGGAGGGATGCACCAGCGTCGCTCGACTGCACAGCGAGCTGATGGTCGAGCAAGCTCCTGTCACCCACGGGATGGTCCGCGCGCACGGCGCCACTTTGCGCGGGGCTCCATCCGGGGCGCCCCCCCCCGGCCGCCGGCGGTGCGGCAGGTGACCGGCTGAACTCTTGGGCTTTCTGCGTTAGTCGGCTTAGCACGACCTCGTTACCAAGACCGCACCCGACCTACGGGACCGGCTGTCTTGATCACTTAGCCGGAGGCGACCCTGTCCTCTCGGGCCGCCCACTGATGAGGAGCGACTTTCACGCCGCACCGTAGTACGACCACCAGCTTCCGCCCGACAGCCTGGCGCTCAGGTGGAGTTTGCTGGTGAACCCGCCCCGTGAGCGGCACAGGCACTCACCTCCTGCACCACCTCCACCAGCCGGGCAAGCAGGGTCTGCGACGGTGTATCGCCCTGGTGTTCTGCCGTTTCGGCACCCTCTGACGCGGGCGTCGTCGGTGGTTCCGTCCGGCCGGCTGCGTGCTGATGGGCCCACACGATGGTGGGAGGAGGGCAAGACCCGCCGTGAGATCATCCGACGCCTCGAGCGTTATGCCGCCCACGAGGCCTTCAACGTGGTCAGACCGGTTTGCCGTACCCCGCGTCATAGGGCGTCCGCAACTCGCGCGAATACGCGAGCACGGGTGGAGGTGCGCCCTGCCTCGGTGTGTTCATCCGCTGCCTCGCGAAATGGTTCAAACGGGGAAGTGTTCTCTTCACTCCCTTCATGCTGTCGCACACCCTTGTGTGTCGGGCAGCGGAGTAGCAGCGTGACCGGGGCAACCTGCGACGTCCAGTCGACCGGCGCCACGTCCGTCGTGAGACGCTGCAGAATCCCTCGCCGTTGCGACCCACTCGGGAAGGAACCAGGAATGTTACGGACCATACGCACGGGAATGACCAGAACCGGCACGCTGTTGGCTGCAGTGTGTCTCCTCCTGGTCGGCACTCTCCTGACGGCGTCACCGGCCAGTGCTGACGCGAAGGGCACCAGCGGTTTGCTGGACGTCACCTGCACACCTCCGAGTAGCGCGGTCTCCAGCTACAGCCCGCCGCTGAGCAACACGCCGCAGAGCTCCCAGTCCACGGTCTCCTATCAGTTCGGACCGTGTCTCTCGCTGTCGCAGCCGGGTATCACGTCCGGGTCGTCCGTCGTCACCAACCCGCCCCGGCAACGAACCTGCCTCGACCTGCTCGCCGGCGGAAGCATGACGATCGTCATCACGTGGAACACCGGTCAGACCAGCACCGTGTCAGCGAACTTCAACACGAACGTGGTGGGTGCGGTACTGGCGGTCGTCATCACCGGGACCGTGACCTCCGGGCTGTTCCAAGGGGACACCGTGATACTGAACCAGACCGGGCCGGCGACCCAGGTTCTGCAGTGCACCCTCGGGCTGGGCACCGTCTCAAGTATCTACAGCGCGGTGACGCTGGAGATCACCTCGATCTGATGCCTGACCCCAGAGCCCGGCATTCCGCGCCCCGCCGGACAATCCGAATCGGTCATGTCCGGTGGGGCATAGGTGGATCGGCCGATATGCGAGGACTCGTACAGGCAGTCTGCGTCGGCTTCTTGCGGCCCTTAGAGTCCTTGCGGGGCAAGCCTTTTTTGTCGTGCAGCGCCTCTACGGCACCGGTTGAACCACGGCATTGAAGGAGACGGCTCCGACGCTGGCCAGGTGCCACCAGCGCGGTTGGCCGCGGCCGTCGGACCGCTTGTTGGGGAGGCATCGTCATGCCGGGGCTCCTCACGCCGGTCCAACTGCGGACCGCGGTGCGTGTCTGCGTACCGCGAGCAGTGCCGCATCGCCGGTGAGGCGGCCTCCCGTGTGATCCAAGACGGCCTCGATGACAGCGTCCAGCAGTTCGGTCGGGCCCACGCCGTCCGGTCGCCGCGGGGACAACAGCTCCAGCCATGACCGCAAGGGGAAGAAGACGCCTGTCTCGTCGCGGGCCTCGGTCACGCCGGCCGTGACCATCAGCACCGTTTCCCGCCGGTCGAGCGGCACGTGCCGCGCCGGGGGCGTGCCCCCGGCCAGATCCGGACCTAGGGCCCGTCGTTTGGATCATCTGATAGTTGGCCAAGGTTCTGCTGACCAAAGAGTCGTTCGCGGTGCCGATTGTGGCGTGCGCGTCGGCGGAGGACTTCTGCGTGGACTCACTGGATGAGCTCGATGTGGGGGTGGGACGGGTCGGTCGGGCAGGCGTGGAGCTGGAGGTTGTAGCCGCCGACGATGTCGATCAGCGTGAAGTTGCCGTCCCGCGCTCCCAGGGGGAGCGGGGCCGGGTTCGTCGGCTCCTCCTCGGCAACCCAGGTTCCGCTGCCGGCGTCCCATTCCGAGGAAGCGATGGTGAGAAGCGGCACCTCGTCCGTGCCGCACTCGGGGCAGGGCCGGTCGACGGGGTCGCCGAGGCCCCAGCCGGTCCAGCCGCCGGTCTTCCAACCCGGCGCGTGGCAGGCGTTGTTCAAGTACAGCTCCCCCGGGTCGTACGCGTAGTTGCTGTACAGTGCCGGGTCGATCGACGCCCATCGGCTCATGTCCTCCAGTTGGGCGCGCAGCTCCTCGGGCAGCTCTGAGGGATTGGGGTACTCCGTGACCTGTTCCGGGGAGAACAGGCACGGCTCCGGGAGGTACCACTGGGACTGGATGACCGGCGGCTCGGGCGGTGCGTCGAGGACATCGGTGACAGTGGCGGAGGAGCGCCAGAAGAGTGCGGTCGTGGGGTGGGCGCGTTCGGCGTGGTCGAAGGGGCACCACAGAACCTGGAGGAGGTCCGCGTCGGGCGGGCGCGGGAAGGCGACGTCACGGGCGTGGAGCTGAGCGACGGGGAGAAGGGGGATCGGGCCGTCGAACCACGGGCGGCCCACCTTGATCCGCTCCCAGTTCTCCCGTTCCTCGGGGGTGACCTCGGGCGCCTCGGGGTCGAGCCGCAGCCGCTGCTCCGCGGCAGCGAGATCGCGGCGCAGCAGCCGGACGTCGTCCGGGGAGTGGACCGTCTGCGACGCGTGCCTGTCGTGCGGCTCGTCGCAGTGCGGCCACGGCTCGTCGGCGGGCCAGAGGAGCGGCCCACCGACGGAACTGTCGTACACAGTGGGCGCCCCCGGCCTCGGGTGCAATCGGATGGCCGACCGCGCCAGTGGAACCAGCTGAGGGAAGAGTGCGGCGATGTCGAACGGCCGTGGCGGGGTGGTGAATATGGTCCTCATAGCAGTGATGCTGCCAGCGGCGTCTGACAATGGGTGTACCGATCCACGTCAGCTGACACCACTGAGCCTGCCTGAGGCACCGTTGCGGCTCATGCCTGCATAACGTCTGCGACGGGGACCGGTACCGCGGCAGGCTCTGCTGTGGCCCGTTCGCCGCCCGAAGGTGGCCGAGGTCGACGCGGCGATCCATACCGTCCCGTCGGGCTGCGGAACGAAAGGCGTCCCCAGCACGCGAAGCGTACCCGGAGGGTGAGGACGGCTGTTGAGCGCCGTGGGGTAACGAATAACTGCCACGCCGCCCATCGCAGACCTTGCCCACCGTCACGGTGAATAGTCCCGAGAGATTCTGTCCCTGACGATTGCGGTGGGTGACGGGCGGGGACGAGCGTCCCGGCTGCCAGAGTGAGACGGCCCAAACATAGTCAGCGCCGGGTCGTGCTGTGCAGCTCCCCAGCGTCCCGGTCGCCGAACAGCACAAACAGCTGCTGCCCGGGCCGACGGCGGTGCGGGAGCCCGCGCCGGGGCCGGGCTCCTCGGCCGCCCGTGCGGGCCCTGTTCGCGTGACACGGGCCCGGGGGAGGGGCGCACCAGCTTGGTGCCGGTCCAGTCCTGCGCCGCCGTCAGGGTGGTCACCTGGGTCAGGCCGACCGCCTGCACCCCTCGTGCACGTCGCTGGGCTCGACGTACCCCTCGCGACCCGTCTTGGGGGTCACCAGCCAGATGCAGCCGCCGTCCTTGAGACCCGTGACGGTGTCCATGAGACCGTCGGCGAGATCTCCGGCGTTCTCACGCCACTACAGCAGCACCACGTCGACGGCCTCAGCCGTGCCCTCATCGAGCAGCTCTGTGTCGGTCACCTCCTCGACCGACTGGCGCAGCTCGTCGTCGCAGTCGTCGTTCCATCCGATCTTTGCGACCGTCTGACCGGGAGTGAACCCCAGTCGCTTACCCAGACGTATCTCCGCGGTCGTCATCGCCGCCCCCGACTTCCTCGACTTCCTCGACTTTCGAGAGGCGGCCTGTCGGTACGCCCTGACGTTTCAACGGGCACCGCCACCCGGGCGTCACGCATAACCGCTGCCCCGAGCCGGACACGCCACGGGCCTCCCGAGACTCCCTTGATGCTCGCTATCGCGACACCGGCAGCGGGGCCCACCGGTTGACCGGCCAGGCGATGACGATGGCCCGGCCGATGACCTGGTCCTCGTCGATGGTTCCACTGCCGGGCAGGTCCTGGTGGTACCGGGAGTCAGAAGAGTTCTGGCGGTGGTCACCCATCACCCAGAGCTTGCCCTTCGGCACCTTGACCGGTCCGAATGGCCGGTCGCCGCAGGGGGTGTTGCCGGGATGGACGAACGGCTCGTCCATCACCTTCCCGTTGACCTTCACAGGACCGTTCCCCGAGCATTCCACGGTGTCGCCACCCACCGCGATCACCCGCTTGATCAGGTTCTTCTCGTCCGCCGACGGCATCAGGCCGACGAAGCCGAGAACCCTCTGCACCGCGTTCGGCTCCTCGGCCTTCTCGGGCAGCCAGCCCCCCGGGTCGTGGAAGACGACGACCTCTCCGCGCTGCGGCTTGGACCCGAACCACGGCGTCAGCTTGTCGACCAGCACGCGGTCGCCCCTCTGCAGCGTGTTCTGCATCGAGTCGGACGGGATCGAGAATGCCTGGACGAGGAACGTCTTGATGAACAAGGCGAGCAGCAACGCGACGCCGAGCAGGATCGGCAGCTCCTTCCACAAGGAGCGCGTCTTCCGCCGGCCGCCGGCCGCCCCCTCGTCGTCGGTTTCACCGTCCCTCGATCTCGACCGTGCGCCGGCGACAAGATCTTCCATAGCCACGCCTCCCATCCCTCCTGCGCCCCCGCTGTGGCGCACCTTCTCCGTGGTGGGCAGCGTGCACAGCGCCGGGCCCACCACCGTGTCAACGAGCGGGAGTTCCCGGCGACCGGCATGCCTCGCCATGCTCCCGCAGGCCGCTCCGTCTGTTACCCGACCAGGTCGGTGAGACAGGAACCTCAGCGGGCACCCACGCGTGCTCGTGGCAGGTTCCTGTCCTGGCACTGCGATGCAGCACGACGCGGAAGCGGGCCGACCGCTGGGACTCGATGCGATCGGCGGAGCCTTGCTCCGGGCGGCAGAACGACACGGACTCCACGTGCCGCTCCAGACGTCTGGTGGTCGAACTGGACACCGACTGAGCCACCGCCCTCCAGTCCCTCGTCGGCCGCACAGGGACAGGCCGTGTTCGACGTCCTTCACGTGGACGGCGCACACCTCACGGCCTAGCCCTGACCCCACCGCCAGACCACCCCGAAGTCCCTGCTCGCGGAAGCGGCGTCGGCTGCGCCCTTGACGCTGTATCCGTCGACCATCGCCCCGGCAACAGCCCGCGCGCGGCTTACCTGGGGGGTGACTGCGGGCGACGAGGCCGTGCTTCGAGACGGGAGCGAGTCGTACCCGCCGGGGTGCGGAGGCGGGACAAGTGCAAGGGCCGCGCCGTCACCGGGCCCCGCACGCTGCTGCTCGCACGCCGTGACCCCACAGACGCCATGCGCTGCACCGGCTGTTGAGACTGCGCGATGCCGTGATCTGCTTGACCACGGCGCATCCGCACGAGTTCCCTACGCCGTGAGGAAGTCGATGAGCGCCTGGCCGATCTTGCCGGGCACGTTCTCCGTGGGGATGTGGTCGGCATCCGGGATGCGTACGAGCGTGGTGTTCGGAATCTCCGAGGCGAATCGCTCGGCGTACTCCACCCTCTCGTGCATGTCGTCCTCGCCCCAGATCAGCAACTTGGGCGTCGTGGAGCACCGTAGTGCCGGGATCAGTTCAAGTGTGTAGCGGTGGTGGGCCGCGCCCGCCAAGGCCATCCAGGAGCGGCGGACCCGCGCTTCGGCCCACGGATCCACGTACTCCGCGACTCGCTGCTCGGTGGCCGCACCGGCGAGTGACCGAGTCACCGCCTGTCGGCGGGCGTCGAGCACGTCGTCGGCGGTGGTCCCCGGGCCTTGGAAACGGGCTACGTGGGGCGCCGGCCAGGAGTCGTAGAGGACCGAATTGACCAAGGCCAACCGGGACACCTCCAGACGGTCGTGGACGAGGAGATGCTGGGCAATCGCACCGCCGATGTCATGACCCGCCACGGCGATCGGCCCGGAAAGCCCCGCCGCTGAGGCAAATCGCATCACCCAGGCCGCAAGGGCCGGGACCGTGGCCGTCTCCAGGGTGAGTTCGCCACCCGAGCGCCCAAGCCCGGGAAGATCGACGGCAAGGGGCCGCAGTCCTCCCGCCGCGAGGTGGTCGAGTACCGGGAGCCAGACCCGGCTCCAGTACGTTCCGTGCAGCAGCAACACGGCAGGACCGTCCCGCTCCACGGACAGGTAGCTGGCCGTTTCGCCGTCCACTGGGACCGTGGACCGGAAGACTCCCGTTTCGGTGATCGCATTCATAGGATCACCGTGCCCGGGGACGACCGTTGCGGCCGAGAGTCTGGAAAGACACCTGTGGGTACTTTCCTGCCATGAGCCTGCATAGAGTGGTGGCCCTGCTCAATCCACCCCAGTCCCCTTTCGAGCTCGCCTGCGCCGCCGAGGTGTTCGGCGCCGTCCCGCAGGACATGCCGGCCCACTACACCTTCCGGATCTGTGCCGAGCGGCCCGGCCCCCTACCGACCACCGTGGGTTTCACGATGCTCGTCGACGCCGGGCTGACGGCCCTCCAGGAGGCGGACACCGTGGTCGTCCCCGGCTGGCAGCCCCCCGGCGCACCGGTGCCGCCGACCGTCACCGACGCGCTGCGGGCCGCCCACCGGCGAGGGGCGAGGATCGTCGCCATCTGCACGGGAGCATTCGTCCTGGCTCGAGCCGGACTGCTCGACGGCCGCGACGCCACCACCCACTGGCGCCGCGCCGCCCAGCTGGCCGCCGCTTTCCCCCAGGTGCGGGTGAACCCGGACGTTCTCTTCGTGGACCACGGTGACGTGGCGACCAGCGCCGGAACCGGCGCGGGCATCGACCTGTGTCTGCACCTGGTCCGTTCCGACCACGGATCCGCCTACGCCGCCCAGATCGCCCGCAACATGGTTCTGCCGCCGCACAGGGAGGGCAGCCAGCGCCAGTACGCGACACAACCCGCACCGGCCAGGGCCGACGAGTCACTGGCGCCGCTGCTCGACTGGGCCACCTCCCGGCTTCATACCCGGCTGACCCTTACTCTCCTCGCCGAGCACGCCGGGCTCTCCAGCCGAACCCTTGCCCGCCGGTTCACCGAACAGCTCGGCACCAGCCCTGGACAGTGGCTGCTCGGGCGGCGCCTCGACGCGGCACGGGCTCTGCTGGAGGAGACCGACCTGCCGGTCGAAGCCATCGCCACGCGGGTCGGACTCGCCTCGGCGGTCAACCTGCGCCGCCGCTTCCGGGCGCATACCGGCACCACACCCGGCACCTACCGGCGGATCTTCGGTGAAACCTGACGGCCGATCCGGCGTCCAAGGGGACGTCGTAGGTCAAGAAGGCACCGCCACCGCGCTGACCCGGCCTAGCGCACGTCCACAGCTATCCAGGCAGTGCTTGTTGTCGGGCACACGAGCCCTCGGCTTGTCGGGCACACGAGTCCTCGGCGAACGTGCAGGTCATCGTGGACGCGGACACCTGCCTGGTGGTGGCTGCGGCCCGGCAACACGGCGGACGCGAAAGCCTGGCGGGACTCCGGCCTGGCCGAGCACTGCCAGGGCGTGACCGTTCTCGGTGACGGCGCCTACATGGGCACCGGCCTGGTCGTCCCGCACCACAAGCGCCCGGGACGTCCCCTGCTCAGGGCGAGGAGGACGACAACGCGCAGCATCGCAAGGTCCGCGCCCGTGTCGAGCACACCTTCTCCCGCATGAAGAACTGCACTGCAGGATCCTCAGTGACCGCCGGCAGCGAGGCGACGGCCTCCACCACGCCGTCCAGGCCGTCGCCCGCATGCACAACATCGCGCTCGCCGCGTGACCCCACACACCCGGACACTGCCCATGCCTGCGAAAGCACGGGCTTCTGCAGCATCCTGTAGCGCCTGTAAAACGAAAGTGGCTGGTTGTGACTATGTGGCCCGTGTTTCCATGCCGGAGTGAACATCGAGAGTTCCGTGGTGCCGGATGAGAGGCCGAGCCGCTGGGTCCGGCAGAGGGCTGATGGTGATGTCGAGGAGTGCGTGCGGATCCTCGCGGAGGTCCATGCGCGCGACGGCTATCCGGTGAACTGGCCGGACCGGCCCGGAGAGTGGCTGTCACGCGGTCCCCTGCTGGGATCCTGGGTTGCCGAACTCGGGGGCGGCCTGGTCGGGCATGTCAGTTTGTCGCAAGGCGGCGAAGACGATCTGGCCCCGACGTTGTGGAACGAGCGGAAGGGGGCGACGCGGGGCATGACCGCCGTGGTCAGCAGGCTGTTCGTTGCCCCGCAGGCGAGGGGGCATCGGATCGGTGCACTGCTGATCGGCCAAGCAGTGGAGGAAGCGCGGCGCCGTGGCCTGCATCCGGTGCTCGACGTCGTCGCCTCCGATACCGCAGCGGCAGCCCTGTATGAGCGGCTGGGCTGGGAGCTGATGGCCACAGTCGAGCAGCAGTGGAGTCCGCACCAGACGGTAGCCATCCGCTGTTATGCAGCGCCATCGTGACGTGGTCAGTCAGTTGTTGCACGCTCGGGGTGTCAGTGAAGCATGCCAGGATCTGAACATGTCAGGTACTGGTAAGGCTCGTGGTCTGGACGTTCTTCGTGCGGACCTTCCCATCTACACCCTCACCTTCGCCAAAGGCTTGTCTCCCACCGAGTTGCTGGGACGCATGGGGGCGGATCCCGAGACCGTGGCGCTCCGCGACTCGGTGGACCTGGTGGACGAATTCGGTGACACCCTGCTCGACGAGGACGAGCCGGTGGTTACAACGGGAAGCGACGGCCTGTGGACCTGGGCGTGGGAGCAGGGCGGCATGCACGGACTGGACGAGGGAGTGCTGTCCAGGGTCTCCCATGGGACGGAGGTCGTGGCGCTCCACTACAACGAGAAGCCGATGTACTGGTTCAAGTACGCGGTCGAGGGCGGCATCGTCGTCGACTTCCACACCCTTCAGCCGCTCGACCCGACCGGCCTGGATCCCCACCGGCTTGAGGCATTCATGCACCCCCTCGGCCTCGTTCCGAGAGGGTGGGCTCCCATACACAGCGTCCTGGCTCTCGCAGAAGATGCCTTCGGCCTCCGGGTGACGCCGGCCGCAGAGGGAGAGGAACGCTGGAGTGGCAGCTTGCTGCCCCTGCCCCTGGAAGAATGACGCTCAGCAGCGCTTCACGCACGACGGCGCCGATCTGGCAGTTCTCGGTGCGGCCGGCGGTGCCGGAGTACTGGAGCTGCTGCACGCCCGCGGAGTGGCGCCCTTCTTGAGTAGGCCGGTGTCGTCGAGGACCAGGACTCCGTCGGCCTCGCCGAGCTTGTCGGCGACGTATGTCTGCAGATCGTCGCGGACGTGGTCACGCATGCGTCGCCGCAGGTCGGCCCGGCCGAAACGGTGGCCGATCCGCAGGAAGGCTTGTCGTCGAGTTCACGGTCTCAGGTCGCGTCGGCAAGGTCGTCCATCACGCGGAGAAGCTGCCCTCATCACCGCGTAGACAGTTCTCGATGTCATTCGTTGGAGGGCCGGTCCGGCAAGACCACCCCTGACATGCCAGCAGCCAACTACACTCCCGGCGATACCTCTGATCAGGCCAGATAGCGAACCGCTGCTGGAGTACTGGACCTCCCTACAGCCGGTCCCCCCTGCTGGGTGGTTCCGGAGGGTGTATGCCTCCACCATCCTTGACGTCCACTTCACAGGTGCGTCGGTCATAGGACTGGTCATTGGGGATCAGTAGCACTCTGGCAACCTGCTCAGGGTGCTCGACGGCGAGCCAGTCGTCGCCCGTCTGGGGATCGTCGGCCGGCCCGAATGCCTGGTAGGAGTAGATCGTCTGGCACCCCAACGCCACACGCTTCTTGTCGACCGCGCAGGCGTCCACTGCGGGGCCGGAATATTCGTCGGCACCGTCGAAGCGGAAGCGGAAGTGGACCCGGTCGCCTTCGGAGGGCACCTGCGGGTGAGGCTCGAGGCGCCAGTCAACGACCGCGGCGGTGACGCCGAGAGGCTGCCCCTTCGTGTTCACGACCTGCACCCTGGAACCGGCCTTGCCGCGCTCCGCCGTCGTGTCGTTGCACCCCAGGGAGGAGCAGCCGGACAGGGCGAGAGTCACCAGAGCCAGCGGGGAAACGGCGATCACCCGTGCAGGTACCACTGAGATGACCTCCGGTCGGGCTGGGGCGGGGCATTACACCACGGATTCTGTCAGCTCCGGCGTGCGGGCCGAGGCGCGCGCAGGAGCGGAACAGCTCTGGATCGCCCAGGCTGGATAGCCGGCCCCTCCGGGCGGGTCGGCTATGACCAGGGCCAACGGGCGAACGGTTCGCGCCGGTTGACTTAGAACACCTGGACGTGCTGAGCCGACAGGTAGCGGGACAGGCCCGCACTGAAGGCGCCCATGCCCCCGCGGCGCCTTCGCGAAGGGTCGGTGGTCCTTCACTGATCCTTCGCTTCGAATGCCTGTGCGACAGCCAGGCTGTCCTCGTAGACATGGTGCCGGGTGACAAGTCCGCCTTCGACGGTGAGATGCAATGCAAAGCGCGCCTTGTAGGCACGTCCCGTGGGGCGGGCGGTCTGCCGAATCTCGCCCAGCACGACTGCGTCGCTTCCGTCGATCAGGATGCGCTCGACCTCGGTCGCCACATGCTCCGGCACGTGGCTCTCGGCCAGTTCGCGATAATGGGCGGCCGCGTCGGCCCGGGTGGATCGGTGACGGATCCACGGCGTGGCAGTACGGCCGTGCTCGGCCTCAGGCCAGTCGAGCTTCCAGTCGCCCTGCTCGGCATACAGCTCGGCGATGCGCTCTGGGTTGCCCTCACCGATTCTGTGCAGCAACTCCTCAACTACGGTACGCGTGTTCGTCGGTGTGTCTATGGTCATGGCTGGTCTCTCCGTTCTGGTCCGCGTCCTGTGACGCGGAGAGATCACCAACCCTGCCGTCGTAGGCGTGCCGAGACGATCACCTCGGACGTAAGGCGAGTGGATCACCAAGATCCGCTAGCGATGTACGCCTCGTAAGACAGGGAAAGGGGCATTGGCGGGTATCGAGGGGACGGGGTCAGGCCGCTGCGCACGGTATGGGATTCGTTCACGCGGCCCAGCCGGGCCAGGAGTTGCTTGCGCGCGACGCGGCATCGTCGCAGCGGTCGACAAGATGTGTGCAGCGGGTCATGAGGACCGCGACGATCGGATCTGCCTGAAGCGAGGCCGGTTCGCCACCAGCTGCTACGGCCGGCGTGATCTGATCACGGACGACCGCAGCCAAGGCGCTGTGCGGAGCGGGTGGCACCCTGGATGAACCCGGCCGGCTGCGCCTGAGCCAGGTACCGTACGAGGGCTCGAACTCCATGTTGTATCCCGACCCTGCCCCGCTGCCAGACTGCCCGGCAGGGCGGAGATCGTCTCACGGCAGCTGGTGATCACCGCTCTTCGGTGCGGGGCGCGGCTTCGGCCGCATGTCTCCGGCGTAGGTGGTGTGGTAGTCCGGGACGACGATCCGGCTCTCCGGGGACTCCTGGCGGACCAGCGCGACGAAGGCGTCCAGGTCCGTCGCCGGGTCGCGGCGCGGTGGTTGGCTCAGGGGCGTTTCGAAGTTGTCCCAGTGGACGGGTACGACGACGCCTGGCTGCCCGAGTGCTCGCAGCAGTCGTGACACATAGCGGGACGTCGACTTGCTGGACGGCACCGCGATCATCGCGAGATCGGGGCCGAGTCCTTGGACCGCCCGCTCGGAGAAGTCGCTGGCACCCATCAGGAAGACCGAGGGCGCGCCACTGCCGGCCGTCACCTGGAAGGCGAGCGTGTCGCCCTCCGGCAGGTCGGAGATGGTACGGGGGACTGTCGACGGTGGCGCGTGCAGGGTTCCCGGAGCGAAGTAGGTGTGCCGCTTGTTGCGGCTGTGCAGGCTCGACACCACCTGGACCGTGATTCCGTCGAAGTCCAGCACCTCCCCACCCTTGACCACCGAGATCTGCCCGGGGTCGACGCCGAACGCGACCAGCAGGTGGAACGTCGTCTCCGTGCCGACGACCCGGGCACCGGTGGCCTTGGCGATGTACGGCACGTCGGCGATGTGGTCCCAGTGGGAGTGGCTGACCAGGACGAGTTCGGGGCGGCCGACATGCTCCCGCACCCGTTGAGGATCGGAACTCAGCTTCGTACCCGGCTCGAAACTCCCGTCGAACAGGCCCGTCCTGAACCGGGTGAGGTACGGGTCGAAGAGCACGGTCCGCCCCTCGACGTCGATGCGCCAGCCGGACGTGCCCAGCCAGCGGAAGGAAGGTGAACCAGCCCGCGCGGCCGTGCGGGTCGTGGCGGTGGTGGTGGCGGTGGCGGGGGAGGCGAGAAGCGGGGCGGCCGCGCCGAACGCGGCGCCGCGCAGCACCGTGCGCCGGCCGAAACCCTGGATGCGTCGCTTCGGGCGGGGTGCGTCTGTGTCGTCGCTCATGCGGCCAGGAGATCAGGAGACGTCCATCACAGTCCAAGATCGAATTGCACGCGGTCTCATATGCATTCCTGTATGGGGCCAGGTCATCGATGGTGGCGGCGGAGAAAGTCGACAGCGATCCGAGCCGCTGTGCCGATCGCCGCGTCGACGGCCGTCCGTGATGCGGCGAGTTCCCTCGTGCGGGCGAAGACGGAGACCGCGTAGCGGCCGCCGTCGGGATACCGGACGACCCCCGCCTCCATGTGAAGGCCGGGAAGGGTGCCGGTCTTCGCCGCGACCGTCGCCTCGTCCGGGAACCCCGACACCAGCCGGTGCCGGAACACCTGGCGGGACATCAGTTCCCGCACCTGCGCGCAGGCTTGCGGCGGGCCCGCCTCGTCCCGCCAGATGAGGCGCAGCAGCCGGGTGACCTCGCGGGGCGTGCTGGCGTTGGTCCGCGAGGGATCCAGCACGCTCATCCGTCTCTTGCGCTCCTCCGGGAGCGCCGGGTAGCGGAGGGCGAACTCGCTCTCGTCGCGTGCGCCGACCTCGCTGAGCATCGACTGCAGCACATCGCGAGGACCGCCCACGATCCTGGTCCGGTCGAGGCGGAGCTCCTCGGCCAGGAGCCGTACCGTGTCCAGACCGACCTGTGCCAGCAACAGGTCCGCCGCCGAGTTGTCGCTCACCGAGATCGTGAAGAGAGCCAGGTCGCGCAAGGACATCTCGACATCGTCCGCACAGCCGGCCGTACCCCAGCCCCCGAGCCGGTCCGCTGCGGTGACCCGGACCCGCGCACGGGGGTCGAGCTGACCGGCGGCGACCTGGCGCGCGAACTCCAGGACCAGCAACACCTTGAAGATCGAGGCGATCACGACGGGCTCGTCGGCGCCGACGGCGACCTCGTCGGATGCCGCCCCTTCACCCGCGGCCGCCGTATCGCCCGCCGAACACCTGCCGCTCCTCGCCTCACCACAGCCCGGCGCCCCACCGATGGGAACCGCGTGCAACACCCCCTCGGCACCCGCCCCCGCGAAGACCGCACGGATCTGATCCTCGACCATCACTCAGCCCCTCACGTACAGTCCCTGACTGTGGATCTCTTGCGCCACCTGCGCATCTTTGTCGCTGTCGCCGAAGAGCTGCACTTCAGCCGGGCCGCCGACCAGCTCGGTATGGCCCAGCCACCCCTCAGTCAGGCGGTGCGCAGGCTGGAGAAGGATCTCGGCGCCGAGCTGTTCGACCGATCGCGCCGGCAGGTCGAACTGACACCCGCGGGCGCAGTGCTGCTGGACGAAGCCCGTGAACTCCTCCTCGGCGAACAGCGGTTGCGGACGCTGGCCCGCCGCGCCGGGCAGGGCGACGCGGGCACCTTGCGCGCGGGCGTGCCCCCCGGCACGACGGTTGCCACCCTGGCGCTGCTCCTCGGCGCATGTGCGGAACACTATCCGGGCATGTCCGTCGATCTCCAGGAGATCACCACCGACGAGCAACTGCGCCTGATCGGGTCCGGCGAGCTCGACGTCGGCCTCGTCCACCACCCCGTGGACGTCACCGGCCTGCGTCTCGGTCCGGAGGTGCGCGTGGAACTCGGCGTCGTCCTGCCCCGTGTCTCACCACTGGCCCGGCTGCCGGAGGTCGCGCTGGCCGAGTTGAACGGTCACGACCTCGTGCTCCTTCCACGTGCGCAGGCCCCTGGCTGGTACGACCGGATCCTGGACACATGCCGGGCCGGGGGCTTCGCTCCCACCGGACTGCGGCATGCCTCGCGCCCCGAACTCCTGCTGGCCCTCGTCACCGCGGGGCACGGCATCGCCTTCGACCAGGGGCCGGTGGCCGGCAAGGAGCCCCGCGTCGTCTGGCGGCCGCTTGCGGGCCGACCCCTCACCCAGCGGACCAGCGGAGTCTGGCCCGCCGACCGCTCCTCCCACCCCGCCGCCCCGCACTTCGCCGAACTCGCAGCCGACGTACTCGCCCGCGATCGCCCGGCGATCCCGCACCGCAGCGACGACGCGCCCGCGGATGCCGAGCTGCCCCGCCCATGGGCGGTGGTGTATGACGAGGCGGCATCGCGCGGGTAGGCGGTCCCGACTCCGTAGACGACCGGTGGAGGCATTCCTAGGGTTCGTGCTGGGGTGCTGAGGCCGAGGCGATTTTCCTCGTTGCACAAGGTGAAGCTCGGTTCGCTTGGAGGTCCCAACAAAGGCGTCGGGCGTGGCGGTGGGTGATCAGGCAGGCGGCGAGGCGGAGGGCTGCCGTGGATGTCGTCACGTCTCTCCCAGCGGATGAGTAGGCGGCGGAAAACCGTGGCGCCAAGCGATCGCGCGCTCGGCGACGTAGCGGAAGATGACCAGGCCGATGCCGTGCGGCTCTCCCAGAATCCGTTGCCAGCTCTCCTCACTGGGGATCCACGGGGCTTGTTCGATGTGTCGCACGAGGCCCCGCCGCGGTCTGCGACCACCACGGCTTGCCTGTCCCGAGGCGCTGTTGGACGGTCGCGTTCGAGAGGCCTGTCGGCGCGTCGTGGGCCCTTTGCGGGTCGAAGAGGCCCGGTCCAGCATGTCCCTGATCCAGGCTGCAATAGTGTCCGGGCGGGACAGAAGCGGGTCCGCGCCTCCCACAGCGCAGAACCGCAGGTGGGCCTCGGCCGCCCGCCCGTACGCGTCGATCGTGTTCGGAGGACGTCCGATGTTCGCCATGAACTGCAGCCACCGGCGGGCCAGATGATGATCTGCGACAGCGGGGAACTTACCCACGGGAGCGGGCCATCTCGGCGTGGTGGCGCCGCAGTCGAAGTCGGCATGCGGGTTGTTGTGCACATGAGGTAGCGATATCCGGTGAGGATCATGCTTCGTGATCCACAGCACAAATCGGTGATGGTGAGTGTCGGCGGCAGGCAGGATGCCTTCTGGCGGCTGACTCGAACAGTAGGTGGCACGGTGATCCTCTTCGTACCGGTGGTAGCCCTTGCTGCCGTCGCGCTGACCGTCTTCCTTGTGGGCAAGGGCATCGGAGTGGCTCTCCCGGGGCATGAGCGCTGGTCAGGATGGCGTCGTCCGCTTGTTGTCGTGGCCTTCGCTTGTTCCGCCTCGGCTACGGTCTTCTACTCGCTGGGCGTCCTCGTTTTGATGATGACGGTGTCCACGGCTCAGGACGGTGGGACGGACTCTGCCCCGTTCCCGTACAACCACCCGTGCCGGATCCACCTGACGGGATCTGTGGACTATGAGGTCCAATTCCACAGTTTGCGCACTCTGTGTGTGATGGAAGACGGGGAGCGCATAGCGGTTGACGACGTTCCGCAAGGAGTTCGGGTGGCCGCAGCGGGATCGATCGTTGCCGCCGCTGTGTCAGCGGGCGTCGTATGGGCATTCTCTCGTCGGCTGCAGAACGGCACCTCCTCGTCCGGTTAGTCCTCCCCGTCGCAGCGGTCAGTCCGACCGGTTCCACATGAAGCGAAACGTGCACTACTGAGTTTCTCGTTAGTTCTGTGGGTGGGAAGCTGAGGCGGTGCCAGCATGTGAAGGTGCCATACGAGTCGCAGACTGTTGATGCTGATGTCTCCGTTCCGTCGTTGACACGGCCGCAGTTGGCCGAGGCCCGGCGTATGCGCGCGGTCGAGTTGTTCGAGCAGTAACGTCCTTCATCCGAGGTCGCCCGGGCGGTGGGGATCCATCCCGAAAGCGTGCGCCGGTCGAGACGGATGTGGGAACAGGGCGGGGCAAAGGCCCTGCGACGGCGTCCAGCCCCCGGCCGGCCACCCGAACTCGACGACACCCAGGTCGAGGCGGTACGGGCCGCGCTGGAACAGGGCGCCCAGGCGCACGGGTTCGCCGCAGACTTGTGGACCCTGGAGCGGGTCGGTGTGGTGGTGGAACGGGTCAGCGGGGTCAAGCTGGCCCGGGCATCGGTGTGGCGCCTGCTGACCGGACGGCTGGGCTGGAGTCTGCAGCGGCCCCGGCGCCAGGCTGTCGAGCGGGACGAGAGCGAGATCGCCCGGTGGGTCGCCACGGAGTGGCCGCGCATCAAAAAGGGGCGGTGAAGAAACATGCCTGGATCGTCTTCTTCGACGAATCGGGGGTCTCGCTGCTGCCCGAAGTGCGCCGCACCTACGCACCCCGCGGCCGCACTCCCATACTGCGGCACCGGCTGAACCGGAAGCGGGCCGGCATGGCTGCCGCGCTGGGCTACCACGCCAGTGACCCGCACCGTGGCCCGCGGCTGTGCTTCCACCTCAAGCCCGGCAGCTATGACACCACCAGCCTGATCGGAGTGCTGGAACAGGTCAAGACCTTCTATGCCGGCGAGGCGGTGGTGCTGGTGTGAGACGGACTGTCGGCCCACTGGAGTCGCGGCATGCGAGCCTGGGTGGCCGAGCAGGACTGGCTGACGCTGGAGCGGCTGCCGGCCTATGCCCCCGAACTCAACCCGGTCGAGCTGCTGTGGTCGGCCATCAAAGGCCGCGAGCTCGCCAATTTCGCCGGCGACCACCTGGCCGACGTCGCCGACGCAGCCGAGCGCGGCATCCACCGCATCTGCAGCGACCAACACCTCCACTGGTCCTTCCTCACCCACACCAGACTGAACATCCACCCCCAAACACCACAGAACTAACGAAAAGCTCAGTGATGGTGCCGACTCGTCAGCCCACGTCGGGCAGTGGGCGGCGGGCGACCTCGTGGGCGTCGTCCGGCGGAACACCCAGCATGCGCAGGACCATCTCCGCGAAATTGGCGGCGGCCTCGTCGCCGTCCAGGTCAGGGCGGGCAAAGCGGAGCTCCACCAGCGACAACAAGGTCCCGCCCAGCGCGGACAGGGCGACGACCGGATCGACGGCGGTGAAGCGGCGGGAGGCGATGCCGACCTGAAGATCGCGCAGCGCCCGGGAAGCCAGGCCGTTGTCCGAGTGGAGGTGGCCGAGGCCGCGGCGGCGCAGCACCTGCATGACTTCCGGGTGGGACTTGGCCATCCGGGCGCTGAGCCGGAAGCCGGCCGCGACGAGTTCCGCGGGGTCGTCGATCCCGGCGAGTCGCTCGTCGAAGCTCTGCCCGAACTCCTCCAGGGCATCCGCCACCGCCGCGTCGAACAGCTCCGTCTTGGACTCGAAGTGGTTGTAGAAGGAGCCGAAGCCGACGTCCGCGCGCTCGGCGATCGCCTGGATGCTGGCGCTGGTGTCCCCGGTCTCGGCGAGGATCTGCCGAGCGGCGCGGACGAGCGCCCCGCGGGTCTCGGCGCGACGCCGTTCGAACCGGTTTCTGGGCGGGGCTGACATGGGCATGGGCCGAGTCTAACCGCGGAGCCCAGAACTTTCACAGTTCTGATGAAATCCTCATCCCATGTGGGGCGACCCATTGACGAGGCTTCTGTCAAAGCTGATGATTTCCTCATTATGGCTAGTTGCTCGGAGGGCACCATGTCTGAAACACGCGTGGCCGGAGCCGCCGTCGCGACGCCCCACCAGGACCTGCACAGTGAGCAGGGCGCCTTGCGCGGCGAACATCCGGGTCGGTCCCGAAACCCTGTGATCAAGGTGGTGGCCCTGGCCTGGCTGGAGTTCGAGAAGCCCGACCTGGACCGGGCCGAGGTCTTCGCCCTTGACTTCGGCTTCCAGATCGCGGCGCGCACCGAGAGCGCGCTGTGGCTGCGGGGCAGCTTCGCCGGCACCCCCTGCATGGTGATCCGGCACGGTCGTACGTCCCGTTTCGTCGGGCCGGTGTTCCGCGCGGCCGAGCGCGCCGACCTGGACCGGCTGGCGCGGGCGACGGGGTCGGCCGTACGGGACGCGGACGTGCCCGGCGGCGGCAAGGTGGTCGCCTTGCTCGACCCGTCCGGCTTCCCGGTGCGGGTCGTGCACTGCGCCGAGCAGTTGCCCGCGCTGCCCGAGCAGCGGCCGCTGCTCCTCAACTTCGGCACACAGCACCGTCGTACGAACGCCACCCAGCGCCCGCCCCGTGAACCCTCCCGCATCCAGCGTCTGGGTCATGTGGTTCTGGAAACACGGGTGTTCAGCCGCGCCCTGGACTGGTACCTGGACACCCTCGGGATGATCGTGTCGGACTTCCTGTTCCTGGACGGGCAGCGCGGTCGTGGTCCGACGATGGCGTTCATCCGCTGTGACCTGGGCAGCGTGCCGGCCGACCATCACACGCTGGCCATGCACCTGGGGCCGGGCACGGGGTATGTCCACTCCGCCTACCAGGTCACCGACCTGGACTCGATCGCCGCCGGCGGCGAGTACCTGAACGAACGCGGCTACCAGCGCAGCTGGGGCATCGGCCGGCACATCCAGGGCAGCCAGCTCTTCGACTACTGGCGCGACCCGGACCACTTCATGCTGGAGCACTTCGCCGACGGCGACCTGTTCTCCTGCGACATCGAACCCGGCTGGGCGCCGCTGTCGGCGAGCGGGCTGGCTCAGTGGGGGCCGCCCGTCACCCGGGACTTCCTCGGCGCCAGCCCGTCCCCCGCCAAGGTCCGCGAGGTGCTGCACGCCCTGCGCGGCGACAACGAACTCGACCCCGCGCGTCTGCTGGGCCTGATGAAAGCGATGAACTCATGAGCACCAACGTCCTGCGCACCGCCGACGGCTGGTGGGCCGTCCTCGGCGACCGTGCCATCCGTGTCGACACCAAGGCCGTCACCACCGCCGAACTGCTCGCCGACCGGGCCGCGGTGTGCGAGGCCGCCGCGAGCGGCGAGGTGGGCACGCCCGTCGCCGACCTGGTCGCACTCTCCCCGGTCACCACGCCGTGCCGGGTCGTCGCCCAGATGGTCAACTACCGCAGCCACGCCCGTGATTCGGGCTTCACCGGCGACATCCCGCCCGCCTTCTTCCGCAAGGCGTCCGGCTCGGTCAGCGGCCCCGGCGAGGCCATCGTCCGGCCCTCCCACGTGAAGTTCCTCGACTACGAGATCGAACTCGGCCTCGTCATGGGCGCACCCCTGCCCATCGGCACAGTCGTCGATGAACGCGACCTTCCCTCGTACGTCGCCGGACTGGTGATCACCAACGACGTCAGCGCCCGCGAGGTCCAGCTGACCAAGACGCAGTTCTACGAGAGCAAGTCGTACCCGACCTTCACGCCCACCGGCCCGTACCTCTCCCTTCTGGAGCCGGAGGACTTCGCCCATCTCCTCGATCTGCGGCTCAAGTTGTCCGTCAACGCCGAGCTGCGCCAGGACCGCACCCTCGCCGACATGATCGTCCGTCCGGCGCAGGCACTCACGCTGCTGGCCCGCTTCCAGACCCTGGACGCCGGCGACCTGTTGCTGACCGGCACCCCCGGCGGCACGGCCCTGAAGGCACCTCCGAAGCCGGTCGAGAAGATCGGCGCGCTGCTGCCGCCCGCGCTGAAGTGGAAGGCGTTCTTCAAGGCCCAGGCCAAGAACCCCCACTACCTGCACGCGGGCGACGTCGTCACCGCCACCATCGCCACCCCGGACGGCCGGATCGACCTGGGTAAGCAGCGCACACCCGTGGCCGACGCGCACTGAGACCTGAAGTGAGCCGCACATGACCGCCAACCAAGCCGCACCCCCGGACGTCGCCGAGCACGTACAGGTCGTGGTCGTCGGAGCCGGCCCCGTGGGCGTGACCGCAGCCCTGCTGCTCGCCCGGCGCGGGGTGCGTACCGTCGTCCTCGAACGCCACCGGGACGTCTACCCCCTGCCTCGAGCCGTCGCCATTGACGACGAGGTCCGCAGAATTCTCCAAGCCGCCGGAATCGCCGACGAGTTCGCCGCCGTCACCCGTCCCGCGCGCGGGCTGCGACTGCTGGACGCCCGGCACCGCACGATCGCCGAGTTCCGGCGCTCCCCGCAGGGACACCACGGCTACCCGCAGACCAGCATGTTCGACCAGCCCGAACTGGAGCGGCTGCTGCGGGACGCGCTGGCCGCCCGCCCGGAGTGCGAACTGCGGGGCGGGGTCGAGGTCACGGCGGTCGAGCAGCGCGCCGACGGATCGGTCCGCGTCACCTACCGCGACGACGAGGGTGAACACCTGCTGCGCGCCGAGGCCGTCCTCGGCTGCGACGGCGCGGGCAGCCTCACCCGCACCGCGATCGGGGCGAGCTGGGAGGACCTGCGCTTCGAGGAGCACTGGACCGTCATCGACGCCACGACGAAAGCAGCCGTCCGCTCCTGGGAAGGCATCGAGCAGGTCTGCGACCCGCACCGCCCGGCAACCTTCATGCGCATCAGCGAGGATCGCTACCGCTGGGAGTTCCGGCTGGGGGAGGGAGAGGAACTCGACGACGCGCGGCTGCGCGAACGGGTCGCCCCCTGGGTGGACCTGACCCGCGTCGACGACTTCCACGTCGTCCGCAAGGCCCAGTACACCTTCCGGGCGCGCGTCGCCGACCGCTGGCGCCAGGGCCGGGTCTTCCTGCTCGGCGACGCCGCCCACCTCACCCCGCCGTTCGTCGGACAGGGCCTGTGCTCAGGTCTGCGGGACGCCTACAACCTGTCCTGGAAGCTAGCCCGTGTTTTGCGACAGGGTAGCGACGAGCGGCTGTTGGACACCTACGAGCGCGAGCGCAAGCCGCACGCCCGCCACGTGATCCGCCTCGCGGTGGCCACCGGCTGGGCCATGACCGGCGGCCAGGACCGCGCGGCCGCCCTGCGCCACGTCGCCGTCGCCACGGCCTGCCGCATCCCAGGCGTGACGGGTCTGGCGAGCCGGGACCTCAGCCGCCCACTGCGCATCGGTCCGCTGATACGCCGCAGCCGGCTCGGCGGTACGTACTGCCCGCAGCCCCGCGTGACGGCCGAGGACGGGCAACAGGTCCGCTTCGACGACATCCTCGGCGATCCCTTCGCCGTACTGACCGCGGTGCCACTGCCGCCCGCACTGCGCGCGCTCACCGACGGACTCGGCGCCCGGGTCGTCGACGTCCACGGCTCGGGTGATGACGGCACCCTCGCCGCCTGGCTGCGCGCGGGCCGTGCCGATGCCGTCCTGCTGCGCCCCGACCGCGTCGTCCTGGACGTCGTCCCGGCGGGCGGCGGCGCCTTCACGGACACCGCCGCCTGGGCGCCCCTGCTGTGCACCACCCGCGGGCCCGCCGCACAGCCCGTATCCACCTCCCTGCCGAGGAGCATCGCGCGATGACCACGCCGTACGCCAACCCCTTCTGGAGCCCGGACCCGGAGTCCGCCGCACGCAGCCGGATCGCGGACTTCGGCCGCTGGGCAGCCCGGCACCAGGGCCTCGAAGCCGACCTCACCGACTACTCCGCCCTGCACCGCTGGTCGGTCACCGACCTGGAAGGCTTCTGGGGCGCGGTCTGTGACTACTTCGCCATCGACGCGGACACTCCGTACGAGCGGGTCCTGGCCGAAGGGACCATGCCCGGCGCCCGCTGCGCGTCCGGCTTGGTCGGCAGGGCCGGGCTGCCGTCGTAGGTGCAGGTCGTGGCACCCGTCAGCAACGGTGGCGGGCCGCCAGCTCCCAGAGGATGTGTCGCTGAGCGCGGCGTTCGGCGCCGAGGCGGGCGTAGTGCTCGATCAGGTCGGGGTTGTCCACGGCTGACGGATGGGTCGATGCCGAGCTTTTCCACAGGGCGTGCCGCCAGCTGGGGCCCGTGTCCGGTTCCTCGGCGGTCAGCGAGGCCATTCCGCCGCCGCGCGCGGATCGGGTCGGTGGGGCTCGGTGTGGCGTGGGCGACGGTGACGTGCCCGTGCCCGTGGCCTTGCCGTCGCAGGTGACGGAGACGTCGTACGTGCCCGGGGTGGCCGTCGGGCGGGCCATCGCCTCGCCGCTCAGCGGATAGCCGGCGGCGAACAGTTGCGACTTGGCCGCCCCGGTCGTGCCGTCGCACCCCGTGATGCTCAGCTCTGTCTGAGCGCCCGGTGTGGCGGTACCGGGACTGACCTTGACCACACCGTCGGCGGTGACTGCCGCGGACGTGCTGAGTGCGAGGACGGTGACGGCGCCGCATAGACTGCGCCGGACTCGGGGTGAAGCATGGTGGACCTCCTGCGTCGAGCCGCGCTCGCAGGTCCGGGGTGCATGAGGGTGTGACCGTTCGGGTGGTTCACCGGGCCGGCCCGCACGCGCGAGTCAGATCAGATCCGCCAGGTCCGCGATCGAGTCCACGGTGTGCGGGGGGCGAAACGGGTACTTGCCGACCTCTTGCGGGGTCGTGAGGACCGGGTACGTGATCACCCCGGCCTCCGTGCCCGCGAGGACCTCGTGTCCATCAGGTCGCCGATCATCGCGCTGGTCTCGGAGGTGTGGTTGCCCGCGACGTACGGCGCCTTGCCCGTGGCCTTCGTGATCAGTGCCGCGACCGCGCCCGTCGCGGGGAGCGGGCCTTCGAGGGAGGGACCCGTATCGTCCGGATTGGTGCAGATGAAGCGTGCCACCGCACGTCGTTCCACAGCCTCAGGTGGTGCCGCGCCAGCGCAGAACCTCCAGGGCCGCGCCGACGTTGACGACGTCTTGGGACAGGGGGCGGGGCAGCAGGCGGTCGGCTAGCGCGAGGCGCCGCAGCAGCGTGTTGCGGTGGATGTAGAGCCGCTGAGCTGCGTGGGAGGCGTTGCACTGGGCGGCGATGAAGACCCGGGCCGCATCGCGGATTTCGGGATGGGCCTGGGCTAGGTCGCCCAGAACGCGCCGGATGAAGCCGTCGGCGGCCGCCACATCCGAGGTGGCGAGGGCGACGAGTTCCACCTCGTCGTGGGTGGCCAGTTGTTGTGGTGAGGCAAGGCGGGCGAGCATGCGTTGCACGGTGAGGGCATCGAGGTGGCTGCGCCGAAAGCCTGCCAGGTCCTTGCCGGTTGTACCGATCGCCACCCGCACGCTTGGTTCGGCTGCCAGCGCTTGGTGCAGGGCAGGCGCTTCGGGTGGGGTGTGCAGCCACATCCAGCGGGTGGCGTCGCCGGCGAGCACGGTCAGGGCCCGCGGGTCGGCGGCGGACGTGATCCGGTCGCATACCCGGGTGAAAGCGGCAGGATCGGCCGGAGCTTCCTCGCTCCAGAGGATGAGGGCGGTGTGGTGTCCCGTCAGCCGGTAACCGAGGCGTTGTTCGGCCCGAACGGCGGGGATCGGCGCTCCGTGCAAGAGCAGACTGACCGTCTCGCGACGCTGGGCGTGGGTGGCCTGGGCGAGTTCGTCACGTTGCTTGGCGATGAGTTCGGTGATGCCTGCGATGGTGTCGTCGATGAACGCGGCGATTGAATGGCAGGAGAGGTCGAGGAGTTCACGCAGTTCGTCGGTGTCAGCGGTCAAAGAGAGGCAGATGCCGGTCCACCGCCGGATCGCAATGGCCTGGCCGACCCGGTAGGCGTCCAGTGTCGTCTGGTTGAGCCCTCGTTGCACCAAGTCGCGGGCAATGCTCACCGGTTCCTCGTCGAGGTTCGGGGAAACCCGCTCGCCGGGCTGGTCGATGTTGGCCAAGGCCCAGAAGCGCAGGTTGGACCGGTTGGCGCGACGGACGGAGGCGATCAGGACCGGGTCATCGCCGATCTGGTCCCGGTGCGGGCCCGCGAGAGTGGCCTCATCGAGCTCGCGCAGCCACCCCTCAGGCGGGTCCAGGGCCTGGCGTGCGCCTTGACGGATCAGTTCACGCACACGCGGCGACGGCAGCTTCCATGACACGCCCACAGTCTAACCCGGCAAGGGCATTTTGCCTCATAGCCCGAGGGAACTGGTGCAATTTGTGCCTGGAGGCTGCGCCGTACAGGCGCTGACAATGACCACAGACCGCCCTGCACGGCTACGCCAGGAGCTGACCCATGTCCGCGAATACCTCTGCCCCCACCGCGTTCGACGTGCTGATCGTGGGCGCAGGCATCTCCGGGATCGGCGCCGCCTACTACCTGCAGCGCGAGCATCCCGGGCGCAGCTTCGTAGTCATCGAGGCGCGCGGCGCCCTGGGCGGCACCTGGGATCTGTTCCGCTATCCCGGTATCCGCTCCGATTCCGACCTGCACACCTTTGGGTATGCGTTCAAGCCGTGGCGCGACAAGGACGCAATCGCTGACGGCGACAAGATCAGGTCCTATCTGCAGGAAACTGCGGCGGAGAACGCCATCGACCGCCGCATCCGCTTCCACACCAAGGTGGTCAGTGCCCACTGGTCCTCACAGCATGGTCGATGGACCGTCGTGGCGGAACGCACGGACACGGGGGACCGGTCGACTCTCACCTGTAAGTGGCTGTTCGGTGCCGCCGGCTACTACCGCTACGACGAGGGCTTCACCCCGCAGTTCACCGGGCGCGAGCGCTTTCGCGGCCGGATCGTCCACCCGCAGCATTGGCCACAGGATCTCGACTACGAGGGCAAGCGCGTGGTCGTCATCGGCAGCGGCGCCACCGCGGTCACCCTGGTGCCGGCCATGGCCCGCACTGCGGGACACGTCGTCATGCTGCAGCGCACCCCGAGCTACATCTTGCCTGTGCCGCCCGGTGACAAGATCGCCGACGGTCTCAAGAGGGTTCTTGGCGAGAAACGCGGCCATGAGCTCGCCCGGCGCAAGAACATCCTGCGCCAGGCCGCGCTGTGGAGTCTGTGCCGGCGTTTTCCCCGCACGGCACGGCGGCTCATCCGCCGGGCCAACGTGAAGCTGCTGCCCGAGGGCTATCCGGTCGACGAGCATTTCAATCCGCCCTATGAGCCGTGGGATCAACGGCTGTGCGCCGTGCCCGACGGTGACCTGTTCCAGGCGCTGCGCCGCGGCGATGCCACGATGGTGACCGACCGGATCGAGACGTTCACCGAGAGCGGACTGCGTTTGGTCTCGGGCCGTGAACTGGCTGCGGACATCGTGGTCACCGCCACCGGTCTCAACGTCCAGGCCATGGGCGGCATCTGCCTGAACGTGGACGGCCGGGCGATCGAGTTCGAGGACACCGTCGCGTACAAGGGGATGATGTTGTCCGGGGTCCCCAACTTCGCCTTCGCGGTCGGCTACACCAACTCCTCATGGACGTTGAAGATCGGCCTGCTGTGTGAGCACTTCTGCCGCCTGCTCACACGGATGGACGAGGAAGACTTCGACATCGCCTGCCCCGTGATTAGCGATGCGCAGATGCCGCTGCGTCCCTTCCTCGACTTCCAGGCCGGCTACATCCGGCGGGCCGTGGCCCGGTTGCCCAGGCAGGGCGACCGCGCGCCGTGGCTGACCTCCATGCACTACGGCAAGGACGTCAAACTGCTGCGGAAACTTCCGGTGGAGGACCCGGAACTGCAGCTGACCCGCAGCGCAGGCCATCGCCATGCCCCCGCAGTATCGCCTCAAGTGGAGGTGTGATGGCTGTGCCTTTCAACCGCTTCGATTTCACGGCCGGTACCGCGATCGTCACCGGCGCGGCCAGCGGCATCGGCGAACAACTTGCCTACCTCCTTGCCCGCAAGGGCAGCGATCTGGCGCTGGTCGACCGGGACGCCGCTCGCCTCGAGCAGGTGGCCGAGGCCGTGGCTACAGCCACGACTGTCACGGTCACCACCTATGTGGTAGACCTCGCCGACCCAGGCGCCGCCCGCCGCCTGGGTGAACAACTCGCCGCTGAGCACCCCGACACCCGCCTGCTGATCAACAACGCGGGTGCCACCCTGGGTGGCACGTTCGACGATGTCAGCGCCGAGGAGTTCGACTGGCTGCTCGCGGTCAACCTGCACTCCGTAGTCACCTTGACCAGGGCGTTGCTGCCGATTCTGCGCTCGCGCCCCGGCTCCCATCTTGTCAATGTCTCCAGCGTGTTCGGTCTGGTCGCACCGGCCGGTCAAGTCGCTTACTGCACCAGCAAGTTCGCGGTGCGCGGCTTCACCGAGGCGCTGCGCGCCGAGCTGACCGGCCAGGTGGGAGTGACCGTGGTGCATCCCGGGGGCGTCCGCACCCGTATCGCCGAGAACGCCCGGGTCGCCGCCACGCTCGACCAGGGCGCGCAGCGCACACACGACGCGGCGATCGCCCGAATGCTGACCTATCCGCCCGATCGGGCCGCCGTAAAGATCCTTGAGTCCATCGCACACCGCCGCCCGCGCACCCTCATCGGCATGAGCGCCCGTCTGCCCGACCTGCTCTCCCGGCTCAGCCCCGGCTTCCTTACCCCCCGGCTGCTGGAAGCCCACCGCAAGCACTCCACCCGCCGCGCCTGACCGACCCGCACCCCTGGGAGTGAGCCGTGCCCCATCTCGACTGGAAGCCGGACCTGCTCGACGGCTACCACCAGCACACCTTCGACCTCGGACCGGACCCGGACGGCGAGGGCACTGCCACCGCAGTCCTGATCCGCCGCAACCCCGGCCCGCACCGGAACCAGCGCACTTCCACTCGGGCAGCCGTGCTGTTCCTCCACGGGTTCTCCGACTATTTCTTCCAGACCGGCCTGGCCGACTTCTTCACGGCCCGCAGTATCGCCTTCTACGCGCTCGACCTGCGCAAATGCGGCCGCAGCCGGCTCCCGGGGCAGACCCCCCACTACACCAGCGACCTCGCCCTGTACGACCGAGAGCTCGACCTTGCACTGGACGCCGTCGCCCAGGAGAACCCGGGCCGGCCGGTGCTGCTGGGCGGCCACTCCACCGGCGGACTGATTCTGCCGCTATGGCTCGACCGCCGCCGGGCCGCAGGCCGCACCGAGCCCGTCCGCGGTCTCATCCTCAACAGTCCCTGGTTCGACCTGCAGGGCACCGCAGCCCAGCGCGGCCCGGTCACCCAGCTGCTGCGCCTGGCCGCCAAGGCGACGCCGCTGCGCGCGCTGCCGCTGTCGGCCAGCACCGTGTACGGCGACACATTGCACCAAGGCCGCGGTGGCGAATGGGACTTCGACCTCGACCTCAAACCGCTCGCCGGCTTCCCGGTCACCGTCGGCTGGCTCAACGCCGTCCGCCGCGGCCACGCCGCGTTGCACCGCGGCCTCGACGTCGGCGTCCCGTCGCTGATCCTGCGCTCGGATCGCAGCCACCTCTCCCGCCAGTACTCGGAATCGAGCGAGGGCGCCGATCTCATACTCGACGTCACCCAGATCGCGCGCTGGGCCGGCTGCCTCGGCCACCACACCACCGTCGTCCCTATCCCCGGCGCCCGCCACGACGTCTTCCTCTCCTCACCCCGTGTCCGGGCGCACGCCTATGACACGGTCGACACCTGGCTGCAACAGCATCAACCCGCCTCCTGCTGATCGGCCTCGCGACCAGACGACTGGCGATCGACCAGCGTCTCGAGGCCCAGACGCAGGTCAGGGCCGCTTTCGCCATACCGCGGCCCACCACCGGAAATAGTACGGTTGCGTTTCTCCCACCCCCGGCCTACCGTTTGGTACGAAACCGTTCCGTTCTATATGGAGATTCGATGACCGGCGACACGACCCCCGGCGCCCCGGTCCGGCGCCCTCGGATGACACCGGACCGCGAGCTGGAACTGCTCAACGCGGCGCTGGAGGTGTTGCGCGAGGCGGGCTACGAGGCGCTCACCATGGACCTGGTGGCGACCCGGGGCCGCTGCAGCAAGGCCACGCTCTACCGGCAGTGGGGCAGCAAAGAGCACATGGTCGCCGCCGCAATGCACGCCGCCCGGCCGGTGGACCTGGCCGAGATCGACACAGGGTCCCTGCGCGGCGACCTCCTGGCCTTGGGTAGGGAGGCAGCGGCACACGCCGAGAAGAATACGGAGCTGTTCGCCGCCATGGCGCACGCGATCCTGGGTAACGAGGAGCTCGCCACCGTCGTACGCACCACGTTGCTCGAGCCGGAGAGCCGCAACTTGGCGCGGTTCGTGGAGCGGGCCGTCGAACGGGGAGAACTGCAGGAGTGGCCGCCGGGTGCGGAATTCCTGCCGCAGCTGATGTTCGGGGCGGTCATGTCACGCCAGCTCTTCGACGCCACTTTCGCCGACCGGGACTATGTCACCCGCTTCATCGAGCACGCGATCCTCCCGACGCTGCTGTCCTGATCTCCATTGCCCCTCACTCCTTCCCGCACGTTCTGGAGCAACTCCCCATGTCCCACGCAGCAAACGGCGTCTCATCCGAGGCCCCCACACCTGTCCGGCCCGACCGGAAAAACCGCCACCGCTGGTGGATCCTCGGCGTCATCGGCATTGCCCAGCTGATGGTGGTCCTGGACGGCACCATCGTGAACATAGCCCTGCCCTCGGCCCAGCAGGACCTGGGCTTCACCGACGGCAACCGGCAGTGGGTCATCACCGCCTACGCACTGGCCTTCGGCAGCCTTCTGCTGCTCGGCGGACGCATCGCTGACCTGTTCGGCCGCAAGGTCACGTTCTTGGTGGGGCTGCTCGGCTTCGCCGGCGCCTCCGCTCTGGGCGGTGCGGCCACCAGCTTCTCGATGCTGGTCGCCGCCCGTGCCGGGCAGGGCCTGTTCGGAGCGCTCCTCGCACCGGCGGCACTGTCGTTGCTGACCACCACGTTCACCGACGGAAAGGAACGCGCCAAGGCGTTCACGGTCTTCGGTGCCATCGCGGGTGCGGGCGCTGCCGTCGGTCTGCTCCTGGGCGGTGTACTCACCGAGTACCTCGACTGGCGCTGGACGCTCTACGTCAACCTGTTCTTCGCCGCCATCGCCTTCGTCGGCGGAGTCCTGCTGCTGACCCGCGACGTCCGCGACAAGGGATCCAAGCTCGACATCCCCGGCACGATCCTGGTCTCGAGCGGCCTGTTCTGCCTGGTCTACGGCTTCTCCAACGCCGAGACGCACGGCTGGAGTTCGGTAGCCACCTGGGGCCTCCTCCTGGCCGGAGCAGTCCTGATCGGCGCGTTCGGCTGGTGGCAGACCCGCAGTGCCCACCCCCTGCTGCCCCTGCGGGTCCTGCTCGACCGCAACCGCAGCGCCTCCTTCCTTGCCATCCTGATCAGCGGCGCGGGCATGTTCGGCGTCTTCCTGTTCCTGACCTACTACATGCAGCAGACCCTCGGATACACCCCGGTCAAGACCGGCCTCGCGTTCATGCCGATGGTCGCGGCGCTGATGCTCACGACCGGACTCGCCAACAACATCCTCCTCCCGCGCATCGGCCCCAAGCCGGTCGTGCCCCTCGGCATGGGCCTCGCCGCAGCCGGGCTGGTCTGGATGACCGGACTCGACCTGACCAGCGGCTACGCCGCCCACGTGATGCCCCCGCTGATCGCGATGGGCCTCGGCCTCGGCCTGATCATGGCCCCGGCGATGAACCTGGCCACCTCCGGCATCGCCGCCGAGGACGCTGGCGTGGCCTCCGCCACCGTCAACACCATGCAGCAGATCGGCGGTTCCATCGGCACCGCCCTGCTGACCACGCTCTCCGCGAGCGCGGCCACCGACTACCTGACCGGCAAGAATCCCAAGGACCCCGCTGTGCTCGCCCACTCCGCCCTGGAGAGCTACTCCGCCGCGTACTGGTGGTCCGCCGCGTTCTTCGCCGCCGGCCTGGTCCTGAGCGTTCTGCTCTACCGCCGCGGCGTACCCAAACAGGATGAGAACGCCGCGCCAGTCATCCACATGTAGCCCTTCGGACGGAGCCGCGGATAGTGGACGCGGCCTCCGGGCAGCGCCGGGCCAGGGGACGGGCACGGCGCTGTCCCTCGCAGCGCCCGTCGGATGGATAGGACCGCAACGTCGTAGTGTCTGCCGCCGCTCCCGGCATACGTTCGTGCATCGCCGTGGAGCACCTCGGGGAGGGCTGACGGGAGCGGTCACTATGTACGGCGAGCCGTTCGGTGGTGGGTTAAAAGGGGAAGAACTGCACGGGAAGCACAAGGCCCACGGCCGGCTCTGTCTCGCGCTCACCGACGAACGTGGCAACCTGATCTGGTTCTCCACCGCCCGGCCCGGCCGGTTCGGCGATTTCGTCACCACCCGCCACCACAAGATTGCGCAGCACCTGCGGGACGCCGGCCTCGGTTTCGTCGGCGTCGACGACAGCGAGCAGCCCCAGGACGGCCCGGTGATCTCATGGCCGCAAAGCCACCCGCAACCACCGCCTCACCACCGCGGAGAAGGAAGCGAACCGGCTGCTGAACAGCGAACGCGCTGCCGTCGAGCACGGCTTCACTGACCTCAAGAACTGGCGCGTCCTGGCCAAGCTTCGTCCATCAGGGGCTGCTTGCGGTGCTGCGGAGCTGGGCGCGCTGTGTACCCCGGCGCCCCGCGCAGTGTCGGCGCGAGGCACTTCAACTCTTACACCTCGCAGTCCGGTTGGGCCCAACGGGGCCCACAGGGCATGTCCGGCCGGCCCGTCCTAGCCTCCAAGATCCAGCATGGTTGACCCATCAACCAGCCGCCTCTAGCGTAGGTGATGCGTCAACCACATGGTGTGTGGGCGCCGGCTACGTCATCCCGTTTCCGCCTCACTCGGGGCATCGGGATGTCGGTGTGCTGCCGGAGGCCCGCGGACGCTGAGTGCCTGAAGGGGAATCTCGTGACTACTGGGAACAAGGCCGGACTCGGCGCGCTGTTGACGCCCGAGGAGAGTGTGCTCGCCCTCATCGACCACCAGCCGTTCCAGGTCGCCAACCTGCACAGCCACGAACCGACGATGGTCATCAACAATGCCGTGGGGCTCGCCAAGGCCGCCAGGGTGTTCGACGTTCCGACCATTCTGACCACCGTCCTGGAGGAGCGCGGCGGTCTCATCCTCCCGGGGCTGCAAGAGGTGTTCCCGGAGCAGAAGCCGATCGACAGGACCTTCATCAACACCTGGCAGGACGAACGTGTCGTGGACGCCGTGAAGGCGACCGGACGCAAGAAGCTGATCATCGCCGGTCTCTGGACGGAGATCTGTGTGGCCATGCCGGCGATACAGGCGGTGGGGGAGGGCTTCGAGGTCTTCGTCGTCACCGACGCGTCGGGCGGTGTCTCCAAGGAGGCCCACGACATGGCGGTGCAGCGCATGATCCAGGCCGGCGTGGTGCCGATCACCTGGATGGCCGTGCTGGGCGAGTGGCAGCGCGACTGGGCCCGCGAGCAGACCGTGGCGGGCGTCGCCGAGGTCCAGGCGCAGCACGGTGGCGCCAGCGGTGTGGCCTTCGCCTGGGAGACGCAGCTCCTGGCCACGCCCACCGGCGACGAGGCCTGACACAGCGGCTGATCGGCGGGCGAGGCGTCGATCCCGGCATCAGCGGCCAGGGCGTCGAGCTCTGCTGTGGGCCGTGCCGTTGAACTGTCGTTTTCTCCCTGTGATCCCGTGGCCGAGGGGCCCGTGCAGCGCCTCTTCATCGCTGTCTCGGCGCCGCATGAGCCCCTCCGCCGCGGCTATGACGCGGTCGCCCGCCGGGTGAAGCCGTCGGGGGGAGCCGTCGGGCGAAACCTTCGGGGGCGCACGGGGCGATCCGCCGTCACTTCGCGAGGAAGTCGCGCAGCGCGGTGTTGACCTCGTCGGCGTGGGTCCAGAGCAGGCCGTGCGGTGCTCCTTCGACCTCGACGTAGTCCGCCTCGGGAAGGGCTTCGTGGAATCGGCGCCCGGTGGCGTCGATCGGGAGGATGTTGTCCTTCGTTCCGTGCAGGATCAGTGCGGGCTTGCCGCTCGCCCGGACCGCCTCGACATCGCTGCGGAAGTCCTCGATCCATGCCGGGACCACGGCGTACGCCGCCACCGGCGCGCTGCGGATCGCGACGTTCCAGCTGCCGGTCACGGCCTCCTCGCTGATACGGGAGCCGAGGTTCTCGTCGAGGTTGTAGAAGTCCGCGTAGAACTGCTTGAACCAGGCGTACCGGTCCGCCTTCGCGGTCTCGGCGATGCCGTCGAACACCTCCTGCGGCACGCCGTCGGGGTTGTCGTCGCGGGCGACGAGGAACGGTTCGAGCGACGCGAGGAAGGCGAGCTTCGCGACACGCTCATGTCCGTGGCGGCTCACGTAGCGGGCGAGTTCGCCGGTGCCCATCGAGAAGCCGACGAGGACGACGTCCCACAGGTCCAGGGTCTCGAGGACGGTGTTCAGGTCGGCGGCGAAGGTGTCGTAGTCGTAACCGGAGTTCACCTTCGACGACTGGCCGAAGCCTCGACGGTCATAGGTGATGACCCGGTAGCCCTGGGCCAGCAGTTCGCGGGTCTGGCGTTCCCAGCTGTGCCCGTTCAACGGATAGCCGTGGATCAGGACGACCGGCTGCCCGGAACCCTGGTCCTCGTAGTAGAGCTCGACCGGCGTGCTGTTCTCCGCGCCGACGGTGATGTAGCCCATGATCTCCTGCCTTTCGGTCGACGACACGCACGCCGACCCCTGTCCGTGTGCTGTCTGTGTGCGCGAACCCGCTGTCAACGGAGACGAGTCGGAGGATGCGCCGTTCCGCCTCCGGGTGACTCCCGTGCCGGGTCGTTCCGCGTCGGGGGCACGACCTGATCCACGGTCTCGACGACCGTGACGCGGCCACCGTCTCCGGGGTCGGGATCGGGCATGACCGATTCCGGGTCGACGAGGTAGACCTCGTGGCCGCTCAGCGTCAGCCTGCGGGCTACCTCCAGCAACACGCGCCGTGCCACGTCGTCGATCGAATGGACCATGGTCAGGTCCAGAGCCACCCTTGTGTCCGAAGGGGGGATGGTCATGGCTCCCTGAACAACTCTCTCGGCTCCGGCGAAACCGATGCCGCCCTGGAGTTGCAGGACCCGCAGCGCGTCCGGTCCGCTGCCCACGACATGGTGGGACCGCACGACGGCACGCGCGGCGGCGGGGGTCTCCATCACGTGCAGACCCATGTCCGAGGAGAAGCGTTCGAACAGGGACACCCCGCGCACGCTGTTCCCGTGACGATCCAGTCGTGGTGAGAACGTCGCGATGCCGATCTGTCCGGGGAGCGCGCCGATCAGGCCGCCCGCCACCCCGCTCTTCGCCGGAATGCCGACCTGGGTCGCCCAGTCACCGGCGGCGTCGTACATTCCGCAGCTGAACATGACGCTCAACACCTGGCGCACCACCGGTTCCGGCACCACCTGCTCACCCGAGAGAGGGTTCGTCCCGCGGTTGGCGAGGGTCGCGGCCATGATGGCCAGATCGCGCGTGGTGACGAGCACGGCGCACTGGCGGGTGTAACCCTCCACCACGGCCCCGGGGTCCTTGGTGAGGACATCGTGACTGCGGAGCATGTGGGCGATGGCGAGGTTGCGGTGCGCGTGCTCCATCTCCGAGGCGCATACCGCCTCGTCCATCGTGAGCCCGCGACCGGCGAACGCCGAGAGGCCCTGGCGCACGCGTTCCACACGCTGTTCCGGAGTGAGGTCCTCCGCGCCGGCCAGCGCGTGCACGGTGATCGCGCCGGCGTTGATCATGGGATTGCGGGGGCGTCCGGTCCCGGTCTCGAGAGAGATCTCGTTGAACGCCTCTCCGGACGGCTCGACGCCGACCTTGGCGAGGACGGGGTCGAATCCGTGATCGGCCAGGGCCAACGCATAGACGAACGGCTTGGAGATCGACTGGATGGTGAACTCGATATCGATGTCACCGGAGCCGTAGACCTCTCCGTCGAGCATGGCGAAGGCCGCGCCGAGGCGCTCGGGGTCCGCTGCCGCCAGCTCGGGGATGTACCCCGCCGGCTCTCCTGACGTGTCCGACTCCACATCGCGCAGTACCTCTGCCAGATAGTCGGGGATGATCGGCCGCACTGGGTCCTCCATGCACGAGTCCCATCGGGCACCAGGGCACGACGGTTCGTCCGGTTGTCTTCTGTCACGCTGTCACGCTGTCACGCGTCCTCAGGCTTCTGTCACGCGTACTCAAGCAGCACTCGCTCAACGCTTCCGTCGGGTCGGGGTGTGGCGATGCGTGGTTCGTGACGCCCGGGCGGGACGTCCGTCCCGGGTGGAATAGCGGGGTTTCCCCGTCGGTCAGGTACCGCGACCGCGCCACCGCCGACGATCTAGTTGACGTGACAACCATGACACTCTGTTGTTTACGTGTCAACCAAGTTATGGGTGTGAGGGGCGGGATCGTGCGTCGCGGGCGGGTCGGCCGGTGTGGTGTCGGCGGTCGGGTGGCCGGCGTCGAGGGGGGATCCATCCCGGTGGGGCGTGCCGGCGCCCGGTTGGGGCACATGGGGATGGCGTGCGGCTGCCTGCGCCCTCGCGGGCGTGGTGGGCGCGCCGGGCACGCTGTCGTAGGGCTCCGGTCAGTCCGGCTGCTTCTCCATGTGGTCCAGGACGCGTTGGGAGAGTCGGCCGAGCGTGTTGAGCTGGTTCGGGGTGAGGGCGTCGATGAAGAGGCGACGGACGTGCTCGACGTGCTGCGGCGCGGCCTCCTCGATCGCCTCGTAGCCGGCCGGGGTGGCGACGATGAACGCTCCCCGTCCGTCGTCGGGGCACTCCTCCCTGGCCACGAGCCCGCGTTTCGCCATCCGCGTGACCTGGTGGGACATCCGGCTCTTCTCCCACTCGACGAGTTTGGCCAGATCGAGGAAGCGCATCCGCCCGTCGCCCCTCTCCGTGAGGCTGACGAGCACGACGTAGTCCGCCGCCGACAGTCCGGAGTCGACCTGGACGCGTCGGGACAGCCGTCCGATGAGTTTCTCCTGCATGCGGATGAAGCTGTCCCAGGCGGCCTTCTGTTCCGGGTCGAGCCAGCGCGGCTGTACGTCCATGGCGGCAGTCTAACGAGATCGTTGACACCTCATCTACCGGCGTCGGTGACACGCCCTTCACCGGGCTGCTGTCGTGATGGATATGTTGATGCGTCAACCTCATGGGGTTAGGGTGACGCCCTGACCCACGGGATCCCGCCGGGTCGAGCGGGATCGGACCCCACGAGGAGGACGCACGCATGACGGTCGAAGTGAGCGACGTTCCCGAGGCGAAGCGCTACGAAGCCCGTGTCGACGGGGAATCCAAGGTGGCGGGCGTCGCGGAGTACATCCGTACGGCGGAACTCGTCGCCTTCGTGCACACCGAGGTCGAGGCGGAGTACGAGGGTGCGGGGGTCGGGTCCGCGCTGGTCCGCACGGCCCTCGACGAGGCGCGCGCCGCGCGTCTGCGGGTGCTGGCCACCTGCCCCTTCTTCGCGGGCTGGATCAGCCGGCATCCCGAGTACCAGGACCTGCTGTACCAGTCCCGCAGCAAGGTCAGTGACTGAGGAGCCTGGCGCGCTCGGCGGAGATCGTGCGGCTCTGCCCCTACGGCTCCGCGACATCAAGGTCGACATGACAAGTGCAGAACGGAAGAGGTGCTCGCGATGGTCAATCCGGAAGGCGATACCGAGACTTCGAGCGGTGGCCCGCTCGTCGACGGCGGCCGGCCGGCCGGTGCCCCCCGGGTCGATGTCCTGTCGGCGCGTGAGGTCCCGCTCGGGGGGCCACGTGCGATGCGGGTGCGGCGCACGCTGCCCCAGCGGGCGCGCACGCTCATCGGCGCCTGGTGCTTCGCCGATCACTACGGTCCGCTCGAGGTCGTCGCGTCGGGCGGCATGGTCATGGCTCCGCATCCGCACACCGGTCTGCAGACGGTGAGTTGGCTGTTCGGCGGAGAGATCGAGCACCGCGACACCCTCGGCACTCACGCCCTGATCCGGCCCGGCGAGGTGAACCTCATGACCGGCGGGCACGGCATCGCCCACTCGGAGGTCTCCACCCCGCACACCACCGTGCTGCACGGCGTCCAGTTGTGGGTGGCGCTGCCCGAGGAACACCGCGGGCCGCCCGGGACTTCCAGCACCACGTACCCGAAGCCGTACAGGTCGACGGAGCCGAGATCAGGGTCTTCCTGGGGTCGTTGCTGGGCCGCACCTCTCCGGTCCGGACCTTCACGCCGCTGCTCGGCGCCGAGATCGTCCTCGCGCCCCGCGCGACCCTCACCATCGATGTGGACGGGGTCTTCGAGCACGGTCTCCTCGTGGACAGCGGGGACGTACGCCTGTTCGGCACCGTGCTGCGGCCCACCGACCTCGGCTACGTCCCGCAGGGCGTGGAGACCCTGACGATGGTGAACGAGAACGACGCTCCGGCGCGGACCCTCCTCCTCGGAGGGCCTCCCTTCGGAGAGGCGATCGTCATGTGGTGGAACTTCATAGGCCGCAGCCACGAGGACGTGGTGAAGGCCCGCGAGGACTGGGAGGCATCCTCCGACCGTTTCGGCGTGATCGGGGACTTCCCCGGCGGCCGCCTTCCCGCTCCGGCCCTGCCGAACGCCGTGATCACACCGCGCCGGAACCCGCCGATCCACTGACGTCCCCGTCGATGTCCCCGTTCACGTCCCCCAGGAAGGGCACAGCATGAGCGAGTCCACCACCCCCGCGGTCGTCGAACGGGCGGACGCAGAGCGCCGGTACGAGATCCTGGTCGACGGCCGACGCGCCGGTCTGACCGCCTACCGTGACGCGGGCGTGCAGCGTGTCTTCTTCCACACGGAGATCGACGAGGCGTTCGCCGGCCAGGGACTGGCCCCGCGCCTGGTCCGGCAGGCACTCCTCGACGTGCGCGCATCCGGGATGCGGATCGTTCCGGTCTGCCCCTACGTCGCCAAGTTCCTCAAGCGGCACGACGAGTTCGCCGACATCACCGACCCGGTCACCCCTGAGGTCCTGCGGTGGCTGAAGCCGCAACTCGGCTGAGCGGTTCCTCTCAGGAGAGCCGAGGGGAATCTCGATGGTCGTCGTCATGAGGCGACCTCCGGAGCGGTCCCGGCCGCGGCGGCCGGCAGCGGCACCGCGGCCGTCAGCAGGAACATGCCCTTGCCGACGGGCCCCCGCCTTCAGGGTCCCGTCCACCGCGGAGAGCCGCTCACGCAGTCCCACGAGCCGGTGGACTACGCGGCGATCGCCCGCGGTGCGGGCATCGAGGCGATCCGCGTCGAGCGCCCCGAGCATGTCGCCGAAGGGCTCAAGCGGGCGCTCGCCCACGACGGGCCTTTCCTGGTCGGCCTGGTCGGCCTGGTCGGCCTGGTCACCGATCCCCACGCGCTGTCGATCCCGCCGCACCTCTCGGCCGTCCGGGTCAGGGGATTCGCCTTCGCCGCCGGCCGGACCGTGCTCGACGGCGGTGTCGGCAGGATGCTCGACCTGGCCCGCGCCAACCTGCGGAACGTCCCACGTCCCTGAGGCACTCGCCGCCCAGCAGGGCGCCTTCGACGGTTTCGCGTGGCGGTCCGGCGTACTCGCACCCGGCCAAGCGCTGTCGCGTGCCCGCGGATACTCCCGCGCCGTCGGACCGGTCGCGTACGGCGCCGGGACTTCGTGAGTTCGTGGAGCCGACCGGCAACGGCGGAGGACGCCGGGCCGCCGTGCCGTTCGTTGTGGGCCGTGCCGATCGTTGTGGGAGGGGCTGTGGTCGGGCTGTGGTCATGGAGTACTTCTGGCATCACCAGGACCGGACGGGGCTCCAGCGTGCTGCGCGAGGAGCCGGTGGAGGAGCACGCCGAGTGTCCTGAGCTGCCCAGGACCGCGCCATGGGGACCGGTCGCCCGCCGACGGTCCCCTGGCCGGTGGCGGTGGTCAGGGGCGTGGACCGTCCGGTCCGGTGGACGAGGGCTCGCGGATCTCGTCGAGTGACTCCTCCATGGCCTGCCTCGCCCGGGTGAACCAGTCAACCAGCACGGCGGTCTCCTGCGGCGTGTAGTCGGCGGCGAGCTCGGCCAGGCGCCGGTAGTGCGGGCCGTAGACGGCGAAGACCCGGGCGGCGGCGTGCTCGTCAAGGACCACCCGGACCCGTCGTCGGTCCGAGGGATCCGGTTGCCTGCTCACATAACCGGCACGTTCGAGACGGTTGATCACTCCGGTGATCGCACCGGTGGTCACGTTGGCGTGCTGCGCCAGGTCACCGGCGGTCAGGTGCCGTGGTCCGGCGCCGATGACGTGCCCCAGGCACGTCAGGTCGGTGACGTTCAGTCCGAGCCTCTGGGCGATGTCGTGCTGGGACACCAGGGCGAGGGCGACCATGCGATCCATCGCGTCCAGCGCCTCCTGTGCTGTCGCGTCGTGACGCGGCTTGCCCTCCACCAGTTATCTCCTTAGTATCTAAGAAACTTAGCTTAGGAGCTAAGACTCTTGCCGCTCGGTGTCCCTGCCGAAGATACAAAGCCACGGGAGCACGTCATGAACCCCACCCACAGCGGCCACGACCACGGCCACACCGTCGCCGGCTGGACGGGTACCGGTACGGCGCTCGCGGGAAGCGTGGTGTCCGGCGGTTCGATGGTCACCGCGTGGTACCCGGGAGTCGCGCTGGGAGCGGGCCTCATCGTCCTCGCGGCCTGCGTCACCTGGGTGCTGCACCTGGCCGGGTGGGGCAAGGTCGGCGGGCCCAGGCCCTTCGCCGAGCGCGACTGGCGTGTGCGGGACGCGGCCGCCGCGCAAGGCCACCCCGGCTGTGCCGGATGCCGGCTGGCCGGACGTGGCCGACGCGCCGCCCCCGCCGCAACCGTCGCCGAAGCGACGACGCACGCCGACGCCGAGGGTTACCGGACGCCGGCCCCTGGCCGAGCGGGCGAGATCGCCCCCGAGGCGAGCGCCGCGATCTGAAGGCGAGCCGCCCGGGCCGTCCGCGCGACCCCCGCCGGCCCGCCCGCGCGTGCGGGTGCGCTGCCCCGCA
Source organism: Streptomyces sp. NPDC047853 (assembly GCF_043204535.1). Taxonomy (NCBI): domain Bacteria; kingdom Bacillati; phylum Actinomycetota; class Actinomycetes; order Kitasatosporales; family Streptomycetaceae; genus Streptomyces; species Streptomyces sp. NPDC047853. The sequence continues at coordinate 77,632 of NZ_JBIDCI010000014.1, read as the reverse complement.
GCGCTAGTCGCAGGTGATCTCGTCGCGCGGGGAGTAGTGCGTGCGGAACGGTTCGCGTCGTACTTCCCGGCCGTCGTCGTGGAAGACCCGCTCGACGGTGACGTCGAAGCCCTCGAGCGGGGTCTGCGGCACGCACTGCTCGTCGGTGCTCACCCTCGTCTCCGGTTCCCGCACGTCGGTGCGCGGACCCTTGACCGACGTGATCTCGTCGTACTTCTTCGTACCGATGAAGTTGACGGTCAACGAGGTGTCGGTGGACTCGGCCTCGATGTAGAGGGCCTTGCCGGAGTCGTTGGCGAACTTGAGGTCCAGGCTGCCCCAGGCGACCGTCGCCTCGCGGCCCTCGGGGTAGCGCTCGATGTAGAAGGAGTGGGCGCCGTACTCGACGGGCTTGACGCCCGCGAAGAACATGGCGTTGAAGACCGTGGTGGCCACGGCGGAGACGCCGCCGCCGGGCGCCTTCCGGTACTGGTCGTCGTAGATCATGACGCCGTCGACGAAGCCGTTGGCCTCGGTGCGCTCGCCGACCGTCCGGTTGAAGCTCCAGGTCTCGTCCGGCATCACCACGGAACCGTTGATGAGGTCCACGGCCCGGCCCACGTTCGTCGTGCGGTAGGCGGCCGGTTCGAAACGGACGGTGAAGGAGGACAGCTTCTCGGTCAGCCCCAGGCGTGCCGCGTTCTCCCGCGTGACCTCCGGCCGCGTCTCCCGTGCGGCCACCGCACCGGTGCGGGCGGTGCCCGCCTTGGTCAGCAGAGGCAGCACCGCCTTGCCCAGGGCCTTGTCGGTGACCTCCACGCCGGTCCTGGCGTCGGCGGTCACCACGGCCTTGTCGCCCTGAAGGCCCAGGCGGGCGTTCCGGGGGGTGGCGGGCAGGCTCTTCAGCGCGCCGGCCACCCCCGGCGCGGCGCGCAGACCCTTGTCGTCCAGCCTCGGTGCGAGCCTGCCCGTGTCGTCGGGCCGCATCGTCAGGTACTGGCCCAGAACGGCCGGGGTGATCGTGAACCGCCTGCCGCCGGCGGTGAGGGTGACGGGTGCCGACATCGCGGGCTCCGCGAACGCGCGAACCGCCCGCCGGACCTCGTCCGCCGTGACCCGGGGCCTGGTCTCCCGCACGGGCAGCGTCGTGACCGAGTCCGCCGCGCCGCGCAGGAAGGGGGCGCGAAGCGTGCCGATCGAGGCGTCCACGTCCAGCGCGTAGCCGGTGCGCGGGGCGACCTGCTCGACACGGCCGTCGTCGAAGGAGACGGCGCCGTCGCGGACCTTCGTGTCGGTCCTGCCGGCCAGCTTCCCGAGGGCGGCACGCGCCTTGTCCTCGTCGATCCGCACGACGGGTTCGACCTCGCCGCCCGAGCGGAACAGCCCGCCGATCACGCTGACCGGATCGGCGCCGGTGGACGTGGCCCGGTCCAGGGTTCCCCCGAGGTCGAAGGCCAGCCCCGCCTCCCGCGGATCGACCGCGGCCTTCCGGTCCCCGACCTGTACGGCCAGCTCCCGCGGGCCGCCCGCCACCAGGTGCCGCTCCAGTTTCCGGGTGGCCTCCTCGCGGCTCAGGCCCCCGATGTCCACGCCGCGCACCGTCGTGCCCGCCTCGATCTCACCGCCGGTGACCAGCAGCCCGACGAGGTAGAGGCCGCCGAGGCCGACCGCCAGCGCGCCGCCCGCCAGGGCGACGGGCGGGAAGGACACTGTCCGCGGGCGCATGGGTCTCCTGAAGGGTCGATGTGACATCCACCCGGCACCGCGGCCCGGTGAATGGAGCGCCGCGGGTCAAGCTACGCACATCCGCCCGCCAAAGGTATATCCAAGGTCACACCGGACGATCCGGATCATCGTCCGCCGGGATCGCCCCCACGTCGACCCCGCCGGCGCGGTGCCGGAACCCGACCGGCTCAGGGCTTACGCATGATCGGGCCGGTGGCCGCGGCCGACGCGCCCGCCCCCGGACATGCCGAGGGCCCCGCGGTGAGCGGGGCCCTCGGCCGGTGCGCGAGATGGCGGCGCGGCTCAGTAGATGTTCGCCGCCACCGGCGGGCCGTCGCCCCGGGTGCTGTTGATCTGGGCCCGCAGGGAGATCTCGTCGTAGACGCGGAACTCCCGGACGATACGGCCCTCCTGGACGAGGAACTGGGAGACTCCCAGCAGGGTCACCGGCCGGTCGGTGAGCGGGCCGAAGGCCGGGGTGCCCCGGTAGGTCCCGTGCATGGTCCACAGCACCGCCACCCGCAGACCCGCGTACCGCACCGAGTAGTTGGTCTGCACGTCCCGCACCGTGAACCGGGCGTCGGGGAAGGCCCCGACCATCGCCATGAGGTCGCTCTGGTAGCGCTCGGGACGGATGACGGTCCGGTCGCCGATCGTGTGCAGGAAGAGGTCCCGCGCCATGAAGTCGTTCACCCTGTGCAGCCGGCGCCGCGTCCACACCTCGTCGATGAACTCCAGCACCATCTCGCACTCGGGCCGGAACTCGTCCGGACGCGGTCCGCTGACGCCCTCCAGCAGCACGTCCTTCGGCGGCTCCTCGGTCATCGATCCGCTCCACCCCTGGAAGCGCAGGGCGCGGGCCGCCTCGTCCGGGTCCACTCCGCGCTGCAGGCAGTCGGCGAGCTCGTCGCGCACGACCCACTCCTCGACCATCCGGCCCCGGCGGTAGAGGCAGTTGGCCACCGTGCGCTTGCGGATCCTGATGTTGCGGCCGCCGACCAGGTGCTCGTCCGCGGAGAACACGAGGTGGGAGCTGAGGAAGGCGTCGTCTCCGCGCGCCTCCCACACCACGTCCTCGGCCTGGCCGATGTGGCCGGGCGTGCTGCCCATCCGCATCGTGGTGCCCTCGATCACGCCGTCGCGCCCGACCACGGTGCCGAGACCGGTGTGGACGATCGAGTCGGGCTCGTAGTTGTCGACGATGTAGGAGATGTCGCGGTTGACCCAGATGTGGTCGGTCACCTCGCGGATGAAGTCGTCCGGGTCCTTGTAGGGGAGGTAGGCGGCCGGGTCGAGTGCCATGGGGTCTTCCTCTTCGTCGGTTTCGTCGGTGCGCGATCGGGTTCGTCGGTCGACGGTGGGCTGGTCGTGCGTACGTATGTATGGGTCAGGTCGGTGGGGCCCGGGGTGTCCGAGCCGGCCGGGCGGGGCGCCGGTCGTCATCGGGCGAACTTGTCGGCCCCCAGCCGGCTCCGGTACGTCTCCGTCATGAAGGCGCTCACCACGACCAGTGCCATCACCGCGGCCGCCGCGAGGTAGGCCCACACGGCGTAGATCGTGTCGAAGGTGTTCACCAGCAGTGCCGCGACGAACGGCGTGATGCCCATGAAGATGGAGAACGAGCTGTTGTAGGCGATGGCGCTGGCGCTGAACCGGGTGCGGGTGGCGAAGAGTTCGGCCGCGCAGACCGTCACGATGCCGGTCAGGAAGAACTCGGGGACGATGTAGATCAGCTGACTGGCGACGGCCGCGCCGAAGGTGCCCGCCTCGCCGACCCGGAAGGCGAGCGGGACCAGGACGATGCAGGCGACCGCCCCGGCGATCAGCATCGGCTTGCGGCCGATGCGGTCCGAGAGCTTGCCGGCCAGCGGGAGCATCGGGATGAGGACGGCGATGGAGATCGCGTTCGAGACCAGTCCCATCCAGCGGGGCAGTCCGAGGGTGCCGGTCAGGTACTCCGGATAGAAGGTGACCCAGCTGTAGGAGAGGATCGCGACCATGATCGAGATGCCGCAGAAGACCAGGATGGGCCGCCACTGGGAGCGCAGCGCCTCCCGGACGGGCGCCTTGACGACGTGGGTGCCGTCCGCCGTGGCCCGGACGAACTCGGGCGACTCCTCGATGTGCCGCCGCAGCCAGATGCCGACCGCGCTGAGCGGCAGCGCGAGCAGGAACGGGATCCGCCAGCCCCACGACTCCAGCGCGGGTCCCTGGATGGCCCAGCTCGTCAGCGCGGCCGTGCCGGCTCCCGCCAGGATCCCCACGAAGCAGCTGTTGGAGGCGTACGAGGTGTAGTAGGCGCGGCGCTCGGGCTCCGCCCACTCCACGATGAAGGCCACCGCCCCCACGTACTCGCCGCCCGACACCATGCCCTGCACCACGCGCAGCAGCAGGAGGAGGAGCGGGGCCGCGATGCCGATCTGCTGGTAGGTGGGCAGGAGGCCGATGAGGGTGGTCGCCACGCCCATGAAGACGATGGTCCACAGCAGGGTCTTCCTGCGGCCCACCCGGTCGCCCCAGCGACCCACCAGCGTGCCGCCCAGGGGACGGAACAGGCAGGCGATGGCGATGATCGCGTAGGTGCTCAGGACGGCCACGGTCTGGTCGCTCTCGGGGAAGAACGCGGGGGCCATGACGGGGGCCATGTAGCCGTACAGCCCGTAGTCGAACTGTTCCACGAAGTTTCCGATGCTTCCCGCACCGATGGCCCGGCGTATCGCGGCCCGCTTCGCCGGGTCGGTCCCTCGGGTGCCGACGGCGGCGCTGGGTGGCGCTGTAGCGGACATGGCTTCTCCGTTCGCGCGGTGGGGCTGGGACTGTGCATACGTATGAATGTTGCCCGAACACTAAGGAGCGGGAGAGGGGCCGTCAAGGGTCGGTGACGGGTGGGCCGCGCCGGCCGTGCCGGGGGCCGCGAGGGAGCGCATGGTCTCCATGAGGACGTAGGTCATGTTGAACAGGACGAGCCCGGTCCCGGTGCGCTCGGCCGCCCGCGCGGCGTCGGCGTCCGGCACGATCGTCATGACCGCCCGGCCGGCCTGGCGTGCCGCCCGGTGGACCCCGTGCAGCAGGCCGTCGACGACGTCCCGGCCGGGGAAGCCGCAGTCCGCCGCCAGGTCGGCCGGGCCCACGAGGATCGCGTCCACGCCCTCGGTGGCGGCGATCTCACCCGCGGCGGCGCAGGCCCGCTCGGTCTCGACCATCGCCACGACCAGGGTGTCGCGTGCGGCGGTCAGGTGGTCGCCCGGCGGGACGGTGCCGAAGCGCCCGGCCCTGCTGTAGGTGGCGAAACCCCGTTGCCCCAGCGGCGGGTAGTGGGTCGCCGCCACCGCCCTGCGGGCGTCCTCGGCGTCGTCGACGTGGGGATGGACGAGGCCGGCGGCGCCCAGGTCCAGGCAGCGCAGGGCGAGCGCCGGTTCGGCGGTGCCCACGCGGACGAGGACGTCGACGCCGTGCGCCGCGGCGGCCGTCAGGTGGTGCTGGAGGAGTGCCGTGTCGGCCGGTCCGTGCTCGCAGTCGACGACCACGTAGTCGAACCCGGCCACGCAGGCCATCTCCACCAGCGTCTCCGAAGGGAGCCGCAGCAGGGCGCCGCGCAGTCGCTCACCGTCCGCGAGGCGTCGCTTGAGGGAGCGGCGTTCCGCCCGGCGGCCCGTCACCGCGCCACCATCCCCGCGGAGAGGTCGATGTCGGCCCCGCACAGGCCCGGCATGCGCAGCATGGCGCTCACCGCGGAGCCCACCTCCTCCTCGGTGACCATCCGCCCGAGCGCCGACCGCGACACGAAGGCGCGCTCGGCCTCCGCGTAGCTGCTGCCCGTGCGCTGTGCCTCCAGCCGGAAGTTGCGCTCCATGCGGGGGCCGGAGACGGGGCCGGGGGAGAGGGAGTTGACCGTGACGCCGAACGGACCCACCTCTCCCGCCAGGGTCGCCGTCAGCCCCAGGACGGCCATCTTCGACGCGCAGTACGGAGTACGCCGCAGCAGAGGGCGCTTGCCCGACACCGAGGCGATGTTGACGACGTCGCCCGCGCCCCGCTCGGTCATGCGCGGGAGGAACGCCCGGCACATCAGGAACACCCCGCGCACGTTCACGTCGAAGACCTCGTCCCAGTCCTCCGCCGTGATCTCGGTCAACGGTGCCACGGGCCCGGCGATCCCGGCGTTGTTCACCAATACCGAGATCTCCTCGTCGGCGAGACCGTCCGCGAGCGCCTCCACGTCAGCGGGCCGCGAGACGTCGCAGACGCGGTGCACGGCGCGGGGGCCGAGGCGCGAGGCCGTCTCCTCCAGGGTGCGCTCGTCGCGCCCGGTGATCACCACGCGCGCCCCGTCGGCCAGCAGGGACCGCGCGATGGAGCTCCCGAGCCCGCTGCCGCCTCCGGTGACGAGTGCGGTGCGGCCGGCCAGCGGGCCCGTACCGCCGCTCACGCGTCCGCCCCGACGTTCCACGGCAGGGTGCCCTTGCCGTACTTGGCGGCGCGCACGTCGCCGGAGCGGGCGTGCCCCTCGAACAGCTCGACGCGGGCCGCCCGGCCGCACACCTCGCCCAGCAGCGCCGACGAGGAGGTGTCGGTGACCTCCTGGTACGTCACCGTCTTGAGGTACTTCCCCACCCACAGACCGCCGGTGTAGCGGGCGGCCCCCCGGGTGGGCAGCACGTGGTTGGTGCCGATGACCTTGTCGCCGTACGAGACGCAGGTGCCCTCGCCGAGGAAAAGCGCGCCGTAGTCGCGCATCCGCTCCAGCGCCTGGCGCGGGTCCTCGGTCAGCACCTCGACGTGTTCGCTGGCGTAGGAGTCCGCGATGTCGAAGGCCTCCGTCAGGGAGCCGGCCACGACGATCTCCCCGTGGTCGCGCCAGGCCGGCGCGGCGAAGTCCTTCGTCGGCATGCCGGGCAGCAGCCGCTCGATGTGACGCTCGACCTCGCGGCCCAGGGCCTCGGACGTGGTCACCAGCACGGCGGGGGAGTCCGGTCCGTGCTCCGCCTGCGACAGCAGGTCGACGGCGACCACGAAGGGATCGGCGTGCTCGTCGGCGATCACCAGGATCTCCGTGGGGCCGGCGAACAGGTCGATGCCGACCTCGCCGAACAGCTGGCGCTTGGCCTCGGCGACGTAGGCGTTGCCCGGGCCGGCGATCATCGGGACCCGGCCGATGGTCTCGGTGCCGACGGCGAGCGCGGCGACCGCCTGGACGCCGCCCAGCAGGTAGATCTCGTCGGCGCCGGCCAGGTGCATCGCGGCGACCGTGGCGGCGGGGATCTCGCCCCGGATCGGCGGTGTGCAGGCGGCGACCCGCGGTACCCCGGCCACCTTCGCGGTCACGATCGTCATGTGCGCCGAGGCGGTCAGCGGGTAGCGCCCGCCGGGCACGTACGCGCCGGCGCCGGCGACCGGAACGTGCCGGTGACCGAGGTGGACACCGGGCAGCGTCTCGATCTCGACGTCCCGCAGCGAGTCGCGCTGCGCCTGGGCGAACGTGCGCACCTGGCGCTGGACGAAGCGGATGTCCTCCAGCACGGTGTCCGGCACCCCGGCGACGATCCGGTCGATGTCGTCCGGGCCGAGGCGGAAGGACTCGGGGCTCCAGTCGTCGAACTTCTCCGAGTACCGGCGGACCGCCTCGTCACCCCGCTCGCGGACGTCGTCGAGGATGTCACGGACGCGGTCGGCGACATCCGCACGGGCCGCGCGCACCTGGGCGGCGGGTACGGGGGACTTCAGGACATGGGGCATGACGGCTCTCTTTCCACGGCTTGGAAGGGGTCGGTCGGACGGGTGGCGGGAGAGGGGGCGAGGAGCGGCCGGGGGACACGGCGGCCCGGGGGGCACGGCGGCCGAGGTCTCCCGGGCCGGGAGACGGCCGCCGAGGAGACACGGCGGCCCGGACGGCCAGGGACCCGGCCCGGGGGGACGGTTCTGGGACCCGGTGCGGGGACGGCTCAGGGACCCGGTGCGGGAGCGGCTCAGGGACCCGGTGCGGGGACGGGCGGTCGGTGGGCGGTGGTCGCCGCTCGCCGCCGCTGCACCGCGGCGAGCAGCTCCCGCAGCGCGTCCGACACGGCGGACGGCCGCTCCCACGGCAGCAGGTGGCCGGCCCCGGGCACCTCGCGCAGGGTGGCCTCCGGCAGGGCCCGCGCGATGACCCGGTGGAACTCCGGCGGGCACAGCGCGTCCCGCGTCCCGCACAGGACGACGGCCGGACACCGGGCGCCGCGCAGCGCCTCCACGGCGTCCACCCGCGTCGCCTGCGCGGCGAGCTGCTCGAGGGCGGTGCCGGCGCCCACGGCACGGGCCATGCGCCGGTAGCGGTCCGCGTCCTGCTGCCGGGGACGCGGCTCGGCGAACATGCCGGGCAGGGTCCGCTCGACGACGTCCGCGTACCGTCCCTCGTCGATCAGCCCGGCCATCGACCGCCACTGCGCGCGCTGTCCGGCACGGGGCGCGGCGGCGTTCGTGGACATCACGCACAGGCCGGCGATCCGCTCGGGGGCCCGGCGCAGTGCCTCGAAACCGACGATGGCCCCGAGGCTGAGCCCGACGAGGACGAACGGTCCGTCCACCGAGGCGAGCACGTCGTCGGCCAGCGATCCGATGTCGGCCCGGCCCGGCGTGACGTGCCGGACCTCGTGGCCCGCCGGGAAGTGGACCTCGGACCACAGGTCGGCGTCGCAGAGCATCCCGGGGACCATCACGAGCGGGAGCCCGCGGGGGAGGGCGGCGGCGGCCACGCCGGTCACCAGCGGCGCGCGGAGCGCGGCAGCAGCGCGTACGGGGCGACGTACCCGTTGTGGTCGACGCCCAGGCCGGCGTCGGCCGCGCTCTTGAGGACCTCCTCGTCCCACTCCAGGCGGACGCGCCCGTCACCGGAGTTGACGACGAGGAGGTCTCCCGTCGTGTCACCGACGTTGCGCAGGGACCGCCAGGCGTCCTGCGGGACGGAGAGCATGTCGCGCGGGCCCAGGCGGACCTGGACGGGGTCGGTGCGGTTGAGCGTGACCTCCCACAGCCCGTCCTTCACGATCAGGGTCTGCGTCTCGTGCTGCCGGTGGAGGGAGACGCCCTGTCCGGGCTCGGCGCGCAGCCAGGCGACGTTGTGGCCGTGCGGGTTGAAGACGCAGGGCTCCTGGTGCGGATCCTCGGTCATACCGAAGCCGATGACGCAGCTGAGGCGGGCGCCGCCGCCGGGGAGGGTGCTGTCGAGGAAGGGGTGGTCGCTCCACACCAGCTCGTCCGCCGCCGCGACGCGGCGCCTCATCTCGTCCGGGCCGTAGTGCCGCAGCCGGTCGATGTGCTCCTGCCGCATCGGCTCGGTGAGTTCGGCACCGGGCGGGACGGTGTCACCGGCGACCGTGTCGATCAGTTCGTTGTCGGCGGTGAGGTACAGGCCGTGCCCCTCCGCCTCGCGCAGCACCGAGGGCCCCCAGATGATGCCGCCGGTGTCGTCCATCCCGAGGACGGTGAACAGCCAGCCGCTGTCCGGCCCCGTGTTGGTGAAGCCCCGGAAGATCCAGGTGGGAACGGAGACGATGTCGCCCGCCCGGACCGGCAGTTCGCCCTCCGTTCCGTCGGCGCCCCAGCGCAGCAGGAACTCGCCCTCGGTGCAGACGAAGACCTCGGCCGTGTAGTGCAGGTGCAGGTTGTTGGTGATGCCGTGGGGCATCGCCGCCGCGCCGATGTTGTAGCCGTGCGGCAGGCGGAGGTTGACGTGCTGGCCGGCGGCCTGCGAGACGCCCGGCCCGATCATGGCGTAGTTCTCCTTCCGGTCCGAGCCGGGCGTGCGGCAGTCGATGAAGGCCTGGTTGCAGGAGACGAAGTCGCTGCGGCGCACCGTACGGCGCCCCAGCTCGGTGGTGGACACGACGACATCGGGCATGACGGGCTCCCTGGTTGTGAATACGTATGTATTCCATGACAGGTGGTCGCTGGGGTGTTGTCAAGGGGGTGAACGCGGGGCGTCTGGCGAGAGAGTTGAGCGCGGTGGCGTCCGGACGTCAGCCCGTACCGAACGTAGACATACGTATACTGGGCAAGGTCGGCGCCGGAGGGGCGCGGCGGGCGACGGAAGAGGGCCGATGGCGATCACGAGTCACGACGTGGCGAGGCTGGCGGGGGTCTCGCAGCCCACGGTGTCCCGGGCCCTGCGGGACGACCCCCGGGTGTCGGCGGCGACCCGGGAGAAGGTCAGACGGGCCGCGCGGGCGCTGAACTACGTGCCCAGCGAGGCGGGACGCACCCTGTCGACCCGGTCGACCCGACGTGTCGGGGTGATCGTGACCGATCTGACCAACCCCTTCTACCCGCACGTGATCGCGCCCCTGCACGACGAGCTGGAGGCCCTGGGCTACCGGATGATGCTCCTGACGGAGCGGTCCGACGAGGCCGTCGCCGAGGAGAACCTCCTGGACCAGTCCCTGGACGGCGTGGTGCTGGCGACGGCCACCACCGACTCCCGTCTGCCGGCCCAGCTGGACCGGCGGGGGATGCCCTACGTCTTCCTCAACCGCGACACCGGCGGACGCGGCGACTACGCCTCCGTCGTCGACAACGAGGGCGGCGGACGGCTCGTGGCCCGCGAGCTCGTCGCACTCGGGCACCGGCGGATCGCCGGCGTCTTCGGCGCGGCCAACACCACCACCGGCCGCGAGCGCGAGCTGGGCTTCCGGCTGGCCCTCGCCGACGCGGGGATCGGACTCCCCGAGGACCGCGTGGTGCGCGGGCCCTTCGAGTACGACACCGGCTACGGCGCCCTGCCCTTCCTGCTCGACGCGCGGGAGACGCCCACGGCCGTCTTCTGCGGCAACGACGTGGTCGCCATCGGTGTGCTGAACGCCGCCCTGGCGGCCGGGCTGCGGGTGCCCGACGACCTCACCGTGATCGGTTTCGACGACCTGCCGATGGCCGCCTGGGAGGTGTTCCGACTGACCACCGTCCGGCACGACCTGCGCGAGCTCTCCCGTCGGGCGGCCCGGCTGCTGGTCCGGCGGATCAACGACGAGGTCGACCCTGCCGGTGAGCGGCTGCTCCTGCCGACCGAGTTCGTACCGCGGGCCACGCACGGCCGCGTCGCCTGAGCCGTCCGGGCCGCCCGGGCGCTCACCGGAGGGGCGCTGCCGTCCGCGCACGCGCTGCGGCCTCGTCCTTGGCAGGCGTGGCAGGCGTGGAAGGCGTGCCGGCGCCCGGCCGGCCGCCCCGCTGCCGCAGGACGCCGACGCCCACGAGCACCGCGGCGAGCCCGAGGGAGAGCCAGAGTTCGAGCCGGTGTCCGGGCAGTACGGCCATGAGGACCAGCACCCCGGCGATGAAGACGATCGTGGCCAGGGTCAGGTAGGGGAAGGCCCACATGCGCACCTCGGGCGGATGCCCCTGCTTGCGCCGGGTCGCGTACTGGGTGAGTGCGATGACCAGGTACATCATCAGGGCGATCGCGCCGCTGGAGGCGATGAGGTAGGTGAAGACGCTCGGCAGCAGGTAGTTGGCGATCACCGCGACGATGCCGATGACGGTGGAGCCCACCACGGCGTTGCGCGGCACCCCGTTCGGGGAGGTCGCGGCGAGGGCGGCCGGTGCGTCGCCGCGCCGGGCCAGGGAGAACGCCATCCGGGAGGCGGTGTAGACGGCCGAGTTGAGGCAGCTGCTGACGGCGACGACCAGCACGACGTCCATGATCCGGCCGGCGCCCGGGATGTTCATCCGGTCGAGCACCGCCTGGTAGGACCCGGCGGCCAGGGCGTCCGAGTTCCACGGCACGAGACTGACCACCAGGAAGATCGAACCCAGGTAGAACAGCCCGAGGCGCCAGACGACGGCGCGGACGGCCTTCCTGATGTTCTTCTTCGGCTCCTCGGACTCGGCGGCGGCGATCGTGACGATCTCGCTGCCCTGGAAGCTGAACATGGCGGTGAGCAGACCGGCGAGGACGGCCACCCCGCCTTCGGGGGCGAAGCCGCCGTGGCTCCACAGGTTCGCCACCCCGTGGGTGTCGGAGCCGGGGAGCGCACCGAGGACGGCGAGCAGTCCGAGGACGAGGAAGGCCACGATCGCGACGACCTTCAGCAGCGCGAACCAGTACTCGAACTCGCCGTAGTTGCGTACGGCGAGCAGGTTGCTGCCCGCCAGCAGGACGATCATGGCCAGGGCCGGGATCCAGCTGGGCACCGAGGTCAGACCGGCGATCACCTCACCCGCGGCGATGGCCTCGATGGGGATGACGAGGATGTAGAACCACCAGTACAGCCAGCCGATCGAGAACCCGGCCCAGCGGCCCAGCGCGCGGTCCGCGTAGGTGGAGAAGGAGCCCGTGTCCGGATGGGCGACGGCCATCTCGCCGAGCATCTGCATGACCAGCACCACCAGGGCGGCGGCCAGCAGGAAGGAGATGAGGACGGCCGGACCGGCGGTGGCCACGGCGGTGGAGGAGCCGACGAAGAGACCGGCTCCGATCACCCCGCCGATGGAGATCATGGTGATCTGCCGGCCCTTGAGGCCCTGGGTGAGCGCGGTGCCCGTCCCGTCGGACGGGCCGGGAGCGGAGGTTCGGTGGCGCATGGGGGAGATCCTCGGGGGAGGGGGAGCGGGGCTCCCGGAGGACGATGCTCGGTCGGGCGGGTGGGGACGGGCCGGGGCCCGGGACACCGGGCGCGCGGCGGTGCGCGGTGTCCCGGGGGCCGGAGAACGGCTCAGAGCTGGTCGCGCAACGCCTCGGGGACGGCGTCGAACGCCCCGGACCTGCGGCCGATACGGTCGATCCGCAGCGTCGCGGTCGCACCGTGCGCGGCCAGGCCCTCGAACGCGGAGATCCGCTCGACGGCGGGGGCCAGCGCAGCCGTACCCTCCTCGACGGCCCTCTGGTACGTCAAGGGCTTGAGGAATCGTGAGACGGACAGCCCGGCGTTGTAGCGGGCGGTCTTGCCCGTCGGCAGGACGTGGTTGGTCCCGGCGATGCCCTTGTCGGAGTAGGCGACGGTGGACCAGGGGCCGATGAAGAGCGACCCGTAGTTGGTGAGGTGCCGCAGGAAGTAGTCGTCGTCGCCGGTCTGGATCTCCAGGTGCTCGGGGCCCAGGACGTCCGCCACGGCCACCGCGTCGGCGCGGTCGCCCACGACGATGACGGAGCCGAAGTCCCGCCAGGCCGGTCCGGCGATGTCCCGGGTGGTGAGGGTCTCCAGTTGGCGCTCGATCTCGGCGGCGACGGCACGGCCCAGCTTCTCGGACGTGGTGATCAGGGCGGCGGGCGAGTTGGGCCCGTGCTCGGCCTGGCCCAGCAGGTCCGCGGCGACCCACACGGGGTCGGCCGTGTCGTCGGCGATGACCGCCACCTCGGAGGGGCCGGCCAGCAGGTCGATCCCGACGCGTCCGAAGAGCTGCCGCTTCGCCTCGGTGACGAAGGCGTTGCCCGCGCCCACCAGCATGTCGACCGGGGCCTCGCCGAGCAGGCCGAACGCCATCGCGCCCAGGGCCTGGACACCGCCGACGGCGAAGACGCGGTCGGCGCGGGACAGGTAGGCGCCGTAGAGCACCGCCGGATGGGCGCCGTGCTCGCCCGACGGGGGAGTGCACGCCACGACGGTGGGGACACCGGCCGTCTTCGCGACGTTCACGGTCATGAAGGCGCTCGCCAGCAGCGGGAAGCGGCCCGCGGGCAGGTAGGCGCCGACCCGGGAGACCGGGACGTAGCGCTGGCCGCCGGCGACGCCCGGGGCGAGTTCGATCTCGAAGTCGGTCAGGTGCTCGCGCTGGGCCGAGGCGAAGCGGTGGGTGCGCTCGTAGCCCATCTCCAGGGCGGTGCGGACGTCGGCGGGCAGGGCGTCGCCCGACTTCTTCAGCTCGTTGGGCCCGATCTCCAGCTCACCGGACCAGCCGTCGAGTTCCTGGGCGTAGGCGCGGACCGCGTCCATGCCCCTGCGCTCGATCTCCCGGAGCATCTGCGACACCCGCTCGACCACCTTGGGGTCGCGCTGGGCGGGGGGACCGTCGACCGCCGGCTTCTTGAGCCACTTCAGGGGCGGGAGGGCCTGTGCTTCGTCGTGCGTGATCTGCATACCCCGGACGCTAGACGCGGCGCTGCCACAGGACCAGAGGGGCAGTTCCTGTGCGAACCACAGGCTTTCCCTGTGACTCCTTCCCCATGGCTGTCCCTGTCGGGAGCCGTGCCTCCGGTCATGCGGACGAGCCGTTGCCGAGCTCGCGGATGGTGTCCTCGGCGAGGCGGGCCAGTTCCCGGGTTGCGCGGGAGAGGGGGTGGCCCCGGCGCCGGACGAGCGCGATGGTGTCGTGCAGGGGCTCCTCGAAGGGTGCGGTGTGCAGACCGGACGGAAAGGACGGGCTGCTGATCACCGCGCGGCTGGCGATCGTGTCACCCACGCCGGCGGCGGCCAGCTTCAGTGCCGCCTCCACGTGCTCGATCTCGATCATGGGCTCGACGCGGACCCCGGCGAACTGCGCCCGCTCGGCGATCTGTCGTCGCGTCGGGTCCCGCCAGCCGTAGTGGGCGTCGTACAGCACGAGGGGCGCCCGGGAGAAGGCCTCGATGGTCACCGGGGTCCGGGTGCGTTCCGGGTCGGCGCTGACGTAGAGCACCTCGTCGCGCATCAGGGGGGTGACCACCAGCCCCTCGTCGTCGATCGGCAGGATGACCAGGCCCGCCTCGATGTGCCCCGCCGCCACGGCCGCCGCGGTCTCGGCCGAGTTCTGGCCCACGAGCCGGACCCGGACCGCGGGGTACCGGGCGTGGAACAGCTGCACGAGGTTGGCCAGCAGGTAGTAGTCGGCGTTGCGCAGCACCCCGAAGGTGGCGGTGCCCCCGCCCAGCGACCCGAGGGAGTGCACCGCCCGGACCCCGCTGTCGGCCGCCTCCAGTGCCTCCTGGGCGTAGGGCAGCAGCTCGTGTCCGGCGGCGGTCAGGGTCAGCGTGCGGCTGCCGCGGAGGAACAGGTCCGTGTCCAGTTCCGTCTCCAGACGGCGGACCAGCTCCGAGGCCGACGCCTGGGCGATGTCCATGGCCCTGGCGGCGGCGGTGAACGACCCGAGCCGCTCGGCCTCGACGAAGGCCCTCAGCTGGTTGAGGGTCATTCGGTCCCCCTGCCGGGGGGCAGGGGCGGGGGCGATGGCGGGTGGTGTGGTTCCAGGCATGGCCGCACTCTAGGGAAGACCCCCGGTCCGGTCGTCGCCCGCCTCGCGCTCGCGCACCCGGCGGGGTCCGGCGGGGTCCTTCGTTTCCGCCTCTGCGGAGGTGCCCTGGAGGTTCCCGGCGGCGCCCGGTGCCCCCGAACGACCGATGCGGACCTTCGAAACTGTCGGGGTGCGGTGCCCGCTCCTTTCGCCCGCCGCGACCGGCTCCCCCTCGCGGTGCGTCCTCCGCCCCTCCTCGCGCGCAGAGCCCGGGGAGCGGCGCGCGATCGATAACGTTTTGAGTCGGCGCCCGCACGACCATTGACCGCAAATCCCGTCTGACTTTACTGTCCGTCAGCATGGACTTTCGGTGATGGCGCCGAAACATTCGAAAGGCGAACGATGAAGACACGTGCGCGCTTGCCCAGACTGGTCGCCACCGGTGCGACGCTCGCCCTCGCGCTGAGCCTCGCGGCCTGCGGGGACGGGAACGGCGGGGCGTCGTCGGACGACGGCAAGATCCATGTCCTGGTCTACGGGGACGCCAGCAACAAGGTCGAGCAGCGAATCGTCGACACGTTCAACAAGACGTCCGACGTGAAGGCGGTCCTCGACACCATCCCCGGCGCGGACTACCAGCAGAAGCTCCAGACGATCATCAACACCCCGCAGGCTCCGGACGTCTTCTTCAACTGGGGCGGCGGCAGCATCAAGCCGTTCGTCAAGGGCGACCTGCTGCTGCCGCTCGACGACTTCATCAAGAAGAACCCGGACCTCAAGGCGAAGTTCCTGCCGTCCGTCTTCGACAGCGCCGTCGTCGACGGCAAGCCGTACGGCGTCCCGATGCGCGGCACCCAGCCGGTCCTGCTCTTCCACAACAAGAAGGTCCTCGAAGACGCCGGCGTCCAACCGCCGAAGACCTGGGACGAGTTGATCGAGGCGGTGGGCAGGCTCAAGGACGCGGGCGTCACACCGATCGCGCTCGGCGGCGGCGACGTCTGGCCCACCCAGATGTGGTTCCAGTACCTCTACGACCGCATCGCCGGGCCGGAGCTGTTCGCCAAGGCCGTCGGCGGCGACAAGAGCGCCTGGGAGAGCGCGGACAGCAAGAAGGCCCTGGACATGATCAAGGAGCTGGTCGACACCGGCGCCTTCGGCAAGAACTACGACTCCGTCAAGTACACCAACGGCGGCTCGGTCCAGCTGATGGCCTCGGGCAAGGCCGGCTTCGAGCTGATGGGCTCCTGGTACTACTCCCAGCAGCTGACGGACCACCCGGAGTTCGCCGAGAAGGACCTCGGGTACACCGCCTTCCCGGCCGTCGAGGGCGGCAAGGGCGACCCGGCCAACGTCGCCGGCAACACCAACAACTACTACTCGGTGATGAAGAAGACCAAGCACCCCGAGGCCGTCGCCGAGTTCCTGAAGCTCATGTACTCCGACGAGTTCGTCAAGGCGCAGCTGGACATCGGCAACCTGCCGACCACGACCGACACCGGCAAGTTCATCGACGGCTCGGGCACCCCCGAGTACTCGCGCTTCCAGTACGACCTCGTCGCCGACGCCCCGTCGTTCCAGCTCTCCTGGGACCAGGCGTACCCGCAGAAGGCCAGCTCGGACCTGCACAAGGCCGTCCAGCAGTTCTTCAACGGACAGCTCGACACGGACGGCTTCGTCAAGGCCATGCAGGCCCTCCCGACCGACTGACGAACGGCTCATGACCACACAGATCACGAGTGCCCGGCCCGCCGCCGGACCCCGCAAGGAGTCCCGGCGGCGGCCGCCCGCCTCGTCCGCAACGACGGTGGGACGCCCCGGCTTCGCCTGGGCGCTGCCCGCCGCGATCTTCTTCGCCCTCTTCGCGATCGTCCCGCTGATCATGGTGGCGGTGCTGTCCTTCATGAGCTGGGACGGGATCAGCTCGCCCGAGTTCGTCGGCACGGACAACTGGTCGCGCCTCATCGACGACCCGGTGATGCTCAAGAGCATCTGGCTGACCCTGCTGCTGACCGTGCTAGGCGTGGTCCTCCAGACCCCGCTGAGCATCCTGCTCGGCGTCTGGGCCGCCGGCCACCAGCGCAACCGGGCCGTCCTGTCGGTCATCTACTTCATCCCGCTGCTCCTGTCCGCGACGGCCGTGTCCGTGCTGTGGCGGGCGCTGCTCGACCCGAACTTCGGCATCCCCGCGGACGCCACCTGGCTCTTCGGCGACGGCAACCTCTTCGGTGAACAGGCCACCGCCATCGGGGTGCTGGCGTTCGTCAGCACCTGGCAGTTCACCCCGTTCCACACGCTGATCTACCAGGGCGCCGCCCGCGCGGTCCCGCAGGTGCTGTACCAGGCGGCGGAGATCGACGGGGCGGGCCGCTACCGGCAGTTCTTCCACATCACGCTGCCGCAGCTGCGCACGTCCATGATCACCTCGATGATCCTGATGATCGTCGGTGGTCTGACCACGTTCGAGACGGTCCTCATCCTGACCCAGGGCGGACCCGGTACCGACACCACCATCAGCGCCTACTACATGTACGACAAGGCCTTCAAGAGCTTCGACTACGGCACCGGTTCCGCGGTCGCCCTGGCCCTGGTCGTCGCGGCCACGATCATCTCGCTGATCGTCGTCCGGGTCTCCGGCTACGACAAGATGCGCAGCTCCGCGGAGGGTGTGTCATGAGGCGCCGACCGAACTACCTGGCCGGTGCCGGCTCGCTCGTCTGGCTGCTCCTGGTGGGCCTGCCGCTGTACGTGATGCTCGCCGCGACCCTGCGCACCCGCCAGGACTACGCCGAGAACGGACCGGTCTCCCTCCCGGACAGCTTCACGCTGGACAACTACATCGGCGCCTTCGACTCGGGCTTCGGCCAGTACTTCCTCAACACGCTGATCGTCACCGCCTGTGTGATCGGCATCGTGCTGCTGCTCGTCCCGCCGCTCGCCTACGCGATCGTCCGCAGCCGCAGCAGAACCACGTCGGCGATCTTCCGGCTCTTCCTGCTCGGCCTCGCCATCCCGGCCCAGGCCGTGATCGTGCCGATGTTCTACCTGATCAGCGAGGCCGGGCTGTACGACAACCTCCTCGGCGTCATCCTGCCCACGGCGGCCTTCTGCCTGCCGATGTCCGCGCTGATCCTCAGCGGCGCCATGCGCGACATCTCCCCGGAGCTGTACGAGGCCATGGCGATGGACGGCGCGAGCCAACGGCGCGTCTTCCTCCAGCTCGTCGTGCCGCTGTCCCGCGGCGGACTCTCCACCATCGTGGTGTTCTCCGCGCTCCAGGCGTGGAACGGCTTCCTGTTCCCGCTCGTCCTGACCCAGTCCGACTCCACCAAGGTGGTCACGCTGGGCCTGTACAACTTCCAGACCGCGCACGGCATCGACATCCCCGGTCTGCTGGGAGCCGTGGTGCTGTCCATGGTGCCCATCCTGCTCGTCTACCTGTTCGCCCGTCGCGCCCTGGTCCAGGGCCTGATGGGCGTCGGAGGAAAGTGATCGACAACGTGGCCGTTGAGACCGCCCCCGAAGTCCCCCTCTGGAAGAACCCCGCCCACCCCGTCACCGCCAGGGTGTCCGCGCTGATCGACGCGATGACCCTGGAGGAGAAGATCGCCCAGCTGTACGGCGTGTGGGTCGGCGCGTCCGACGAGGGCGGCGACGTGGCCCCCCACCAGCACGACATGGAGGAGGCCGTCGATCTCGACGCGCTCCTGCCCCGCGGACTGGGCCAGCTGACCCGCCCCTTCGGCACCGCCCCCGTCGACCCGGCGCTCGGCGCGCTCTCCCTGCTGCGCACGCAGACCCGCATCGCCGCGTCGAACCGCTTCGGCATCCCCGCCGTCGCCCACGAGGAGTGCCTGGCCGGCTTCGCCGCCTGGGGCGCCACCGCCTACCCCGTCCCGCTGTCTTGGGGCGCCACCTTCGACCCGGACCTGGTCCACCGGATGGCCACCGCCATCGGCCGCGACATGCGGTCCGTCGGGGTCCACCAAGGGCTCGCGCCCGTCCTGGACGTCGTGCGCGACGCCCGCTGGGGGCGCGTCGAGGAGACCATCGGCGAGGACCCGTACCTCGTCGGCACCATCGGCACCGCCTACGTCCGCGGCCTGGAGGACGCGGGGATCGTCGCCACCCTCAAGCACTTCGTCGGCTACTCGGCCTCCCGCGCCGGACGCAACCTCGCCCCCGTCTCCATGGGGCCGCGCGAGCGCGCCGACGTCCTGCTGCCGCCCTTCGAGATGGCCGTCCGCGAGGGCGGCGCCCGGTCGGTGATGCACGCCTACACCGACACCGACGGGGTACCCGCCGCGGCCGACGAGGAACTGCTCACCGGGCTGCTGCGGGAGACCTGGGGCTTCGAGGGCACGGTCGTCGCCGACTACTTCGGCATCGCCTTCCTCAGGACGCTGCACGGCATCGCCGCCGACTGGGCCGGCGCCGCCGGCGCCGCGCTGCGCGCGGGTGTCGACATCGAACTGCCCACCGTCAAGACGTTCGGCGCGCCCCTGGTGGAGGCCGTCACGGCCGGCCGGATACCGGAGAAGCTGATCGACCGCGCGCTGCGCCGGGTCCTCACCCAGAAGGCGGCGCTCGGCCTGCTCGACCCGGGCTGGGACCCCGTGCCCCCCGCGCTGGCCGGCGCCGACCTGGACGACCTGGACGCCCTGCGCGGCAGGATCGACCTGGACGGGCCCGCCAACCGCGAGCTGGCCCGCACGGTCGCCGAGGAAGCGGTCGTGCTGCTGAGCAACGACGGCACCCTGCCGCTCGACCGGCCGCGCCGCGTCGCCCTGGTCGGACCCAACGCCGACGAGGCCACCGCCGTACTGGGCTGCTACTCCTTCCCCCAGCACATCGGCGTGCACCACCCGGCGACGCCCGTCGGCATCGAACTGCCCACCCTGCGCGACACCCTGGCCGCCGAGTTCCCCGACACCGAGTTCACCCTCGTACGCGGCACGGGCGTCGACGACGGCGACGTCTTCGGCATCCCCGAGGCCGTCCGGGCCGCCCGCGACGCCGATGTGGTCGTCGCCGTCCTGGGCGACCGTGCCGGACTGTTCGGCCGCGGCACCAGCGGTGAGGGCTGCGACGTGGAGTCGCTGGCGCTGCCCGGTGCCCAGCAGCAACTCCTGGACGTGCTGCTCGACACCGGCACCCCGGTCGTCACGATCCTGCTGGCGGGCCGCCCCTACGCCCTCGGCCGGGCGGTGGCGGAGTCCGCCGCGATCGTCCAGTCGTTCTTCCCCGGGGTGGAGGGCACCGCCGCCCTCGCCGGGGTGCTGAGCGGACGGACGAGCCCCTCCGGCCGGCTCCCGGTCGGCGTGCCGCGCGGTGCGGGCGCCCAGCCGGCCACCTATCTCGGGGCACGGCTCGCGCAGGCCGGCGAGGTGTCCAACATCGACCCGACGCCCGCCTTCGGCTTCGGGCACGGCCTCACGTACACCACGTTCGCCTGGAGCGACCTCGTGACGTACACCGGGGAAGCGGCCACCGACGGTGAGTTCTCCCTGGCGTTCACCGTCCGCAACACCGGGCGACGGCACGGCACCGAAGTCGTCCAGCTCTACCTGCACGACCCGGTCGCCACCGTCGTCCAGCCGGTGCAGCGGCTCGTCGGCTACACGCGGGTGCCGCTCGCGCCCGGCGAGGCCCGGCGGCTGCGTGTCACGGTCCCGGCCGACCTCGCCTCCTTCACCGGCCGCGACGGACGGCGCGTCGTCGAACCGGGCGGCCTTGAGCTGCGGCTCGCCGCCTCCAGCACCGACCCGCGCCTGACGGCGACGGTCACCCTCACCGGTTCCGAGCGCCATGTCGACCACACGCGGCGCCTGCACGCGGTCTTCGAGGAGGAGGGGGAGGGCACCGGCGTCTGACACCCGACGCCGACGTCGCGAGCGGTGCCGCCGGGGGCACCGCCCGCGCCGCCGGGGGCCTGGCCTTCGGCCGGTCGGCGCCCGGTCAGCGGACGACGTCGAACACGTTCTTCTGCAGGCCGTTGGCGTAGGCCTCGTACTCGACCAGCTTCAGCCTCTGTGCGTCCTTGTCCGTGGCGCTGAACAGCCGCTTGCCCGCGCCGAGCAGCACCGGGAAGACGAGCAGGTGGTAGCGGTCGATCAGGCCGGCGTCCGACAGGCCGTGGTTGAGTGTGGCACTGCCGTGGACGATGATCGGGCCGCCCTCGGTCTCCTTGAGCGCGGCGACCTCGTCGAGCGAGCGCAGGATCGTGGTCTCGTTCCAGTCCGTGACCAGTGCGTCCTCGGAGAGGGTGGAGGAGACGACGTACTTCGGCATCGCCTTGTACCCGGTGAACTCCTCCATGCCCGGCCACACCTTGCTGAACGCCTCGTAGCTCACCCGGCCCAGCAGCAACGCGCCGGCCTCGCTCTGCTCGCGGCCCTTGATGTCGTACGCCTCGGGGAGGAAGTCCACGTGCTCGACGGTCCACCCGGAGTTCCGGTAGCCGGGCTCGCCGCCGGGGGCTTCCATCACGCCGTCGAGCGAGACGAAGGCGGTGCTGATCAGGGTACGCATGTGAGGTCCTCGGGGTCTGGTGTGCGGCTGCTGCAACTCTGACCGACGGTGGCGGGGAAACTCATCGCTCCTCGCGACACATCCTGCGCCGTGCGTCCCACCGGCGGGGCGTCGGCCGCCCCCGACCAGGTCGTCGGCACGGTGACCCGGTGATCCTCCTCAGCGCGTCCTCGGCCGCCTCCACCACGTGGCGCACCCGGTCGGTGAGGATGGAGGGCCCGTCGGCCGAACCGAGGACGCAGAGATGTGCTGGAGCGCGGAGGCCGACCTGGTCGCGGGTGCCGGGATCACCGCCGTCGGGGTGGCCTGCGTGGTGCGGGCGGGCCGGGCCCGTGACCTTCCGCTGGCCGCGCTCCCCCTGCTGCTCGGCGTGCACCAGATGGTCGAGGCGGCGGTCTGGGCCTCGGACGGCGGCACCGGTCCGGCCACCCTGGCCTGGACCGTCATCGCCCTTCCCCTGCTCGCGCTGTGGCTGCCGGCGGCGGTGCTCTGCGCCGTCCCGCCCGGTGCGCGGCGCCGGCTGCTCGTGCCGCTGGCCGTGGGAGCCGTGACGGCGACGGTGCTCGCCTACGTGCTGGCCACCCGTCCGGTGCTGGCGGAGGTCCGCGGTCGCACCGTCGGCTACGTGGTGGACCTGCCGCACGCCCCGCCGCTGATCGCGGGCTACCTGGTGGCCACGGTCGGCTCCCTGCTGCTGTCCGGTGACCGCGGCCTGCGCCGGCTGGGGGCGGTCATCGCCGCGGGGGCGCTGGTCTGCTGGGGGGTGTGGCGGCTGGAGTTCGTCTCCACCTGGTGCGCGTTCGCCGCGGTGTGCTCGGTGGTCCTCCTCGGCTGGGTGAACGGGCGCCGGACGAGACCGGCCGTCCGCCCTTCGTGACGGGACGTCACGGGCCGGGCCGGACCGTGCCGTGACCCGTTCCCCGTGTCGTGACCGGGCCGCTCGCCCCCCCCGTGACGGGATCAGCGGCCCCGCAGCGCGTCCAGCGCCTGCAGCGCCACATGCAGTTCGGTGCGCTGCGCACCGGATTCCAGGTCGCGGCCGAGGAGCCGTTCGATCGCGCGCAGCCGTTGGTAGACCGTCTCCCGGGACAGACCGCCGGCGCGGGCGGCGACGGTCTTGTTGCCGGCGGCGTCCAGGTACCCGCGCAGGGTCGCCAGGAGGTGCGTGCCGTGCCGGGCGTCGTGGTCGAGGAGCGGCCCCAGCTGCCGCTCCGCGTACTCCTGGACGCGGAGGTCGTCGCGGAGCGCGAACAGCAGCCGGCGCAGGCCGATGTCGCACCGTTCGTGGAAGGAGCGGTCCGGCGGGAGCGCCTGGCCGGGCTCGGTGGCCTCCGCCACCCGGGTCGCCTCCCGGAACGAGCGGGGCACGCCGGCCAGGTCGGAGGCCGGGGTGCCGACGCTCACGGCGGTGCCCGGGGCCGGGTCGAGCGCGGCGCGGCTCAGCCGCTCCACCACCGGCCGCCAGGGCTGCGACGGACGCAGCGCCAGCAGCACCCCGAGGCGGGTGGGGGCGAGGAGGCCGACGAGCGCCGGGGCGCCCGAGACGCCCACCTCCCGCGAGAGGAGGTCCTCGGTGCGCGCGGTGTCCCGCGCCGCCGGCACGTCCACGACCGCGGCGACGAAGCGGGAGTCCCGCGTGGGCAGCCCCAGGGCCGTGATCCGGGCGTGCGCCTCGGCGGGGGAGCGGTAGCGCTGCTCCACCAGATCGCGCAGGGCACCGCGGTGCGCCGTGCGCTCCCAGGACGTGGGGTGGGTGAGGCGGGCGATGGTGAGGGCCATCGCGGTCCGCTCCAGCACGGTGACATCCTCGGGCCCGAAGTCCGGCACCGGGACGGTACCGGACGGGCCGGGGAGCATGGCCACGCGTCCCCACCGCTCGCCCCGGTACTCCACCGGGGCCACGAGCCACCCCTCGGGGCCGCGGACACCCACTTCGCCCGCGTCATTCTCGCGGTGCTCGCGGTCCTCGCCGTCCGTACGGACGGTGGCCCGCGAGCGCCGCTCCCAGTCGGTGAGCGCGGATTCCGCCGGGCCGCCCGGGACCGCGCAGAGCAGCGCCCGGTGGACCAGGTTCTCCAGCACGACCGTGTGTCCGCTCGTCTCCGCCGCGACGCGCAGCAGCTCCTCGGGGCCGGCGCCCCGCAGGGTGAGGGCGGTGAACGCCTCGTGGACACGCTGCGTCCTGCGCATCGCGTCCGCCTGGTGGCCGAGGAGCAGGGTGTGGACGACCTGGGTGACCTCCAGGAAGTTGACGTCCCTGGCGAGCGTGACCAGGGGCAGACCGCGTGCCCGGCAGGCGAGCACGAGGGCGTCGGGCGGCCGGTGGTAGCGGCGGACGAGTTCGAGGACCAGGGCCGCGGCACCGACGGCGGCGAGTTCGTCCACGTAGCGGCGCACCCCGGCGGGGTCGTCGGGCAGGGGCATGCCGGTGGTGAGGACGAGTTCGCCGCCCTTGAGGAAGGAGGCGGGGTCGGTCAGTTCGGTGATGTGGACCCAGCGGACCGGGCGGTCGACCCCGTCCGGTCCGGTCACCACCCTGGGGCACCCCCCGGCCAGGACCGGCAGCGCCAGCACGTCGGCCACGGTGAGCGGACGGCCCTCGGGGGCCGGGGCCCTGCGCTGGTTCTCGCTCACGGTGCCTCCCTGCGCCCCCGTCACTGTGACAAGCCGTTGCTGACCTGCGCAAGGGCGCCGGTGCGGCGGACGGGGCGCACACCAGGGGCGTGACGGGGACGGAGCGGTTGACACATCGTCCGGATACCGCCCCTCGGCCGGACAGATCACGCGTTGCCGGTCCCCGGGCCGAGGGAAGGCTCGGGACGCCGCAGCAGACCGACGAGCAGGCCGGGAGACGAGCATGACCGCACTGTCGCCGCACCTTCGCCAGGCCACGCCCGTGGTGGCCGTCCGGGGCGAGGGCGTCCACCTCCACGGCGAGGACGGCCGCCGCTATCTGGACTTCACCGCCGGCATCGGCGTCACCAGCACCGGGCACTGCCACCCCAGAGTCGTGGCCGCCGCCCGGGAACAGGTGGGCACCCTGATCCACGGCCAGTACACGACCGTCATGCACCAGCCGCTGCGGCGCCTCGTCGACCGGCTCGGCGAGGTCCTGCCCGCCGCCCTGGACAGCCTCTTCTTCACCAACTCCGGCAGCGAGGCGGTGGAGGCGGCGCTGCGCCTGGCCCGCCAGGCCACCGGCCGGCCCAACGTGCTGGTGTGCCACGGGGGCTTCCACGGACGGACGGTGGCCGCCGCCTCCATGACCACCTCCGGCACCCGCTTCCGGTCCGGTTTCTCCCCGCTGATGAGCGGCGTGGTCGTCACCCCCTTCCCGACGGCCTTCCGCTACGGCTGGGACGAGGAGACCGCCACCCGCTTCGCCCTCCAGGAACTCGACTACACCCTCCAGACCGTCTCCTCGCCCGCCGACACCGCCGCCGTCATCGTCGAACCGGTGCTCGGCGAGGGCGGGTACGTGCCCGCGACCCGCGCCTTCATGGAGGGCCTGCGGGAACGGGCGGACCGGCACGGCTTCCTGCTGATCCTGGACGAGGTGCAGACCGGCGTGGGCCGCACCGGCCGCTTCTGGGGCCACGAGCACTTCGGCGTCGCCCCCGACGTCCTCGTCACCGCCAAGGGGCTGGCCAGCGGGTTCCCACTGTCCGCCATCGCCGCCCCCGAGGAGCTGATGCGCAGGGCCTGGCCGGGCTCGCAGGGCGGCACGTACGGCGCCAACGCGGTGGCCTGCGCGGCGGCCTGCGCCACGCTCGACGTCGTCCGGGACGAGAAGCTCGTCGAGAACGCCGAGGCGATGGGCGCGCGGCTGCGCGCGGGGCTGGAGACGGTCGCCGCCCGCACGCCGGCCATCGGGGACGTGCGGGGCACGGGGCTGATGCTGGCCAGCGAGTTCGTCACCGAGGACGGCGGCCCGGACCCGGAGACCGCCGCGCGGGTCCAACGCGCCGCCGTCGACGAAGGGCTGCTCCTGCTGCTCTGCGGGGCCTGGAACCAGGTGGTGCGGATGATCCCGGCCCTGGTGATCGACGCGTCCGCCGTCGACGACGGACTCCGTGCCTGGTCGGCCGCCGTCGAGGCCGGCACCTCGGGGCCGGTGGAGCGGTGAACGCGGCAGGCGGGGGCGCCGTGGCCGGCACACCGACGCGGCTCCTCATCGGCGGGACCTGGACGGACGCCGCCGACGGCGCCACCCTGGCGGTGGACGACCCGGCCACCGGCGGCATCCTCGGCCGGGTCGCCGACGCCGGCCCCAAGGACGCCCGGCTCGCCGAGGACGCGGCGGTGCGGGCGCAGGAGGGGTGGGCCGGCACGGCACCCAGGGCCCGCGGCGAGATCCTGCGCCGCGCGCACGAGATCCTCCTCGACCGTGCCGAGGCGTTCGCCCGGCTGATGACGTCCGAGATGGGCAAACCCCTGGCGGAGGCCAGGGGGGAGGTGGCCTACGCCGCCGAGTTCCTCCGGTGGTTCTCGGAGGAGGCCGTGCGCGTCGACGGCGACCACGGCGTCCTCCCCGACGGACGCCACCGCATGCTGCTCTCCCGGCGCCCCGTCGGGCCCTGCCTGCTGATCACCCCGTGGAACTTCCCGCTGGCCATGGGCGCCCGCAAGCTCGGCCCGGCGCTCGCGGCCGGCTGCACGACGGTGCTCAAACCGGCGCCGCAGACCCCGCTCTCCAGCCTCGCCCTCGCCGCGGTCCTCCAGGAGGCCGGGCTGCCGGACGGGGTGCTCAACGTCGTCACCACCTCCCGGGCGGGGGAGGTCTGCGAGCCGCTGCTGCGCGGCGGACGCATCCGCAAGCTGTCCTTCACCGGCTCCACCCGGGTCGGCCGCCTGCTGCTCGCCCAGTGCGCCGACACGGTGGTGCGCGCCTCGATGGAGCTGGGCGGCAACGCGCCCTTCATCGTCTTCGACGACGCCGACCTGGACGTGGCCGTGGACGGCGCGATGATCGCCAAGATGCGCAACATGGGCGAGGCGTGCACCGCCGCGAACCGCTTCTTCGTCCACCGGTCGGTGGCCGAGGAGTTCGCGCGGCGCCTCGCCCGGCGGATGGCGGCGCTCGTCGTCGGGCCCGGCACCCGGGACGGGGTCGACGTGGGCCCGCTCATCGACGCCGCCGGGCGGGCCAAGGTGGAGGACCTCGTGGCCGACGCGGTGGAGCGCGGCGCCCGGGTCCTCGTCGGAGGCCGTACGCCCGAGGGCCCCGGCTGGTTCTATCCCCCCACGGTCCTCACCGACGTCCGGCCGGACAGCCGTCTGACCAGCACGGAGATCTTCGGCCCCGTGGCGGCCATCCTCACCTTCGACGACGAGGACGAGGTCGTACGGCGCGCCAACGACACCCCCTGGGGGCTCGTCGGCTACGTCTTCACCGAGGGCCTCGCCCGGGCCCTGCGCGTCAGCGAACGCCTGGAGGCCGGCATGGTCGGCCTCAACACCGGCCTCGTCTCCAACCCGGCCGCGCCCTTCGGCGGTGTCAAGCAGTCCGGGCTCGGCCGCGAGGGCGGAAAGGCGGGCATCGAGGAGTTCCTGGAGTACCAGTACGTCGCGATCCCGATGCGGTGACCATCCGTCTTTGCATGATCATGCGTCATGATGCATACTCTTCCTATGTCCAAGGTCCTCACCTCCCTTCCCACCGGCGAGCGCGTCGGTATCGCCTTCTCGGGCGGCCTCGACACCTCGGTCGCGGTCGCGTGGATGCGTGACAAGGGCGCCGTCCCCTGCACGTACACCGCCGACATCGGCCAGTACGACGAGCCCGACATCGCCTCGGTGCCCGACCGTGCCCGGACCTACGGCGCCGAGATCGCGCGCCTGGTCGACTGCCGCGCGGCGCTGGTCGAGGAGGGCCTGGCCGCGCTCACCTGCGGGGCGTTCCACATCCGCTCGGGCGGGCGCGCCTACTTCAACACCACGCCGCTGGGCCGTGCCGTCACGGGCACGCTGCTGGTCCGCGCGATGCTCGAGGACGACGTCCAGATCTGGGGCGACGGCTCCACGTTCAAGGGCAACGACATCGAGCGGTTCTACCGGTACGGGCTGCTCGCCAACCCGCAGCTGAGGATCTACAAGCCCTGGCTGGACGCGGACTTCGTGACCGAGCTGGGCGGCCGCAAGGAGATGTCGGAGTGGCTCCTCGCCCACGACCTCCCCTACCGGGACTCGACGGAGAAGGCGTACTCCACCGACGCCAACATCTGGGGCGCCACCCACGAGGCCAAGACCCTCGAACACCTGGACACCGGCGTGGAGACCGTGGAGCCCATCATGGGCGTCCGGTTCTGGGACCCGTCGGTCGAGATCGCCGCCGAGGACGTCACGATCGGCTTCGACCAGGGCCGCCCGGTGACGGTCAACGGCAAGGAGTTCGCCTCCCCGGTCGACCTGGTGATGGAGGCCAACGCCATCGGCGGCCGGCACGGCATGGGCATGTCCGACCAGATCGAGAACCGGATCATCGAGGCCAAGAGCCGCGGTATCTACGAGGCCCCGGGCATGGCCCTGCTGCACGCGGCGTACGAGCGCCTCGTCAACGCCATCCACAACGAGGACACCCTCGCCCAGTACCACAGCGAGGGGCGGCGGCTGGGCCGGCTGATGTACGAGGGCCGCTGGCTCGACCCGCAGTCGCTGATGATCCGGGAGTCCCTGCAGCGCTGGGTCGGCTCGGCGGTCACCGGCGAGGTCACGCTGCGGCTGCGGCGCGGCGAGGACTACTCGATCCTCGACACCACGGGCCCGGCGTTCAGCTACCACCCGGACAAGCTGTCCATGGAGCGCACCGAGGACTCCGCGTTCGGGCCGGTGGACCGGATCGGCCAGCTCACCATGCGCAACCTCGACATCGCCGACTCCCGCGCCAAGCTGGAGCAGTACGCCGGCCTCGGCCTGATCGGCAGCGCCAACCCCGCCATCGGCGCGGCCCAGGCCGCGGCGACCGGGCTGATCGGCGCCATGCCGGAGGGCGGCGCCGAGGCCATCGCCTCCCGCGGCGAGGTCTCCGGTGACGACGAGCTGCTCGACCGCGCCGCCATGGAGTTCGGCACGGACTGACCGAGGCGCCCCGGAGGGCTCCTCGACCGGCAAGGGCCGGCCCGACACCTGAGGGTGTCGGGCCGGCCCTTCTGTTTCTCATGTCGGTGCACGACTTGCGTTCGATACGAGCTTCCCGCATCGCTCTCTCTGCCGTATCACGCCCTTTTTCCAGCTCACCGCGTACGCAAGAAGTGTGCAAGCCACGCAAGCGTGTTACGGGCCAAATCCCGTCGTAGCGGGGACCGTTGACAAAGCGGTGACGTACTAGAAATCTGATGACGCACTTTCCGCAAAGAATCGACTGTCCTGCTCAATTGGCGCGCACGGTCGGTGTCCTCCCTGTCTCACCGGCCTGTCGTGCTCCACGCCTCCCCACGGAACATGAGGACCCCCATGAGATGGAGATCCCCTGGCCGACGGCCGCTGACGGGCGCCGTCGTGGCCGGGCTGATGACGGTCGGGCTGCTCCCGCTGCCGTTCGCGGCCACCGCCCGGGCCGCGGCGCCCGCCGCCGACGTCAACCTCGCCCTCGGCCGCCCGGCCACGGCAGGCGGTTCGCACGGCGCCTACCCGGCCGGCAACACCACCGACGGCACCCAGGCGACCTACTGGGAGGGCCCGGCCGGTTCCTTCCCGCAGTGGGTGCAGGTCGATCTCGGCACCGCCCGCGAGGTCGACCGGGTGGTCCTCAAACTGCCCACCGGCTGGGAGAGCCGCACCCAGAGCCTCTCCCTCCGGGGCAGCACCGACGGCTCCACCTTCCGCACGCTGGCCGCCTCCGCCGCGCGTGCCTTCAGCCCGGGCCAGGCCAACACGGTCGCCATCGACCTCGCCGCCGCGTCCGACGCCCGCTACGTCCGCGTCGACGTCACCGGCAACACCGGCTGGAACGCGGCCCAGCTGTCCGAGCTGGAGGTGTACGGCGAGGACGTCGACACCGGCCCGCCGCCCACCGGCACCAACCTCGCCCGCAACAAGCCCGTCGAAGCCACCTCGACCACCCAGAACTACGTCGCCGCCAACGCCACCGACGACTCCACCTCCACCTACTGGGAGGCCGCCGGCCAGCCCGCCGACCTCACCGTCAAACTCGGCGCCGACGCGGACGTCAGCGGCGTCGTCGTCAAGCTGAACCCGGACGCCGCGTGGGGCGCCCGCACCCAGGGCATCCAGGTCCTCGGCCGCAAGCAGGGCGCGAGCGACTTCACCTCGCTGCGCGCCCGCGCCGACTACTCCTTCAGCCCCGGCACCGGCAACACGGTGAGCATCCCCGTCACCGCCCAGGTGGCCGACGTACGGCTGCGGTTCTTCTCCAACACCGGCGCCGGCGGCGGCCAGGTCGCCGAGTTCCAGGTCGTCGGCACCGCCGCCCCCGCGCCCGACCTCACGGTCACCGGCCTCGCCTGGACGCCGGCCGCGCCCAGCGAGCGCGACGCGGTCACCGTGAACACCACGGTGCGCAACGCCGGTACCGCGCGCTCGGCCGCCACCACCACCGAGGTCACCGTCGAGGGCGCGGTCGCGGGCAGCGCCGCCGTCCCCGCGCTCGACCCCGGCCAGTCCGCCCAGGTAGCCGTCTCCACCGGCACCCACACCGCCGGCAGCTATGCGGTGGGCGCCGTGGTCGACCCCCGCGGGACCGTCGCCGAGCTGGACGACACCAACAACAGCCGCACGGCCGCGAACAGGCTGGTCGTCGACCGGGCACCGGGCCCCGACCTGGAGGTCACCTCCCTCACCACCAACCCGGCCGCCCCGGCCGTGGGCGCCCAGGTCTCCTTCACCGTCGCCGTGCACAACCGCGGCACCAGCGCCGCCGCCGCGGGCTCGGTGACCCGTCTCCAGGCGGGCTCCACCACCCTCAACGGCACCACCGGTCAGATCGCGGCCGGCGCCACGGTCGACGTGCCGGTCAACGGCACCTGGACGGCGACCGGCGGCGGCGTCACGCTGACCGCGACCGCCGACGCCACGGGCGTCGTCGCCGAGACCAACGAGAACAACAACGTGCTCGCCAAGTCCCTCGTCGTCGGCCGCGGCGCCGCCGTGCCCTACACCGAGTACGAGGCCGAGGACGGCCGCACCAACGGCACCCTGGTCACCGCCGACGCCGAGCGCACCTTCGGGCACACCAACTTCGGCTCCGAGTCCTCGGGCCGCAAGTCGGTCCGGCTCAACTCGACCGGCCAGTACGTCGAGTTCACCTCGACCACGTCCACCAACTCCATCGTGGTCCGCAACTCCATCCCCGACGCCCCCGGCGGCGGCGGAACGGAAGCCACCCTCAGCCTCTACGCGGACGGCGCCTTCGTGCAGAAGCTGACCCTGTCGTCCAAGCACAGCTGGCTGTACGGCACCACCGACGACCCCGAGGGCCTCACCAACCGGCCCGGCGGCGACGCGCGGCGGCTCTTCGACGAGTCCCACGCCCTGCTGAACCGGACCTTCCCGCAGGGCACCCAGTTCCGCCTCCAGCGGGACGCGGGCGACACCGCCGCCTACTACGTCGTCGACCTGATCGACCTGGAGCAGGTCGCGCCCCCCGCCGCCAAGCCGGCGAACTGCGTCTCGATCACGGAGTACGGAGCCGTCCCCGGCGACGGACTCGACGACACGGACGCCATCCAGCGCGCCGTCACCGCCGACCAGAACGGCCAGATCCCCTGCGTGTGGATCCCCGCCGGACAGTGGCGCCAGGAACAGAAGATCCTCACAGACGACCCGCAGAACCGCGGTCAGCACAACCAGGTCGGCATCCGGGACGTCACCGTCCGCGGCGCGGGCATGTGGCACTCCCAGCTCTACACCCTGACCCCGCCGCACGAGGCCGGCGGCATCAACCACCCGCACGAGGGCAACTTCGGCTTCGACATCGACCACAACACCCAGATCTCCGACCTCGCCATCCTCGGCTCCGGCACCATCCGCGGCGGCGACGGCAACCACGAGGGCGGCGTCGGGCTCAACGGCCGCTTCGGCAAGGGCACCAAAATCAGCAACGTGTGGATCGAGCACGCCAACGTCGGCGTCTGGGCCGGCCGCGACTACTCCAACATCCCCGAACTGTGGGGCCCCGGTGACGGCCTTGAGTTCACCGGCATGCGCATCCGCAACACCTACGCCGACGGCATCAACTTCGCCAACGGCACCCGCAACTCCACCGTCCACAACTCGTCCTTCCGCAACACCGGCGACGACGCGCTCGCCGTGTGGGCCAGCAAGTACGTGAAGGACACCTCGGTGGACGTCGGCCACGACAACCACTTCCGCAACAACACGATCCAGCTGCCCTGGCGGGCCAACGGCATCGCGGTGTACGGCGGTTACGGCAACTCCATCGAGAACAACGTCATCTCCGACACCATGAACTACCCGGGCATCATGCTGGCCACCGACCACGACCCGCTGCCCTTCTCCGGGCAGACCCTCATCGCGGGCAACGCCCTGCACCGCACGGGCGGCGCCTTCTGGAACGAGGACCAGGAGTTCGGGGCCATCACCCTCTTCGCCCAGGGCCAGGACATCCCGGGCGTGACCATCAGGGACACCGAGATCCTCGACTCGACCTACGACGGCATCCAGTTCAAGACGGGAGGCGGCGCGATGCCGGACGTGAAGATCCAGAACGTCCGCATCGACAGGTCCAACAACGGCTCCGGCATCCTCGCGATGAGCGGCGCCCGCGGCAGCGCGACGCTGACGAACGTCACCATCACCAACTCGCGGGACGGCGACGTCCTGATCGAGCCGGGCTCCCAGTTCAAGATCAATCAGTAGGAGGGTCCACCCGTACCGGTAGAGGACCAACCAGTAGGAGAGGACCGAACAGTAGGGGACCGACACCCTGACCGCCCGGCGACGCGGAGCACCTCCGCGTCGCCGGGCGCCTGGGTGTCAGGGCCCCGGCGCGCGGGTCGTGCCGGGGCCGCCCAGCCGGTCCGGGGACCGTCGTACGGGCACGCTGGTGTCGTCCCGCAGGCGCTCCGCGTTCAGCTCCTCCACGGCGCCGAGCGCGTCGCCGATCGTCGCGTAGTCCACCGCCACGAAGTTGACCGGTCTGCCGCGCCGCAGCTCACAGGCGTGCGCCCGCTCCAGCACCCGCTGCCGGGAGTTGACGACCCCGGCGTCCAGCCGCCGTCCGCCGCCGGCCGTGACGAAGTGGTTGAGCAGGAACAGCCGCTTGTCGCTCCCGCCCCGGTTCGGCAGGCAGGACATCTCGTCCGGGCTGCGGAAGGCGAACGGCGTCTCCATGCCGTACCGGTAGAAGTTCCGGTACCACGGCGCGGGACCGTCCGCTTTCTCCGCGAAGACGACCAGTCGCCGCCCGCCGTCGATCATGTCCTTGAGCCTGGGCCACGGGCGGTCCGGGTCCGCGTCCGGCTCGTACAGCAGGTCGGACAGCCCGGCCCGTTCGAAGGCGCCCTGGCTCACCACGGAACCGACACCGTCCTGCAGGACCAGGGTGACGACCTCTGTGGGGTGGGCGCGCAGCCAGTCACCGATCTGCCGCAGCGTGGGCACCAGGTCGAGGGCCCCGGCGCCGCACACCGAGTGGCACAGCCACAGACCGGGGTGCGGAGGGTTCACCCGCTCCAGGATCCGGGTGAGCCGCCGCCGCAGGTCCGGCGAGAAGTCCGAGCTGCTCAGCCGGTCCGCGACCTCCTCGGGCCGCTCCCAGCGGTGCGTGTCGAGAAGCAGGACCCGGACCCCGGCGTCCAGCTGGCCGACGATGTCCGGGTCCTGGAGGGGGCCGATGAACCGGTCCGCCGTCGTGGCCATCGCGTTGTGCGACGCGAGCTGGGCGATCTCGTCGTAGCGGGCGTCGCACAACTCGGCACTGCCCTGGCAGATGCGCGGGGACGAGCCGGTGATCGCCACCGGGGCCACCATGGTGCCGACGAGCGCGCAGGCCGTGACGGCGAAGGTCAGGGTGGGGCCGTGCCGCGGATCGGTGAGGACCGGCATGCCGGGCCGGGTCTGCCAGACCCAGCTGACGGTGATCAGCAGCGCTCCGGCGGCGAGCAGGATCACCGCCACGACGGTGGCGGTGGTCACGAGCCGGTCCACGGCCGCGGCCTGGACGTCGCCCAGCAGGTCCGACGCGGAAGGGGGCCAGGACGAGGGGGAAGCGAACCACGCGTTCCCCAGTGCGAGGCGCAGCAGGAGCACGGTCAGGGCCATCAGCGCGGCGGCGGCGGCCGGCACCCAGCCCAGCGGCATCAGCCGGCGCCTGGCGGGGGACGGCGTCGAGAGCCACAGCAGGGTGAGCGCGGCGGCGCAGAGCACCGCGGCCGCCGGCTCCACCACCTCCTGGAAGAGGCGGGTGACGGACCGGGCCCGGTCCACCGCGGCCGGCGCCTCGTGCGAGGGGTCGATGTCGACGGTGACGATCCAGGTGCCCTGCCGCGCCTCCCGCAGCAGCTCCGTCGCGGTCGCCCGGACCTGGTCGTTCAGGGCGACCGGCGCGATCGCGGCCAGGGCGGAGGCCACGTCCCCCCGGTCCAGCGCCGTCTGCACGGTGGGGCCGAGGCCGGCGCGGGCGGCGGCCGGCACCAGGCGCATCAGCGCGTCCGTGGCCTCGACCGCCTGACCGTGGGAGAGCGGCAGGGACGGCAGGCCCTCCAGGGGCGCCTCGCCGGCCACCACCTGCGCGGCCAGTTCGGACAGGCGCTGCACGAAGGCCTGGAAGTCGGGTTCGGAGCGCTGCTGGAGGGCGGCGACCGCCTCACCGAAGTAGGCCTGGCTGAGCCGCTCGACGTTGGCGACGACGGGCTCCAGGTCGACCGTGACCCGCAGCCGGTCGCGGTCGCCCTCCAGGTAGTGGATCACCTCGGCGATCTGCCGGTCCGTCATGACCCGCAGCGTCTCCGGCGGGATCACTACCTTGAGGTTCGAGGTGATGGTCGACTGCGGGACCGGCAACCGGTCCAACAGGTCACTGGTCAGCGGCGTACTGCCCGGGTCGACCAGCACCTCGTCGTAGAACCGCTGGTAGGCCCGTTCGTCCTCCAGCACCTGGCCGTAGAACTCCGGGTCGAGCACGGTGCTGCGCACCACGGCCGCCGCGGCCAGCACGGTCGTGCTCAGCACCGCCACGCACCAGATCAGCACCCGGGCCCACGGGGAGCGCCGAACCAGTCCGTCCATGGCCCCATTCTCGTTCCGGCCGACCGTCGTGCGACACGGCGTTCACACCGAACGCCACCCCACTCGTGCCCCGGGCCGCGAGGCTGATGCGACGACGGGGGCGGTGGGACACCCTGTCCCACCGCCCCCGGACGACTCGCCCTGCTCCGATCAGACCGCCGGGGCCGGGTAGGTCGGGTACTCCACCCCGGAGACGTGCTGCACGACGCGGACGACCTGGCAGGAGTAGCCGAACTCGTTGTCGTACCAGAGGTAGAGGATCGCGTTGTCGCCGTCGACCTTGGTGGCTCCGGCGTCGACGATCGACGCGTGGCGCGAGCCCACGAAGTCCATCGAGACGGCGTCGGGGGCCGTGGTGAAGTCGATCTGGCGCTTCAGCGGCGAGTGCAGCGACACGTCGCGCAGGTACTCCAGGACCTCCTCGCGCGTGGTCTCGCGGCCGAGGCGCAGGCTCAGGATCGCGATCGACACGTCCGGGACGGGAACGCGGATCGAGCTGCCGGTGATCGGCGCCTTGAGGTCCGGCAGCGCCTTCGCGACGGCCGAGGCGGCCCCGGTCTCGGTGATCACCATGTTGAGCGGCGCGGAGCGGCCGCGGCGGTCGGCCTTGTGGTAGTTGTCCAGGAGGTTCTGGTCGTTCGTGAACGAGTGGACGGTCTCCACGTGGCCGCGCAGCACGCCGTACTCGTCGTCCATGGCCTTCAGCGGCGGGACGATCGCGTTGGTGGTGCAGGAGGCACAGGACAGGACGCGCTCGTCCGGCTTCACCGTCTCGTGGTTGACACCGTGCACGATGTTCGGCACGTCGCCCTTGCCGGGCGCGGTCAGGACGACCTTGTCGATGCCGGGGCGCAGGTGCTGGGAGAGGCCCTCGCGGTCGCGCCACTTGCCGGTGTTGTCGATCAGGATGGCGTTGTCGATGCCGTACGCCGTGTAGTCGACCTCGGAGGGGTCGTTGGCGTAGATCACCTTGATCGTGTTGCCGTTGGCGACGATCGAGCCGGTCGCCTCGTCGACGGTGATGGTGCCCTGGAACTGGCCGTGGATGGAGTCGCGGCGCAGCAGCGAGGCGCGCTTGACGATGTCCTCGGCGGCCCGCTCGCCGCCGCCGCGCACGACGATGGCACGCAGTCGCAGGCCGTTGCCGGAACCGGCCTTCTCGATGAGGAGGCGGGCGACGAGGCGGCCGATGCGGCCGAAGCCGTAGAGGACGACGTCGCGCCCGTCGCGGCGCTCGATCTTGTTCTCGCCGATCGCGCCGGCGACGGCCTCGGCGGTGAACTCCGCCACCGTCAGACCGCGTCCGTCGGTCTTGTAGTCGGCGGCCAGCATGCCGATGTCGATCTGCGACGGGCCGAGGTCGAGCGTGGTGAGCGTCTGGAGGAAGGGGAGCGTCTCGGTGACCGACAGCTCCGCGCCGGCGATCTGCCGGGCGAAGCGGTGGGTCTTGAGGATGCTGACCACCGACTTGTTCACCAGGGAGCGGCTGTGGAGGAGGACGGTGACGTCCTGCTCCCGGTGCAGCTTCCCGATGATCGGGATCATCGACTCCGCGATCTCCTCGCGGTTCTTCCAGCTGGTGAACGAGTCGTCATTGACAGTCACAAGTTTGTCTTTCGAGCTAGGCGGCGCTCATATGCTAACCCGACCGCACTTCTGATCGATCAAGTGGGCCCCCTCGTGATCAGATGATCGCCTCCCGCTCCGGACGGGGCGCCGGACAGGATTGCCGCGGGAGCGATCGGGTACGCGAGCCTGAACCGCCCCGTGACGGATCATCGGGGCGGGTCCACCACCGCCGCGACCAGGGACCTGTCATGGAAACACCCGCGAACGACAACTCCGTCTCGCCCGCCCAGCGGGCACTGGACACACTCGCCGAGAACACCGAGGACACGGCCGCCCTCGACACGCTCGCCGGCAGCGACGTCCTCGTCCCGGTGCCGGACGACGCGAACGACCAGGACGCCGCCGACCCGGGGATGCTGGCTCTGCCGGTGCTGGAACAGCAGGGCGGCCGTCAGGTGGTGCCCGTGTTCACCTCGGAGCTGGAGATGGCGGATCTGCTGCCGTACGTCTCCCGCTACCGGATGGTGCCGCTGGGCGCCCTCGCCGCGCAGTGGCCGGCCGACGACCTGTCGCTGTCGATCGACGCCGGCTCGGAGCACCGCCTCACGCTCACGTCGGACGGCGTGCGCACGCTGCTGGCCCGCCCCTGAGGGCGAGCGGTACTACACGTCGCCGAGCATGCGGGCCAGTACGGCCCGCTGCAGCGGCAGCACCTCGGCGTGCAGTGCGCGCCCGCTGCGGGTCAGGGTCACGTAGACACCGCGTCGGTCCTCCGCGCACATCGAGCGTTCCACCAGCCCGTCCTTCTCCAGCCGGGCGATGAGCCGGGACAGGGCGCTCTGGCTCAGGTGGACCCGGCCGACCAGGTTCTGCACCCGGCACTGGGCGCCCTCCTCGGGCCCCTCGGTCGCGAGGATGTCGAGCACCTCGAAGTCGCTCGCGCCCAGACCGTGGGGGTGCAGGGCACGGTCGATCTCGCACATCGTGCGGGCGTGCACGGAGAGGATCTCCCGCCACCGTTCCTCGAGCCGCGCACCGGCCGTCGTGACTGCCATACCTGCACGGTAGCACCGGAACGGTGGTTCGTTGACGGTGCACATTGTGCGCGTGCAAGGACCGGGCGGCAGGGGGCGCCGCACCGCCCCGGCGCTAGGCTGGCCCTGCTCACGAACCGGGGACGTCCACTGCCCCGCGAGCAGGAGACGTACGACCATGACAGCCCCGATCCCCGAAGGTGCCGACGGCGCCCGAGCCACCGCCCCCATGCGGCCGCGGTGGCGTGCGCAGGCGCCGGTCCTCACGGTCGTGGCCCTCGGCGGCGCCGTCGGCGCCGGTGCGCGGTACGGGGCCGCCCTCTGGTGGCCGACGCGGGCCGGCGGCTTCCCCTGGACGACCTTCTGCGTCAACCTCGTCGGCTGTGCCGTGATCGGCGCGTTCATGGTGCTCGTCACCGAGGTGCGGACCGCCCACCGCCTGGTCCGGCCCTTCTTCGCGACGGGGGTGCTCGGCGGTTTCACCACCTTCTCGACCTACGCCGTCGACGCCCGGCACCTGCTCGCCGCCGACCAGGCCCGCACCGCCCTGGCCTACCTGGCGGCGACCCCGCTCGCCGCGCTCACGGCGGTGTGGGCCGCCGCGTGGGCGACGCGCCGCGCCCTGAAGGGCACCCGGACCGGAACCGGAGACACGGGCCCGCGGGACGGGGAGCCGTCGTGAACTGGCTGCTGGTCGTCGCGGGCGCCATGGTCGGCGCCCCCCTGCGCTACCTCACCGACCTCGCGGTGCGGTCCCGGTACGCGGACTTCCCCTGGGGCACCCTCGTGGTGAACGTCGTGGGCAGCCTCGTCCTCGGCCTGCTGACCGGCGCGGCGCTCGCCGGAGCCGCGGGGCCCCGCCTGCAACTGCTGCTCGGCACCGGGCTGTGCGGGGCCCTCACCACGTACTCGACCTTCTCCTGGGAGACCCTCCGGCTCGCCGAGACCGGCGCCCGCCCGCGGGCGGTGGCCAACGTGGTGGTGAGTGTGGCGGCCGGCCTCGGCGCGGCGTACGCGGGGGTGACGCTGGCCGACGCGCTCTGGGCGTGACGCCCGGCGCCGACCCGCGTGTAGTAGGACTGGCCCCTCCGCCCCTACCGTCCGCGAGTCCGCCCGCCCCGGGCAGAACTGGATCCCATGAGCGCCATCAGCATCGGCCAGGCCGTCGTCCTCGGAGCCGTCGAAGGGGTGACCGAGTTCCTGCCGGTCTCCTCCACCGGCCACCTCAAGATCGTCGAAGGGCTGATGGGCATCCCCGTCGACGACGACGCCGTCATCGGCTTCTCGGCGGTCATCCAGGTCGGGGCGATCGCCGCGGTGCTCGTGTACTTCCGCAAGGACATCGCGCGGATCGTCTCCGCGTGGCTGCGCGGCCTGACCGACCGGGAGGAGCGCTACCACCACGACTACAAGTTCGCCTGGTGGGTCATCTGCGCGACGATCCCGATCGTGCTGGTCGGCCTGGCCGCCAGGCCGCTGATCAAGGGCCCGCTCGCCTCGCTGTGGGTGGTCGCGGGCTCCCTGATCGTCGGCAGCGGCGTGATGTGGGCGGCGGACCGGAAGGGCCGGCACAAGCGGGGCGAGGACGACACCTCGTTCAAGGACGCGATGCTGGTCGGCGGCTCCCAGATCCTCGCCCTGCTCTTCCCGGGCTTCTCCCGCTCCGGCGCCACCATGTCCACCGCCCTGATGCTCGACCTCGACCGGCTGGCCGCCACGCGGCTCTCCTTCTTCCTCGGCATCCCGGCCCTGACCGGTGCCGGCGTGTACGAGCTGAAGGACGCCCTGGGCACCGGAGCCGGCGCCGCCCCGCTGGTGGTCGGCACCCTCGTCTCCTTCGTGGTCGCCTACGCCTCCATCGCCTGGCTGCTGAAGTTCGTCGCCAAGCACACCTTCAACGCCTTCGTCGTCTACCGGATCGTGGTCGGCGTCCTGCTGTTCGCGCTGCTCGGCGCGGGCGTGCTGCACAGCTGAGCGCCGCGCGTCGCCCGCCGGCCCCCGGCACCGGCGGGTCGCCGTCAGCGCCCGTCGCGCAGCGGTTCCCCGACGCTGCGCAGGTGCCGCAGCGCCTCACGGTGCGAGGCGAGCAGTCCCGTCCGGTGGTACGGGACGCCCAGCTCGGCGCAGTACCGCTCGGTGATCACCTGGGCCTTGGCCAGGGCGGGCGTCGGCATGCTCGGGAAGAGGTGGTGCTCGATCTGGTAGTTGAGGCCGCCCATGAAGGCGTCGACGAGCACCCCGCCCCGCACGTTGCGGGAGGTGAGGACCTGGCGGCGCAGGAAGTCGAGCCGCATGCCCTCCTCGATCATCGGCATGCCCTTGTGGTTGGGCGCGAAGACCGAGCCCAGGTAGATGCCGAACAGTCCCTGGTGCACGGCTATGAAGGCGAGGGCCTTGCCGGGGGAGAGGACCGTGAACAGGCCGCCGAAGTAGAGGGCGAAATGGGCGACGAGCAGCGTGCCCTCCAGGACCGGCCGTTTCACGGACGGGCCGCGCAGCGCCCTGAAGCTGCTGAAGCTCAGGTTGAGTCCCTCCAGCGTCAGCAGCGGGAAGAAGAGGGCGGCCTGATGCCTGCCCACGAACCGGGGAAGCCCCTTGGCCCGGCTCGCCTGGCGCCGTGACCAGACCAGGATGTCGGGGGAGACGTCCGGGTCCTTCTCCTCGTGGTTGGGGTTGGCGTGGTGGCGGGTGTGCTTGTTCATCCACCAGCCGTAGCTCATCCCGAGCAGCAGGTTCGCCACCAGCAGACCACCGGCCTCGCTGGGACGGCGACGCGAGAAGACCTGCCGGTGGGCGAGGTCGTGCGCGGCCAGTCCGAGCTGGCCGAAGACGACGGCCAGCGCCACCGCGACGAGCAGCTGGCTCCAGCTGTCCCCCAGCACGACCAGAGCGGCGACACCGCCCGCCAGCGCGAGCGCCACGGCACCGAAACGCAGCGTGTAGTACAGCGGACGCCGCCGCAGCAGCCCCGCGTCGGCCACGCGCCTGGACAGCTCGGAGAAGTCGCTTCCCTTCTCGCGTCCCTTGTCCTGTTCCCGCGGGGGAAGGCTCTCGATGAGCACCGTTGAATTCGCCATGCTCATCAGTATGTGAACGGGGGCCGGGCCGCAGAATGACGGCTGCCCCCGGAGCAGGGTGTGGCTGGCACCACCCCCCACCCTGTGGTCCGCCCCTGGCGGGGGCGGCCCGGCCCACCGGACGGGCGGGGCAGGGAGGCGTCAGGTACCGCGCGTCCGGACGAGCTTGAGCCGCAGGACGAACGCCACCACGCCGGCGCCGAGCCCGGCCACCCCCACGATCGCGCCGGTCTCCCGCCAGCCCGGTGCGTGGTGTGCCGGCCGTGCGGCCGCGACCGCCGCGGGCACGGCCGCCGGACCGGGCCGCGGCCGGGCGCCGCCAGCGGTCAGCGAGCCCACCGGCACGACGCGTCCGGACGCCTCGAAGCCCCAGTCGAGCAACGAGCGGGCCTCCTCGTACACGGCGTGGCCGCCGCCCTCCTGAGGGTTCATCACGGTCACCACCAGGGTCCGTCCGTCACGGCGGGCGGCGGCGACCAGCGTGTTGCCCGCGTTGCTGGTGTAACCGTTCTTGATGCCGATCAGCCCCGGGTACGGCTCCACGCCGTCCTCCCCGGTGAGCAGCCGGTTGGTGTTCCGGATCCCGTAGGCGTCCCCGCTCCGGCCGGGGAACATGGCCTCGACCTTGGCGCAGTACCTCGCGAAGTCGGGGTTGCGCAGCCCCGCCCGGCCGAAGAGGGCCAGGTCGTACGCCGACGACACCTGGCCCGGCGCGTCGTAGCCGTCGGGTGAGCGCACGTGGGTGTCGCGGGCGCCGAGCGCACGGGCCTCGGCCTGCATCCGGGCCGCCGTGGCGTCCCAGCCGCCGGTGAGCGAGGCGAGGACGCGCACGGCGTCGTTCCCGGAGTTGAGGAAGACGCCGTTCCACAGGTCGGACACCCGGTACGTGTGGCCCTCGACGACCCCGACCAGGCTGCTGCCCGGACCGATGCCGGTCAGTTCGTCCCCGCGCACCTCGTGCCGGATGCCGCCCGGCAGGGCCGGCAGCACCGTGAGGGCGAACAGCGTCTTCAGCGTGCTGGCCGGCGGCAGCCTGCGATGGGCGTCGTGCGCCGCCAGGACGTCACCGGAGTCGGCGTCGGCCACCACCCAGGACAGCGCGGAGACATCGGGGACCCCGGGTGCCCCGGGGCGGGGCCGGACCTGGGTGCCGGAGCGGTACAGCAGCGACGGCTGGGCCGCCGACCGTGTCCCGCCGGGCGGCCCGGGGTCCGGGCGCCCGGCACGGGCGGCCGCGGCGGCGGGCATGAGCGTCAGCAGCCCTGCCACACAGAGCACACAGGTGGAGCGAACCGCCCGAGATGAGAATCCGATAGTCATACCGCAAACGTAGGAATGGCCCCCCGGGTCGCCACGCTGACCGGGCCGAGTCGCCTCCGGAAGCACCCGGATGCCACAGGTGGGGCCGTGCGGATCCGCTCGGCGCGGCCGGCGTGGGGCCGCGCGGGTCCGCTCGGCGCGGCCGGCGTCAGTCGGCGGGCAGGGTCGGCTGGACCTGCCGCAGGAACGTGGCGTTGTCCGGCGTCCGGCGCAGCCGCTCCAGCAGTGTCTCCAGGCCGGAGTGTCCGTCCCGGGACCCGAGGACCCGTCGCAGTCCCCGCACGGTGGTCGACTCGGGGGCCGAGAGGAGCAGTTCCTCGCGGCGGGTGCCGGAGCCGGTCACGTCGACGGCCGGGAAGACCCGGCGGTCGGCGAGCTCCCGGCTCAGCCGCAGCTCCATGTTGCCGGTGCCCTTGAGTTCCTCGAAGAAGAAGTCGTCGGCCCGCGACCCGGTCTCCACCAGGGCGGTGGCGAGGATGGTGAGCGAGCCGCCCTCCTCGGCCGCCCGGGCGGCGCCGAAGAACCGCTTGGGCCCGAGCAGTGCCCCGGCGTCGACACCGCCGCTGAGGGTGCGGCCGCCGGAGGAGGCGGCGTTGTTGTGCGCCCTGCACAGCCGGGTGAGGGAGTCGAGGAGGACGACGACGTCCTCGCCGGCCTCGACGAGCCGTTTGGCCCGCTCGATCACCAGGTCGGCGAGGGCGATGTGCTCCTTGGCGCTCCGGTCGAAGGTCGAGGAGTACACCTCGCCGCGCACCGCCCGCCGCATGTCGGTGACCTCCTCGGGCCGTTCGTCGAGCAGCACCACCATCAGGTAGGAGCCGGGGTGGTTGCCGGCGACCGCGGCGGCGATCTGCTGGAGGAGGACGGTCTTGCCGGTCTTCGGCGGCGCCACGATCAGGCCCCGCTGACCCTTGCCGACCGGGGCGACGAGATCGGCG
The DNA here is from genome assembly GCF_043204535.1 of Streptomyces sp. NPDC047853. NCBI lineage: Bacteria > Bacillati > Actinomycetota > Actinomycetes > Kitasatosporales > Streptomycetaceae > Streptomyces > Streptomyces sp. NPDC047853. The sequence goes on along the minus strand of NZ_JBIDCI010000014.1, from coordinate 35,146 downwards.
ACCCGTCCGGTGAGGCCGGCCGCCGGGTGTTCGAGGCGCAGGCGCTCGTGCGGATGCAGCGGTGTCAGGTCGTGGAAGTGCCGCCGGGTCCGCCGGTCGGGTGCGCGGCCGCCGACCCGGACGACCTCGGACAGGGTGCGCCGCTCGCCCCGTACGCCCTCCACCAGGTCGCCCTTGCGCAGGCCGTGGCGGCGGATCAGCGCGGGGGAGAGGGTGAGGTCGGCCGGCTCGGCCTGGAGGCTCCGACCCCGTAGGTGGCCCCTCCCGCTCGCGTCGATGTCGAGGACACCGCTCGCGATCTCGGCCGGGGCGTGCTGGGCGGGAGGCTTCTCGAGTGTGGTGGTCATGGTGTTCGGTCCTTTCGAGGACACGGTCAGGGGACGTGCGGAAGGGAGGGGGGAAGCCGCGTGAGGGGTCGGTCGACACGCCTCGGGACGGCGGGGAACAGCGCCTCGGACACAGCGGGGAGAAGGCCTCGCTGACGAGGTGGCTGAGAAGCGGACGCGCCGGTCACGACGGGACGGGCGGGTCGGCGAACCGAAGGGAAACTGGCACCGGCGCCCCAGCGGGGCGTACACAAGTGCTGAGGGAACTGTACCACGCGGCAGGCCGCGGGGCGGTGGGACGGGACGCGTCCCGCCCCACCGGGCGGCGCACCGGCCGCCCGGTGGGTCTTCCGCACGAACCTCCCGCGCTCAGGCGCCCGAACGGGCGGCGGCCTCCTGCGCCTCCTGGGCGATCCGCTCGAACTGCGCCGCCATCGCCGCCTGCAGCGCCTGCGCGCCCGAGAGCGGGCGCACCATCACCGTGAACTCGTCGATCCGGCCGGACTCGTCGAGGTGCAGGAAGTCGCAGCCGCTGATCTCCCGCTCGCCCACGCGGGCCGTGAAGAGGAGCGCGTGGTCGCGGCCGTCCGCCGCGCCGATGACGCGCTCGTAGCGGAAGTCCTCGAACACGCGGGCCGCCCCGCGCAGGATCGCCGCCGTGAGCGCCTTGCCCCGGTAGGGCTTGAACACGACGGGACTGGTGAAGACCACGTCCTCGGCCAGCAGTGCTTCGAGGGCGTCGAGGTCGTGCGTCTCGACCGCCGTGCGGAATGCCTGCATCGCAGCTCCCCGGGTATGAGTACTAAACTATTTGAGTAGGTGCCGAGTAGGGTATTCATTTCTTGCTAGCGTGTCGACATGTCTCTCAAGTACGCCGTCCTGGCGGCCCTGCTGGAGGGCGAGGCCTCGGGCTACGAGCTGTCCAAGGTGTTCGACGTCTCGCTCGCCAACTTCTGGCCCGCCACGCCTCAGCAGCTCTACCGGGAGTTGGAGCGCCTCGCGGGCGACGGACTCATCGAGGCCCGCACGGTGCCGCAGGAACGACGGCCCACCAAGCGGCTCTTCCGGCTCACCGCGGCCGGCCGGGAGCGGCTGAGCGCCTTCGCCGCCGAACCGACCCGGCGCCCCACGGCCGTTCGCGACGAGTTCCTGATCAAGATGCAGGCCATGGACGGTGTCGACCCCGCGGAGGTCCGCGCGCTGGTGGAGGAGCGCAGGGCCTGGGCCCTGGGCAAGCTCGCCCGCTACGAACGGGTCCGTGAGCGGCTGCTGGACGGCCGTACCGAGGAGGGGTACCTGCGGGAGTCCGACCGTGTCGGCCCCTATCTCACCCTGCTCGCCGGCATCACCTTCGAGCAGGAGAACGCCCGTTGGTGCGAGCGCGTGCTCACGGTCCTGCGGGAGCGGCGCGCCCCCGCGGGACCCGCCGGGCAGGCCCTAGGCTGACCGGATGTTCAGCCCCGAAGGCCCCACCCTGCGCGAACTCGCCGTCCAGGCACTGTCGTCGGTCGAGCACGGTTACGACCTGCTCGCCCCGAAGTTCGACCACACCCCGTACCGGACGCCGGACCGGGTGCTCGACGCCGTGGCCTCGGCGCTGGCACCGGTGGGCCCCTTCGGTACCGGCCTCGACCTGTGCTGCGGCACCGGTGCGGGGATGGAGGTGCTGGCCCGGGTGTGCGGCGGGAGCGTCACCGGGGTCGACTTCAGCGCGGGCATGCTGGACGTCGCCCGCAAGCGCGCCGTGCCCGCGGGGCCCGCGGTCTCCTACGTGCGCGCGGACGCCCGCGCCCTGCCGTTCGGCCCCGCCTTCGACCTCGTGGTCAGCTTCGGGGCGTTCGGGCACTTCCTGCCCGGCGAACTGCCGGGCCTGTTCTCGCAGGTGCGCGCTGTACTGCGGCCGGGCGGCTGCTTCGCCTTCCCCGTCGCCGCCCCGCCCCGACCCGGCTCGCGGGCGTACTGGACCCTGCTCGGCTTCGACACCGCGATGCGGGTGCGCAACGCGCTGTGGCGGCCGCCGTTCGTCATGTACTACCGGACGTTCCGGCTCGCGGACGTGGGCCGGGAGCTGGCCCGCGCGGGTTTCCGGGCGGAATTGCGCGCCCTGCCCGAGTTCGGGCGCCGGCCCGACGGCGCCCCGCGTGCCCGGCTGGTGGTGGCCCGGCGGTTGTCGTGACGGTGGGCGGCGGCGCTCAGCCGGCCGCCGGCAGCGTGAACTCGTAGACCAGCGCGTCCTGACGGGCGTCCACGAGGAGGTCCGTGATCTCCAGGGGCCGCGCGTACTGGTCGTGCACCCGCCGGACCACCCGGACCGACGACGACTCCGTGAGCGGGGTGATGGTGTCCCGGTGGTGCAGGGTCAGACCGGCCCTGCGCATCCAGTCGTAGGCCCGCCGCAGTTGCGCCGAGGCGGCGCCGTCGGCGCGGTCGCGGTACCGGGCGAGTTCCTCGACCTCGGCGAGCGCCACGGCGGAGAACGAGGTCACGGCCGTGCGCCGGCCGCCGCCGTCGGCGGTCGCGGACGTGTAGCGGTGGACCAGGGTCGGCCGGCCCGGCGCCAGCCCCAGGGCCGCGGCGTGCTCCCGCGGTGGTGCCTCCCAGGTGACGGTGGCCCGGTCGCCGGGGCACGGTTCCGCGGCCCGGGCGCCGACCGGGAAGGTGAGGGCCGCCGGGCTCCGGGCGGGCCGGGTCGGCAGGGCGGCGTGGCTGCCCCGCCGGTCGGTGGCGAGCAGCCCGTCCCGGCGCAGCACCTCGAGGGCCTGCCGGACGGTCTCCCGGCTGACTCCGAAGTGCTCGGCCAGTCGGCGTTCGCCGGGCAGCCGTTCGCCCGGTGGGACGGTCCCGTCGCGCAGCTCCCCCAGCAGCCGGGTGGCGACCCGGAGGTACAGGGGCTGTGCGTCGGTGAGGGGGTGGTCGTGCGGGGTGGTGCGGGCCATGCCGCGCCCTCCTGTTGGTGACGTGCGGTAGCCGTGCGGGCTCGGTGCGCCACCAGGAGTACCATTGGTCTAAACCAGCTGGGAAGTGCGGTCCGCCGGTTCGGCCGAAACCTCACCCGCACGTCGACCGGCCGTCACCTCGGCACAAGCCCCGGTACAGGCCTCCGACCGGCGCCGTTCCGCTTGGGCCGTCGGTGATGCGCGGCCCCGGGCGGTTCAGGGCGCGGCCCGGCAGGCCCCGCGCCGGAGGCCGCCGGGCCCCGTGCGCCGCCGCGACCGTCGTGTCCGAAAGCGTCCGAAAGCGCGCGGCCCGGGGCCCGGGGCGGGACCGCACCCGCCCGGCTCAGACGTACGAGCGCAGCCAGCGCAGCTTCGCGGCCTCCTGGAAGGGACCGCCGCCCTCGTGGTCGTTGAAGTCGTACACCTCGATCGCCTTGTCCTCGTGCGCCCAGGCGTTGAACGCCGCGAACACCGTGGACGGCGGGCAGGTCTGGTCCTCCAGGGCCGCCGAGAACAGGGCGGGGGCCCGGCCGCGCGCCGCGAAGTGCACGCCGTCGAAGTAGGACAGCGTGCGCAGCGCGTCCTGGGTGCGGCCCCGGTGCGTCTTGAGGTACAGGCCGATCTCCCGGTAGGGGTGCCGGTCGGTGAGCCGGGTGGCGCGCGGGAAGTCGCACAGGAACGGCACGTCCGGCGCGACGGCCGTCAAATCCGGCACGAGCCCGCCGACGGCGATCGTGATGCCGCCGCCCTGACTCCCGCCGAGGGCGACCGTGCGCGCCGGGTCGGTCAGCGGGTGCGAGCGGGCCGCCTCGACCGCCCGCACGGCGTCGGTGAAGACGCGGCGGTAGTAGTAGTGCTCGGGAGCGTCCAGGCCGCGGGTCATGAAGCCCGGGTAGGCGGGCGTGCCGCCGACCGGGTCCGCGGTGCCGCCACCGCCGCCCCAGGCGCTGCCCTGACCGCGGGTGTCCATCACGAAGTGCGCCCGGCCGGTGGACGCCCACAGCAGGTGCTCGTGCGGCAGCCCGCGCCCGCCGCCGTAGCCGACGAACTCCACGATCAGCGGCAGCGGTTCGGTGGCGGCGGCCGGCAGGATCAGCCAGCCCTTCACCGGGTGGCCGCCGAACCCGGCGAACGTCACGTCGTGCACCCGCACGGTGGACAGCCCCGTGTCCACCGGCTCGAAGCGGGCGTCCAGGTCGTGCTCGCGGGCTTCTTCCAGCGTCCTGCCCCAGAACGCGTCGAAGTCCTCGGGCTCGGCCGACTCGCTTCGACAGTGGCGGAGTTCGTCGAGCGGGAGGTCGAACAGGGCCATCGAGAACCGCCTTTGCGGGGAGTCGGTGCCGGACCGTACGGATGATCACACCGTACGGGAGTGATCGGAGGTCTCGCCAGATCCGACCAGCGGCGTGGATGTCGATGTCCGTGCCGTTCGGCCCGTCGAACACCAGGTCAGGGTGGTGCGATGGGCCCGTCGAGGGGGCGGGTGTGTCGGCTGCCCGGGGGGAGCACCGCCGAGGTGGTCGGGTCACCGGCGCCGTGTCAGGCCCGGCGATGTGTCCACCGGGGCTCGGTGAGGGCCCAGTCGCGCTCCCACTCGGCCATCCGGTGCCGGAGGGCCACCCTGCGTACGGCACAGTGCGCGAGGAGCACCGTGAGCGCCGCGCCGAGCGTGGTGCACGCGCCGATGGTGACGCTGTGCTGCCACACCGCGGCGTCGCCCACCGGCGGGGACACGCCCCGGCCGCGGGAGTCCAGCCACACGTCGACCCTGTCACCGTGCCGGGTGCCCGCCGGGACCCGTGCCGTGGTGCTGCGTTCGCCACCGTCCGGCGTGCTCCAGCGGACGGCCGCGCGGTACGAGTGGTCCCCGCCGGCCTGCACCGACGGCAGCGCGTCGGGGGTCGTGCCGACCACCGTGGCGCGCACGCGGTGCCGCTCCGCCCGCTGTTCCACCGCCGTCGCCCGGGCCTCGCCGTGGCTCCACCAGGCGGTGGCGGCGCCGAGCAGCGGGGCCCCCAGGAGGAGCAGGACGGCGACGGCCAGCACGGTCCACGCCTCGACGACGTCCGACCGGCGGTGCAGCGGATTGCGCCGCAGGCGACGGACCCGGATCCTGGTGCGCATCACGACCTCCTCGCGGATCGTCACGGGCGGCCGGAGGACGCGGGGGGCCGGAGGGCCGGGCGGACGGCCGTGCGAAGGCCGGGGCCGCCGCGTCTCCGTGGGCAGGTGTCTCCGTGTCGCGCCGCGCGTACGAGTGCCCGCACAGGTCTGGTACCCCGTCCGACGGCTCCCGCTCACCCGTCGCCCACCCCGAGGGGTCCGGAACGCCGGCGATCCGCGCCGCAGGGCAGGTTTCCGGCGTGGGCGCCACCGGGGCCCTTCCCGGGTGAGGGCCGCGCAGCCCGCTCGGGCGTACGGGTCAGCCGAAGCGTTCGATCCTGATCCGGTCCACCGGCTGCCCGGCCGCCACCAGCAGCCGCGAGGCGTGTTCCGCGAAGGAGTTGGAGCCGCACACGTACGCCTCCCAGCCCTCGGTGGGCGGCCTGGACAGGAGCGGTGCCAGATGCGCGGCGGCGATCCGGCCCACGGGCGTCCCGGCGGGCGCGCTGCGGGTGAACACGGGCGTCGTCTCCGCGCCGTACTCGTCGGCGTAGATCAGGTCCCCGGGAGTGCGCGCGGACACCAGCAGCCGCAGCGGGACCGTCAGACCCCGCGCCCGGTGGTGCCGCACCATGGACATCAGCGGGACCACGCCGGAGCCCGCGCCCAGCAGCAGGGCGGGCCGGTCGCCCGGCCAGGCGAAGAAGCCGCTCAGCGGACCGCGCACCTCGATCCGGTCGCCGGGCCGGGCGACCGTGTGGAACCAGCCGGACACCTCGCCCTCCTCGACGTGGTCGAGGGTCAGCTCGATGTGGCCCGAGTCGTCGGGCGCGGACGCCAGCGAGTAGTGGCGCTGGGCCACGTACCCGTCCTCGGCGGTCAGCCGCAGCATCAGATGCTGGCCGGGCACATGGCCCGCCCAGCCGGGCACCGCGAACCGGAAGGTGGACACGCGCGGCGTCTCGCGGCGGATCTCGGTGAGGGTGGCCGTCTGCCACGTCCCGGCCACCCGGCCGTTCACCTCGATGCGCCCGGGCACCGCGAAGCGCGTCGGAGGAGTGAAGCCCGCAGCGGTGTGTGTCGCCGTCTCAGTCACCGGAGTACCTCTGCTCCTCCCAGGGGTTGCCGCGCGCGTGGTAGCCGTTCCGCTCCCAGAAGCCCGGCTCGTCGCGGTCGAGGAGTTCCAGGCCCGCGACCCACTTCACGCTCTTCCAGAAGTACAGGTGCGGCACCACCAGACGTGCCGGACCGCCGTGCTCCGGGGCCAGCGGCCGCCCGTCGTACTCCCACACGATCCAGGCCCGGCCGCCGGTCAGGTCCGCGAGGGGCAGGTTCGCCGAGTAACCGGTGTGCGCGTAGGCGACCGCGTGGGTGGCGGACGGCAGCGGGCCCGCCTCCTCCAGGAAGGTGTCCAGGGACACACCCGCGAAGCGCACCCCGAACTTCGACCAGCCGGTCACGCAGTGGATGTCGCCCGCGTACGCCGACGCCGGCAGCCGACGGGCCCCGGCCCAGTCCCACGTGCGGGGCTCGGCGACCAGTCCGCCCACGCGGAAGGTCCAGTCGGCGGGCGACAGGTCGGGCGTGACCTCCGCGGACAGCACGGGCCAGTCGTCGCCGGCGTCGTACTGGCCGGGCGGCAGCTGCGGTCCGGTGGCGCGCGGGCGTCCGGTGAAGCCTCGGGTGGTGTGCATGCGGTGGGGCCTTTCGGGCCGCCGCGAGCAGGGCCCGCGGCCGGCGTGATCAGTGCGTACCCCCCACCGTACGTGCCGCCGCACGCCGGCCGGGACCGGCCCGGTGGCTCAGGCGTCGTCCCGCCGCGGTCCCGGCCACGCGTTGTACCGCTCCAGATACGTGGCGAAGCGGACCAGGTCCTCCTCCGGCCAGTCCGCGAGCCGCCCCCGGAAGGCCGTCCGGCGGCTCTCGGTGACCTGGGCCAGGATGCGCCGTCCGGCCTCGGTCAGGTGCACGACCTGGACGCGGTGGTCGACCGGATCGCCCCGCCGCTCGACGAGCCCGACGCGTTCCAGGGCGGAGACCTGACGGCTGACGGTGGACTTGTCCAGGGCGTAGTGGGCGGCCAGGTCGGTGGCCCGGCAGCCGTCCCGCTCCTCCAGGTGGCCGAGCAGGGTGTAGGAGACCAGGGACAGCTCCGGGTGCATGCGGCCGGCCGAGGCGCGGGCTCGGCGGGCGAAGGCCGTCATCTCCCGCTGGATGGTCTCCACGGCCGCGTCCGCAGGGCTGCCGCCGGTGGGGACGGTCCTCTCGTCGGGCGGGTCGGCTGCCAGCACGGGTCCTCCTCGTCGCTGGTCACGGAGTGCCACTCGGGAAGTGGTTGCATAAGTCAACCACGTGCGTCCGGCGGTGGCGGATCGGGCCGTGGCCTCCCGGCGCCGGACGCCCGGCCGTCGGCCGGCTCCCTGTGGCGACGGCGGCGCTGGGGTAGGGTGACCGACGGCCGCGGACCGCCCCGGCCACCGGATGCCTGGGAGGTGGGACCCATTACCGCTGTGTCGGCCCGGGTGCTCTTCCCCCACGACGGCGCGGTCACCGGCAACGGGTGACCGTGGGAGCGCCCTTCGGTTCTCGAAAGGCTCTCGCCCTCCATGCCTCCCTCGTCCCCCGCTTCTCCCTCCTCCGCCTCCCCCTTCTCCGCGCCCTCGCGGACTGCGGTCGTGGCCGCACTGCGCGCCGCCGGCTGCGTCTTCGCCGAGGACGAGGCGGAGCTGATCTCGGCGGCGGCCCGCACCGCCGGGGAGCTGACGTCCCTGGTGGACCGCCGCGTCAGCGGGCTGCCCCTCGAACTCGTCCTGGGCTGGGCCGAGTTCCACGGCCTGCGCATCGCCGTCGCCCCCGGTGTCTTCGTCCCCCGGCGCCGTACCGAGTTCCTCGTGGCCGAGGCCCTCGCCCAGGCGCCGGACGCGGCCGTCGTCGTGGACCTGTGCTGCGGCTCCGGCGCCGTCGGCGCGGCCCTGGCCGCCGCGCTCGACCGGCCCGAGGTGCACGCCTCCGACGTCGACCCGGCCGCCGTGCGCTGCGCCCTCGGCAACCTCGCCGGCGTCGGCGGCCGGGTGTACACCGGTGACCTCTTCGACGCGCTGCCCGATGCCCTGCGGGGCCGGGTGGACATCCTCGCGGCCAACGTGCCGTACGTCCCCACCGGCGAGGTCGCCCTGCTGCCGGCCGAGGCCCGCGACCACGAACCGCTGGTCGCCCTCGACGGTGGCGCCGACGGCCTCGACGTCCTGCGCAGGGTCGCCGCCGAGGCGCCCCGCTGGCTCGCGCCCGGCGGTTGCCTGCTGGTCGAGACGAGTGAACGCCAGGCGCAGGCGGCCGTCGAGGCCTTGGCCCGGGCCGGCCTGAGGACCCGACTGGCGGTCAGCGAGGAGCTGTACGCCCACGTGGTGACCGGCGTCGCACGGTAGCGGCGCCGCACGGCGTCGACGGGGACCGCCGCTGCGGGACTGCGACAGGGGCTCCCCGCGGCCGCGGACGGGGCCGCCGCGCCGCTACGGCGGACGCGGCACGGGCTCCCCGCGTCCACGGAACGGGGCCCGGCCACTACGCGGGATGCGTGGCCCGGGCGATCAGCAGGGCCACGTCGTCGGAGTTCTCCGGCTCGTGGAGGGTGCGCAGCAGCAGCTCGCAGACCTCCTCCAGGGGGCGGTCCGGGCCCTCCAAGAGGGCGAGGAGGGCGTCCAGTCGCTCGTCCAGCGGCTGCCGGCGCGTCTCCACGAGGCCGTCGGTGTAGAACACCAGCCGGTCGCCCGGCTCCAGGTCGACCGTCGTGGTGGCGAAGGCGACGCCGCCCACCCCGAGCGGCACCCCGGTCGGCAGGTCCAGCAGCTCCGGCGGACGGCCGGCGCGCAGCCGGACGGGCGGCAGGTGCCCGGCGTTGGCGATCCGGCACTCCCGCCGGTGCGGGTCGTGGACGGCGTAGACGCAGGTCGCGATGGCCTGGTCCAGGCCGGCGGTGGTCCGGTCGAGGTGTTCGAGCAGGAACGCCGGGTCGAGGTCGAGCGCGGCCAGGGTGTTGGTCGCGGTGCGCAGGCGTCCCATGGAGGCCGCCGCCGCGATGCCGCTGCCCATCACGTCGCCCACCACGAGCGCGGTCTTGCAGCCCTCCAGCTCGATCACGTCGAACCAGTCGCCGCCGACCTCGCTGGTGGCCTCGGCGGGCTGGTAGCGGGAGGCGACCTCCAGGCCGCCCGTCACCGGCGGATGGCGCGGCAGCAGGCTGCGCTGGAGGGTGAGGGCCGCGTCGCGGGCGTTCTGGTACCAGCGCGCGTTGTCGATCTGCACCGCGGCGCGGGCGGCGAGTTCCCGGGCCAGCAGCAGGTCGTCCTCGTCGAACGACTGCGGGTTGCGGGTCCGTTTGAGGTCCAGGGCGCCCAGCACCTCGCCCCGCGCGATCAGAGGTACGGCCAGGTAGGAGTGCACGCCCGCCCGGCGCAGCAGCTCGGCGGCTTCGGGGGAGCGGGCGATGCGCGGCAGGTCCTCGCCCGTCACCAGCGCCATCATCACCGGCCGGCCGGTGCGCACGCACTCGGTGACCAGGCGCTCGGGCCCGTACCGGGCGACCTGTCCGGGCGGGTCGGCCGCGCGCAGGGCCAGCGGGGCGCCGTCGGCCTCCACGGCCAGCGCGCGGATCACGGCGGGCTCGGCCGGACCCAGGCTGCTGCGCCGGCCCTTCACCACGGCCTCCAGCAGGTCCACGGCCGCGATGTCGGCGAGGCCGGGCACGGCCACCTCGGCCAGCTCGTGCGCGGTGCGGTCCAGCTCCAGCGTGGTGCCGATCCGGGCCGAGGCGTCCGCCACGGCGACCAGCCGGTGTCGCGCGGCCTCCGCCTCGACCCCCGCGCGGTACTGCTCCGTGACGTCCACGACGGAGACGGCCACCCCCAGCACGGCTCCGGCGGCGTCCTCCAGCCGGTACAGCGAGAACGACCAGGCGTGCTCCTCGTCCGGGTCGGCGGGTGTCCGTCCGGTCGCGGACAGGTCGACGACCGGGCGCCCGGTCTCCAGCACCCGGCGCGCCGTCGCCTCCAGCGGGCCCACCTCCAGCTGCGGCAGCACCTCGCGGACCGTCCGCCCCAGGTGGTCCTCGGCGGACAGGCCGTTCATCCGCTCCAGGGCGGGGTTGACCGACACGTACCGCAGCCCGGTGTCCAGGACGGCCAGCCCGATCGGGGACTGCCGGATCACCCGGCTGGACAGTGCCACCTCGCGCTCCAGCTCGCGCACCGTCGACCGGTCGACCGCGAGTCCCAGCGCGTAGACGTCCCCCTGGTCGTCCAGAAGCCGCATGTTGCGGAACTCCACCAGTCGGGTGCCGCCGTCCTTGCGGCGGACGGGGAACGCCCCGGCCCAGCTCCGGCCGGTCTTCATGACGTCGGCGAACAGCTGCACGGCCAGGTCGAGGTGGCGTTCGTCCACCATGATGTGCGCCGCGTAGTGTCCCAGCGCCTCCGCGGCGGAGTATCCGAACAGCTCCTCGGCCTGCGGGCTCCACAGCACGATCCGGCCTTCGGTGTCCAGTACCACCGAGGCCACGTTCAGCACGTCGAGCAGCCCGCTCGGCCCCACGGGCCCGTGGGGCGACGCGTCGCCCTCGAACCCGGCAGACCCGGCTGCACTCATCCAAGCCCCGCCTTCGCCGTTCACCGCGGCACGCCCTTTTGCTGCCGACTCCTTTGTTCTACCGCGTTCCACCGCGTACAGGGCCGCTTCTCCGCGGCCCGAGTGGTGCCCTTCCAGCATCACCCGGCACGACGGCGACCGCCGCACGGAGCGCGACGGAGCACGGCCGAGGTTGGTCTGTACATGACTGCAAGGCCCGCGTCAGACTGTGCGCCGAACGCGCACCCTCGTGGCCCGACCACCCCCCCCCCGCCGAGGAGCCCGCCCATGTCCCCGCACACCCGGCAGCGTCGTCGCTCCGCCCTCATCGGACTCGCCGTCCTGGCGCTCGGTCCGGGCCTCGCCGGCCCGGCCGCCGCGGCCTCCCCGCCCGCCGGTACGCCGAGCGGGGTGACCGCGGCCTCCCCGGCCGCCGGTACCTGGACCGAGGTGGGCTCCGACCGTGCCGACCCGCTGACCGAGAGCCAGGGCCTGGCGTCGGTCGAGGTCCCGGCCGGCAGCCCCAACCGCTACACCGGCATCGGCACCATCCCCCTGGGGCTCGGCATCCGCGGCTGGAACCACGTCGGCGACCCCGACGCCTCCTACGGCGGCCACTACATCGAGCCGTACCAGCGCGACGACGGGAACACGAAGATGTTCCGCGTCCAGGCGCCGGACGGCCGCTGGTCGGAGTACGTGCACACGCTGAGCCCGGGTGAGGCCCGGAACAACTCCTGGTCCGCCGTCTCACCGGACGGCCAGTGGATGCTGGCCGGCGAGTGGGGCACCATGACCCGGCTGCTGGTCTTCCCGACGCCCGGCGTCAACCCGGCCACCTCGCCCTCGGCGAACCTCCCGCAGGTGGCGACCGTCCGCCTGGACCGCGCGGTGCGTGACGTCCAGGGCTGCGACTTCCTCGACGCCACCACCCTCCTGTGCTCCTCCGACGACCCGGAGGGCACCCTCTTCGGCATCACCAAGCCACTGCTGCGCGTCGACCTGTCCGCCGCGCCGAACGGCACCGCCGACATCACCGGCCACGTCACGGCCCTGCGTCAGCTGCCCCTGCGCAGCGCCTGCTCGGGCGACTTCGAGACGGAGGGCGTCGACTACGACCGCCGTACCGGCACCCTGCGCGTGATCGTCGTCTCGCCGGGCTTCTGCGTACTGACGGACAGCAGGACCTACCGCTTCACACAGGGCTGAGCCGTCCCCTTCGCGCCGCACCCCAGGTGGTGCTTTTCTGGGGGTAGGGGTGAAGCGGGGTGGGCGAGGAGAGGAGCGATCGCGATGGACGGTGAGCGACTGCACCCGGAGTCCGTCTCCGTGGAGCTGAGCGGGTGCAGCAAGGAGGACGCCCGGACCGTGTTCGACGCCCTGGGCGCGTGTTTCTCGTCCGACCGGCGCGCGGACGAGGTGCCCCGGGACTGCCACGAGGTGCGGCCCACGGTGTGGCTGGGCACCTTCGACGTGGCCGACGCCCACGGCGGGTGCGACCCCGCCCGGCTCGCGGCCTCCGTCGAGGCGGACGTGCAGGGCGGCTACTGGGCGATCGAGCGCTTCCGCACCACGCTGGACTCCCTGTTCACGGTGCACGACCTGAGCGGGGCCTCCGGCGACCAGGAGCGGGAACTGCACGTCCGGCTGGAGAGCCACTGACCGGGGACGCGGGTTCCGTGCCGACGGCCGGTGTGGTGTGCGCCGCCTCTTTGTGCAACTAGTTGCACAAAGAGGCGGCCGTCCTCTACAACAGAGGCACGACACCGCGCACGGAGGCCCCGATGAGCCCGTACCCCCACCTGCTGAGCCCCCTGGATCTGGGCTTCACCACGCTGCCCAACAGGGTCCTGATGGGTTCCATGCACGTAGGCCTGGAGGAGGCCGAGCACGGCTTCGAGCGCATGGCCGCCTTCTACGCCGCCCGCGCCCGCGGGGGAGTGGGCCTGATCGTCACCGGCGGCATCGCCCCCAACGACGAGGGCCGGCCCTACGAGGGCGGCGCCAGGCTCACCACCGACGCGGAGGCCGCCCAGCACCGGACCGTCACCGACGCCGTGCACCGCGAGGGCGGCCGGATCGCTCTCCAGATCCTGCACTTCGGCCGGTACGCCTACCACGCCGACCTGGTCGCGCCGAGCCCCCTCCAGGCGCCGATCAGCCCGCACGTGCCCCGGGAGCTGACCGACGCGGACGTCGAGCGCACCGTCGACGACTACGTCCGCACCGCCCGCCTCGCCCGCGAGGCCGGGTACGACGGCGTCGAGATCATGGGCTCCGAGGGCTACCTGATCAACGAGTTCATCGCCGCGCGGACCAACCACCGCACCGACCGCTGGGGCGGCTCGTACGAGAACCGCATGCGCTTCCCCGTCGAGATCGTGCGCCGGGTGCGCGAGGCGGTCGGCGAGGACTTCATAGTCGTCTACCGCCTGTCCATGCTCGACCTGGTGCCGGGCGGCTCCACGCTGGACGAGGTGATCACCCTCGCGAAGGCGGTCGAGGCCGCCGGAGCGACCCTCATCAACACCGGCATCGGCTGGCACGAGGCCCGCATCCCCACCATCGCCACCTCCGTGCCGCGCGGCGCCTACACCTGGGTGACCGAGCGCCTCATGGGCGAGGTGTCGGTGCCGCTGGTCACCACCAACCGCATCAACACCCCCGAGGTGGCCGAGCGGCTGCTCGCCGAGGGCGCGGCCGACATGGTGTCGATGGCCCGCCCGATGCTCGCCGACCCCGACTTCGTCGCCAAGGCCGCGGCCGGCCGCCCCGAGGCGATCAACACCTGCATCGGCTGCAACCAGGCCTGCCTCGACCACACCTTCAGCGGCAGGATCACCTCGTGCCTGGTCAACCCGCGCGCCTGCCACGAGACCGAGCTGGTCCTCGCCCCGACCCGGCGCCGCAAGCGCGTCGCGGTCGTCGGCGCGGGCCCCGCCGGGCTGGCCTGCGCGGTCAGTGCCGCCGAACGCGGCCACGAGGTCGCCCTGTTCGACGCCGCCGGCGAGATCGGCGGGCAGCTCAACGTGGCCCGCAAGGTCCCCGGCAAGCAGGAGTTCGACGAGACGCTGCGCTACTTCCGCACCCAGCTGGAGACGCACGGCGTCGACGTGCGGCTGAACACCCGGGTCGGCGCCGGCGACCTCGCCGGCCACGACGAGGTCGTCGTCGCCACCGGAGTCACCCCGCGCACCCCGGACATCCCCGGCGTCGACCACCCGAGCGTCGTCGGTTACCTCGACGTGCTCCGCGACGGAGCGCACGTGGGCGACCGGGTCGCGATCCTGGGCGCCGGGGGCATCGGCTTCGACGTCGCCGAGTACCTCACCGACGGCGGCGACAAGGCGCACGAGGACCCCGGGACGTACTTCCGCCTCTGGGGCGTCGACATGGACTACCGCGCGCCCGGCGGTCTCGCCGCACCCGAGCGCCCCGCGCCGCCGCGCACCGTCCACCTGCTCCAGCGCAGGACCTCGAAGGTCGGCGCCGGGCTCGGCAGAACCACCGGCTGGATCCACCGCACCGAGCTGAAGCACCGCGGCGTCACCATGGTCCCGGGCGTCCGCTACGACCGGATCGACGACGCCGGGCTCCATGTCACCGTCGGCGGCGAGTCCACGGTGCTGGAGGTCGACACGGTGGTCCTGTGCACGGGCCAGGAGCCGAACCGCGGTCTCTACGAGGAACTGGTCGCCGCCGGGCGCGGCGCCCACCTCATCGGCGGCGCCGACGTGGCCGCCGAACTGGACGCCAAGCGCGCCATCAAGCAGGGCACCGAGCTGGCGGCGGCGCTCTAGGGGGCCTCGGGGAGGCGCCGGCCGTCCCTAGGATGAGCCCATGTCACTCCCGCACGCGATCCTCACCGCCCTGGTCGAAAAGCCGTCGTCGGGGCTGGAGCTGACCCGCCGGTTCGACCGGTCGATCGGCTACTTCTGGTCGGCGACGCACCAGCAGATCTACCGCGAGCTGGGGAAGCTGGAGACGGACGGTCTGATCCGCGCGCTGCCCGGGCAGCAGCCGGCGCGCGGACAGAAGAAGTCCTACGAGGTGCTGCCCGAGGGCCGCGCCGAACTGGCCCGCTGGACGGCCGCCGCGCAGGACCCCAAGCCCCTGCGCGACACGATGCTGCTGCGGCTGCGGGCCGCGGCCGTGGTCGGCACCACGGGGGTCGAGGCCGACCTGCGCCGCCACCTGGAGCTGCACGAACGGCAGTTGGCCGAGTACGAGGAGATCGAGGAGCGGGACTTCCCACCGGGGAAGGACGGTACCGAGGACCGGCTGCGGCACCTGGTGCTGCGCGCCGGCATCGACCTGGAGACGTTCTGGACCCGGTGGCTGAGGCACGCGCTGGCGGAGTTCGCCGAGCTGCCCGGCGAGGAGTCCGCCTGACCGCCGTGCGGGTGCCGCCGGAGCGGCTCAGAACCGGTACGGCTTCGCGCGGCGGCGCAGGAACCAGGTGGCGGCGATGACGCCGGCGCCGACCAGTGCGCCGCCCGCCACGAGGGTGGCGGTGCCGTAGTCCTCGACGGCACCGCCGAGACCGCCCATGACGCCGCGCGGCGACGCGGACGGTGAGGGGGAGGCCGGGCGGCTGGGCGAGGGGGTGGGCGCCGCGGAGACGATGACGGTCTGGCTGCCCGCGGTGCTGTTGTTGGAGCACAGGACGATGACGGTGTAGGTGCCCGGGCTGATCCCCGTCCAGCCGGCGGACTGACCGGAACTCGTCCCGGACAGGGCCACCTGCCGCCCCTGGGCGAAGTCTCCCTGGCTGCCGGTGAGCAGCGAGGCGGTGCCCCAACTGCCGTTGAGCTGGGCGCAGGCGGTGGTGGTGACGGACACCGTGGTCCCCGTGGTGCTCACGGAGATCCCCGGACCGGCCGAGGCCGGCCCGGCGCCCAGGGTGACGGGCAGCGCGGCGGCTGCCACGGTCAGGCCGGAGCGGAGGAATGGCGATGAGATGCGCATGTGGACTGCCCTCCGGCGGCACGGTCGACGGTACGTCCCTTGCGCCGCCGAAACGGAAACGCCCGTGCTGCCTCAGGGGCAGCCAACAGCGCGGCGGCGGCCCCCGCATGCGGAGCGCGACCGCCCAGGTGACGCGCCCTCCGCCCGGTGCCCGGCGGCGGGACGTCAGCCGTTCCCGCCCGTGGTCACCTTCCGCTCCGCCGAGAGGCCTCCCCAGGTGCCGTCCGACAGCCTCGCCCGGACGCGCACCCGGTGCGTGACCCCGGCCTCGGGTCCGGCGTAGAAGCTGTACTCGGCCCGGTCGCGCGGCGCGTCGCCGCCGAACACGAGGGAGGTGGCCGGGTGGCCGTCCAGATGGATCTGGTACTCGGTGACCACGCCGTCCGTGCGGGGCGGCACCCAGGTCAGGTCGATGTGGTAACCCCCGTCGGCGTGACGGGAGACGGCCCGCAGCGCGGTGGGCGCGGTGGCCCGGCCGTCGTCGGCGCCCGGGGTGGTGAGCCGGACGGCGTCGCCGGCGGCGGAGAGGTTGTCGGCGGCGTCCCGCGCCCGGACGGTGAAGGCGTAGCGGGTTCCCGGCCGCAGCCCCGTGACCACGGCCGCCGTCTGACCACCCCCGACGCTGTGGACCTTGGAGCCGCCCTGGTGGACGTCGTACGACACCACCCCGCGGTCGTCGGTGGCCGCGGACCAGCTGAGCTGGACCGCGCGGCTGCCCACCACCCGGCCCCGGACCCCGCCGGGGCGGCTCGGGGCGGAGTCGTCGGCCACGGTGGCGGGGGTGGTCGCCCGCACCTCCTGGCTGCGCGGCCCGAGCCGTCCGTCGGCGCGCGCCCGCACGGTGAAGGCGTAGGCCGTCGAGGGGCGCAACCGGGTGACGTCCACCATGCGCTCGGACGCCGGCACCTCCTTCACCAGCGTGCCGCCGCGGTACACCTCGTAGGCCTCGACGTCGTCGACCGCGTTCCACATCACGTGCACGGTCGTCGCGCTGCCCGCCTCGGCGGTGACGCCCGTCGGCGCGCCGGGCAGTGCGCCGCCCTCGTCGCCGCCGCCCGTGCCCCAGGCGCAGGAGGTGACCAGGGCGAGCGTCCCGCAGAGCAGGGCGCAACGGCGCAGCAGGGAGGCGGCGGGAACGGTGGGAACGGGAACCTCTCGCACGGCTCGGCCTCCAGGGCGGCTCCGGCTCGACGACGGCCCGGGGTCCGGGACGGCCTCGACGTGACGGCAATGGTCCGGACCAATATGACGGGGTGACGCGATCACATCAAGGGGGTGGGTGGCGGTGGCCGCCCGGGAGGGTTACGTATGCTGAGGCCCTCACGGCCGAAGTCCCTTTCATGTCCGGGACGTTCGGGCCACGGCGCGGGCCGCTGTCGTCGCTGATCCCGCGCCGGCGCGAGCGGCCGGGCGGACCGGAGCCGGCACGGGCCCGGCCCGCCCGACCCGCTCGCGCGCTCCCACCGCGGCGCCCCGGGCGCACGGGAGCCCACCGCCCGGTTCCGCCGCCGGGGATGCACCGTCTGGCCCGTCTGGCCCACAGAAGGTGGCCGCGCGGCGGATTCGGGGACAGATGTGGCCGAGTGATCGCCCCAGTCCCGAGGAGAGGCCCATCGTGCGTGTCCAGTCGCTGACACTGGTCGCGGCCAGCGCCGCCCTGCTCGCCCCCACCACGTTCCCCGACGCGCCGGCCGCCCACCGGCCGGGTTCCCGGGCCCACCTCGGCTCCGGTCACCAGCTCGAGGCCGGGCCCGTCCGCGCGGACCGGTCCGGCCCCCGGATCGGACCTCTCGCGCCCGTGCGGCGCGGACTCATGGGCCCGTACCGGGACCGGCCGCGGTCCGAGGCCGGGAGGGGGGCGCGGGAGGTGGCCGGCGAGGGGCCCGTCCGCGCGGCCGACCTGCTGGCCCGGATGCGGGACTGCGACCCCGTCTCGGAGGGCCGCTACCGCAGCGACGCCGGAGCGCCGGCGGACATCCCGGTCTGCGGCACGCGGGACGCCGTGTACTGGAAGGCGGACCTGGACGTCGACTGCGACGGCCGGCCCGGCGACCGCTGCAACGCCCGCACCGACCCGCACTTCACCTCCGCCACCGCGTACACCCGGCCGGACGGCACGCCCCTGGACGCCGAACGCCTGCCCTACGTCGTCGTCCCCCAGCCGAGCGACATCTGGGACCACCGGGAGGACGACGTCCGCGGCGGATCGGTGGCGGCCCTCGTCCACGGGGACCGGGTGCGGTACGCGGTCGTCGGCGACGTGGGCCCGCGCGACATCCTCGGCGAGGCCTCCTACGCCGCCGCGAAGACCCTCGGCATCCCGGCCGACCCGCACGGCGGCGGTACCGACTCCGGCGTGACGTACATCGTCTTCAAGGGCAGCGAGGCCGAGCCCATCGACGACGAGGCCGCCGCCGAGAAGGCGGGGAAGCGGCTGGCGCGGGAGTTCGTGGACGGCGGGTGACCCGCGGGGCGGCTGGGGGCCCGGGGGCCCTCCGCGGTCACCGTGGCGTCGACGGCGGACCGGCCGTCGTCGACGGGCAGGACGGCGCCCGTCGATGCTGCTCGCCGCGTCGGAGGCCAGGAACACGATCGCCGCGGGCTGGTCCCTGGAGCCCTGAACGACGACGCCGACCCGACGGTCTCGGGGGGTCGGCTCGCAGGCCGTCGGGGGACCACCTACGCGGGTCGGCCGGCGGTTTCGGGCGGATGCACCTCGCCGGAGCCTCTCCGGCCGTCCTCGACGCCGTCGCCCGCGCCCTCCGCCCCCTGGCCGGCCCGGGGCGGAGGGGTGGCCAGGAGGCCGGGGCGGGAGCCGCCGTCCTCCTCGCCCTTCCCGCCGGAGCAGCCGTCCCGGCTTCGGTCACTGCTTCCGGTAGGAGTACGCCTCCGCGGCCGCCGCCTCGACGGCCGAGAGGTCGGCGCCCGTCGCGGCCGTGACGACCGCGGCCACCGCACCCTCGACGAAGGGGGCGTCCACCAGACGGGTGTCCTCGGGCAGTTCGTCACCCTCGGCGAGCAGCGCCTTGACCGTGAGCACGGCACTGCCGAGGTCGGTGAGGACGGCGACCCCCGCGCCCCGGTCCACGGACGCGGCCGCGGCGGACACCAGCTCGGAGCTGGTGCCGAACCCGCCGGACGCGGTACCGCCCGCCGCCGCGACCGGCACCGCCGGGCCACCGCCCGACAGGGCCTTCGCCAGCTCGGCCACCGACGCGGCGACCTCGGCGCTGTGCGACACCAGCACGATCCCGACCAGCTTCTTCTCACTCACCGGAGGCCTCCTCCAGCGCGGCCACCAGCAGCGCCGCCGAGGTGGCCCCGGGGTCCTGGTGGCCGACGCTGCGCTCGCCGAGATAGCTCGCCCTGCCCTTGCGGGCCCGCAACGGCACGGTGGCCCCGGCTCCCTCCTCGGCCGCGGCACGGGCCGCCGCGAACGACTCGCCGAGGGCGTCCACGGCCGGTACCAAAGCGTCGATCATGGTCTTGTCGCCCGGCGCGGCGCCCCCGAGGGTCCGCACGGCGTCCACCCCGGTGCGCAGCGCGTCGGCCAGTTGCTCGGCGCTCACCTCGGCGGCGTCCCCGAGGGCCTTTCCGGTACGGCGCAGCAGCGTCCCGTACAGCGGCCCCGAGGCGCCGCCGACCGTCGAGATGAGCTGCCGTCCGGCGAGGGTCAGCACCGCGCCGGGCGTGTCGGGTGCCTCCTTCTCCAGCGTGGCCGTCACTGCGTGGAAGCCGCGCTGGAGGTTGCTGCCGTGGTCGGCGTCGCCGATCGGCGAGTCGAGGGCGGTGAGCCGTTCCGCCTCGCGGTCGACCATCGCGGCGGTCGCCGTCATCCAACGGCGGAAGAAGTCGGCGTCGAGCACTGGATCTCCTTGCCTGGTAGGTACGGTGCGATCCCTTCCCCGTCCACCGTCACATGCCCCACCTCAGACCCGCTGTCCGCACCGGCGCGTCCCACAGGGCGAGCAGCTCCTCGTCGATCTCGCACAGGGTGACCGAGGCACCCGCCATGTCCAGCGAGGTGACGTAGTTGCCGACGAGGGTCCGGGCGACGGCGACACCGCGCTCGCCGAGCACCCGCTGCACCTCGGCGTTGAAGCCGTACAGCTCCAGCAACGGCGTCGCACCCATGCCGTTGACCAGCACGAGTACGGGACTGCGCGGAGCGAGGTCCGTCAGTACCGCGTCCACGGCGGCCTCGGCGATCTCACCGGAGGTCATCATCGGACGCCGCTCCCGGCCGGGTTCCCCGTGGATGCCGATGCCCAGTTCCAGTTCACCGGCCGGCAGGTCGAAGGTGGGACTGCCCTTGGCCGGTGTGGTGCACGCGCTGAGCGCGACGCCGAAACTGCGGGAGCGGTCGTTGACCTGACGGGCGATCGCCTCCACCCGCTCCAGCGGCCGCCCCTCCTCGGCCGCGGCGCCGGCGATCTTCTCCACGAACAGCGTCGCCCCCGTGCCGCGCCGCCCGGCGGTGTAGAGGCTGTCCGTCACCGCCACATCGTCGTTCACCAGCACCTTCGCGACCTGGATGCCCTCGTCCTCGGCCAGCTCCGCGGCCATGTCGAAGTTGAGCACGTCGCCGGTGTAGTTCTTGACGACGAACAGCACGCCCGCGCCGCTGTCCACGGCCGCCGCAGCCCGCACCATCTGGTCCGGCACCGGCGAGGTGAACACCTCACCCGGACAGGCCGCGGACAGCATCCCGGGACCCACGAACCCGCCGTGCAGCGGCTCGTGCCCCGAGCCGCCCCCCGACACCAGGGCGACCTTCCCGGCCACGGGGGCGTCCCGCCGCACGATCACCCTGTTCTCGACGTCGACCGTCAACTCGGGATGGGCCGCCGCCATCCCGCGCAGCGCGTCCGCGACGACGGTCTCGGGGACGTTGATGAGCATCTTCACGGGAACCTCCTGGGAAGCCCGGCAGGCCGGTCGGGGACCTGCGTCCTGGCTGGTCGGTGTGGGTGGGAGCCTTTTCTCGATCGCGGCATCCAACACGGCTCGGAGCGGTTTCGGCGGTATCGGTGCCGACTGGATGCCGGCTTCGGTTACGGGTCGTCAGGGCGTCGGACGGTCGGACGCGGAGGGGTCGGGATGCCGCTGTCGGCAGTATCGACCTTGCGGGAGCGAAGGTCACGCGCGAGAGCCGCATGGGCGCGCCCCGGTCCGTCGGGAACCGCGCGGCTGCGGCCGCACGCCGGTGCCGCGCCGCGTCGCGCCGCATGAGACCGTCGGCCACCGGCGCGGACGCGCCTCAGCGCCCGGGCACGGGCAGCCCCACCCCGGCGGCACCCGCCACCGGTACCGAGAGAGCGGGCCCGCGCGGCCCGGGCCTCACGCCGGCTGCCAGATCCGGGTCAGTGCCTGAGGGGTGAGTACCTGCTCGGGAGGGCCGTGTCCGACCAGCCGTCCGTCGCTGAGGAGCAGACAGGCGTCGGCCGAGCGGGCGGCCTCGAGATCGTGCGTGGCCTGGACGACGGTCGTGCCGTCGGCCACCAGGTCCCTCAGCAGGGCCGTGATGCGTTCCCGGGCTTCGGGGTCGAGGCCGGTGGTCGGCTCGTCCAGGAGCAGGAGGTCGGACTGCTGGGCCAGGCCCTGGGCGATCAGGACGCGCTGGCGCTGGCCGCCCGACAACTCGCCGAGCTGGCGGGCGCCGAGGCCGGCGACGCCCAGCCGTTCCATGGCGGAGTCGACCACGGCTCGGTCCTGCCGGGTCGGCCGCCGCCACAGTCCGTGCTCGCCCCAGCGGCCCATCTCCACGGCCTGCCGTGCCGTGAGGGGAAGCGTGTCGCCGACGGCGCCGCGCTGCGGGACGAACGCCGGTGGCGAGCCCTCCGCGTACCTGAGCTGTCCGGATGTGGCAGCGATCACGCCGGCCAGGACGCCCAGCAGCGTGGACTTGCCGCTGCCGTTCGGTCCGACGAGTGCGGTCATGGTCAAAGCCGTTATTCCTGCGCTGAGTTGGTGGAGAACGGGGCGGCCGGGGTAGCCCGCGTTCAGCTCGTGGAACCGGACGCGCTCGTCGCCGGCTTCGCCGTCCGGCGGTGACAGCGGGTTGTTTTTGAACATGGTTGTCATTGTAGGGTCCTCGTATGGAGTGGTTGACGGCCCCTTTCGAGGTGGCCTTTGTGCAGCGGGCCCTGTGGGCCGGGATCCTGGTGTCGGCGATATGCGCCCTCGCGGGTACGTGGGTGGTGCTGAGGGGCATGGCCTTCCTCGGCGACGCCATGTCCCACGGGCTGCTGCCCGGCGTCGCGGTCGCCTCGCTGCTCGGCGGCAACCTGCTGGTGGGGGCGGTGGTGAGCGCGGCCGTCATGACGGCGGGCGTCACGGCGCTCGGACGCACTCCGAGACTGTCCCAGGACACCGGCATCGGCCTGCTGTTCGTCGGCATGCTGTCGCTCGGCGTCATCATCGTGTCCCGTTCGCAGTCCTTCGCGGTGGACCTCACCGGCTTCCTCTTCGGTGACGTCCTCGCCGTGCGGGAGAGCGACCTGACGCTCCTCGGGGCGGCATTGCTGTCGGCGCTGGCCGTCTCGGTGCTCGGCCACCGCGCCTTCCTGGCCCTGGCGTTCGACGAGCGCAAGGCCCGCACGCTCGGGCTGCGCCCCCGGCTCGCCCACGCCGTGCTGCTGGGACTGCTGGCGCTGGCCATCGTCGCCTCGTTCCACATCGTGGGCACGCTCCTCGTCCTCGGCCTGCTCATCGCCCCGCCTGCGGCGGCGCTGCCCTGGGCGCGCAGCGTGAGCGGGGTCATGGTCCTGGCCGCGCTCCTCGGTGCCACCGCCACCTTCGGCGGCCTGCTCCTGTCCTGGCACGCGAGCACCGCGGCCGGTGCGACCGTCTCGGCCCTCGCGGTCGGCCTGTTCTTCCTGTCCCACCTGGCGTCCGGTCTCCGGCACCGCCGCCGTGCGCGCCGGGCCGGCCTCCCGGCTCCGGCGGTCGCCTCGGCTCCGAGCGCTCCCATGTCCCGACCGAACGAAACCTGAGGCGATCACCTTGTTCGTCCGAAGAAACGTCACATCGCTGGCTCCGGCTCTGGCGGCCGTGGTCCTCCTGACCGCCGGGTGCGGGGGCCAGGACGACGTCACGTCCGACTCCGAGAAGCCCGCTTCCTCCACCACTCCGCACGGCTACGTCGAGGGTGCCACCGAGGCGGCCGAGCAGCAGTCCCGGCTCCTGCTCGCAGACATCGGCAGCGGCGACTCCCGGGTGCTGGACCTGATCACCGGCAAGGTGCACGACACAGCCCGCAGACCCGGTGCCACCGCACTCACCACGGACGGCCGCTTCGGCTACTTCCACGGTGCGGACGGCACCCAAGTCCTCGACAGCGGCGCGTGGATGGTCGACCACGGGGACCACGTGCACTACTACCGCGCGAAGATCCAGGAGGTCGGCGAGTTCCCGGGAGGCACCGGTACGCGCGTCCGCGCTGACGCGGGCGTCACCGCGGTCACGGCGGCGGACGGGAAGGCGAGCGTGTACCCCCGCGCCGAGCTGGAACAGGGCGCCCTCGGCACCCCCACCCGGCTCCCGGACACCTACGCCGGCGCCGTCGTGCCGTATGCGGAACACCTGATCACCCTCACCGGCGAGAGCCCCGCGAGGGTCGCCGTGCTCGACCGGTCCGGCAAGCGGGTCGCCACCCCGGAGGGGGAGTGCGAGGACCCGCGGGGCGACGCGCTGACCCGGCGTGGGATCGTCCTCGGCTGCGCCGACGGCGCCCTGCTCGTCCACGAGGACGACGGCACCTTCACCGCCGAGAAGATCCCCTACGGTCAGGACGTGCCGCGGCACGAGCGTGCCACCGAGTTCCGGCACCGCCCCGGCAGCAGCACCCTCACGGCGCCCGCGGGCAAGGACGCCGTCTGGGTCCTGGACGTCACCAAGGGCACCTGGACCCGGGTGAAGACCGGCCCCGTGGTCGCCGCGAACACCGCCGGTGAAGGCGCACCGCTGCTGGTCCTGGAGACCGACGGAGCCCTGCACGGCTACGACATATCCGCCGGCGAGGAGACCACGGTCACCGACCCCCTGCTGAAGGACCTCCCCGAAAGCGGGCCCGGGAGCACCACCACTCCGGTGATCGAGGTGGACCGCAGCCGCGCCTACCTCAACGACCCCGAGGGCAGGCGCGTGTACGAGATCGACTACAACGACGACCTCCGCGTGGCCCGCACCTTCGACCTGGACGTCAGGCCGTCCCTGATGGTGGAGACGGGCCGATGAGCGTGCGGGTGGGGGCGGCCCGGGTCCGTGCCCTGCTGGTGACCCTGGTCAGCTTCTCCGTCCTCGTCGGCACGGCGACCGGCTGCGCGGGCGGTGGCGGCGAACGTCCCCGGGTCGTGGTGACCACCAACATCCTCGGCGACATCACCCGGGAGATCGTCGGGGACGAGGCGGACGTCAGTGTCCTGATGAAGCCCAACGCCGACCCGCACTCCTTCGGGCTGTCGGCCGTGCAGGCCGCGGAGCTGGAGAACGCGGACCTGGTCGTCTACAACGGGCTCGGCCTCGAGGAGAACGTACTGCGGCACGTGGAAGCGGCCCGCGAGTCCGGCGTGGCCACCTTCGCGGCAGGCGAGGCGGCCGACCCGCTCACCTTCCACACCGGGCAGGAGGGCGGCCCCGAGGAGGCGGCCGGCGAACCCGACCCGCACTTCTGGACCGACCCCGACCGGGTGCGCAAGGCCGCCGGCCTGATCGCCGACCAGGTCGCCGAACACGTGGACGGCGTGGACGAGAAGGCCGTCCGGGCCCACGCGGCACGCTACGACGGACAACTCGCCGACCTCACCACCTGGATGGAGAAGTCCTTCGACGCCGTCCCCGAGGACAGGCGCGCCCTGGTGACCAACCATCACGTCTTCGGTTACCTCGCCGACCGCTTCGGCTTCCGGGTGATCGGCGCCGTCATCCCCAGCGGCACCACCCTCGCCTCACCCAGCTCCTCCGACCTGCGCTCCCTCACCCAGGCCATGGAGGCGGCCGGCGTGCGCACCGTCTTCGCCGACTCCTCCCAGCCCACCCGGCTCGCCGAGGTGCTGCGCCAGGAGATGGGCGGCGACGTCGACGTCGTCCCGCTGTACTCCGAGTCGCTGACCGAGAAGGGCAAGGGCGCCGGCACCTACCTGGAGATGATGCGCGCCAACACCTCGGCCGTGGCCGGCGGCCTCACCGGCGACTGAACGAGCTTCCCCGCGGCCCGGCGAACCGAACACGCCGGCCGTTCCACCACCCAACCCCGCGCCCTGAGGGCCGGAGAGGAAAGACACGCGATGAACAGGTCGACACGCGCCAGAACGCTCACCGGCACGGCACTCGTCCTGGCGGCGGCCATGACGCTGACCGCCTGCGGCGGCAACGACGACGCCTCCTCCGACGCCGAGCCGAAGAAGCAGACGAAGAGCAACGAGGCCGCTGCCGTCAAGAACCCGGTCGTCGCCTCCTACGACGGGGGCCTCTACGTCCTCGACGGCGAGACCCTGAAACTGGCGAAGACCGTCGAACTGCCCGGCTTCAACCGGATCAACCCGGCCGGTGACGAGGACCACGTCATCGTCTCCACCGACACCGGCTTCCGCGTGTTCGACGCCGCCCGGCAGGAGTTCACCGGCGCCGAGTTCAAGGGTGCCAAGCCGGGTCACGTCGTACGGCACGGCGGCAGGACGGTGCTCTTCACCGACGGCACGGGCGAGGTGAACGTCTTCGACCCCGCCGACCTGGCCGGCGGGAAGCAGCCGGAGGGCCGCACCTACACCTCCGCCGAGCCCCACCACGGTGTCGCCATCGAACTGGCGGGCGGCGAACTCGTCACCACGCTGGGCACCGAGGAGAAGCGCACGGGCGCCCTCGTCCTGGACAAGAACGACAGGGAGCTCGCGCGCTCCGAGGACTGCCCCGGCGTGCACGGTGAGGCCGCCGCCCAGGGCGACGTGGTCGGACTCGGCTGCGAGGACGGCGTCCTGCTCTACAAGGACGGCAAGTTCACCAAGGTCGACGCCCCCGACGACTACGCCCGCACCGGCAACCAGGCCGGCAGCGGCGCCTCCCCGATCCTCCTGGGCGACTACAAGACCGACCCCGAGGCGGAGCTGGAGCGGCCGACCCGCATATCGCTGATCGACACCCGCACCGCGAAGATGAAGCTCGTCGACCTCGGCACCAGCTACTCCTTCCGCTCCCTCGCCCGCGGCCCGCACGGTGAGGCCCTGGTACTCGGCACCAACGGCGTCCTGCACGTCATCGACCCGGAGACCGGCAAGGTCGAGAAGAGGATCGACGCCGTCGGCGACTGGACCGAGCCCCTGGACTGGCAGCAGCCCAGGCCCACCCTGTTCGTCCGTGACCACACGGCCTACGTCTCCGAACCGGGCAAGCGCCAACTGCACGCCCTCGACCTGGACTCGGGCGAGAAGCTGACATCCGTGACGCTGCCGAAGGGCACCAACGAGCTGTCCGGGACGGTGGCCGGTCACTGACCGGTCCTGCTCGACGGACCGCTGAACGGTTCTGCCGAACCGTCCGTCCCACGGCCGTCCGTACGGATTCCAGATCGACACGACCAGACGGGCACCGGTGCCGGTGCGTGGAACAGGCGCGGAGCTGCTGGCCGGCGCCGCGTGTCGGTACGCGTCTCGCTGCCGTGAACGCCGCACGGCTGGGTCCTCGGTCCGGACCCAGCCGCTTCGTCCGTGCGGGCCGGCACTCGGACAGCGGGCAGTGGCGCTGGGCTACATGTCGAGGTAGGCCCAGTGGATCCAGACGTTCGACGGACCGCCCCACAAGGTGCCCTTGAACCAGTCGCCGCTCAGCTCCACCACGTCGAAGCCCTGGCCCCGATGGACCTGGCCGAGCGACGGGTAGTTGGTACCGGGCCCGCTGCGGAAAGCGCGGGGGGACTCACCCTGGGGATTCTTGTCGCTCTCGCGGGGATGTCCTCCACGGCCTCGGCCTCCGTCCCAGGCATCCGCGGCTCGACTGGGCCCGGTCCCGGTCCCGGTCCCGGTCCCGGTTTCGGCCGGTCCGGATCGGGTCGGGTCGGGCCCGCCCGTGTTCGCGCGGTGCGTGCGGTGCGGGCGGGCGGTCCACCGGAGCTGCGCCGCCCCGGAGGCTCCGCCCCGCACGGATCAGTCGAGGAGCGCCGTTGCCTCGACCTCGACGAGGACGTCCGGCTCGAAGAGGTACTCGACGCCGATGAGGGAGGACGGCGGCATGGGGGAGAGGAGTCCGAGTTCGTCGGCGACGGCCTCCACGCCGTCCATGAACGCACCGATCTTCTCCGGGCTCCACCGCGTCACGTAGAACGTCAGGCGCAGGACGTCGGCGAAGGACGCTCCCGCGCCCGCCAGGCCGATCGAGGTGTTGCGCAGCGCCTGGGCGACCTGCCCGGCCAGATCGTCGGGCGCCACGGGGGTTCCGTCGGCCCGGCGCGCGATCTGCCCGCTGACGTGGACGTGTCTCGTCCCGGTGCCCACGGCGACGTGGTGGTAGGGGGTCGGCTGCAGCATGCCGTCCGGGGTGAAGTACTGAACGGTCATCTTCTTCTTCCTCACGAGCGACGGAGTAGGTATCGGTAAGCTACTTAGTGGAAGAAGGACACTTCAACGAGACCAGGTTTCGTCATGGATACCGACGAGGAACTCGTCATCGAGGCCCCGCACCGCGAACTGCTCGACCAGATCCTCGACAAGTGGTCGCTCAGCATCCTCAACGAACTCTGCGAACGTCCGTGCCGCTTCAACGAACTGCGCCGGGCCATCCCCCAGGTCACGCAGAAGTCGCTGACCGCGACGCTCCGGCGACTGGAACGCAACGGCGTGATCGAGCGCGAGGTCGTCTCCACCCGCCCGGTGGCGGTCGTGTACCGGATCACGCCGCTCGGCAAGACCCTTCGGCACCCCGTCGACGTGCTGCTGGCCTGGGCCTCGCGGAACATGCCCGCGGTCGAGCGCGCGCGCGAAGCCTTCGACGCACGGGACGAGGCCGAAGGGCGCTGACCGCCTCGCGCGCGTCAGGCGAGGGCCGGGGAACGCCGCCCCGCCGCCGGGTCCCCCGAGCCCGCCCCGACGCCCGGGCAGGCCCCAACCACCGCGCCCGAGACGCCCATTGACACCCACCGTGCCGGGTGATTGCATCCCGTCATGCCTCCTTCGGAGCCTCTGACCCGTCGCCGCGCCGTGGACCTCGTCCGCGTGGCCGCCGCGCTGTGTCGGCTCCACGGCTGATCGACCTCTCCGGTTCGCCCCCCCTCTTCCGTCGGTCGCGCGACGCGTGCGCCGCCGGCCTCCCCGGGGCCTGCCCGCCGACCCTCCCGTGCGTGCCGGTGCGCCGGCGTCGGCCGCGCCATGGCCGGGCCCCCTCTCCCACACATGCCGAGGACTGCCATGTCTGCTGCCGGTTCCGCCGCCCACCACGAGACCGCCTACGACCAGCGCAGGCTGCGCCAGTGGCTTGCCGGAGA
Source organism: Streptomyces sp. NPDC047853 (assembly GCF_043204535.1). Lineage (NCBI taxonomy): Bacteria > Bacillati > Actinomycetota > Actinomycetes > Kitasatosporales > Streptomycetaceae > Streptomyces > Streptomyces sp. NPDC047853. Next base: position 6,722 of record NZ_JBIDCI010000014.1, on the reverse strand, counting down.
AGCCAGAGCGGACGGGGTCACGCGCCGCCGGCTGCTCACCCTGCTCGCCGCGACCGCCGCCGCCACCGCGCTCCCGGCGACCGCCCCGGCCCGCGCCGTCGACTCGCCGATCGTCAAGCCGTTGCCACCGGACTGGTTCATCCCGCGCGGCACCAACGCCGAGACCCGCTGGGAGGCGCTGCGCGGGACCGGCCACCACACCCCGAACGACCTGTTCTTCGTCCGCAACCACACGGCGACGCCCGTCCTGGACGCCGCCGACTGGCGGTTGAGGCTGTGGGGCGACGGACTGCGCGGCAAGCCGGCCGAGGGGCGGCCGGTGGAGTTCGGCTACGACGACCTGCGGGCCCTGCCCTCCACGACCCGCACCGCCTTCGTCGAGTGCGCCGGAAACGGCCGCAGCCACTACGCGACGCAGCAGGGCGAGACGCCCACCGGCACCGCCTGGACGCTGGGCGCGGTGGGCGTGGCCCGCTGGCGCGGTGTCCGCCTGTCCCACGTGCTGCGCAGGGCCGGACTGTCCGCGTACGCGGTGGACGTCCAACCCCGTGGCCTGGACGCCGAGTACGTGAGCGGCGGGGAGAACCTCGGCCGGGTGCGTCGCCCCCTGCCGCTGGGCAAGGCCCTGGACGACGTGCTCCTCGCCTACGAGATGAACGGCGAGCCGCTGCCGTACGACCACGGATACCCGGTGCGGGTGCTGGTGCCCTCGTGGGTGGGGATCGCGTCGGTGAAATGGGTCGGTGACATCCAGGTGTCGGCGCAACCGCTGTACTCGCCGTGGAACACCACCTTCTACCGGCTGTTCGGCCCCGCCCACCCGGAGGAGGGCAGCGCGCCGCTCACCCGGCAGACGGTCAAGAGCGCCTTCGAGCTGGCGAGCGGAGCGAGCTTCCCGGTGGGGGAGGAGCAGGTGCTGCACGGCCGGTCCTGGTCCGGTGCGGGTGGCGTCAGACGGGTCGACGTCAGCACCGACGGCGGGGCGAGCTGGCGGCGGGCCCGCCTGCGCGACCGGCCGCGATCCGGCACGTGGTCCCGCTGGTCCCTTCCCTGGACGCCCACCGCACCCGGCCCCACGCACCTGCTCGCCCGCGCCACCGACACGGCAGGCCGCACCCAGCCGGACACCACCGTCTTCAACACCCAGGGGTACCTCTTCGACGCCGTGGTGCGGCACCCCGTGACGGTGGTCTGAGGACAGGGGCGGGTGCGCAGGAGGCCCTGTTCCATCACAGTTCGGTCCCGGGCCGGAACTGTGGCCTCCACCACAGCCAACGCGATCTTGTGCTGGTGAGATCACCGGATGCTCGGTTTCCTCCTCCGTCTCCTGCCCTTCTGGGTCCGCGAGCCGCTGCTCATCCTGGTCGGGTCCGTCTTCGGCGTGCGCATCATGTATCTCGCCGTGCAGGACGGCTCATGGCCGGCGGCCGGGATCGGGACGGTGTTCCTGGTCTTCACGGCGGTCCGCGTCCGCACGGTGGTCCGGGCCTTCCGCGCCCGCCGGAACCCCGCCCCGGTGGTGCCCGCGGACGGGACGGCGACCGACGCCGCCCCGCAGCCGCAGCCGCAGCCGCAGCCCGCGTCCCAGTCGCCGGCCCCGGCTCCGGCCGCGCCGCGGCCCGCCCCGGTCGCGCGGGAGAAGGAGCCCAGCGCCTGGGGCCAGGCCGTCGCTGCCGTGGCCGTGTTCGCGGCGCTCGGGGCCGCGCTGTGGCTGGGGGAGCTGCTCCCCTCCGAGAACACCGGCGCGCCGCGGGCCGCCACGTGTGCGAGCGGCGAGGACAGCGAGGACACGGAACTGCCGAGCGCCTACGCGAAGACACCCCGGGCCGCCACCGGCGAGGAACTGTGCGAGGCGCTCAACCGGCCCGACCTGGCCCAGCTCCTCGGAACGCCCGCGGAGACCGCCACCGTGGCGTCCGGCACCAGCAACACCGCCCCGCTGACCGATGGCAAGGTCGCCCAACCGGAGGCCGAGGTCCAGTTCGACACCTACACCGTGAACGTCTCGGCCACGTACAACGAGCTGTCGATCGCCCAGTACGTCAAGCTGATGGAGTTCGGTCAGGAGACGGACGTCAGGACGCTCACGGTCCTCGGCCGCCCAGCGGTCCTCGCCTCGGACCACACCATGAGGATCGAGTTCGACCTCGGGAGCGGCGGAACGGGCGGACCGGTCGAACAGGGCCCCCTGGCCAGGACGCTCTCCGTGGCCTTCGACGGCAAGGACCGGGGCGGCTACTACGACATCACCGTGTGGAGCGAGTCCGGAACCCTCCCGGAGGACAGCGCCCTGCTCGACATCGCGGAGAAGGTCCTTCCCGCGATCCCGGAGCGGGCCGTGTGACGAGGCGCTCGGGCGCCCCGCCTCGGGGAACGCGGACGGCGTGGGCTGCCCCGCCCGTGCCGCGGGAGGCGGGGCCGCTGACGGCGGTCCGCAGGTGCCCCTCGCGGGGACGGTGGGCCGAACCCCCGCGGTGTCGCGGACTCGGGCCGTCCAGCCGTGCCCATAATGAGGCATATGTTCGTGATTCGCGCACGGCGAGTGTCAGCACGCGGGCCGAAGGTGCGGACCGTCGCCGGACAGGTGTTCCTGCTGCAACTGGTGCTCGTCGTGCTGCTCGCGGCCGCGGCCGTCGTGGCACTGGTGCTCCAGGTCCGGCGGGACAGCACCCAGGCGGCCCGGGACCGGACGCTGTCGGTCGCGCAGACCTTCGCCAACGCCCCGGGAACCGCCGAGGCGCTGGACGGCCCCGACCCCACGGCCGTGCTCCAGCCCCGCGCCGAAGCGGTCCGCGAGGCGGCCGACGTCGCCTTCGTCGTCGTGTCGAACACCCGGGGAATCCGGTACACGCACCCCGATCCGGGCCTGATCGGCAAGCGCGTGCTGGGCCCGTACGAGGAGGCGGCCCAGGGCGTTCCCGTGACCAGGGAGCTGAGCGCCAGCGTCGGTCCGGCCGTCGACTCGGTCGTGCCCGTCTTCCGGAGCGACGGCTCGGTCGCCGGGCTCGTGGCCGTCGAGATCACCGTCAGCGACGTCAACGAGTCCGCCGAACGCCAGATGCCGGTCATCCTCGCCGGCACCGCCGCCGCCCTCCTCCTGGCCGTCGGCGGCTCGGCGCTCGTGAACCGGCGCCTGTCCCGGCAGACCCGCGGGCTCGGTCCCGGCGAGATGACCCGGATGTACGAGCACCACGACGCGGTGCTGCACGCCGTGCGGGAAGGCGTCGTGATCGCCGACGGCGGGCAGCGGCTGGTGCTGGCCAACGACGAGGCCCGCAGGCTGCTCGGACTCCCGGCGGACGCCGAGGAGCGCCCGCTCGCCGAGTCGGGACTGCACCCGCGGATCGCCGAACTCCTGGCGTCCGGCCGGCCCGTCACCGACGAGGTGGTGCCGGTGGAGGACCGGCTCCTCGCGGTCAACGTGCGGATCACCGGCGACCACGGTGGGCCGCCCGGCGCCGTCGCCACCCTGCGGGACACGACGGAGCTGCGCGCGGTCCTCGGCCGGGTGGAGGCGGTGCGGGAGCGCCTCCTGCTCCTCTACGAGGCCGGCGCGCGCATCGGCAGCACCCTGGACGTCACCACGACCGCGGAGGAACTGACCCGGGTGGCCACCCCGCGGTTCTCGGACTTCACCACCGTGGACCTGGTCGAGTCGGTGTTCCGCGGGGACGAGCCGCGGGAGTCGCAGGGGCCGCTCGTCCGGATGCGGCGGGCCGCCGTCGCCGGCCTGCACGAGGACCACCCCCTGCACCCGCCGGGCCGGGTGACCGGCACGGTGCCCACCAGCCCCGGCTCTCTGGGCGGCACCGCGCGGCACTCCCTGCCCGAAGCGGACGTGAACGTGGCGCTCGGCTGGTACGGCAGCGACCCCGAGCACGCCGAGCGTGTCGTCGCGTACGGCTTCCACAGCGTCCTGACCGTCCCCCTGCACGCGCGCAGCGTGGTCCTCGGCATGGTCAACTTCTGGCGTTCGGAGAACCCGGAGCCGTTCGTCGAGGACGACGAGGCGTTCGCCCGGGAACTGGCCGCCAGAGCGGCGACGTGCATCGACAACGCCCGCCGTTACACCCGCGAGCACGAGACGGCCGTGGCCCTCCAGCGCAGCCTCCTGCCGAGCGGACTGCCCGAGCAGAACGCCCTCGACGTCGCCTACCGGTACGTGCCGGCCGAAGCCGGGGTGGGCGGGGACTGGTTCGACGTCATCGCACTGCCGGGCGCCCGGGTCGCCCTGGTGGTCGGCGACGTGGTGGGGCACGGTCTGCACGCCGCCGCCACCATGGGGCGGCTGCGGACCGCCGTGCACAACTTCGCCGCCCTCGACCTGCCGGCCGACGAACTCCTCGCACGCCTCGACGAGCTGGTCTCCCGGCTCGATCACGAGGCCGGCCCGGACCGGGCCGAGATCGCCGGGGCGACCTGCCTCTTCGCGATCTACGACGCGGTGGCGGGCCGGTGTTCCCTGAGCCGGGCGGGACATCCCGGCCCCGCGCTGGTGCTGCCCGACGGATCGGTCCGCTTCCCCGACAGCCCCGTCGGACTGCCGCTCGGCGTCGGCAGCGGCCTGCCCTTCGAGGCGGTCGACCTCGACGTGCCCGAAGGCAGCCGGCTGGTGCTGTACACCGACGGACTGCTGGAGAGCGGCGGCCGGGACGTCGACGAGGGCGTCGAGCTGCTGCGGCGGGGGCTCACCCGGGCCGGCCGCACCCCCGAGGAGACGTGTGCCGAGGTGCTGGCCCGCCTGCCGACCGACCGGAGCGCCGACGACGTGGTGCTCCTGGTGGCCGGCACCCGCGTCCTCGACCCGTCCCGGGTGGCCGTCTGGGACGTCGAACGCGACCCGGCGGTCGTCTCCCGCGTCCGCCGCGAGGTCACCCACCGGCTCGCCGAGTGGGGCCTGGACGAGGAGGCCTTCGTCACCGAGCTGATCCTCAGCGAGTTGCTGACCAACGCGGTGCGCCACGGCACCGACCCGGTCCGGGTGCGCCTGCTGTACGACCGGACCCTGGTCTGCGAGGTCTGCGACGGCAGCAGCACCGCACCGCACCTGCGCTACGCGGCCACGACCGACGAGGGAGGGCGCGGCCTCTTCCTCGTGGCCCAGATGGCCGACCGCTGGGGGACCCGCTACACCGAGACCGGCAAGGTCATCTGGTCGGAGCAGACCCCGTCGTCCGGGACGCCGCCCGGCCCGTGACCGGCGCCCGTCCGGCGCCCTCACCGTCCCGGGAGGCTCGAACCGCGGACGACCAGCTCGGGCTGGAGCACCACGTGCTCGTGACGGTGTCCGGCCGCCCGGTCGCCGGCCTCCTGGAGCAGCAGGTCGGCGGCCGTGGCCCCCATCGCCCGCGCGGGCCGGCGGACCGAGGTCAGCGGTACGGTCGCCGCGGCGGCGAACTCGATGTCGTCGTACCCGACGAGGGCCAGGTCGTCGGGGACCTTGACCCCGGCCGTGTACATGAACTGGAGCACTCCGAGGGCCAGCAGGTCGTTGGCGCAGAAGACGGCGGTGGGCCGCTCCGCCAGACCCAGCAGTCCGGCCCCCGCGTCCCGTCCGGCGGCCACGTCCAGGCGCTCGGTGGCAATCTCCCGCAGGGCCGCGGGGGACAGGCCGGCCTGGGCGACGGCTTCCCGTGCCCCCGTCCTGCGGTCCCGCGCCTGCCCGAGGTGGGGCGGCCCGCTGACGTAGGCGAGGGAGCGGTGGCCCGCACCGGTGAGGTGGCGGACGGCCAGGGCGCCACCGGTGACGTCGTCCACCGAGACGGAACAGCCCGTCGCGTCCTCGGCCACCCGGTCCACGAGAACGAAGGGGATGCCGTGCCGGCGGAAGCCGGCCAGGCTGCGCCCACTGGGGTCGGCGGGGGTGACCAGCACCCCGCGGACCCGCTGTTCGGCGAAGAGTTCGAGGTACTCCGCCTCCTTCCGCGCGCTCTGCGCGCTGTTGCACAGCGTGACGGCGAGGCCCGCCTCCCGGGCCGTGCGCTGGGCCCCCTGGGCCAGGTCGACGAAGAAGGGGTTGCCCATGTCGAGGACGAGCACGGCCACGACACGGCTGCGGCCCGCACGCAGCTGCCGCGCGGACTCGCTGCGCACGTAACCGAGGCGCGCGATCACCAGCTCCACATGGCGCCGCGTCCGGGGCGAGACGCGGCCGGGCCGGTTGAGCACGTGGGGGACGGTGCCCACCGAGACACCCGCCTCCCGGGCCACGTCCTTGATGCCGACGAAGGCGGTGCTCCGGTTCACGCCAGGTGGAAGACCTCGGTGAGGGGACGCATGGCGGCGTCGGGGGCCTCCCCGTCGAGTTCCTCGAAGAAGTGCGCCATCTCGGCCTGCCAGCGCGCGTTCACCTCGGTCGCGGCCATGGCGGCCCGGGCCGCCTCGAAGTCCTCGGTCTCCAGGTAGCCCACGAGCAGGCCGTCCTCCCGCAGGAAGAGGGAGTAGTTGTGCCAGCCGGCCCCGGAGAGCGCGGCACGCATGTCGGCCCACACGTCCCGGTGGCGTTCGCGGTACTCGGCGACCATTCCGGCGCGGACCTTCAGAAGAAAACAGACGCGTTGCATCGGACCACCCTCGTGCCGGTCGTGGGGGGGCCCCGCCGCGGGCGGGGGCCCCCCGCGGCCCCGCGGGTGAGAAGTCGGACCCCGACCCCGTGTACGCCGCGGACCCCGGCGGGGCCCCCCCCCGGGTCACAACCACCCCCCCCCAGGGCAAAGGGGCCC